>NZ_JAIGNI010000038.1 GCF_026130175.1 Lyngbya sp. CCAP 1446/10 | reverse complement strand
AATCATGGGCGACATAAGAAGAACCAAGTAGGTATAATATTTGACATCAATACCGAAACATGAACCTATTCATATTCACTCATTTATTTATTATACACCGCTGAGGTTATTAAATTTTCATTCCTAAATTAAGCGTTTTGCTTGTTACTTTCGCTCTGCCTGGTAACACAGATCCGGAGGCTCTGCCTCCTTTTACTTCCCAGATTATAGGAGATAGGACTGTAGTCGTGGTTTAAGTTATTAAATTTTCGTTCCTAACTCGTATGCTGCTTGAGGAAATTCCTTTAATCGTTCACTATTCCTGACGGGAGTGGATAGGTTTTCTTTTTCACCCTTATTCTCTCCCGGCGCGGTGGCTCTAGTTCTTCTAAAAGCCACCGTTCTCATCTTTATTCAGTCTAAACTACAGTTATTCAACCCGCAGGCGAGTGGGTGAGAGTTTGTGTAGACGCGGTTTCAACCGCCCAGTTTCGTCAATCGGTAAGCAAACTCGGAGAAGTAATCACAAAGACATCCCTAGTTCCCACTCCTTCTAATTCCGGTTTAATTGGCGTAGTAAAGTGGAAAAATTCGTGGTCATTTACTAGCAGCAATTCTCCCGGATGCAGAATTTTATTAAAAACAGGCTTCTCTTTTTTCGCCAAGTACAAATGCGTTTCCCCGCCGACAATATTAGTGCGATCGACCGAGAAAATCCCGATAAAATCAGTACCGTCTTGGTGAATGCCTTCCGGTGCGGGGTTGCCGAAATTGTGCGGCGAGCAACTTGTCCTGATTTGATGCACTCCGATTTCGGCTTCTGGGTGAATTTTGCAGGAGTCGAAGAAGGCAAAAATCAGTTGTTTGAAGTTATCGAGGGCAATTAGCCGATCGTCCAATTCGGCATATTCCCGCCGGATATCACCCACCACCCGATTGTATGCTTTGCTTTGGAACAAGTAGCCGTGAGGTAACTTAACTAACTCAGTCCCGTTCACTGCAAACCGCGACAATCTTCTGGAACGATACTTGCCTTTAATGTAAGGATCGATCGGCATATCGTTAAAAAATGGCTGGAAACCTTCGAGCTTAATCGAGTTTACTTTCTTGAAAGTAAACATGAAAGCATAGTCCAATTGAATGGATTCTAATACTGTTTTCATAGATTTTTCTCCCTAAAGCCTTGCTCCCCTCCTTAATTTTGCCTTAAGGAGGTGTATGCTTCTAGTCTAGCTCAGGTTTTTTGCACCTGTGGTAAAAAACACTACAAAATTTGCAAAGATATCGTAAAGAAGGAAGAAGGAAGAAGGAAGAGGGAAGAAGGAAGAGGGAAGAAGGAAGAGGGAAGAAGACATACACAGCAAGCTTTTTAGCGATCGGTATTTGACGTTTAATTAAGTGGATTTACTTAGCAGTTTAACTCCGCACCGCTTTCACTAGCGACTGACAGGCCCGCAGGAAGACGGCAACATCCGCCCCAAGTGCAACGTATTGAACGCCAACATCAATCCACTGCTTGGCGATTTCGGGGTTTTCGGCAAAAGTACCCGCTGCTTTGCCTGCTTTGCGGATGGTTTGCACTGCTTCCTGCATCATGTTGATGACTCGGGGATCGCGGACTTGGCCCGGAATGCCGATCGACTGTGACAGATCGTAAGGCCCCAAAAAAATCACATCAATATGTGGCACAGTCACAATTTCTGCTAAGTTATCGATGCCACCTTTACCTTCGATGTGAATCACAACCAAGGATTCTTCATTGAGTTTGTCCGTGATATCAACGCCCGCAGCAGTGTAACGTCCAGCCCGCGTAGCGAAAGAAAGACCCCGCGTGCCCAGAGGACTGTATTTAGCGCTTTTGACAGCAATTTCGGCATCAATTTTGCTTTCAATTTGCGGTACTTGAACGCCTGCGCTGCCGATGTCGAGAGCTCGTTGAATTTGCGGCCCATCGTTTTTGCGGACACGGACAATTGGTGCAATGCCGGTGCAGTCGGCCGCGCGACACAAATCTTCAGCAGCAAGGGGGTGCAGGGGGCCGTGTTCCATGTCTATGACGGCAAAATCAAATCCAGCGTGACCGCAGATTTCGATGAATGCGGGATAGGCGCAGTTCATAAATAAACCGAGGACTGTTTCGCCTTGTTTGATTTTTTGTTTGAGTTGGTTTTGACGCATGGTTTATTCAGTTGACAGTTGACAGTTGACAGTTGACAGTTGACAGTTGACAGTTGACAGTTGACAGTTGACAGTTGACAGTTGACAGTTGACAGTTGAGGGCGACCTCTCCCGGTCAGGAAGAGGATTGAAGTAATGAATAGTCTGCTTTTAATTTCTCCCTACAAGGGAGAGGCTTTAACCCAATTCTTTCTGGTAATGCCGGAAATTTGATGTTTTTTTACCGCGAATTAATGCCGATGAACCCAGATTGTTTTTAATTTTACACTCTTCAACCTGCGGAGGCAGGTGAGAGTTTGTATAGACGCGGTTTCAACCGTACGTCTGATCTTTATGTTAAGAGGATAGATAAAAATTTTATAGCTGATTTAGCTTCGATTTTAAAGGGAATCAAGCACACAACCCAGGCAAAAATAAACATTCCTAATATCAGTAAAAATATTGGCCCCACGGAGGGTTCTACGAACCAAGCAAATAAAGCAAACATTCCAATACTGCCAGTTGTCCACAGCCAAAGCATCATAAATGCTAGGACTATTTTATGTAAACTCATCCTAATTTTGATGGAACAACCAAACGGTTGAGAATGGATATATCCTTCGATAATTGGCAAAAATGAATTGCGGCCAGTGATGATGCGACTGATTTTGAAGGTATTGCCAGAGATTGTTCCTTCATAAGGTTTGGCAGGTGGCGCGCCGAAGGGTAGAGTTATTCTAAAAAGTTTGGGAGGAGTCACAACTTCGTCCAACCTGTTCAAAACTTCCAAAAAAGTTAAACTGGTGATAATTGTTAAATCCTCAAAGGGAATCAATGACTTAAAAAAATTGACGATTTTTAGCATAAAGTTGATTCGGCTATTCAATAGTTGTCACTGCTATTAATGCCTCTTATATAAAAAAGTTTGCCCTGACTGTACCGCGAAATACCAGTATAGTGCAAAATAAACATTTAAATGCGATGAGTGTTTTTTGCTGATGTCAAAATTAATTCCACAGTCTCCGATGAAACTGCGACGGTATCTATTTTCGCTCAAAGGTCGATCGCTCTTCACCTTCACCCTCAGTCTAATTGCCTCCCTCTCGGCTATTACCCCAGCCTTGGCCGCACCTGTGCGCAATCCCGACAAAGAGGAAACTTGCGACATTCTCGTAGCAGGCGGCGGGCTTGCAGGTGCTGCTACCGCTTACGAAGGTTTGCTGGCGGGGCGCACCGTTTGTATCACGGAAATTACTGACTGGTTAGGCGGTCAAATTTCCTCCCAGGGAACTTCCGCACTTGATGAAAGAGAAACTCAGCGATCGCTCTTATTTTACCCCCGCGGCTACCTAGAATTGCGGCGGCGAATCAAAGAACATTACGGGAGGCTAAATCCCGGCGGCTGTTGGGTTAGCTATTCCTGTTTCATGCCCTACGACGGCCACAAAATTCTATCTGACATTTTGCAAAATGCGGCTCAAACAGGCAAAGGGAAGCTGAAATGGTTTCCGAATACCGTGATTAAAGAATTAGCAATTACTCCGGCGGTGGCGGGGAATGCAGTTGGCGGACAACAAATTAAAAGTGCGATCGCCATTCAACACAAACCAGCCGCCAACACCCCGCCCATCAACACCGAAACCCTGTCTAAAACCATCGAAGATGCCTATCGCTACGAAAACTCGGCGCGATTTAACAAAACTATTATTCGGTTCACTTCCAAACCACCCAACCAGTCAAAATCAAAACCTAGAGGTGCAGATTGGTTCGTGGTAGATGCGACTGAAACAGGCGAATTAATCGGACTTGCCGATGTTCCCTACCGCCTCGGAATTGACCCGCGTTCACCTCTCGAACCTTCCTCCGCCAGCCCAACCGGCGACCCTTACTGCACCCAAGGTTTTACCTACACCTTTGCGATGCAAGCAACAAAGGAACCGCAGCAGCATCAACAGCCGTCTTTTTATCAACAATACGCTCCTTACTACAGTTACGAACTGGCGAGATTAGCCAGCTTTCCGCTAGTTTTCAGCTATCGCCAAATTAAAACCATGAGACCGGATGAGCCGCGCCCTTCCGATCCCAAGAAATTCCCGATTTATCCTGGGGATATTTCCATGCAAAACTGGACTTGGGGGAATGACTACCGCCCCGGTTCTGCTGAGGATAATTTAATTTATTCTCGCGCGCAATTGGAGGCTAACGGTCAACTGCAACCGGGCGCATGGATGGGTGGTTTGCGAACGGAAACTTTGCGCCGCGGCGAAGAAAATGCTCAAGGATATTTCTACTGGTTGGTAGCAGGAACTACTGACTCGCAATTAGGTAATGGAGTGAAAAAACCTTATCCAAACAATCGTTTGTTGAGCGGATTGGATTCGCCGATGGGGACGGTGCACGGACTTTCTAAATATCCTTATATGCGGGAAGGTCGGCGGATTATTGGACGGCCGACTTTGACTCAGCCTCAAGGTTTTACGGTGTGGGAAGTTGATATGTCTCGGACTGATTTTAAGACGGATTTTTACCGCGAGAATTTGTCGAAGGAAGAGTACCGAGATTTGTGGTTGGCTGTGGGTGGTTTGAACGCGCCGGCTTTGGCTGTGGGAAGTCAGACTGTTGAGGAGACTAAATCGCGATCGCGCGCCCGGATTTATCCTGATAGTGTGGGTATCGGTCATTACGCGATCGACTTTCACCCCTGCATGACCAACAGCCCGCCGGAAGCACCGGGAAACACCGAACGCGAAGGCACTCGCAAAGGTCAAGGACAAGCTTATCCGTTCCAAATTCCGCTGCGGGCAATGATTCCTCAGAGGATTGACAATATGTTAGTGGCGGGTAAAAGTATTGCTGTTAGCCACACGGCGGCGGCTGCTTATCGAGTGCATTCTTTTGAATGGTCTGCTGGGGCTGCTGCGGGTGTTACGGCTGCTTTTTCCCTAGAAAATGGGATTTTACCCTATGAATTGGTGGACGAATTACCATCCCGCGAGCCGAATTTGGAGGCGTTACAGTTGCGGTTGCAGCAAGACAAGAATCCGATCGCCTTTCCAGGTACTTCTATTTTCAATAGTTCGTGGCAAAATTGGAAATAATCGCAGTTGGTAATCTGTAGGGCGGACATCCTGCCCGCCGCACAATAAAATTCACTCTTTGTGGAACAGGGTGGAACAGGCTTTCGGGCCTGTTCCTGACACCCCACAATTAACTCGTTACCAAGAAGAGCCTGTTAACAGTATAAAATAACCAATAAGTGAATATTCAACCAACAGCAATTTGTCATCCATCTTTCGATAGAACCAATCAGACACTGCTTTAGTCGGATAATATCAATAATCCCCAAAAATATTCCCCCCTTCCCCTTCAAACTCGTCAAAGGTAACGGTCATGTCAACTGCACAGCTCACAGCCAATCCCAATAATGTTTATGCCAAACAGTTACTCAGAACCTTAGTAGCTGTCAAAAAAGGGGACTTTTCAGTGAGGATGCCCATAGACCAGACCGGTCTAGCCGGGAAAATTGCTGACGAACTTAACGATATTATCGAGCTCAATCAGAGAATGGCCGCCGAACTCGATCGCATCGGCACAGTTGTCGGGAAAGAAGGCAAAATCGCCCAGCGCGCCACCATCGGCAACGTTGAAGGTTCCTGGGCAGCTAGCGTCAATTCTGTCAATACCCTAATTACAGATTTAGTGCAACCAACCTCAGAAACCGCCAGAGTAATTCGGGCCGTAGCAAAAGGAGATTTATCGCAAACCATCCCCCTAGAAATAGAAGACAGACCACTCAAAGGAGAATTCCTCCAAACAGCCAAAATTGTCAACACAATGGTAGACCAATTGAGTTCCTTCGCCTCAGAAGTAACCAGAGTTGCTAGAGAAGTAGGAACCGAAGGCCAATTAGGCGTACAAGCAGAAGTGGAAGGAGTAGCAGGAACCTGGAAAGATTTAACAGATTCTGTTAACTCAATGGCCGGGAATTTAACAGCCCAAGTCCGCAACATTGCCGAAGTGACAACCGCTGTAGCCAATGGCGATTTATCCAAGAAAATTACCGTAGATGTTAAAGGGGAAATTCTCGAACTGAAAAACACGATTAACGTCATGGTGGATCAGTTGAGTTCCTTCTCATCAGAAGTAACCAGAGTTGCTAGAGAAGTAGGAACCGAAGGGAAATTAGGCGTACAAGCAGAAGTCAGAGGAGTTGCAGGAACCTGGAAAGATTTAACAGATTCTGTTAACTCAATGGCCGGGAATTTAACAGCCCAAGTCCGCAACATTGCCGAAGTAACAACCGCTGTAGCCAATGGCGATTTATCCAAGAAAATTACCGTAGATGTTAAAGGGGAAATTCTCGAACTGAAAAACACGATTAACATTATGGTGGATCAGTTGAATTCCTTCGCCTCAGAAGTAACCAGAGTTGCGAGAGAAGTTGGTTCCGAAGGCAAACTAGGCGGTCAAGCAGAAGTTAAAGGAGTTGCGGGAACTTGGAAAGATTTAACTGATAGCGTTAACTTCATGGCCGGCAGTTTGACATCACAAGTCCGCAACATTGCTGATGTGACAACCGCTGTGGCCAAGGGCGATTTATCTAAGAAAATTACCGTAGATGTTAAAGGGGAAATTCTGGAGTTAAAAAATACCGTCAACACGATGGTTGACCAGTTAAATTCCTTCGTATCAGAAGTAACTAGGGTGGCGCGGGAAGTAGGAACCGAAGGGAAATTAGGCGTACAAGCAGAAGTGCAGGGAGTAGCAGGAACCTGGAAAGATTTAACGGATTCAGTTAACTCGATGGCCAACAATTTAACAGCACAAGTCCGCAACATTGCTGATGTGACGACTGCTGTTGCTAACGGTGACTTATCTAAGAAAATTACGGTACAGGTTAAAGGCGAAATTTTAGAACTAAAAAACACCATTAACGTGATGGTGGATCAACTTAATTCCTTCGCCTCAGAAGTAACGCGGGTGGCGAGGGAAGTGGGGTCGGAAGGTAAACTCGGCGGTCAAGCGGATGTCAGAGGCGTAGCAGGAACCTGGAAGGATTTAACGGATAGTGTTAACTTTATGGCCGGCAGTTTGACGGCGCAAGTGCGGAATATTGCGGCGGTGACGACTGCTGTAGCAAATGGCGATTTATCTAAAAAAATTACTGTAGATGTTAAAGGTGAAATCCTAGAGTTAAAAAACACTGTCAACACGATGGTTGATCAGTTAAATTCCTTCGCTTCAGAAGTAACTCGGGTTGCGAGGGAAGTAGGAACAGAAGGCAAATTAGGCGTACAAGCTGAGGTAAAAGGAGTTGCCGGAACCTGGAAAGATTTAACGGATTCTGTTAACTCGATGGCCGGGAATTTAACAGCACAAGTCCGCAACATTGCTGAAGTGACAACTGCTGTGGCTAATGGGGATTTATCCAAGAAAATTACCGTTGATGTTAAGGGCGAAATTCTTGAACTGAAAAACACGATTAACATCATGGTGGATCAGTTGAGTTCCTTCTCATCAGAAGTAACCAGAGTTGCTAGGGAAGTAGGAACCGAAGGCAAATTAGGGGTGCAAGCTTACGTGCGCGGGGTAGGCGGAACTTGGAAAGATTTAACAGATTCAGTTAACTTGATGGCGGGGAATTTGACGGCGCAGGTGCGGAATATTGCGGAAGTGACGAAGGCGGTAGCAAATGGAGATTTGTCTAAGAAAATTACCGTTGATGTTAAAGGCGAAATTCTGGAGTTGAAAGATACTATTAATGTGATGGTTGATCAGCTTAATTCCTTCGCTTCTGAAGTGACGCGGGTGGCGCGGGAGGTGGGAACTGAGGGTAAATTGGGCGGTCAAGCTGAGGTGAAAGGAGTTGCGGGGACTTGGAAAGATTTAACCGACAATGTAAACTCGATGGCGGAGAATTTGACGGCGCAAGTGCGGGGTATTGCTAAAGTTGTGACGGCGGTGGCGAATGGCGATTTGAAGCGTAAATTAATTCTGGAAGCTAAGGGAGAAATTGCGACTCTGGCTGATACGATTAACGAGATGATCGATACGCTGGCGACGTTTTCCGATCAAGTTACTACGGTGGCGCGGGAAGTTGGAATTGAAGGGAAATTGGGTGGTCAGGCGAAGGTTCCGGGGGCGGCGGGGACGTGGCGAGATTTGACGGACAATGTGAATGAATTGGCGGCGAATTTGACTACTCAGTTGCGGGCGATCGCCGAAGTGGCAATTGCTGTTACTAGAGGCGATTTAACGAGGTCAATTTCCGTCGCTACTGAAGGAGAAGTTGCCATTGTCAAAGATAATCTCAACCAGATGATTGTCAATCTCCGGGAGACAACGCATAAAAATACTGAGCAAGATTGGCTTAAAACAAACCTGGCTAAGTTCACTCGAATGCTACAAGGTCAGCGGGATTTAGAAACTGTTTCTAAACTGATTCTTTCTGAATTGACTCCGCTGGTTTCGGCTCAGCACGGTGTCTTTTTTATGATGGAATCTATAGATCACGATCCGTTTCTCAAACTGTTAAGTACCTACGCCTACCGGGAACGCAAGCATCTAGGAAATAGATTCAGTTTAGGTGAAGGTTTGGTCGGACAGTGCGCCCTGGAAAAAGAACGAATCCTGTTGACGGAAGTACCGGACAATTACGTTAAAATTAGTTCGGGGCTGGGAGAATCTGCGCCGCTGAATGTCGTGGTTTTACCCGTACTGTTTGAGGGACAAGTGACGGCAGTAATTGAGTTAGCTTCGTTCCGCCGCTTCAGCGAAATACATTTGACATTTCTCGACCAACTTACAGAAAGTATCGCGATTGTTCTAAATACAATTGGGGCGAGTATGCGGACGGAAGACTTATTAAAACAGTCGCAGTCTTTGACAGAAGAGTTGCAAAATCAGCAAAGGGAACTAACGCAAACTAACAAGCGTCTCGAAGAACAGGCGCAGTCGCTCCGCGCATCTGAGGAATTGTTGAAAAATCAGCAGGATGAGTTGCAACAAACGAATGAAGAATTAGAAGAACAAGCTGAATTGTTGGCGCTGCAAAATAAGGAAGTTGAGCGGAAAAATCGAGATATCGAACAGGCGAGGGCGTTGCTGGAAGAAAGAGCCGAACAGTTGGCTCTAACTTCTAAGTATAAGTCGGAGTTTCTGGCAAATATGTCTCACGAGTTGCGAACTCCGCTGAATTCGCTGTTGATTTTGGCTCGATTGCTTTCAGATAATCCTGACGGCAATTTGAGTTCTAAGCAAGTTGAATACACGCGCACTATTTATTCGGCGGGAACTGATTTGTTAGAACTGATTAATGACATTTTGGATCTTGCTAAAATTGAATCGGGCACGATGTCGGTGGATATTGAGCAAGTTTTGTTTGGGGATTTGCGAGAGCATTTGGATCGAACTTTCCGCCAAATCGCTCTGGATAAGAAGTTGAGTTTTAAAATAGAGCTTGAGGCTGCGTTGCCAAAAGGTATCTATACTGATGCTAAACGGCTGCAACAAGTTTTGAAGAATCTTCTCTCTAATGCTTTTAAGTTTACTGAGCGGGGTGAGGTGAAGTTGGGTGTCGAAGTAGTGCGGGAAGGGTGGAGTTTAGAGATTGAAGCTTTAACGAGTTCTGCTACTGTTTTGGCTTTCTCGGTTAGCGATACGGGGATTGGGATTTCTGATGACAAACACAGGGTTATTTTTGAGGCTTTCCAACAAGCTGATGGTAGCACTAGCCGGAAATACGGGGGCACTGGTTTGGGTTTGTCTATTAGTAGAGAAATTGCTAATCTGTTAGGGGGAGAAATTAAGTTGACGAGTCGCGCTGGTGAGGGTAGTAAATTCACGCTTTATCTGCCGCAAACTTACCAAGAATCGGAAATAATGAACGATCGCGATTCGGGAACCTACAACCAAACGGCGCAGTTGTCGCCGGGTGTTTCTGGGACAGTTCCTTCGCCGAATTTCCATTTGCCGGTCGCGCCTTATCCGTCGGTTACAATATCTGATGACCGAGAAAATATTGAGAGTGGCGATCGCATCCTTTTGATTATCGAGGATGATGTCAATTTTGCTCGGATTCTGGTGGATATGGCGCAGGAACAGGGTTTTAAAGCTTTGGTTGCGTTGCGGAGCGATATCGGTTTGGCGATGGCGCGAGAGTTCAAGCCAACGGCGATTATGCTGGATCTAAATTTGCCTGTGATGGATGGCTGGACTGTGCTCGATCGCCTGAAGCACGACGCGACTACGCGCCACATTCCGGTTCACATTGTATCAGTTGAAGAAGGGCGGCAGCGCAGTTTGCAGTTAGGGGCGATCGCGTATTTACAAAAGCCTGTCAGTCATGAGGCTTTGAGCAAAGCTTTGACTGATATTAAGGGTTTTGTGGAGCGCCCCGTGAAAAATTTGCTAGTTGTCGAAGATAACGAAACGCAACGTCTTAGCATTGTGGATTTAATCGGCAATCACGATGTTTCAACGACGGCTGTGGGTAGCGGTGCAGAGGCGCTAGAAATTTTGAAGACGGGGCATTTTGACTGCATTGTGCTCGATTTGGGACTGCCCGATATGACTGGTTTTGAACTGATCGAGCAGATCAAGCAAGAGCCGAGTTTGAAAAGTTTGCCGATTATTATTTATACGGGCAAAGAGTTGACGAGAACTGAAGAAACTCAACTTAAGCGCATGGCGGAAACAATAATTATTAAAGATGTGCGATCGCCAGAGCGCCTGTTGGATGAAACTGCTTTGTTCTTGCACCGAGTTCAAGCAAATTTGCCGGAACCTAAGCGCCAAATGCTAGAACAGTTATATCAAACAGATTCGACACTCGCGGGCAAAAAAGTCTTGATTGTTGACGATGACGTGCGGAATATCTTCGCCCTCACGAGTATGCTGGAGCGCCATTTAATGCAAATTGTGTTTGCTGAAAACGGCCGAGAGGGTATTGCTCAGTTGCAAAATACGCCTGACATAAATATTGTGTTGATGGACGTGATGATGCCCGAAATGGACGGTTACGAGACAATGGAAGCAATTCGCAAGATGCCTCAATTCGGTTCGCTGCCAATGATTGCTCTGACTGCGAAAGCTATGAAGGGCGATCGGGAAAAATGTATCGAAGCTGGGGCGTCTGACTACATCACGAAGCCTGTTGATACGGAACAATTGCTCTCGCTGCTGCGCGTTTGGCTTTATCGGTAATGGAACAGTTGACAGTTGACAGTTGACAGTTGACAGTTGGCAGTTGGCAGTTGGCAGTTGGCAGTTGGCAGTTGTTAGTTGTCAACAGTCAGCAGTCAACAGTTAACAGTTAACAGTCAGCAGTTAACAGTTAACAGTTAACAGTCAGCAGTCAACAGTTAACAGTTAACAGTTAACAGTTAACAGTCAGCAGTCAGCAGTCAACAGTTAACAGTTAACAGTCAACAGCTAACAATAACCAATTACTAATTACTAATGCCCGAAACTCATGAACTGGAAACAATCGAAATTCAACTCCTACTAGAGGGAATATTTCGCTATTACGGATTTGATTTTCGTAATTATGCCCTTGCCTCTATCAAGCGCCGCATTTGGAACACTATTCGCTCAGAACGGCTCACCACGGTCTCTGGACTTCAGGACAAAATACTCCACAATCCTGCCTGTTTAGAGCGTTTTTTGGTGGATGTTTCTGTTAATGTAACTACGATGTTTCGCGATCCTAAATTTTACATTAGTTTCCGAAAAAAAGTAGTGCCGATGCTTCGTACTTATCCTTTTATTCGGATTTGGCACGCTGGATGTTCAACGGGAGAAGAAGTCTATTCTATGGCAATCTTGCTGCAAGAAGAAGGGCTGTACGATCGCTGTCGGATTTACGCTACTGACATGAACGAATTAGTGTTAAAAACAGCAAAGGCTGGTATATTCCCTTTGAAACAAATGCAAGAATATACGCAGCTCTACCACCAAGCAGGCGGCAAAAAAGCGTTTTCTGAGTATTACACTGCTGCCTATGAAAATGCTATTTTTGGGTCTTCACTTAAAGATAACATGGTCTTTGCTCACCACAACTTAGCAACAGATACTTCTTTTAATGAATTTAATGTAATTGTGTGCCGCAATGTGATGATTTATTTTAATTCACAGCTTCAAGAACGGGTACATAAACTTTTTTATGAGAGCTTGGGAATGTTTGGAATTTTAGGATTAGGACATCAGGAGTCTCTAACTTTTACACCTTATGAAAAATACTATGAAGCAGTTGAAAGAAGTGACAAACTCTACCGCAAAATTAAATAAAAATATTTTTGAGATAGTGGTTGTTGGCACGTCTTTGGGAGGGCTAGAGGCTCTAACTGTCCTGCTGGCAGATTTGCCACAAAGTTTTCCTTTACCGGTGGTTATTGTCCAACACCGCCATAAGAGTTCTCCCAACAGCCTTACGGATTTTTTACAACAGCAAAGCTCTCTCCAAATCACGGAGGCTCAAGACAAAGAGCCGATCGCCCCTGGCCGGATTTACTTGGCTCCCGCTGACTATCACTTGCTCGTAGAATTGCCCTGGATGGAGAAATTTAGCATTGATGAAAACGACGGTACAGCATGGGAGAGCGCGGCGGCGGAGCCAATCGACAATTCAAAATCCCCAATCCTCAGTCGCGTTTCTCCTACATTTGCACTATCAACTGATGCTCCTGTCTGCCACGCGCGGCCCTCTATCGACGTGCTGTTTGAGTCTGCTGCTGATGCCTTTGGGGAGAAAGTTATCGGCATAATTTTAACGGGAGCTAGTTCTGATGGGAGTGAAGGGCTGGCAAAAATTAAAGCTGAGGGAGGATTGACATTTGTGGAGGAACCTGCTTCGGCTCTATGCCGGACAATGCCGGCGTCCGCGATCGCAAATGTTGAAGTAGACTGGATTTTACCCCTCTCTAAAATCGCTCCGTGTTTAGTCAACTTGCTAACAATTAAAAATTAAAAAATTTATGGATGTGGAACGCGAAAATCAAGTAAATGTCCTTCTAGTTGACGATCGGCCAGAAAATTTGGTGGCTCTAGAAGCTATCCTCAACAGCCATTCTTATAATCTAGTACAAGCTAATTCGGGCGCGGAGGCTCTGAGATGTCTGCTGAATGACGATTTTGCGGTGATTTTGCTTGATGTGCAGATGCCGGGAATGGATGGATTTGAGACGGCAACATTGATTCGCTCCAGAGATCGATCGCGATCGACTCCGATTATTTTTGTCACAGCATTCAGCAGTAATGACACCCACGTGTTTAAAGGTTATTCTCTGGGTGCGGTGGATTACCTCTTCAAACCTTTGGAACCGGAAATATTGACATCGAAGGTGCAGGTATTTGTGGAATTGTTCCAAAAAACAGCCGAGGTGAAGCGACAAGCAACACAGTTAGCTGCTGTTAATAATGAACTCAGTAAAAGTGAAGAGCGATTTCGTACTTTGTGTGCTTGTTCGCCCCTGGGAATTTACTTAGCTGACGTTGAAGGTCGCTGTACTTACATGAATCCCCGCTGTCAAGAGATTTCCGGGTTAATTTTGGATGAAAATTTGGTGTCAGTTTGGCAGCGGTCGGTTCATCCTGAAAACCGCGATCGCGTAGTAGCAGATTGGTTAGGTTGGATTAAAGAAGGTCACGAATATTCGAGTGAGTTTCGATTAGTTGATAACGAAGATGTGCGTTGGATTCATGTGCAGTCGTCGCCAATGTTTTCGGATTTGGGAAAACTGATCGGTCACGTTGGTACGGTTAGAGATATCACAGACCGCAAGCAAGCAGAGGAAGAACGCGGCAGACTGATCCGCGAACAAGTGGCGCGGCAAGAAGCTGAGAGAGCTAACCAGATGAAGGATGAATTTCTGGCTATTCTATCCCACGAACTCCGTACTCCTTTAAATGCCATTCTCGGCTGGTCAAGGCTGCTGCGGGCCAAAAAGTTTGACCAAGAAACTATTGATAAAGCCCTAGAAACAATTGAGCGAAATGCTAAATCTCAAGCGCAACTCGTTGAAGATATTTTAGATGTTTCGCGAATTCTGCGCGGAAAATTAAATTTCAATTTGTATCCGATTCAGTTGAAAAATGTGATTGAAATGGCAATTGATTCTCTGAAACCGCTGGCAGAGACAAAATCAATTGTGATAGAATTTCAATCTGACTCAAATGTTGGTAAAGTTATAGGCGATAGCGATCGCTTGCAGCAAGTAATCTGGAATTTGCTTTCAAATGCGATTAAGTTTACTCCTGAAGAGGGTAAAATAGAGGTGCGGTTGAAGTTAGTTGGCGACGAGGCCCAAATTCAGATAATTGATAGCGGAATTGGTATTGCTCCTGATTTTCTGCCTTATGTTTTCGATCGCTTCCGCCAAGCTGATAGCAGCACAACTAGGTCTTACGGGGGTTTGGGGCTGGGATTGGCGATCGTCCGTCACTTGGTGGAACAGCACGGTGGTAAGGTTGGCGCACAGAATAATACGGGCGAGGGTGCGAAATTTACGGTTTCTCTACCAGTTGCTGAGGACAACGGGCAAGGTGATCTTGATGATTGCTCTGAACTCAATGACGCGACAGAGGCTCTCCCAACTCTTGCTAATTTGCAATTGCTGGTGGTGGATGATGACGATGACACGCGGGAGTTTTTGATTGCTGTACTCGAAGACGAAGGAGCTGTGGTGCGATCGGCAGCATCGGTGGCCGGGGCTCTAGCTGCACTGGAGAGTTCTTGGCCAGATGTGCTGCTGAGCGACATTGGAATGCCGGGAGCAGACGGCTATGAGTTGATCGCGCGGGTGAGAGAAATGGAAGTGCTGCGGGATCGAAAGATGCCTGCGATCGCCCTGACAGCTTACGTGAGAGAGTCCGATCGCCGACAAGCGCTGGAAGCTGGTTTCCAGATGCACTTATCTAAACCTGTTGAGGTAACTAAATTAATTGCAGGAATTGCCAACGTCGCAGGAATCCTCAGCAATCCGGTGGGCCTCAAAGCTGTTGAATCATTCAACTTAAAAGGCCAGAGATCGGAGGCTCAAAGGGACTCGGCGGTTGAAACCGCCTGAGAGTAAAACTATCGTCTGCGGAGACAGACGATCGACAGCGACGGGGTATCTAAGCCGGATTTGGTAAGTTGTACTGCATTTAAATTGTATTTCTTGATCGGGCGGCACATCAAAAATCCTCAAATCCTCAAATCCTCTCCCCCTCTCCCCCTCTCCCCCTCTCCCCCTTTCTCCCGATCCCTCTCCCCATATCCGCCTTTCCCGTGCCGATTATCAAGAAAAATATTAAACTAGCTGAAAGGACGAGCGATCGACAGTTCGGAACAAGACACCGGTGTTTCCCCAAAAAACCGGACATTTGCCGTTTTTTGCTTTAACCTGCCTTCAAACTACAAAATTACCTGACATTCAATGAATATTTTTAGCAGTCTGCTTTCCGCACCAACTAAACAACCCCAAGTCACAAAACAGCGTCGAGGCATTGAAATTAAGTCGGAACGCGAAATCGAAATAATGCGGCAGGCGGCGAAAATTGTCGCAACCGTACTGAAAGAAATTTCGCAACTTGTAAAACCGGGAATGACTACTGCTGATTTGGATATTTATGCCGAAAAACGCATCCGAGAAATGGGTGCAACTCCTAGTTTTAAAGGCTATCACGGTTTCACTGGCTCGATTTGCTCTAGCATTAATAACGAAGTTGTTCACGGCATCCCCAGCCGCAAAAAAGTAATTCGTGCCGGAGATGTTCTCAAAGTAGATACGGGAGCATATTACCAAGGTTTTCATGGCGATTCTTGCATCACGATCGCAGTTGTTGAGGTGACACCGGAATCTGCAAAATTAATTAGAGTTGCCGAAGAAGCTCTTTATAAAGGTATTGAACAAGTGAAGGCGGGAGCGTATTTGCTGGATCTGGCTGGTGCGATCGAGGATCATGTCAAAAGCAACGGTTTTAGCATCGTTGAAGAGTTTACAGGCCACGGTGTCGGGCGCAATTTGCACGAGGAACCGTCGGTTTTTAATTTCCGTACTCGCGAAATGCCGAATGTGAAATTGCGATCGGGTATGACATTGGCGATCGAGCCGATTCTGAATGCGGGTTCTAAGTTCACTCGGACGCTTGCTGACAAGTGGACTGCTGTAACGGTTGATAATGCTATGTCTGCTCAGTTTGAGCATACTGTGTTGGTGACGGACACCGGTTATGAAATTTTGACCGATCGTTCAAAAGTTTAAGTCGCAATGGTTCAAGAATAATTGTGCGATTGCCGCGCTCGCGCGAACAACGCTGCGCGGTTTTGATTTTTGAATTAATCAGTTTTTAATCATTGGATCAAAACAAAACTTAAACCTCTTGAGTTTAACCACAATACGGTTTAGTTAATGATGTTTATTCCCCGGAGATGCCCCTAAATCCCCCTTAAAAAGGGGGACTTTGAGAAATTTCTTGTCCCACCCTTTTTAAGGGGGGCTAGGGGGGATCAGGTTTAACTGAACCGTATAGGAGTTTAACTACAATTTTTTAAGTTGATTCTATAGATGGAGGAAAAAAATAATTGAATTAGGCTAAATTCAAAGATAATATTGATAAAACGTAAGGGTAACGGATATGTTAGCACGATTATTATTGGTAGATGATGAACCGGGCTTGCGGGAAGCGGTACAAGCTTATTTGGAAGATAGCGATTTTTCGGTTGAGGTTGCCAGTAATGCTCGGGATGGCTGGGAACTATTGCAGCAGATCAATCCTGATTTGGTGATTTCAGACATTATGATGCCGCAGGTGGACGGCTATCAGTTTCTGAAGCAAGTGCGGGAAGATCCTCGCTATAAGTCTTTGCCGGTGGTGTTTTTGACGGCTAAGGGGATGACGGGCGATCGCATTCAAGGCTATCAAGCAGGCTGCGATGCTTATCTTTCTAAGCCCTTCGATCCCGACGAGTTGGTAGCAATTGTCACGAATTTGCTGGCCCGTCGCGCGGCGGCTAAGGAGACGAGTGGCAATGGTGAAAGTCCTGATATTGCTGCTTTGGCTAGCCAAATGGCGAGAATTGAGTCTTTGCTGAGTGGCCGGAGTTCGATCGTCCAAAGTGCTTCGTCGATTAAAATTGATTTGACTCCGCGAGAGCAAAGTGTTTTGGATTTGGTTGCTCAAGGTTTGATGAATAAGGAAATTGCCCGCCGCTTGGAAACTAGCGTGCGTAATGTGGAAAAGTATGTCAGCCGTTTGTTTAGCAAGACTGGTACTAACAGCCGTACTGAGTTGGTGCGCTACGCTCTAGAACACGGTTTGACTAAGTAGAAACCGATACTTTTTTGCTGGTGGCTATGTCTCGCCGCTCTGCGTTACCAGGCTCTTCCTGGTAACGAGAATTGTAGCAGTTGATAGTTAGCAGTTGACAGTTGACAGTTGACAGTTGACAGTTGATAGTTGACAGTTTCATAGTACGGAAATCAAACCATTTATGCTCAACAGGTATCGGCTCTATTCATGAGGTTATTTATGTCCCCGCCCGATGTGGCGCTTGCTATATGCAAAAAATGATAACTATCAAGTTATAAGTATTGACAAAAATTCGGTGGATGTGTTAACAGGAAATCAGTTTGCTGGTAACAGGGGGTGCGATCGCACTTTTCGCCGTTTTCAGCCTGAAATAGACACTCGCTCTCATTTCCGAAATTACTTAAAAGAAAACCTGATTGTTTAAGAGTTTTCACGTAATCAATAGAAACGGGAAGAGTTAGCCGGATACCCTCCGTCAGGCAAACTTGCCCCAAAGTGTCACAGATAGGGGTATATTTTGTCAAAAAATAAGCGACTATTAATTAATAGCAGCGCAGCAAAGTAACGGCGGATGTTTAAATTTATAGCAGCACCAAAATTTAGTTGATACCAGGAGGAGATTATGGGGAAAATCACGGCGCGACAAACGATAAGTGCAATGGTAGCATTGCCGATCGTACTAATGACCAATACCACTCAAGCTGTAGCTACTGATACCAGTCAGAAAATAGAACCAAATAAGCAAGTTTCTAATTTTGGTGATGAGCTTGATTTAGAGATGGTGGCACCAACCACAACAATCCTCATTGAAGAAAGCGAAGATTGGGATCTACCTGATTTTTCAGCTACTAATTTAGATATGGAGATTGATAAAATTCTGATCGAAAATGTGCAAGTTGTCATTGAGGAGCCACCGCCCGTAGTTTATCTCAGTGCGGCGAGGGGCCAGCAAAGCAGGGAATGCAAGATTTCCGCCGTCTGCGAATAACTGCATCGGATTTGTGGGATTTTTGGCGATTCCCTACGGGATAGCTAAGCTTCACGACTTTTTTGCTCGGTACAATGTGAGCCACCGAGGGTTCAAAAAATCAGTAAAATCCGGTGGATTTTCCTGAGATTATGATAATAACAGAGTATGTATTTTTTCGGGTATGCTTTAAGGGCGATCGGCTCAAATAATCGGACAGTTTCAGAGCTGAGGTACGGGCAGCTAGAAACCGGGTTTCTACGAATTTTGGGTATGGTAACGAGAAATATATAGCGGTTCTCAGAAAGATTCGCGGACGACTGGGCATAGGGAATAGGGCATAGGGAATAGGGCATAGGGAATAGGGCATACCTCACTTTTTTGAGAACCGCTATAGCCTTTCTAAAAAAGATGAGGTATGTCTGGTAATTGGTAATTGCTAATTGCTAATTGGTAAGCGATATGTATTACCATAAAGCGTTGGTTTAAAGCCTCTCCTCGATCGGGAGAAATTAAAAGAAGACGATTGATTACTCCTATCCTCTTCTTTCTTTTGTCAAGTGCTGTCCCAGGTCAATTGTCAACTGTCAACTGTCAACTGAAAGCATCTATATCTATCAGGATTTTAAAATATTATGACTAATTCGCACTGCCACCAAGACACCGCAGCAGAGCAAAATAAAAGTTCGCTGCAAACTCTCTCCCGGACTCTCTCCATGTCTCAGGGGCAATTTTCGCTGATTTTGGTCAGGTGCAATTACAGTGCGATGCGAGAGGAAACTGTACGGCAATTGCGGCAGCAGTCTGGTGTCGAGATTCGAGAACTTGTCCTCCCGACATCTGTTAAAACTCTGTACACGACGATAGAAACCGAACTTGACGGTAGCCACCCCCAAGCTTTAATGGTGTTTGGATTGGAGTCCGTAAGTGCGATCGATCGCGTGCTGACATCTACCAACTACGTCAGGGAAGAATTTCGCAATAATTTTCCCTTCCCGGTGGTGCTGTGGGTGACAGACAAAATCTTAAAAAAACTGATTCGGTTAGTCACGGATATCGAGACTTGGACGACAAGCGTGGAATTTGTACTCGGCCCCGACGAGTTGGTAAATTTCTTGGGCAAAAGTTGCGATCGCATTTTTGGCAAGATTTTAGAAAGTGGCAATTGGCGTTTAAGCAACTCTACCATTCTCGGAGCCAATTCTTTAACTGAATTAGAGTCGGCCAGGCAAGACTTGCAAACTTGCAACATCAGGTTAGAACGAGCTATTGAAGCCAGTTTGCAATTTATTCGCGGTCGAGACGAATATGCTAGCCACCGCATTCAGGCGGCCCTTGAATTGTATCAAAAAAGTCTCACTTTTTGGAAGTATCAAGTAGCATTTATCGGCTCAAAAACAGAATTTAGCGATTTGTTATTTACTGTTCACCCTGCACCAGTATTAGAGGGGATTCTACTCTTTCACATCGGTCTTTGCTACCGTTTTCAAGCAGAAAAACATCGCAGTGGCAACCGTCCTTACTGGACGGAAGCTAAAAATTATTTTCAGCAATGTATTGATGTTCTCGAACGCGCCGGACAGCCAGATCTAGTCGGTATATTCATCAATCAACTCGGCGAAGTATTGCAGCATTTAGAAGATTGGGATGCACTCTGGAATTTAGCTATCAAAGCTCGGAGGTTACATGAAAATATGGAAAACTCAACAGTTAATTTGGCTCAAGATTACGGCTTTTTGGCTAGAGTAGCCTTAGAGCAAAAGAATTGGCAAGGGGCGAAAGAATGGGCTTTAGTCGCCCTACACTCTCTCAACTCAAAATTTGAAGCGACGGGACACGGAACGGCTCTAAAATCGCAGCATCAAGGCTTGTATTTGTTAATTTTAGCAGAGGCACAGAGCGAGTTGGGCGAGGTTGAGGAGGCGATCGCACATTTAGAATTAGCTCGCTCAGAAACCGAACCTTGCTACAACCCACAACTGTATTTGCGGGTTTTAGAAATGCTGCGAGGATTCTATTTTCAGCGGGGAGAATATCTCAAAGCATTTCAGCTTAAGCAAGATTATCGAGCGGTAGAACATACGTATCGCTTCCGAGCTTTTATTGGAGCCGGAAAATTACAGCCACACAGAGAAGCGATTAATCCCGCCGCCGAAACAGTTGCCGCTGCTGCTACTATTGCTGACGAAATTACAGCTTCCGGTAGAGAAGCAGACCTCAACCGCTTGATATATAGGATGAACAATACCCCAGACAAACTGACAGTAATTTACGGTCAGTCTGGAGTTGGTAAAAGTTCAATTGTCACCGGGGGATTAGTGCCGGCACTCAAGCAAAAAAAGATCGAAATGCGGACTGTTTTGCCTGTAGTGCTGCAAGTTTATAATAACTGGCCGCGGGAATTGACCAGACAGTTATCTGCGGGGAAAGCTGAAATATTCGATCGCGAAAATTTCGATGCAGTACCGGGAGCAGCTTCGGGAGATTTGACCGTAGCAGGCGCAGTCAACGGCAATCTGCGGCAGGAATTTAACGGCGATTCGGCCCTAATCAATCAGGATCGGATTGAGCAGTCACAGCCTGTAGAATTAATTGTCGAAAAACAGGCGATCGAATATGAGAAAATCATCAAAGAGCTGCAAACAAATTCAGAACATCTAGTGACTGTTCTGATATTTGACCAATTTGAAGAATTCTTTTTCGTGTGGAAAGAGCCAGCAGAAAGAAAGATATTTTTTGAGTTTTTGCGGGAATGCTTGAAAATCAAGTATTTAAAAGTTATCCTGTCTTTACGGGAAGATTACCTGCACTATTTGCTGGAATTTTCCCGACCAAAAAAACCAACACAAGCCATCAAAAATGATATTTTGGCGGACATTCTCAGCAAAGATATTCTGTTTTATTTGGGTAATTTTTCCCAGGGCGATGCGCGAGCGGTAATTCGCACTTTAACTGAACGATCGCAGTTTTACTTAGAACCTGAGCTGATCGAAGAATTAGTCAAAGATTTAGCTGGAGAATTGGGAGAAGTCCGCCCGATCGAACTGCAACTTGTGGGCGCTCAACTCCAACAAGAGGACATTAGAACTTTAACTCAATATCAGGATTTGGGCAACAATCCGCAACACAAATTAGTCGAAAGATTTCTCGAAGAAGTCATCAAAGATTGCGGGCCGGAAAATGAAGGGGCTGCACGTCGAATTTTGTATTTTCTCACAGATGAAGATGAGATTCGACCCCTAAAAACCCGCGCCGAATTAGCCTCTGATTTGGCTATATTTGCAGCTACTGACAAATTAGATTTAGTCTTAGAACTGTTAGTCAAATCCGGTTTAGTTTTTCGGTGGACAGAACTACCGGCAGAGCTTTATCAGCTCGTTCACGACTATCTAGTTAGCTTCATCCGCCAGCAACAAGAATTAGATAAAAAGGCAGAATTCGAGGAACTCCGCAAGCAAAACCAAATTAACCGAGATGAAATTGAACAAATTCGCAAAGATAGAGAGCGAGATGCTTTGCTCTCGGAAGCTAGAGACAACCAGCGCTTAGCTAGAGACAAACAACACCAAGCGGAAGCTCAACTTTATCAAAGTCGGAGATGGCAATTGCGGGCGGCGATTCTAGGATTGCTGGTACTCGCAGGTGTTTCGTGGATGGGATTCGAGCAAGCAAAATTAGCAGAAAGCGCGCGCCAAGAAGCAGAAACAAGTCGGACTGATGCCCTAAATTCGGCGTCGGAAGCTTTGCTGCTTTCTAATGAAAAAAATCAATTAGGAGTGTTGGAAAATAGTATCAAAATCGGCCGCGATTCTCTGAAAAGTACCGCGCTACCTGTGGATACTAAAAATACAATTGCTGAGAGGCTCAGACAAGCTATTTCTGGAGTGCAAGAAAGCAACCGTTTCCAGCAACACAGCAAGTTTGTTTTGGATGTGAGTGTGAGTCCAGATGGTAATTCAGTTGCTTCAGCAAGTGCTGACAAAACTGTTAAATTGGTGAGCAAATCAGGTAAGTTATTAAAGACTTTCAAGCATGATGATATCGTGACGAGTGTTAGTTTTAGCCCGGATGGGAAAACGATCGCAACTGGTGGCGCCGATCGCAAAATTAAAATTTGGCAAGTGGATAACGACAAAAGTGCGATCGCCACTTTATCGGGCCACCGCGATATCGTCACCAGCGTCAGCTTCAGCCCCGACGGCAAAACCCTAGCCTCCGGGAGTCACGACAACACCATCAAAATATGGAACCTGGAAACAAAAACATTGGTGCAAACCTTAACCGGACACAAAGACTGGGTGCTCGGTGTCAGTTTCAGCCCCGACGGCAAAACAATTGCTTCAGCAAGTGTTGACAAAACTATCAAACTTTGGAATCGCAAAGGTAAAACCCAAAAATTTCAAATTAATCCCAAAACATTAACCAAACATTCTGACATTGTTTACAGCGTTAAGTTCAGTCCCGACAGCCAACAACTCGTCTCAGCCAGTGGCGACACCACAGCCAAAATTTGGAACCGAAAGGGTGAGGAAATCAAAACTCTCAAAGGACACAACGATGCAGTTGTTAGCGCGAGTTTCAGTCGCGACGGCGAAAAAATTGTCACCGGCAGCGCCGACGATACGGTGAAAGTTTGGAGTCGCAGCGGCACTTTGCTCAACACTTTTCGAGGACATCAAGACGACGTGAGGGCCGTAACTTTCAGCAGTGATGGCACGATTGCTTCCGCCAGTAAGGACAAAATGGTAAAAATTTGGCAACCAAACAGCACTCCGTTGAATAAGATTTTATCTGGACACGGAGACTGGGTTTATAAAGTAAGTTTTAGTGGGGACGGCAAAACAATTGCTTCGGCTAGCGGCGACAAGACGGTGAAACTTTGGCGCCCTGATGGCAGTTTAATTAAAACCTTAATAGGTCACAAGGATTCTGTTACCTGGACGAGCTTTTCGCCGGACAATAAAACTGTTGCTTCTGCCAGCGATGACAAAACGGTGAAAGTCTGGAGTTTAAATGGGAAACTGTTAGATACTCTGCGTCATAGTGGCATTGTGAGAAGCGTGAGTTTTAGTCCAGATGGCAAGATAATTGCCGCCGCCAGTGCCGATCGCAAATTGTACCTCTGGCGCTGGAACGGTGCTAAAGCAACTTTGTTGGCAAAACTCGATCACAGCAATCCAGTAATTAGCGTTAGTTTCAGCCCCGACGGCAAAACTATTGCTACTGCTACTGCTACTGACGACAAGGCAAGCGACAAGAAAAATGCTTTTGAAATTGCCGGAGAAAATAGAGTTTACCTCTGGCAATTTAACGGTACGTCGGCGAAGATTCTGACAACTCTCGATCACGCGGATAGTGTCAGAAATGTTAGTTTCAGTCCAGATGGCAAGACTGTTGCTGCTGCTTGCGCTGACAAAAAAGTTTACTTGTGGGGGTTTGATGGCAAGACCGCAAATTTAACTGAAAAACTCGACCACAGCGATACTGTGGAAAGCGTGAGCTTCAGTCCTGACGGCAAGTTGATTGCGGCGGCGAGTGCGGGAAATACGGTTAAGCTGTGGAATTTTGACGGCAAGAAGGCGCTGCTATCGAAGACTTTGGAATCGAGCGATCGGGTGTTGAGCGTTACTTTTAGTTCTGACAGCAAAACTCTCGGTTTTGCTAGCAGGGATCGGACTGTAATTCTGTTGCCTGTGGAGAATTTGGAGCTGAATAATATTATTGCTCGGAGTTGCGAGTGGTTGGGGGATTATTTGCAGAATGACCCAAATGTCACTGAGGGCGATCGAATGCTTTGTCTTGGGTTTGGGAAGCAGGCGTTAAATAAGAGGAAGTAAACCTTCATTCAGTTGACAGTTGACAGTTGATAGTTGATAGTTGATAGTTGACAGCTTACCCGCTCGCAAGGGAGAAGAGTTGACAGCACTTGACAAAAGAAGGAAGAGGATTGGAGTAATGAATAGTCTGATTTTAATTTCTCCCTACAAGGGAGAGGCTTTAAACCAATTCTTTCTGGTAAAATAAGATGGCGGTTGGAACCGCCGGGTCTTCTTAAAACATCTATCTATTGACTCATTTTTTGTGCTGTAAATTTGCGGTAAATTAGACTAATAAACTTAATTGCACATCAACTCCCAATTCAAATAAAAGGTAAACCGCATGGAAATCAACTCCCAAAATATCCAACCCGTTCCGCCCTTCAGCGAGAAAAATGAGGAAACACCAGACATCGGTGGCGGTTTACCCGTAATTCAGTTTTGGGCAGAGCATACTTTGTCCCCGGAAGGGCCGAAACTTTGGAAAACTTTGCTACACAATAGTGCTTGTTTGTCCTGTTCTTGGGGCACTGGCGGGCAGAAAGGAGGCTTTACGAATGAAGAGGGCGAAAAACTTCAGCGCTGCATGAAAAGCGTTGAAGCAATCTCGGCTGAAATTAAACCTGCTGTCAAGACTCACTATTTTGAACAGCACAGAATTGAAGAACTCCAGCAATTAACTTCAATGGAAGCAGATAGGCTAGGAAGGCTGAGTTTTCCGATGATTTTGCGGGCTGGTTCGTCTCATTACGATCGCATTTCTTGGCAAGAAGTCTATGAAATTGCCGAGGCTGGATTTCGCAAAAGCCCGGAACGAGTGGCATCTTACAGTTCCGGCCGCTCTTCCAACGAGGCGGCTTTTCTGCTGCAATTAATGATGCGCGCGATGGGTTCCAATAACTTAGCAGATTGTTCGGATTTGTGCCACGCTCCCTCGACAACCGGGTTAAGCGAAATGTTTGCTACCCGCACCTCGGTAGTGAGTCTAGAAAACTTGAAGCAAGCAGATTGCGTCGTGCTCGCGGGCGCGAATTCTGCCTACAATCATCCCCGCTTCATGAACGAGTTGATTAAAATTCGCGACAAAGGCGGTAAAGTAATTGTCATCAATCCAGTGATGGAAATCGGGTTAGTCAAGTTTGGTTCTCCAGCATTTCCCGTCAAATCTCTCGTCCCCGGTTCCGATATTTCCTCGCTCTACTTGCAACCAATTCCCGGCAGCGACACAGCCCTATTTGTGGGAATTCAAAAATCGGTAATCGAACAAGGATTGTTAGACGAAAAATACTTGCAAGCCCACACAGAAGGCTGGGAAGCGGTAGTGCAGCACGCCCGCGAAACCGACTGGGAAACTATTACTAAAACTTGCGGGGTTTCTCAAGCGGAAATTGAGGCAGCAGCTAAAATCATCGGCAATTCTAAGCGGGTTGTATTCGGTTGGGCGATGGGAATTACTCAACAACAAAACGGCGTAGATAATGTTTTCAGCCTGGCCAACACTGCTTTGATGACGGGAAATGTCGGCAAAACAGGGGCGGGATTAATGCCGGTGAGAGGACACTCAAACGTCCAAGGATTCGGCTCTATGGGCGTGACTGTGGAGCTGAAAAAAGAAATCCAACATACTCTCGAACAGTTGTTGGGGCGTCCCCTGAGCGCTGTTAAGGGTTACAATACTCGATCGCTCATTGAAGCAGCAGATGAAGGCAAAGTCGATACGCTGATCTGTTTGGGTGGCAACTTGTACGGGGCAAATCCAGATTCAACTGAGGCAAAACGTGCTTTAGGCAAGATTGAAACCATTATTTACCTCGCAACTAAACCAAACTTAGGACATTTTAGCGGATT
Organism: Lyngbya sp. CCAP 1446/10; assembly: GCF_026130175.1. Taxonomy (GTDB): domain Bacteria; phylum Cyanobacteriota; class Cyanobacteriia; order Cyanobacteriales; family Microcoleaceae; genus Microcoleus. The sequence continues at coordinate 29,672 of NZ_JAIGNI010000038.1, read as the reverse complement.
GGCAAAGTACAATACAATTGTGCTGCCGGTGCTGAATCGCTTTGAAAATCCCCACAAAACAACGGTAGAATCTGGTAATAATTTTGTACGTTTCAATGATGAAGGAGAAACTCATCTCAAAGATGCTGATTTAATTCCAGAAGTGCATTTTTTGACAGAATTGGCGAGCCGAATTCATGGCACTTATCCGGTAGATTGGCGACAACTTCAAGATACTAAATATGTTCGACAATTGATTGCTAAAACGATTCCTGGCTATGAAAAAATGGCAACAATTGATGAAACCAAAGAGGAGTTTACTATCAGCGGGCGGATTTTTACGGAACCTAAATTCCCGACTGATTCCGGCAAAGCCAAGATGTTTGTAACGCCTTTGCCCTTGCTGAAACTACCGGAAATTAAAGAGTTTGGAGTATCGGAATCGGTGCGGGGTTTAGTGGTGGCATTGATGACGGGGCGCAGTTATTCTCAGCACAATACTGTGGTTTATAAAATTGATGACAAGTACCGGGGAATGCCACACCGCAACTGCATTCTGATGAATCGCGCGGATGCAGAAAGCACTGGTATGCAAGAACATCAGCGGGTTACGGTACAGGGAAATGTGGGGAAAATGGAAAATGTGGAAGTGATTTATGGGGCGGTTCGTGAGGGTGCTGCTTTGATGTTTTATCCTGAAGTTAATGTAATTTTTCACCCGGAGATTGAAAAGCGATCGGGCACGCCTGCTTACAAGCGAGTACCTGCTTTGGTATACGCAGAAGCTTAATCAGTTTTGGGCGCACTCTGACTAAAGAAACCGGGTTTTTACCGAATCTGCCGGTTATAACGAAGTATTGTCGTAAAAAACCCGGTTTCTGCGACCCCATGCTTAAGTCTGAATTAACTCTTAATTTGCAAAGCTCTCCCGCGCCAAGTCCATCCCCAACCAGTTTCGGTTTTGATGGCGGAACCGATCGCAATTGCCGCAATTAAGACTCCTCCCAAACCTCCCAACCACCAGTATTTCGTCGGACAGTCGGAAATTTCGGCACCCAAACGGCGTAAAGTGTAATGCTGCCAAATTACGATCGCAGATAAACCAATAGTTAACAAAGTAATCGGCAAATGGTAATTAGTAATTGCTAATTGGTGATTGGTAATTATGTTGGCGATTTCGCCGTTAGCCAGTAAAATACCTAATGCCAACCACGGCATCGGATAAAGAAATAACATAATTGCGGCCATGTAAATCATCATTCCCCAACTGCGCTTAGCGCCGAGATACAGATTCTTTGTCCAGCCTTCCCACAATGCGCTCCAAGACCGATACATCCGCACGGATGCCAAATTTGAACCCGAATAAAGTGCGAGCTTTAAACCTGCACGTTTGATGCGTCTAGCTAATTCCACATCTTCGACAATTTCGCCGGCAACTGCTTCGTGTCCGCCGATTTTTTCGTAAGCCGATCGCCTAAACAGCATAAATGGGCCACCCGCAAAAGCACTATCTGTTTTTGAGGAATCATTAACCGCCGTAAAATCGAAGCAAACTGCTAGGTGATTGAACATTAACGGCTGCACTAACCATTCGGCAAAACACTCGCAAACCAGCGCTGGCATACAGGTAAACAAGTCTATTTTGCCATTTTCTGCTGTTGCAATCGCCGTTTCGATCGCCCCCGGTTTCAGCCGCACGTCGGCATCGATAAATAATAGAAATTCTCCGGTTACTTCCTGAACAGCTTGGGCGCAGGCCCAGTTTTTGCCCGCCCAATATTGGTTGGCCGGTCGCGCCTGACCTGCTAATATTTTGAGGCGGGGGTCGTTGAACTGTTGTTGTAGAGTTTGGGCGATCGCCAATGTGTCGTCTGTCGATCGATCGTCTACAATCAAAACCTCTAGGTTGTCCACAGACAGGGCTGTACTCTCCAAAATGGCGATCGCGCAATCCCGAATATTCTCAGCTTCGTTGTAGGCTGGTACGATTACCGAAACTTTGGGGAAGTCCCCCGCCGACGGAAATAACTGCTGATCCCTACTGCTGTCGGTGCGAGGCGCATTTTTGACGCTGAGGCGCAAATTCTTAGTGTAAGCTCTACTTACAATCAGAGAAAAAATTACCAGGGTTAACAATATCAAAGCGAACTGACCTCAAAATTTCGGTGCACAATTTGTCTCCTTAAATTTTAAAAAATATTAAAACAAAAAGCTAGTCGATCGCCCAAAAAGTTATTTCGGTCGCCTCCTTTGCTATAATTTGTGAGCATCTTTCGGCTCTACCGCAGCAAGGGGCAAGACCCCTCACCCAGTCAGCGACCGAAAAGCCGAGGATAGATATCAGTTAAGAGAGGATATTGCAATGGGCGAATTTCTGACAGTCGATGTGTTTGCGAATACGATAGCGGTAGTCGGCGCTTTGGGTTTTTTCTTTTTGGGCTATCAAGCTTTGCAGATGTTGAAAAAATAAAGTATGCCAGAAGTTGAAGGAAGAAGGAAGAAGGAAGAAGGAAGAAGGAAGAGGGAAGAAGGAAGAAGGAAGAGGGAAGAAGGAAAGAAAAAACAATTCCCAATTCCCAATTCCCAATTCCCCATGCCCAATGCCCAATGCCCAATGCCCAGGAGCAACTAAGTTATTATCATGGTGAGCCAACTTTTAGATGGACGCTATCAAATCCTTGAAGTCATAGAAACAGGAGAATTTGGACAAACCTATCTGGCGAAAGATATTCGTCGCCCCGGTGAACCGCAGTGCTTTGTCAAGCACCTGCGTCCCGGTAGCAGCGAACCGAAATTAATTAATACTACGCGCCGTCTTTTCCAAAAAGAAGCAGAAGTTCTAGAAAAGCTCGGTCAACACGACCAAATTCCTCAGCTATTTGCTTATTTTGAAGAAAATGAAGAATTTTTCTTAGTTGAATCCTTTGTTGCCGGTCACTCGCTATCCACCGAGATTGTACCGGGCAAACCTGTTACCGAAGAAAAAATTATTCCTTTGCTGAAGGAACTATTAGAAATTTTAGTGTTTGTACACGGACAGGGCGTAATTCATCGAGATATTAAACCAGCAAATTTAATCCGCCGCTATGCGGACAACAAGTTAGTTTTGATCGACTTTGGCTCGGTGAAAGAGATTCACATCGCTCAAAGACAAGCGCCGGTAACTGTGCGGATTGGTACGCTGGAATATATGCCGATCGAGCAATTTCAATATAATCCACAACTCAACAGCGATATCTACGCCTTGGGAATGATTGGCATTCAAGCCATGACGGGTTTGCCGGCTTACGATTTGCCCAAACTGCGGGATTTGAAAAATTCTAATCGAGGCGAAATTGTTTGGCGCCATTTAACCACCTGCTCCCAAGCGCTGTCCGATGTTTTGGACAATATGGTGCGCTACGATTTTCGGGAGCGCTACCAGTCGGCGGCGGAGGCTTTGGCAGATTTGCGGAAAATTGGCGATCGATCGCGCGCGCGGATACCCAAACTCACAATCTATCGCGAAGAAGTCGATCGGCGCAGCAGCAATCGCGGTGACATTACAGTCGTCGGTCGGAGAATATTAGAAGAATTGCGCGTCAGTTTGGAATTGCAACCTGAAGAAGCAGAGGCGATGGAAGATGAAGTATTGAACCCCTATCGTAAATACAGGGAAAAAGGCGAACGCTACGAACAATCTCTGCAAGAAGCCATGCAGCAAGAATATCCCTTTTCTGTGGAAACTCGCGAGGAATTAAAACGCTTGCAGCAAGTTTTAGGACTTACCGACGAAGATGCCACGAGAATCGAAGAATTAGTCGTTCCTAAATCTTTATTCGGTAAATTGTATAAGGCGATCGCCATAGTTTTGGAGGGACACCGCAACCCCAATCCGCCACTAGCCAGCAGCGCTGTTCCACTCGGCGTGCAGGCAACTCCGGCGGTATCCCCGGAGGTAAATTTGAACGGAAAAGGGGATTTGTCGTTAGCGCAGCCCGCCCCTACGGGGGCTACGCCAACGGAGAGGATCGCCAGCCCCAGCACCAGCAGCGCAGCAATTGTCCCCAAAGAACCTCGCAAATTCAATCCTTATATCGCCGGAGCAACCATTGCAGCACTCTTAACTGCGATCGGTGGAATTTACGGATACCTCAAATGGCAAGAAAGACAGCAGCTAGTGCAGCAAGAAGCCCAACAATTCAATCGAATCGATGCTTTTTATCAAGAAAGCAATTATGAAGGCTGCATCAGCCAAATACCAACAATTGCCAACACTTCCAGCGCCTATACGTCCGCTCAAAACTTACAAGAAAAGTGCCAAGCAGGTCTCCACTGGAAAAACGCCAAAGTCAAAAACTTCGCTCAGCATTCAGATGCAGTTGGGGCTGTTGCTTTCAGTCCAGACGGCTTAATGTTAGCCAGCGGTTCCAAAGACAAAACCATCCAAATTTGGGATTTAGCCACAGGCAAATCGATCCGCACTTTCCCCGGAGATTCCTCCACCATTTGGTCGGTTGCTTTCGACGCAAAGGGTACGAAACTGGCGACAGGAACAGGTTTTTGGAGAGTCATGTTGTGGGATTTGAAAACAGGGCAAGTTACTCGCAGTCTCGATCACACTGCATCTGTTTGGTCTGTCGCTCTCAGCCCCGACGGACAGCTCGTTGCTAGCGGCAGCGGAGACAAAACCACCAAGATTTCGGATGCAGCAACTGGCAATTTGATTTACAATTTACCAGACCATACAGATTTTGTTTATTCTGTTGCTTTCACTCCCGATGGCAAAAGTTTGGTTAGCGGTTCTAAGGATAAAAAAATTACAATTGTTGATGTAGCAACGGGGAGGTTGATCAAAACTCTGGAGGGACACGGCGACGCGGTGAGGTCGGTTGCTGTGAGTCCAGACGGCAAGACAATTGTTAGCGGTTCCTACGATGAAAGCATTAAAATTTGGAATCTCGAAAGTGGAGATTTAATTCGTTCGATTAAGGGACATTCTGATGATATTGTCTCAGTTGCTATCAGCCCGGACGGGAAATTTATTGCTAGCGGGAGCAAGGATAAAACTATTAAAGTTTGGGACTTTGAAACCGGAGAATTGCTGAATACTTTGACGGGACATACCGATGAGGTTTATGTAGTGACTTTTAGTCCCGATGGCAAAACTATTGCTAGCGGTTCTAAAGACAATACTATTAAGTTGTGGCTCAGATAATCGGAAGGAAGAGGGAAGAAGGAAGAAGGAAGAAGGAAGAGGGGATCATCTCCTTCTACTCGTTACCAGGCTCCGGCCTGGTAACGCAGATCCGGAGGCTCTGCCTGCATTTTTTCAAGGGAGGCAGAGCCTCTAGATCTCAGTTCCCAGGCTGGAGCCTGGGAACCAGTTAAACAGATAATTGCGCTAGCGCTGCTACGGATCGCCTCTCATTTAATTGCAGTAATTAAGCTCATTTTCTAAGAATTTGGGAAAGTGCCAAGCATGGGTGCAATACCAGGCTCAAGAAACTGGGTTTTTTCACCGAGATTAAGGATTTTTGCTAATATTTTAGTTGAAAAACCCGGTTTCTGGGTATTCATGGGTACAGAACTAAATTACCAATTACGCAAAATACCAGCGTACCGCACTGTTTCTGAGAAAGGCTATGCAAGCCACACAATTAAGTCATGGACAAAAAAATTAGATTTTAGCTCAAACTCCTAGTAAAGGCTGTGGAGTTAATCTAAAATCTAAAATCTAAAATCTAAAATCGATTGACTTTAGCTTAAACTCCCAGTAAAGGCTGTGGAGTTAATCTAAAGTCTCAACTCTAAAATCTAAAATATAAAATCAAAAAGCTAACATCGATTGACCGCTGAGTTCGTAAACGATCGCACCCAAAGACGCCAAACTAGCTAAAATCAGCATTCCAGCCGGCATAAACTTGCGAGTTTTGACCAACCGTACAATAAAGACTACTACTAAAGCAGCAGAGATGGCTGCTGCTAATGTTAAACCCCAACTTTGTCCCATGAGTTGTGCGGTGCCGGCAAAAATCAGCAGCGAACCGCTAATCAGGCCGGAAATGAGCGAGGCTTGGCTTTTGGCTTTGATGTAACCCATGATGCCACCAATTAGTGTCAAAACGCCGTAGCCGATCGCCGCTGCTATACCTAAATTCATTTTTAATGCCCCAAATTTCACAAGTGCATCTAAATTTATACAGCGATAGCTGCAATTACAGTCACAAATTGTTAGAAAATTTATTAAACCCAGTCAGAGTATCTATCTAACTGTTATACAATTGCCATTATGTCAGCCCTAACTTCTGGTGCGATCGCCCAAATCCGTTACCTCCAACGCCAAGCAGCATCCCTGCTGCTGTATCAATCAGTCCTCACAAGCCCCCCAGCTCAAGCCTTTCTCGACTTGCTGCAAGCTCTCCACCACAGCGAAGTCAGCGCTTTAGACTGTCAGGTGGCTTACGGCAAATGGTTCAAAGTTCAGGCCGCTCAAAATCTGAGTTGGAAAGATTCTCTGATTTGGGAAATTCTCAAAGACGAAAATCCATTTTCTCGCAAGGCTCAACAAACAGATTTTGCGAGTTTGCCACCAGCTTTGGTGGAGGCCGCCAGACACGATTTACAAGTGCTGCAAAATATTTACGAATGCAGCAGCGAACAGTTGAGCAAGTGGGTGCGAGTAGCGGGTCAACTTGACGTAGTGCCTCCGATTTGGCATTCCGAAACTGTAACAGAACCGGGCGATAAACCCCTGCACGGACAACTGGAAAAATGGTCTGGTGCTGCGGAATCTTTGGCAGAATATTACCGAAATTTTGGTACTGGTTTGTTTGCCGAATATCGCGCTTTTAGCTGGCGCTCCGGGCAGTTGGCGAGTATTTCGCATCCCGATCGCATAAATTTGAAAGAGTTGGTTTGCTGCGATTGGCAGCGCGATGCTCTGGTGAAAAATACGGAGTTTTTGCTGGCTGGTTATCCGGCTTTGCACGTTTTGCTGTACGGGAGTCGCGGTTCGGGTAAGTCTTCTTTGGTGAAGTCGCTGTTAAATGAATTTGGCGATCGCAATCTGCGCTTGATTGAAGTATCTAAATCTGACTTGCAAGATTTGCCACTAATTGTGGAGAAGTTGCGGGAAGTTCCTCAAAAGTTTATTATTTTTGTCGATGACCTTTCCTTTGAAGAAGATGATGATGCTTTTAAATCCTTGAAAGTGGTTTTGGAAGGCAATGTCACCGCCCGGCCTCAAAATGTTGTAGTTTACGCCACATCTAACCGCAGGCATTTAATTCGAGAGTTTTTTGATGATAGGCCTCGCCCCAGCGACGGAGACGAAGTTCACGCTTGGGATACTGTGCAGGAAAAACTCTCATTTAGCGATCGGTTTGGCTTGACTTTAACTTTTGAACCTGCGGATCAAAACACTTATTTAACAATTGTCCGACATTTGGCAGAACTGGCTGGGATCAAGCTCGCTGTTGAGGATTTGGAGCACCGCGCTAAGGAATGGGCAACTCGTCGCAATGGGCGATCTGGAAGGACTGCGCGGCAGTTTGTTGATTTCCTAAAAGCAGATTTAGCTTTGTTTGACAAGTAGATTGTCTGCGCTGGGAGAGCTGGTTTTACCAGAAAGAATTGGTTTAAAGCCTCTCCCTTTTATGGAGAAATTAAAATCAGACGATTCATTACTGCAATCCTCTTTCTTCCAGGTCAACTGTCAACTGTCAACTGTCAACTGTCAACTGTCAACTGTCAACTGTCAACTGTCAACTGTCAACTGAACGGAGATATCGCAAGGTAATTCAGGCTCTGAATCAACCCACCCTTGCAGCGCCGAAGGGCAAAATAAAAATTCTTAATTTTTTCATAATTTTATTGATAATAAATAACTCAGCAGATTTGATATAATTGTCGAAATTCCCAGCCAAGGAAACATCTAAAGCCAGAGCCCATCGGGACTCCATGAATCGACTACTAAATAATGAGGAAAGTATCATGGGTTTATTTGATAAAGTATCGCAGACTCGCCAACAAACTGATGTCACGTTAGGGCCTGCCGAAGCATTTGCGGCGATCGCGCTAATTGCCGTAGCAGCCGATGGTTACATCAACGACAGCGAAAGTAAAGCGATTAGTATGACGCTATCTCGGATGCAATTGTTCCGCAGCTATCCAGATGATGTGATGCGAAAAATGCTCGATCGGCTGCTGATGATCCTGCAACGACAAGGAGTTCAGGTACTGTTTGATGCGGCTTTGGCAACGCTTCCAGACGAACTTAAAGAAACAGTTTTTGCTGTGACAACTGATATCGCTTTAGCAGATGGCGAAGTCTCAGAAGAAGAAGAACAACTTTTGAATGATCTTTACTGTGCATTGGATCTTTCCGAAGAAGTTGCCCTCAAGATTATAGACGTGATGTTGATAAAAAACAAAGGTTAAGAAAGCAGGGGAAGCGGAAGGAGTGAGGAGGGCGAGTTTGAGAATATAAAAAATTAGCCGCTGCTTAGTTAGCCGATCGCTGCTGCAAAAGTGCTGGTTTACCGATATGATGGTTGGTAAAATTCAGCTTTAATTTGCGATCGCCCGCTACTACCTCAAATGCCTTTCACTTACACCCGCACTGTGCGCTTTCAAGATACCGATGCTGCTGGAGTCGTTTACTTTGCTAACGTTTTGGCGATGTGCCACGAAGCTTACGAGGCATCTCTAGCAGCATCGGGCATCAATCTCAAAGAATTTTTTAGCAATCCCCAGGCAGCTTTGCCCGTAATTCATGCTACTGTAGATTTTTATCGCCCTATGTTTGCGGGCGATCGGCTGACGATTCAACTAACGCCCAAACAAATTGCTGGCGATGAATTTGAAATTGCCTATCAAGTATTTTCTGGGGAAGTTGCAGGAAGAAGCGCCGCTAAAGCTCTTACTAAGCACGTCTGCATCGATGCAGTAACGCGAACTAGAAAACAGCTATCTGAAGACTTAATGCAGTGGATGAGGCAATTTGAAATGTGAGATTTCAGATAACTTCTATCTTTAAATAATAGCAGGTAATGACACTCAAATTTCTGTTTAGTTGAAAATTCATTCCGACTTATTTATAGCCTTGATCAGAAAGATGAGGTACGCGAACGGCATAGGGCTATGGGCTATGGGCTATCCTCACCATGCTTGAGAAGCGCTATATATTAAGTAGTTCGACTTAATTAAATGTAAAATATAGAGGAATCAAAAACGAAAGGCTCTAAGCATTCTTCCATCTTCCATCTTCCATCTTCCATCTTCCATCTTCCATCTTCCATCTTCCATCCGTTACATCCGTTACATCCGTTACAAAATCCGTTGCCGAACTTCCTTCTTCCTTCTACTTATGACAAATCGCAATTATGCCATCATCGGCACGGGAGCTTTAGGCGGATTCTACGGTGCTAGACTGCAAAAAGCAGGTTTAGAAGTAAATTTTTTGCTACGCACCGATTACGATCGCGTCAAAAAACACGGTTTGACGATCGAGTCTCCCGAAGGCGACTTCACCCTCCCACAAGTCCGCGCCTACCGTGACGCGGACAAAATGCCTCAGTGCGACGTAGTAATTGTCGCACTGAAAACCACGCAAAATCACTTATTGCCCAAACTTTTACCTACTTTATTAAAGGATAACGGCACGGTTTTAGTATTGCAAAACGGATTGAATACCGAACCAGAAATAGCTAAAATTGTCGGTGCCGAGCGAGTAGTTGGCGGACTATGTTTTCTGTGTTCTTATAAAGTTAGCCCCGGTCATATCTGCCACATAGATTACGGTACTATTACCTTGGGTGAATATTCCCAAGACTACAAAACCATCGGTATTACTGACAGATTGCGCCAAATTGCTGAGGATTTTCAACGGGCTGAAATTCCCATAGAAATGAGCGAAGATTTACTGTTGTCAAGGTGGAAAAAGCTGGTGTGGAATATTCCTTATAACGGGCTGTCTGTGATTTTAAATGCGAGAACCGACGAATTGATGGCGAATCCCGATACTTTGATTTTGGTTGAGCAAATTATGGCGGAAGTGATAGCGGGCGCTCAAAGTTGCGATCGCATTATTCCCGATAATTTTATCCCAAATATGCTGGAATATACTCACAAAATGAAGCCTTACCGCACCAGCATGAAAATCGATTACGATGAATCGCGGCCGCTGGAAGTAGAAGCGATTTTTGGCAATCCGATACGGGTAGCCGAAAAAGCAGGTGTTAAGTTGCCACAAATAGAGGTACTTTACCGAATGTTGAAGTTTGTGGACGTTCAAAGGCAAGAAGCAGAAAGGACGAGAAGGCTGTTAGGTGTGGAATAATAGATACAGGTTTGTAGTGAGGACTTTAGTCCTTTGATTTATGCGGACTAAAGTCCTCACTACGAACCATTTTGATTGCAATTTCTTGCAATTGTTCTCGATTGACTTTCCCTTGAGCATTCCGGGGCAATTCTTCGACGACAACCCAATTTTTCGGCTGCTTAAACTTGCTCAACTTATCTTCGATTGCTGCTTGCAAATTTTTGACAGTAACTTCGGAATTAGCGGGAACATAAATCGCCGTAACAACTTGACCCCAATCTTTGTCAGCTAAGCCAATTACAGCAACATCGGCAACTAAATTAGTATTCTTAATTGCGGCTTCGACTTGTGCAGGAAATACGTTTTCTCCGCCGCTGATAATTTTGTCGCTGCTGCGGCCGACTATATTTAAACAGTTATTGTGATCGATAAATCCCAAATCGTCTAATTGAAAGTATTGCTGAGCGCCAAATTTTTCAGGATAATAACCCAAGGCTAAAGATTTAGCATTAACTGCAATATTTCCAATTTGATTTGAGCACAAAATCTCACCATTGGGACTGCGAATAGTTATTTTCGCGTGGGGTAAAGCTTGACCATAACTGTTGTTTCCGGCGAGAAAATCTTCGGGTTTGAGTGTAGCAATTTGTGAAGCGGTTTCTGTCATGCCGTAACAGGGTGCTAGTTTGATTTGATAGTTTCTAGCTGTTGCTAAAAGTTCCGGCCAAGCGGGAGCACCGCCCAAAAGTACGGTACGAAACCGGGACAACCAATTAGCTGTATCTGGGTTTTGCAGCAGCCGTTGCAGTTGAGTTGGGACTAAGGAAATGAAAAATTCTTCGGGTTCGATATCGAATTTTTCGCCGTATTCTAGTGCTTTAAACGGCTGGATTACCAGTTTACCAACCGTGGTAAACGATCGCATAAACTGCATGAAACCGCTGACGTGGTATAAGGGCAAAACGCAGAATGAGTTGATTTTGTCAAGTTGAAAATATTGTTGAAAACCTTGGACTGATGCGGTGAGTGTTTCCCAAGTGTGGATGGCAAAACGGATTTTTCCCGATGAACCGCCGGTGGGAATCATGATTTGATCTAATTCATCAATTTCGGGTGAATTGAATTCGCGGTTATACAAAGGAAGAGAGGGGAATATTTTTTTAAACTCAGCAGTTTGTCCGAAAATTAAGTCTGGTTGGACTAAATCAAAGACTTGTTCCCATTCTTGTTTTACCCAGTTGGGATTGCAGAGGAAAATCTGACATTTGGCGGCACGGGCGCTGATGAAGCTGGCAAGAAATTGCAGGGGTTCTGATTCTGCGATGCAAATTTTGGGGGGTATTTTTTGGGCGGGATTTTTGGTGATTTGTTGAAATTGCCGATCGACAATTCGAGTAAATTCGCTGCTGTCAACACCGATTAGCCAATTATCGGGAAATTCAAAGGGTAGATTCAGACTATTTACTGTGATTTTTTTTGCCATAGATGCTTTAACCAGGTGTCTTGATTGTCGTCGAACCAGCTATCGGTACCGAAGCCTAGGGCTCTATTATTTAGAGACAATTCTGTTGCTAAATTTAAGGCTGCTTGTCTGCCGATTTTGGTTTCAAATACTGATGAGAAAACTGCGTCTATATTGTGAGTTTGACAAAATTTTCGGAGTTGGGATGGGGAACCGCCGATCGCAGGTTTGATGACAAAAATTCCCCGCCAACCTTGGCTGTAGCATTCTTGGATGCGATCGAGGTTGGCTGCGGATTCGTCTAGGGCGAGATCCGTTGCATAAATAGCATTCAATTCTACCATTTCCTGAAACTGGGCGATCGGCAGTGGCTGTTCCAAAAATTCAATATCTGCCGCCAAGTCGGGTGTTGCTGTCACGCGATCGCAAGCTTCCAGCCATTTTTGGGCCTCGGAATAGGTGAGTCCCCCATTAGCATCTAAGCGTAAAAGTGCTGTTTGGCGATCGCACAAATCGTGCATTGATCCAATTAGCTGCTGAAAAATCGTTAATTCTTCCTCAATTGCAGCAACGCCAATCTTCCATTTAAACGTGCGATGTCCCTCCAACCAAAGCATTGGTAAAACCTGCAAAGCCGTTTCACCAGCAGGCAATAAACCGCTGTACTGACTTAAATTTTCGCTTTTATCCCCTTCTTGGCAAGGGGGGCTTGGGGGGGGTGAATTTGGCTCGTTTGATAGTGCTGACTCAAAGCCAAATTGACAAGCTGGTAATTCAGCAGAAATCGCAAAAATCATCTCTGATGAAATATTAGCAGGTAACTGTTGACAAAAATCTAAAGCTTGCTCAAAAGTTTCGGAACCAAACCAACTCAAAGGGGCAATTTCTCCCCAACCAATTCGACCATTTTCGTCAATCAGTCGCAGGATAATTCCTGATCGAATATCCCAAATTCCGTGACTTGTTCGCAGCGGGCGCTTAAATTTTCGCTGATAGCTGCGAAACTCAAATTTATATAGCATTTACTTTTAGTTAATCATCACTAAGGCGAAAGAAACCGGGTTTTTAGCTAATCTGTGGACGACAACCAAGGATTTTTGTAAAAAACCCGGTTTCTGACTACCGGTCAATCATCACTAAGGCCGAAGAAACCGGGTTTTTACCTGATTTGTCGGTGACAACAAACATTTTCGTAAAAAACCCGGTTTCTGACTGCCCGTTAATCATAAAATTGTCTCACAACTTCCACAAACTTATCAATGTTTTCAAAATGGATATTGTGACCAGCGTTTGGTATAATGTTGAGACTAGCGGCCGGACATAAGCTGGCAATTTCTGCATTAATACTTTGAAATTTACGATCATCTTCTCCCACTAGCAAGAGAATGGGGATTTGATTTTGTGTTAGTTTTTCCCAAAGAGATGGTTGGTTGCCGGTTCCCAGGTTGCGGAGTGATTTGGCTAATTCTAAGGGATTGTTTGCTAAGCGGGTTTCGATGAGTTGGTCGAATTTGGGAGATTTTTTTAAGGATTTGAATAAAGGGCGATCGTACCAGTTTAAGATAAAATCTTTAATGTTGCTATTTTCGAGGTTTTGTGCTGTTTGTGAATCGGCTTGTCGTCTGTGCGATCGATCTTTTTCACTCTTCAATCCCGGAGAAGCTGACTCTAACACGACTTTCTCGAATCTTTCAGGAAAATGTAATGTCATGTACAGCGCCAATCGCCCGCCCATTGAATAGCCCAACAACAAACATTTATCTATTTGTAAATCATCTAATAAGTGGATTAATGCTTGGGCTGTGTTTGACATATTGTAGCAACTTTCGTCGCCGTTGACTCTGGTTTGTCCGTGGCCGGGAAGGTCAACTGCTAGACAGCAATAATTTTTAGATAGTAAGGAAATGACGCTGCTAAAGTCTTGATTGTTTCCCGTGAATCCGTGCAAAAATAGAATTATTGGCTGATTTTTGTTACCAGTTAAGGAATAATGAAATTGATAATTTTTAGATTTTTCCATATTTACTGAAATTTAATTTCCGCATCGCCAACAGATATGACTGCTTGAAAACGAGTGAGAAAATCCATACCAATAAGACCATTTATACGAATATTTGGTGGTAGATTATGGGCAACTATCTCAAAATCTTCTATTAGTTGACCCACACAATTAAACCAAGATACATTAATCACAGGAGCATAAATTATTCCTTGACCTGTAACTAATTCTTGTCTGCGTAAAGGATTGCCAGTATTATAACCCAAATTTTGTAACACTTGAACTGGCAATATTGTGAAGCTAGATCCTGTATCTACCAATAAACGCACCCGCAGAAAATTGCCCCCTTCTCTACTGCCAATAGTTGCTTGCACGGCCAGCAAATTTTGCCCATAACGCAACAAACGGTAGGTTTTCTGAGAATTTGGCATTTTCGTCATAACATCACTGCTAGGTTGTCAGGTATCAGTCCAGTATATTCTATGGCTACAGATTTTCCATTCCTTAATGAAAGCTTACTATAAATTTCATCGCGTTCTGTTGCATGGGCTAAAACTTCACCTCTAATCACACTTAATTCTTCATCTAATTCAGGATTGACGATGAGTACCCACTCATCAGGATACAGACTAAAAATTTCTTCTAGAGTCAGGATTGGGCTAATTTCAACGGGCGTGCTCATGATTTGCTTCTCCATGTTGGTGATTCAAGATCAAACTGTTTGTAGTAAGGACTTTAGTGCTGATTGACTAAAATCTTAGAAACAGGACTAAAGTCCTCACTACGAACCGTACTTCTATTTTACCGAAATTTTCGATAATCGCCAAATCTACAAGACAAACCCTAGCGCCAGCAGCAATCCGCTGGAAAAATGCAGCGCGAGTGCGATAAACTTAGAGTTGCTGACCTTTTCCGGTTGGTCGTGATAGTCTGTGACATGGCGACAAAGGTCGATCGCAAAAAACAAACTCCCAAAAATCAACAGCGTCCAAATTGGGAACATTCGCAACGCCACAAACAGTACAGTCAAAGCATAAATGCTGCCGCACAACCACTGCAACAACAGCGCACCTTTTTTCGTCCCGATTCGGACAATCGGCGATTTTTTGCCGGCAGCCAAATCATCCTCAACTTGATGAAAGTGAGAACAAAATAAGATGATACTCGTAGTAATTCCCACGATTGCCGAAGCCGCAAAATTAGTAGCAGACCAAGTTTGAGTTTGACTGTAATAAGCAGCAGCTAAAGCTAGCGGCCCGAAGGTGAAAAAGCAAATAATTTCGCCTAAACCCTGATAGCCCAAACGAAACGGAGGCCCTTGATAGGTGTAGCCGAGGGCGCAGCACAAAACTACTAGCAAAATTACTGTTGGGTCTTTTTGCCACCAGGAAATAGCGCAGATTCCCGACACTCCGACGGCTAAAAATAAATTGGCTATCCAGAAAACTAAAGCTTTATTTCCGGTTAAGTTAACTACGGAATGCGCTTTGTTTTTATCGATGCCTGTTTCCGAGTCAAATACATCATTGCTGAGATTCAGCCATGCTATAATCAAAATGGCTGACATTAAAAATGTCGAAAAGATTGACGAATTAATCGTTTTAGTTTCGGCAAAAGCTATGGCAGTTCCTACTGAAATGGGAATCACGGCAACGCTGTACATGGGTGGCTTGATTGCCGCCAGCCACAATTTACTATTTGAACGCTCAATTAACTTTGTTGTCATTACACAAACTTGATTCAATTGATAGCAGCTTGGTAATTTTACAATTTAATTGGTAAAGAATGTCTGCTCTGTCTTCGGTTGAGTGCGCCTCCGGCATCCGCTGACAGCCTTTGCGGACTCTGGCACGCCCGGTAATGCCCGTCTACTAACCTCTGCGGGGCCGACGCCTTTTGCCGAAACTCGCCCTCTCAATCTTAAAGTTTTATGTCTAAATGTTTCGCTCGATCGCGGGATCGTCTTTTTTTTGCCCGCAGCGCGCCCAAACTGTCGGGAAACTCGAAAGGTCATGTTTTGCGATCGCCCGGAGCGTGGTTAGATCGAAATAGGGTTTCTAGCGGGACAAAACCGCACTCTTTCTGACAAATCTGCTATTCTCGATTTCATGACAGTAATACCGCACCGCGCTAATCTTTTGCAAGACCGCAATCAACTGCATCAGTTTCTGTTAGATTGCCAGCAGTCTTTAACCGAAAAAGATCAAACAAAAATAGTTAGTATTTCTCAGGAAATTTCCCCCGTCGATCCGCTAGTGGTACTGCAAGAAATTGCCGCACCCGATGACAGACACTTTTATTTTGAAAAAAGAGACCCCATTGCAGGCAACAGTTTTGCGATTGCCGCCCTAGATTCGGCCATCCATGTCACAGTAGCGGGAAGCGATCGATTTTCCCTCGCTCAAAATTTCATTCAATCATGCCTTACCCAAACAATTACCATCGGTACGGAACGCTTGCCATTTAGCGGGCCGCACTTTTTTTGTAGCTTTGCTTTTTTTGATGAGAATATCGCCAGCAATTCTTACTTTCCCCCCGGCATCATATTTCTACCGAAATGGCAGATTACTCGCCTAAAAGATAGCTGTACAATTGTCGCAAATACCATCATCAACCGAGATATAAATGTTAAATTTATTACTGAAAATATTTTTCAAAAAGTTGACAAAATAGCCTCTCTGAATTACATAAAAATAAGAAATCCTGGCAACAGATCGATATTTTTAAAACAAATACCTGTGAATGATGCGGCTCAATTCAAAACATCGGTAAAGTCAGCTTTAGAATTAATTGAATCTAAATATTTCAGTAAACTTGTTTTGTCCCAAGCAATAAATGTTATTTCAAAAACCCCTTTTAGCTTAATAGATTCTTTAAATAACTTGCGCCTCACTTATCCAGGTTGCTACGTATTTTCTACCAGTAACGGCAAAGGTAAAAATTTTATCGGTGCTAGTCCAGAACGCTTAATTAGCATTCAAAACAATCAGTTAGTAACAGATGCCTTAGCTGGTTCCGCGCCGAGGGGCAAAACTCAGGCGGAAGATGGGAATTTAGGGAAAGGTTTGCTGAACAGTGAAAAGGATATTCGAGAACATCAAGTTGTGATTGATTTTATAGTCGATCGCCTGTCGAGTCTCGGCATCAATCCCGACTTTTCCCCGCTACCGAGACTGTTGCAACTGTCAAATATTCAGCATTTGTGGACACCGATCAGGGCGAGAATTCCGCCTGATATTCATTTATTAAAGATTTTATCCCAACTGCATCCAACGCCAGCGGTGGCCGGCGTACCGAGGGATATTGCCCTACAGCAAATTCGCGCCTGCGAAAGCTACGATCGCTCTTTGTATGCAGCAGCCCTGGGCTGGATCGATCGCAGCGGCAACGGTGAATTTGCCGTCGGCATTCGATCAGCATTAATCGACGGATCTCGCGCTATACTCTATGCTGGCGCTGGTATCGTCGCTGGTTCGGAACCTGAGAAAGAACTAGCAGAAATTCAGCTAAAATTGCAGGCACTTTTAAATGCTTTAGTTTAGGAAAGTCCGGCGGTTGAAACCGCATCTACACAAACAAAGAAAGTCCGGCGGTTGAAACCGCGTCTACACAAACAAAGAAAGTCCGGCGGTTGAAACCGCGTCTACACAAACAAAGTCCGCCTCCGCGGACTAAGAAAATGACTTGTTAACAAACAGAACAAAATGATTGATTTCCGCAACACAAACACTCTCTGGGCTTCCATCCTAGCCGACACTTTGCAGCGACTGGGATTAACAACAGCCGTAATTTGTCCCGGTTCGCGATCGGCACCGCTAACAATAGCCTTCGCCCAAAATAATCAAATAGAAACTATTCCCATACTAGACGAGCGATCGGCAAGTTTTTTTGCATTAGGAATAGCCAAAAAATCCGGTGTGCCAACCGCACTAATTTGTACCTCTGGAACCGCCACCGCCAACTTTTTTCCGGCGATCATAGAAGCAAGAGAAAGTCGAATTCCGCTGCTAATTTTCACAGCAGACAGACCTCCAGAACTCCGCGACTGTCACGCCGGACAAGCCATAGATCAAGTTAAAATATACGGAAATTATCCCAACTGGCAAGCCGAATTAGCAATCCCTTCAGCAGAATTAGGGATGCTAGGCTATCTGCGACAGACGATCGTGTATGCTTGGGAGCGATCGACCTTTCCGACACCAGGCCCAGTCCACCTCAACATCCCCCTGCGCGATCCGCTGGTGCCCGTTCCAGATATTGCTGTAGAAGCTTTAGAAACCGAATTTAATTCAGAAGATTTCTTTGCCGGAATAGAACCGATTGTTGTAGCAGAAACTTCTACCCCCCCCAGCCCCCCCTTGCTAAGGGGGGGAGTAGGAAGTGCATTCAGACAATGGCAGGAATGCGAGAAAGGGATAATTATTGCAGGTGTAGCCCAGCCTCAAGATGCAGAAAAGTATTGTAGTGCGATCGCCCAAATTTCCCAACTATTAAACTGGCCAGTTTTAGCAGAAGGATTATCGCCCCTAAGAAACCGCGCCCAACTCAACCCCCATCTAATTTCCACCTACGATCTAATCCTGCGAAACCGCGAACTAGCAGAAAAATTAAGACCAGAAATCGCCATTCAAATCGGAGACTTACCCACAAGCAAAGAACTCCGAAACTGGCTAGACAAAACCCAACCAAAACGCTACATAATCGATCCGGGCCACCACAACTTCGATCCCCTACACGGCAAAACAATTCACCTGCGAACCTCCATAGAAAACCTCGGAACTAATCTCGCAACTATATTAACTCTTGTCCCCCCCCTTAACAAGGCTGGTTTAACTCTTGTCCCCCCCCTTAGCAAGGGGGGGCTAGGGGGGGTTCTTACCTCAGCCACAAACGAATATCTCCAACTTTGGAACAACGCCGAAACCAAAGTCAGACAAGCAATCGACCGGAAAATGTCATCAACTAACAGCATAATAGAACCAAAAATTTCCTGGCTGCTTTCCCAAATTTTGCCCCCAGCAACACCAATATTTATTTCTAACAGTATGCCCGTGCGAGATGTCGAATTTTTCTGGAAGCCGAACAACTTAGAAATCAAACCTTTTGTCAATCGCGGCGCTAACGGCATCGACGGCACACTGTCAACAGCTTTAGGAGTAGCCCACCGCAATCAAAGCAGTATATTGCTAACAGGCGATTTAGCACTTTTGCACGATACAAACGGCTTTTTAATTAAAAATAAATTTGTCGGTCATCTGACAATTGTTTTAATTAATAACAACGGCGGCGGAATTTTTGAAATGTTGCCAGTTGCGAAATTTGACCCGCCCTTTGAAGAGTTTTTTGCCACGCCGCAGGATATCAACTTTGCTCAGTTGTGTGCAACTTACGGCGTGGAACATGAGATAATCGACGATTGGGAGCAGTTCAAACAAAAATTATTGGTGCAGCCAAATAGCGCTATTCGGGTCTTAGAATTGCTCACAAACAGGCGTACAGATGCTAAATGGCGGCAAGACAATCTCGGTAAATTTGCTGCGGACTAAGATAAGCCGCCGACTGGAAGTCGGGGCTACACATACGAAGTCCGCCTCCGCGGACTGAAAGAAAATAAAGAAAAGCGTACAAGGAGTATTTAAACTGCTGGTTGAGCTAGTAGCGCATCTAATTCTCCATCTCTATCAAGTTTGTAAATGTCATCGCAGCCGCCGACGTGTTCGTTGTTAATAAAGGTTTGGGGCACGCTGCGCTTTCCGTTAGCGCGTAGGGCCATTGCATTTCTGGCCGCTTCATCGCCGTCTATTTTGTATTCGGTGTAATTTACGCCTTTCCACCACAGCAAAGTTTTTGCCCGGATGCAGTACGGACAGGTTTGCCAAGTGTAAATTTCAACATTGGCTTTGATGCGATCGGGCGATCGGCCCAAAATGGGATTGAGAAAATCAAGCATTTTCGGTACTGGGGTAAAAATTAAACTGATTGAGGGATTAAATCATTTTAGCGAAACGCCATCAGTCCCGCGTCCTACCAAAGGTTAGGCTGCTATGGAATTGCCCGTGCCACCTTTGGCGCTGTGATTCGGGTCACACATTCACTCAACTCGGATCACTTACGTACACCCCAAATAATCACCTTCGGAACCTCATTAATATCACTGATCTTTTCGGGAAACCGGGGGATTATGAATATATCGAATTCAACCGCACTGCCATGAACGCTTTACAACTCCTCCCCGGCGCTATCTCTGAAATCATCGCTTCTGTAAGCGACACGGGCGTTTTAACTTTAGCCGATCGCTACGGTTTGATGGCCGCCACCTTGGACGAGTCGCTAAATGACGAAGATAGAGGCTGTGTCAACCGCCTGCTGCGGGCAGTGCTCAGAGGCCGGGTAAGAATGGTGAACGAACTTTCAGCAGCAATGTAAGGTGAGTCAGCGGTAGCTAAAGATGGCGAAATTGATTGGCAGTCGATCGCCCGCCGGAGTCCCAGAGACTTGATATAACGGCAACTTGAATTCGATTTAAAGTTTTCTCCTACAACTAAACAACGGTTTTTTTCGATGTGCAGCCTGTTAAGGGCTGCTTTTTTTTGGGCTGACACAGGGGTTGTCAGAAACCGGGTTTTTTACCAAAATACTGGATTTAAACCCTTAATCTCGGTAAAAACCCGGTTTCTTGAGCCCCCGTGCGTTTTTCGGGGAACGGCTAATCGGGGATGTCGATGTCGTAATGGCGGCAGAGGGCGATCAGTTTTTGTTGGAAGCGATCGCGCACCTTCTGGGGCGACACGATCGCGCAATCTTCCCAATATCGCGATACTTCCCGAATCAGCCAAAAAGGATTAGAGACGCGCCGCACGACTTCACGGACATCTCCGACAACTCGATCGCTGATATCTCTTGCCCTCGGATCGTAGGCATTCACCATGCCACGGCAAAAGTGCAAGTACACTTTTAGATAAGCTAGGCCTTCATCACGCCATTCTCCGTCCGTTTTGACGATGGACTGAATGCGATCGAACCGCAGACAGCGATTGTGGATGAGTTCGGGATAATCGGGATTTTTGATGTCATCAGTCTCTTCGCACCAAATTTCGAGGTAAAAGCGCTTTTCCTCAAAGGAAATCTCGGCATAGCGGACTGTATATGCCAAATCCTCTCCTTTGGGATTGCGGTACAGAACAAGAAACGGTTGTTTCTCGTTGATGTATTCTTCGGCTTGAATGCGCCACGCTACGGTGGGCTGGATGACTTGTTGCAGCAGCGATTGGCGCAGCGGGGCTTCTAGGTTTCCCCTAGTTACAAGCAGTTGTGAGAGCGATCGCGCTTGCTCGATATAGCCTGAGTCGATCAGCAGTCTGATGCTTTGCTGCAAGGCTGCGACTTCGGCGGAGTTGAGCGTGAAAGGTTCACCTACATCGAGTCGGTGTTGGGCGATCGCCACCAATAACCCGGATACGCTGGGGGATTTACCCCATTTGATACCGAGGCGAAGGGCGATCGACTCTAGCTGTTCTTTGGTTTCCGGCGGGACTGAAAGGGTGAGTGCTTCTTTTTTTCGCGACATTTCTCAATATATACTTGCACTTACAAAAATACGTGCTATATTGATTTTATTGTAAATAGTAATAGCCTGCACACCCAGAAAGTACAATCATTGCACTTACAGAAGTTGTTGGCAACTCAAAAACTTGTCCCAAGCAAGAAATTTTACATGAGGAATCGATCGTGTCAAACCAGCGCCGACTTTTGAACCGTCCTCCCAAAACCTTAGAAGAACGGTATTTCAGCGAAATTCGACCCCAGCTTTACAAACGTCACGCAGCCCATCACCAGTACGGCGTCAGGGAAGGGACAACCCTTGCAGAACATCTCGACTCCGCCTGTCAGTTCATGTTGACAGTCAGTCGCATCGGGGGAGTCCCCGAAGAAAAACGACCTGTACTGCTAGCAGCAACGGCCGTTCACGACCTCAACAAACTCGATTTATCAGGACAAAAACGCAATGTACAAACTCTCGCTAGAAATCGGGAATTTTTGCAAGAACAGTTAGAAAAAGCTTGCGTACTCAGCTTTGTTGTCACAGAAAATGACTTTGAACTAGCCAGAAAATTGATAGAACGGCACTCAGGGCACAACCGCAGCGATGCGGCGATATTTTTACCCGAAGATCCAGCGATCGATCGCTGGGCCGCAATGTTAACAGGGGCGGATTTATTCGATTTAGGAATTCCAGAATCCGAACGTTTTCGGAAAGTTCAAAAAGAATTAACCGTTGCCTTCGATCGCCCCAGTAAACTTTTTCGAGTGCGCGTATCTGAAGACAGAGGTTACATCACAGCTTTGTTGCTGGGGGCTTGCGAAAAAGTTTTGCAAAAATACGGGTTGACTCCTTTAGCAATTTTTCCAGATGGAGAACTGTTTGAAGGAGAAAATTTACCAGCAGTAGATTTAACAACAGAGATAGCCACTTGTTGGCAAGCAAAAATCGACCTAGTTTTTGGCAATAATATCGAACGGTTGGTACGGGCAACCAAAGATGGGATTAAAATTGCTCAATCAGCCATCCAGCAAAATGTTGAGGAAGTGCTGCTAAACGTGCAGGCTTTATTGGAAAAGAAAAAAGCTGGATTCAAGGCAGATAAAATCAATAAAGATATTGCCAAGTGGGGGGATACTGCGGGTGCAGATGCCGTGCAGAACGCAGCAGCCATTGGTTTACTGGCTGTTGGCAGTGCAGAAGAATTTGCGATCGCCGAAGGATTGAAAGCTGCTTATCTCAGCTATCGAAAAGCAGGAATAAACCCTAAAGAAGTTTGGGACAAAATTGCTACTCATGTTGGTATTTCTGAACAGCAAAGAGCAGCAATTGAACCCTTTAACGGACAATACGGGCGACCTTTATTTGCAGCCAAAGCAGCTCATAAAGGATTAGAGGGCATTCTAGAAGCACTGCGCGAATCTTTTCAACTGAGAAAAGAAAGTACCCAACAACCAGAGACATCTGAGGCTTCAGAAGAAATAATCGCAGCAGTTGCCAAAACTTTAAGTTTACCGTTAGTGCAGCCCTCGGAGAGGATCGCACTTCAATGGAACGGAATTGACGAACTGAATGCTTATATAGAAGCAAATCCTCGCAAACGCTGTTCTCTTGGGTCTACTTTCAGCGAAACAGACGACTTAGTTTCTGGCAATATGCCGCCCGGTACAAAAGTTCAAGTATTTTCTAATCGCTTACCCGGTGGAAGCAGCGCAGAACCAAAAAGGCAAGCAGACTCAATGGCAGCCTTGGCTTATCAGTTAATGGCAATTGGGGCAAACTTTCCGGCTGCCAATAAAAAAGACCCCATCTATTTGCACCTAGCATTACCGAAAGGTTCTTCTCCAGAATTACTTCGGATTTGGCGAGAACATTTAAAAGAACTTGCTGCTACAAATGCTGAAGGTGGTACAGTAACAGTTGACGAGTTTAAGCTGTACAAAGACAACATTCTCGAATTCAAGCCTAACAAAGTTGTAGGAATTGCATTTCCTAAACGTCCAGAATTTATCCATGCAACTGTTACCGAAGCCTTAGTTTGGGGAGATGCTAATGCTTCTCTTGCCTTGCTCAAGTCACTGCGACTGGCTTTAGAATTATCCTTATCCTTAGAGTTTGGCTTTCCCTTTACCCTCAGTGGCAACTTAGAAGTAGAAATATCATCAGATATTTACGGGCGAGTAGAGGGAATTCCGGCGGCACTTCAAACTTTGCTAGGAAGCGGACAATACAGCCGTCAAGAAGCCGAGGAAATCCTCAAGCGGCTGCGCTGTATCGGTAAATTAGCGATCGCAGTTGCCAGCATTCAGAAAGCCGATGATTGTTTATACGATTTAGCCCGTGCAGCAGCACAACCTTTTGACCTTTATTATGTACTGCTGCGCTGGACTTTACGAGAACAAGATGAACCTAATCTGAGTGTAATTTGGAGTCGCATTCGCGACCCATTGAATAGTTTACTGGAGAGTCTTATGCCCAATGAAAACACGCTTTTAACGAAATACCTTAAAGAAGCAGCTCAAATTGCGGCGGCTGCTAACCTCAAGGGAAGTTCTTTCAAACGCACGTCTTTAGCAGAACCATTCACTGATTTTACAGCAGCAGTGCGTTCCCAAAAGCCTTACATGGATTTAGAGTTTATGTTTGCCTCTCTAGTGCAGCAGTACCACACTCGCCTCGATCGCATTCGCGATCACGTTGTCGGTGCAACTAAGCGCGAACAAATCAAGCAATATTACGACATTTTGCGAAAGCTTTACGAGGAAGTTTATCAAGCGCGTCCAGAGAAACTTCTCACCGATAAAGACAAACTTGAAGCTGCATATTTGTTTTTCTGGCAAGAAGCATATCAGCAGCTTCCCAAAAGAAAGTCTGAAGATAACTCTGATGATTCTGTTGAAACCACCACATCTGTTTAATTAATTAGGAGGTTCCCATGTCAATTAACAAACTAAGTCCTGTTCTTGCTCCCACTTACGAAAATTTTCCCAAGGGACGAATTATCACTTTAGTTGTTCTCAGGACAACCCATTCTGAAACTATTTTTCGCACAGAAGGTTCTGGCGAACCAATGTGTAGCGAATTTGTTCCGGCTGGTTTAGAAGACAAAAAAACTATCGTTCAACGCTTGGTGATGACTAAGCGTAAACAGGTAGCACCGGAACGGCGCAGGGGGCGCGAGTTTTTAAGAGCTCACGAACTTCTTTATACAAGTCCAAAAGAAGGCACTCTTTGTTCGCTAAACACAAATGCACCTTGCGAAATGTGCGTGGATTGTTTTCTTTACGGTTTTGCTGCTGGAGGCCGCGGCGCTCAAAAAAGCCGGGTTTGGACTGAAGATGCTTTTAGTATTTTGACTGCTGGTCAGGCTGTAGGCGATCGCACAATCAATGCTATCTATGAAAATGGGACAATGCGTCTGAAACGAGAGGAAGATACCAAAGCATCAACAGCTTTAAATACGAGCGAATATATCAAACCTGGAGTGCATTTTATTGATGTCGTCACCCTCAAAGATATTACGGCTGACGAGTTGCGTTATGCGATCGGCAACATTCTGTTAACAAGCCGCTACGGTGCAGTTTCCAGCCGAGTTGGACGGATGGAAAACCAGATATTAGGAGTCTTTGGCAGCATAGCAGAACTTCCGAGTTCTCTAGAATTAGTACAAGCCACTTATGATGCTTTGCCAAAGCCTTTAGAACATCCCTTCGATATTGATGTTTTGAGTGCAGCAATCAAGCAAGTCATTGCAACTTGGACTAACAAGCGTGGAGTTTCGATGCAGCTTTCTCAGGATGAATTAGATAGTTTAATTGCCGACGTAGACCGTCACTGGTCTGAAACAGAACGCGATGAATTTCTGAAGCGATTGGATAAATCCTACCAGCCTTTCCGTCTGCCTCCTGCTGAGAAAAAAAGCAAAGCCAAAAGCAAAAAAACACCTGTAGAAACAGAGAGTTAATCTATGTCAACACTTCCTTTTCAAAAGGCAAGAATAGTCGAACTGTGGTGTGCAGAACCAGTCTTTTTTGCCTCTAGGGAGTTGTCTGATACCTATTACACTGAAGGTGCGATCGGGAACTATGCTCTTGCCTATGCTTTTGGCTGGGTACGTTCCCCCTATCGCCTTCAAGGTGAGGCAACCGGACGACCAACCTACAAAGAAGATTTAGAACCGATCGCACAAGCTTGTTATGTATTGCCAGCTTCCCCAATCAACGGCAGAGTAACATTCAGATTTGAGCGGTTCAACGCACTTTCTGATGCTTATTGGTACGTGATGACTCATAACCGCGTCGCTACAGCCCGTGAAGATTTACCAATTCAGCGACGAGAAGGTAAAAAACCAAGTTCATTTAAAGCAAGTAATTTTCCTCAAACCGGACGGTTGCGGATGATTGAACGGGGCAATAAGTTTCAAACAGTGGTGTTTGGAAATTGCGAATTACCCGATTATATTCGTGTGGGTAAATTCATGAGTAAAGTCAAAGTGAATGTTTTCTCTGAACTTGAAATAACTCTTTTGCCGAGCGGCGATTATCAAAGTCAAGCTTATTTAAGTGTAGCTGATTTGCCGCCTAATCTAGAACTCTTGTCATTCGATTTAATTTCGATGCCACCAGCACCTTTGCTGAAAAACCTTTCCTTTCGAGGTGCAGCTTGGCAGATTGGTGAAATGATTGTTCCAGCCAATTTATATTTCTGTTGCGGAGGTAGACAAAATGGCTAATGAAAGATTACTTATTAAGCTAGAACCTCGAAGTATTTCAGCTTGTGCATCGCTGCCGCCTGAGTTAGCTTTTATAAAAAATGCACTTCAGCATCAAGTTGATGTATTTGAACAGTCTCGGAATGCCGATATTACTCTCAATTGGTCGCCAACTGGCACAGGAAAAACAGAAGCTAGTTGTACAGTATTACTGCACAATCCCACTCAAAGTGCTGTTTATGTCGCGCCGACTAATGCCTTAGTCGAACAACAGCGGGAAGCTTTAGAAAAGTTTGTCCGGGCAGCAGGTTTGCGTCACGTTGTGAAATCTGCTTCTGCTAGAGAAGTTAGGGAATGGCCTAATGATAAAGTTGGTAATCGTCCGGGCGAGAAGCTGTACAATGTGCTGCGGAATCCGGCTACAATCTTTTCAGATGTCGGGGCTAATCGACCAATTATTTTGGTGACAAATCCTGATATTTTTTACTACGCGACTTTCTTTGCCTACAACAAGAACGATCGCACTAACATCGCCAGTGCTTTTTACCAAAAGTTTGGTACGGTCATTTTTGATGAATTTCATCTATATGACGCTAAACAGTTGGTTAGTTTACTGTTTTATCTAGCTTATTCTTACGTTTTCGGGTTTTTTGAATACGGGCGGCGAGTAGTTTTGTTGACAGCAACACCAGAACCAGCTTGTGAGTTAGCACTGAAAAATTTAGAATTCAAGGGTGTCAAAATAGCCTGGATTAATGGAGAAACAGACAATTCTCATCTTTTACCATCACAAACAGCAGTTAATCTTGAATTGCGATCGCCACCTGAAAGAGACCAGTTTTTACTAGAATTAGCAGAGGAAGTGGTCAACCGTTTTCGAGAAAATCCCGATCAAAATGGTGCTGTAATTTTGGATGCTCTTGTTAACATCAACGATCTATACCACTTGCTGAAACAAAGAGGACTTGGTAATGTCATCGGTCGAATTACTGGCCCTGCACCCATTGCAGATAGGAAACGAGCAATGCAGTGCCCGATTATCTTAGCAACAAGCACTGTAGATGTCGGATTTAACTTTGAAAGAAATCCTGCACCGACGCGGCAAAACTTGGATTGGTTGATTTTTTCCAGTCGCGATCGGTTCTCGTTTTGGCAGCGATTGGGACGAGTTGGACGGGTATTAGGTAAGTCTGAAACCAATATTGATTCAGAGGCGATCGCATATTTACCAGAAACGGCTTGGGAACAAGGTTTATCCACCCTAGACTGTTCGGGAGGACGCGCCGCACTCAAACAAATGCTTGACAGTATTCCCTGCCTAGACAAACCTTTTTTAGATGTTTATTGGCGTTCAGAAGCCTTTCTAGAAATTGCCCGTCCTCTGTTAGAACTTGAAGAAAAATTTGAGAATTTACCCGGTAGCGAGTTAATACCGCAACTTTTCAATACTCTGAAAGAAACACTCGGAGGAAATCGCGACTGGGACTATTACCGCCGCCGAATGCGAACTCTGCGCGGGGCCGAAGATATTGTCAAAGTCTCTGCGAAAAAACTCACTCTCAAAAGCCAGTGGAAATACATCAAAGGCGGTCAAGCTTTTGTCAAAAAGTTTTTAGACGTTCACTATCCGTTTGAAGTTGAGGAACTAAAAGCAAAAAGGGCTAGCATAGAACAATTTGAAAAGTTGTTTCAAGAAGATGCTGATGCTGGGAAAGAATTAAAAGACTTTGCTGAGATTTGGAGTGCTAGTTATGCACCGCTGTTTCAATTTCGTTCCAGCTTGTTTGAAAGTCTCCCCATTCGCGACCCTCAAGGCTTATTGCTGGATGATTCGGAAGAAACAATTTTAGACCCTCTCCATCTCTTACGTTATTACGAATTTGCTGAAGATGGCGAATTTGTGGTGGTGACGGCACGCGCTGAAGTTACTTATGAATTAAATTTTCGGATGCGGTATCGCGACAATTACCAAGACTTTGTTAACAAAGAACTCAACAAGTTAACGGCTTTTCCAAATTGTAGAATAGAACGGCGGCTGGGAAGTGCGATCGCACCAACTCCTTTACTGAAAGTGCTGGAAAAACATTTGCTACCGGGGGTAATAGTTTGCGGAGTCAAAAATGCTGCTGCTATTTTCCAACTCCGAAAGCAAGGAATTGTCTCATATCCGATCGTGATTGCTTGTGACGATGTTGAAAAACAGAATTACAGATTTTTACCCGGATTATCAGGAATTTTAACTATGGCAATGAAAAGCAAGCAGCTACGTCTCCCCGATGATGAGCCTTTTATCATCTAAGCAATCAACACAACCAACTATTAACTAAATATGCCGCACAGCCTCATCCTCAACCTTCTCCCACTCTCCCCAATATCCCCCGGATACCTAACGGGAAGACACCTCCACGCCCTCTTTCTCACCCTCGCGAGCTCCGTTGACAAAGAACTCGGCGATCGCCTCCACGATGCCACAGCCCAAAAATCCTTCACCCTCAGCCCTTTGCAAACTAAAAAATGCCCTTTCAAAAAACACCACTTCCTGCAATGGGAACACACAGAACCGATTCCAGAACACACGCTGTGTTGGTGGCGAATTAGTCTGCTGGATGACACTCTATTCGGCAAATTAACTAATCTTTGGCTGAATCTCAATCCCTCGAAGCCGTGGCATTTGGGCCCGGCGGATTTGATGATTACTAAGATTTTGGGAACGCCCCAAGTAGATCAGCCTTGGGCTAATGCTTGCGATTACTCTCAATTGTACGATCGCGCTTCTGAAACTAATCGCTTAATTGCCTTCAGTTTTGCGACTCCTACTACCTTTCGACAGGGAAAATTTGATTCAGTGATTCCTACTAGAGACTGCGTTTTTAACAGTCTCCTCAGTCGGTGGAACAAGTACAGCCCGATCGCAATTCCCGACCTGTCATTCGATGCACTTTATTCGACATTTGTCAATATCCGAAGTGAAAAATTGACTAACTATCAAAGCGATTTTGTCGGCATGGTTGGGGAGGTTAGTTATCGGATTTTGGGAGATGTGGAGCCTTTAGTGATTAAGCAAATTAACGCTTTGGCTGATTTTGCTGTTTACTGCGGGGTGGGGAGGAAAACTCCGATGGGGATGGGAATGACTCGACGAATAGTTGTTAATAAGAGTTAAACGGATTTTGAGGGCGGGCAAGATGCCAGAATTCCAGGGCGGGCAAGATGCCAGAATTCCAGGGCGGGCAAGATGCCCACCCCACAATAACACTAAACTCTTGTGGCACAGGCATCTTGCCTGTTGCTAATTCCAATTACTAATCTCCTACAAACCATCAAAATTATGAACGATTTTGATTACATTTCGATCGCACTTCTGAACCAATACTCCTACTGTCCCCACCGCTGCTGGCGAATGTCTTGCGCGGGAGAATTTGCGGACAACCAGTATACCATAGAAGGGACGACTTTGCACGATCGCGTTCACACTATGGGCGAGATCAACCGCGATGAAACTTGGCAGGTTCGCGCGATTTGGCTGAAGTCGGAGCGCTACAAACTGATTGGTAAGGAATGAAAATTTAATAACTTTAGCGTTGGTTAAATAGTCGGCACTGCACGATAATTCCATTTTGGTAGATATTCATCAAAAATAATTTTCATTGTTTCTTTAAATCCATTAGCTACTTTTCG
>NZ_JAIGNI010000037.1 GCF_026130175.1 Lyngbya sp. CCAP 1446/10 | reverse complement strand
AATATAAGTTTCTAGTATTTTATCCTGTTTCTAGCAAGGCAAGAGTAAAAATAAGTTAAGACTTTGGATTCAATCCAGTAAAGCAAAACTTTCCATTATATCATAAAATTATTTTGCAAGAGGTCTACTGTAATCATCATAACAATTGAGTAGAAATGGATAGACTGTAGTTAATTCTAGTCGTTTGATCCGCATCAGCAAACTATTAATAGATTTATTGGTTTCCTGACTAGGATTAATTAGTTTATTGTAGTAATCAGCAAATTTAGCTAAATCTTCTAAAGATTCTAAAGCATTTTTGACATTAACCCTATCCTTTAATGTCAAATAAACTTGGTCATTTTTAACTTCCCGACCATATTTCATTAAGTAATGACGAATAAACTCAGTCAAATTATCACCTAAAGCAGCTTGCATCGGTTCCCAATATTTGGCATAATTTTTCTGCTGTTCTTCTTCATTAATCTTCATAAAAAAGTAGTTTCTAATTAAGTCGGCTTGACTTAATGGTTTTCCTTTAGCATTTAAACTTTCAAAAACTAAGTGCGGATTTTCGTCTTTGTCTAAAAGAATACTAACCAAGGAAAAACCGCTAATAATGGCTGTTTTAATTAAGCTCAATTCAATGTCTTTCTGACTCAATTTTTTGTCAAAGAAGCGATAACACTCATTAATTAAAGATGTTTCAGAATTAGGAGAACCCTGATCGATAATATGATGAAAACTCCAGCGATCTGCTTGAGTAGGTTGTAGTTTATATAGTTCTAAACCTGTTTCATAAGGATTAATTAGAATAGTATTATTAATTTGTTCTGCTAGTTTATTTGTTTCTTTTTGTTGTTTCGCGCGATCGCGGACAACCGCCAATAAAATTAAAATAGTTGTTAGTCTTTGTTGACCATCAATCAATAAATATTTAGATACTCCTTCAGGTAGAGAAATAGTTTGTAACGTGACAATAGAACCCATAAAATGAGGTGTCATAGTTTCCTGTTCTGTCAAGTCTATCAGATCATTCCATAAGTTTTCCCATTGTTGTTTTTCCCAGCTATAAGGACGTTGAAATAGCGGAACAAGATATTGTTGGGTTCCTTCTAGGATTTTTTGTAGTTTAGTTTCTGATGCTT
This sequence comes from Lyngbya sp. CCAP 1446/10, assembly GCF_026130175.1. Taxonomy (GTDB): domain Bacteria; phylum Cyanobacteriota; class Cyanobacteriia; order Cyanobacteriales; family Microcoleaceae; genus Microcoleus. Next base: position 71,852 of record NZ_JAIGNI010000037.1, on the reverse strand, counting down.
TCATATTTTTTGAGGTATATTTCAAGTAAAGTTATTTAAGGCTTGATGTTAGTGATTTACCACTAAAGCCATTTTTTCAGTGTTTTCTCGTCCGTTGGGTTAACGCAAGAAAACCCAATATTTTTTTCCATCACAATCTAATCAATATGGCAATTATACATGGAAGTTGGTGCATTACGCCGAATCAGGATTTCTTTCTTTGGGGAGAAACTTGGCGACGAGTCACGCCGGAACTTCTGAGTTCAGATGCGATCGCCCATTGATATATTTTCAGTGTTACACTAAAAATACAGCAGTGTTCGGTGACAATTGCGTCATACCCTACTTGCATGAGGAAAATACATGGTAAATACGCTCGAAATTGACAAAACTCTTCTTCAAGAAGCCCTTGATTTGAGTAATCATCCAACACCTAATATATTAATTGAAGCGACTTTATGCGAGTACATTCAACGTCGCAAGCAACTAAAAATATTGGAATTGCTCGGTACTATTGACTACGATAACGTTAGCAATTTCGGTTATGCTGACGTTAGCCACATTAGACCTCTTGCAGAAGTCACGGGCTTGATAGAGAAACCGCAGATGTAAACAGATAAACACTGATTGACGCAGATGATTTCAGGGTATTTTCCGATTTTTGCAAGAGGTCTATTTCACAACACCGACAATGGCCTCAAAAGAAGACTTATTTACCGAAGCCGCCAAACACTGGGACTTAGAAAGACTGTGGTTGATCTATGTAAAACTTTATACCAATATGTGAAAAAACTCGCAGATTTACCGAATGAATCCGTGGGAAATTGGAGAAATGTTTGCGATCGGCTACAGGAAGCAGGATTTAAAACTCAGTCGTCTGTGAAAGCTAAATTAAATAGTTCTTTACCGATCGAGGCTTTAGTAAAAATAGTTGATATGGGTTTTGAAAATCAAAATACATTAACAATTGATATTAACATTCGACTAGAATTCCCCTCAACTTCAGAAAATCCGAAAAAAGAAGACTTAGATAAAAACGATTAGATGTGCGATCGCCCCTATAGTAACTAATCTAACTGAAGGGCGATCGCCCTTCAACCACAAATCTTACAAAAAAGCCTTGCCATCTGAGAAGACCCTCAATCAAACAGTATAAATGGTATAATTATAATCGAGATCGATTCCTTCACAGTCGAGGTTTCAAAAATGAGATTTATCAATCCCAAAACAGATTTTGCCTTTAAAAAAATATTCGGCGACGAACAAAACAAAGACATCCTCATCAGTTTTCTCAACGCTATCCTCTATCAAGGCAATTCTGCGATCGAATCTTTAGAAATCCTCAATCCCTATCAACCCCCCAAAATTAGAGGAGTTAAAGATACTTACTTAGATATCCGAGCTAAACTGAATAACGAGCAAACAGTTATTATCGAAATGCAGGTATTGAATGTAGAAGGCTTTGAAAAGCGGATCTTGTACAATGCTGCTAAAGCTTACTCGATTCAACTCGATACGGGAGCAGATTACACGCTACTAAATCCGGTAATTGCGTTAACTATTACTGACTTTGAAATGTTCCCCAATCTCGACAAAGTAATTTCCCGCTTTGTCCTAAAAGAAAAAGATTTTTTGGTTGACTATCTAATTTATGATATCGAGTTAGTGTTTGTGGAATTACCGAAATTTGGCAAAAAGCTAGAGGAATTAGAAACTCTCACCGATAAGTGGATCTATTTCCTGAAAAATGCCAAAAGTTTAGAACTCGTACCCGAACAAATGGGAGAAGTGCCAGCAATTCAGAAAGCTTTTGAAGTTGCAAATCGCGCCGATTTAACCCGCGAAGAGTTGGAAGATTTAGAACATCAGGAAATTTACATACAAGACCAGCGGAATGCTATTACTAAAGCTGTTAAGCAGGCTGTTTCACAGGCTGTTTCACAGGCAATGAAGGAAAAAGCGCTTGAAATTGCCAAAGGACTTCTGGATGTGTTAGATGAAGCAACGATCGCTCAAACAACAGGATTGAGTATGGAGGAAATTCAAAAGTTGAAACAAGGAAGGTAAAAAGCGATCGACTATCAAGAATCCTTCGACACTTGCTCAAAATCTTCCGAATCCCCCGACAAACCAGAACCCTCGCCCTTCCTCAACCGTGGCGATTCCCCATTACTCGCACCAGCGCCGTAACCCCCAGAATACCTGTCATCCAAACCCGAATCCCTCAGCGAAATCGCACTTCTTTGACTCGCCGACAATCTATCTGATCGGCGATTTGTCCCAGAAATCGGCGGCTTCCGAGTTAAACTTTTCCAAGCAGCCATCACCCCAGTCACCACGCTGCGAGTTGTCACCTGCACGTTTTGCGCCTGCTTCTTCGCGGTACCAATACTTCGATCGACCTGTTTGACAACCTCCCCCGCACTGTGCACCCCATCGCTGACATCATCCGTCAACTCGCTAATTTCCAGCCCCGTCAACCGAATCGCCTCCAAAGTAGGCGGAAACTCGCGCGCAAGCGTGTCAGCGAGCTTTTCGACGCTGCGGGCTGCCCTTGCTAGCGCTTGCACCGCAGGTATTAAAGTCACTAAAACAGCAGTTAGGCTAACCGCCACTAGCAAAATCGAAAGTCCTAGCCAGAATATGGGATCACTCACTTGAATCTCGGATGTGGGGTTTGGGATTTCATGTAATTTAGCGGACAGGAGGGCGCAACGGAGGACTTACTTCGACTTCAGTTTCCGACAGCGTTTGGCGTTCCCGCTGCGTCGCTTCTAAACCCGCTGCGATCGCCTCCTTCAATCTAACCAAAGTTTCGTCCCAATTACGCAGTGCAGTTTCCGAAAGTCGATCGGCCTGCAACTGGACGCTACTCGATAAATCCTCCGCCAACTCCGGCAAAGCATCGGCCGATTTTTTCAAGATCTGCCGCGTCTCCTTCCCCGGTCGCGGTGCCATCAACAACCCAGTCACGGCCCCGATCGCAGAACCCACCAACAGACCGCCAATAAATAATCCTGAACGTTTAGATGACATTTTTATAACTTCTCTCCATACAATTTTAGGATAGCTTACCTCAAAAGTCGATCGCGCCTGAGCCAAAGCATCCGTCCCAAACCCAGCAATCTCAAAAGTTGCTGAACCTGTTGCAGTTGCAATTCCAGTTGTTGATAATCCCGCCGTAATTGGTGAGCACCTTGCTGCCTTTTAGCAAAAAAATTCGGCGATTTTGCGAGGACATTGCTGCTACAGCGCTCCATTGCTGTGATCCGAATTTCCAAACGTGCGATCGTCCGTCTGATTTTCCACACTCTTGTAGCGATATAAAAACACACCACAGATATCATTAAATTGATAATTACAACAGCCGTCAGCATTTCTCACCTGTTTTCAACTACTAATATATTCCGCGTTTTGTGGCAGAAGATCGGGCGGTTGAAACCGCGTCTACACAAACAAAACCCGGATGGTGCGCGGGTTGAAGAACGGCGATTAAAATTACGTTATTTTATTACTCGTTACCAGGCTCCAGCCTGGTAACGCAGATCCGGAGGCTCTGCCTCCATTTTCCCAAGCGAGGCAGAGCCTCTAAATATGGGCTCCCAGGCTGGAGCCTGGGAACCAGTTAAACCGCCATCTGATCTTCAGTCCGCGGAGGCGGACATCGTTTGTGTAGACGCGGTTTCAACCGCCGTCTGATCTATGTGTCCCGATCAAGCGGGATCAAATTTCAAGCCTCAGACATAGCAGGCAAACAAACCTTAGTACCGCCCAAACCGCAATAACCATTCGGGTTTTTAGCAAGATACTGCTGATGATAGCTTTCTGCGTAATAAAACTCAGGAGCCTCAATAATCTCAGTAGTAATCTTACCGTAGCGGGCCTCCGTCAAAGCTGTCTGGTAAGCATCCCGCGAAGCTTCAGCTAGCTGCATCTGGCTGGTTGAATACGTGTAAATGCCCGATCGATATTGAGTACCCGAATCATTACCCTGCTTCATTCCTTGAGTCGGATTGTGACTTTCCCAAAAAACTTTCAGCAGCGTTTCGTAACTAACTACTTTCGGATCGAACACAACCAAAACAACTTCATTGTGTCCCGTCATCCCGCTGCAAACTTCGTTATAAGTAGGATTCGGAGTAATCCCCGCCGCATAACCCGCAGCAGTCGAAAAAACTCCATTTTGCTGCCAAAATTTCCGTTCCGCGCCCCAAAAACAGCCCAAACCAAACACGGCAATCTCCATGCCGTTTGGAAAGGGAGGTTTGAGCGGATTGCCGTTAACAAAGTGAGTTGCCGGTACCGCTATCTGCTCTGCCCGTCCCGGTAATGCCTCTTGAGCAGAGGGCAGGCTCGACTTTTTGCCAAATCCAAATAGCACCATAAATTTGTGAGGGCGATCTCTGATAAACGTCTTTACCTTACTTAATAATATCAGATATTCACTGAAAATAGTGGCACTTTTGAAGGTAGAAGGTAAAAACCAGAAGGCAGATTTTTTTTACGGAAGGTTTTTGGTGATAATGCTCACTGCCAACGCAGTTTTAAATCACATTAGGCAGTGTTCTATGTCACCAAAACATACCTAAAATATCACCTATTGTTGAGTTATAAATCACGCGGATTTTAGGCAAAATAGCCGATTATTAAAGGTATGGTGTTGTAGTAGTTATTCAATACCATCTATTGGGAGTGAGAAATGGGCGCTAAACCTTGCAGTCAACCTTTAAAATCTAATCCGTTTATTACTTACCGCGACCCAATTACAGGCAAATGGATTGTGGTAAATCAGACTTTGCCCAAAGCAGCAGAACAAGCACAGCTAGCAGCAGCTTGAGTTTTCCTATTAATTTTTGACCTAAAAATTAACCATTCTTTCAAACTTCAGGACTTACGCAAAAAGTTATTGGACGCGCTAATTATATTCGTAAGGTGCTTACGTTGCACCTACCTAAGCACCTTACTTTGAAACATTGCTCATCTCTTTTCGCAGTTCCAAGTACCGATAGAGATATTCCGAAATTATCCCGTGCAAAAACAAGTCGCGCGCTGCATTAAACGGACTGTTTGGCGCTAGCGGATGGCGGTTCACAATTACATGATTCCAATCGCAATTTTCCGTAATTTCGCTGACGTACACTCCGAAGTTTTCATCTAACTGAAGCGACATCACTGCTCGCGCAAATTCGTCGCTAGTCAAACACAGAGAATAAAATACTTTAAACAATTCGATCGCAGATTCTAAATCTAGAATCCTCAGCCACCTGCGTTTCTCAAAATCTATTGCAACTTCCACAGGTTGAATGCTATCATAATTAATTCCCCGTTTTTTGACAATCTGCAACCAGTTGGGATTTGTCAGCATTGCCTGGTTGTAGTCCCACACAAAGTTATACAGAATTAAGTCGTGTTCCAGAAACGCATTGTCAGCTAAATCGCTAACTGTGCGCGGATACAATTTTGACTTTTCAATCTGGGTATCCGGGCCGTTATCAATCAAGAAGTTGATAATGTTGGAACCCGCGCAGATGTGCCGCACAATTAAATAACAAGCTTCTGGCGAGACAAAGTTATTTAGGAAAAATGCTGCCGATTTGTGCATTAAAGTGTAAGCGCGAAATTGAAATGGCAACAGGCGCTTGGCGGTCATAATTACCGCCAGCAACAAGTTAGCAATTATTTTGATCGGGATGAGCAAGTAACTGCGAGTCCAGTTTTGTAAATCCCGCATCATGTATGCTTTGGCAACTAAATCGACGGGAATTGACCGATCGCAAAACAGGACATCCCAAACATTCGGATCTCGGCGGTTGTAAGGTTTCGTAGCATAAGGAATTTTTCGCTCATCCGGGAGATTTTCCGTATCTTGTTTTTGCAGCTTTTGCATTAGCGGATTTCCTCCAATTGCAGCAAATATAAACGAGCAGTAACGCGGGCAGTTTTGACAATGCGGCGGGCGATATCATCCGTCATCCATTCAGCATTAATCAAATTTTCTAATTTCGCTAAATGGGACTCATCATTCGCTCCGTGATAAGCTAAAAATGATACTTGTTCGTCTTGCAATCCGAGAGTTTCCTTAATTTCTTTTGCCCACTTTCCCGCCAACCGATTGCCCAATCCTTCGATAATAAACATACTACCAATTAAATCAACCGGATTTTCCCGCGATGCTTGCTGGAAGATAAAAGCTGATAGGGCTTCGCTGCCAATATTCTTATCATATTCGACGATTTTTGACAACTCGCCGCCGACAGAAACATAATTCCGTTCTAGCATTTGATAGTCGCGGTGTTCGTCTTGGGCGTGGCCGATAAAAGTCGATCGCAAACGGAAGTCAGTCATGTTAGAAGCAGCGCGCGCAATCCAGCGAGCACCCTCGACAACTTGCGGGCGGAGATTGCACAGCAATGCTTGATAGTCTTCTATTGTAAACTCTCCCCGGTACAATTTACGGACAATGGGAACGGAACGAATTTCGCGATCGAACTTCAGCCAAATCCAGGCTAACTCCCGCAATAAATAAGCTTGCGGAGAGTTGGGGTGTTCCGTTTTAACACTTTCGAGAGGCGAAGCTTCGGGAACATCAACGGATTTAGACATTTGAGAAATCATAGGTTTATTGCTGCTTTCCACAGCAGTTAACATCATGTAAGCTGTTGTAAATCGGCCGCTTTCCGGTACGAAACAAAATATTTTTTGTCCGGGCTGCAATTTGCCAGAATTGAACAATTCTTCTAACATTAAATAAATTGAAGCACAGCCTGTATTTCCCCTGGTGTACAAATTAGTAAACCATTTTTCTTCTGGAATCATACAGCCTGCTTGTTCCAGAAGTTCGACAATTTGTCCCCGGAAAAAGTGAGAGGAATAGTGGCACAGCAGCCAGTCGATTTCCTGCGGAAAAACTTTCCCTGCTTTAATCAATCTCAGCCAACCTTCAACACCTAATTGCATTACATTGTCGAGCAAGCGAATATTTTGCCGCAAGTCAAAAGCTCCGGCTGCGGCTGCATCGAGGTAGGAGGAATAATCTAACCAGCTTTTGGTTGCTGTTTCGTTTGCTAATCCTGAATACATACAAACTGGATAAGCGTTGGCGTGGGAAATCAATTCAATCCATTCTATTTTTAAGCTAATTCCTGTGCTGTTGGGATGGTTTTGCAACAAAAATGCTCCAGCACCGTCTGATAGCATCCAGCGCAGAAATTCTGTATCGAAAGGTAGGGGTTTTCCGGCTTGGACTGATGTTTCTGCTTCAAATTTGGTGTTTTTGAACAGGCGCGAGGGAAATTCGGAGGCTACGGCGATTGCTGTTTGTTTTTTGCCGAGTTCGAGTTGAGATGCGGCGTAATTTAAGGCAGTAATTCCGGCACAGCAAACTCCTTGAGTAGAAACTATTTCTAGGGGAGATAATTCGGAAAGTTCGCCGTGTACTGTGCTGGCAAATCCTGGTACTAATAAGTCTGGTAAAGTGGTGGCGCAGGCTAGTAAGTCGATCGCCGTTGGTTCCAAATTTGCCTGGGCGATCGCATCCCGGACGGCAAAGGCTGCCATTTGGCTGTTAGAATACAGTGTTTGCTGCTGTTTGTCGATCGCGTAATAGCGCTGTTTAATCCCGTTGCTGTTGAGAATGCGCTTTCTAACTCTCGAAGGGCGATCGGCAATTTTGCCCAAATACTCCTCCATCTCATCATTATTAATTGGTTTTCCGGGCAAAAATTTTCCAATCCGATTGATATAAGCGCTGTACATACCGTCAACCTCTAAAATTGCTAATTTAGTCGAGTTCGTTGCTTTATTAAATCCAGCCAGAAAACATCTAAAATTGATTGTGCTTTGTGAAGTCGTGAACTTGCAAGGAGCAACCAGCTATATTGTAGAGTCGCCGGCAATCAGGCAAGTTGAGCAATAGCGGCAACAAGTAACCTGAAGCGGCATGAAGTTTTTTGAAAAATTAAGCCAAAATATATAACTAGAGTTCCTTTCCTGCTTCCCGACTGAAATGGATATTGAAAAACTAGATGCTTGGTATTCTCAATCTCAACGCCGCGCCGCTGTTTCGCTGTTGATGAAACGAGTAGGCGTAACTCGCACTAGGGCTGAATGCTTTGTCAGGCTTTGGATTTACTTATCGGTGAAACAGCTTCAGGAAAGCCAGCCCCGCCTCAAACCGCCGCTGGCGAAACTGGAATTGCCAGCAACAGAAGTGCAGTGCACTCACCGGGAAGCCGCAGAACTATTTTACTCCGATTCCGATCGCGGGAGCGATCGCGCCGCCGGCATGATGTTAGACAAATTAGCAGCACTCGGATTGATCGCAAAACACTTTGACGGTAACGCCACAGCAATTGAAATTCAACCAGTTTCCGAAATTTTAGATACCCCGCAGCCCGAAAATCCAGTCAAACTCAAATTAGATGATTTTAACCCTCGATGCGACGCAATTCCCGTAGCAAATTTACTAGCAACTTATTATAACTGGATGAACCGCAGCACGAACGCAGTTCCCCAAAAGATTGCTAAAATTATTCGACTTTCGGCTGGTCAATATTCAAAAGGAATACGAGTTTTGCGTCGCTGCGACAATCTCAATCCAGTCGGGTTTTACTTACTTTATCCCACCGCTAGTGAATCGGAAGTTAATTTTTTTAGTGCTCCCAGCAAAAGCCTGCATTTAAGTTCTGTTTCTGAGATCGATCCTTTCAAAATGGCGCTACCAGGGGATGAAAATTGCCAGTCAGTATTTGTTCGCTGTTGGATCATCGATCCGAAATACTTGGAAGAATACCGGATTACTTTGATTGAGGATGCACAAAAAATTTTAGTAGAAATGCAGACAGATTTTCCTAATCTTTGCGACTTGTACACGCTAATTATTCACCCCAGTTATCAAAAAATGAGCTTTGCTTTGGGGTTTCAAAAGACTAGCAGTGATGCTCAGTTATCTGTTTATTGGATGTATTTAGCGTTGGATAGATTTTTGGCGCTGGATATCAAGGAAGCGCTCAAAAATTTGTGAGTCGGCGGTTGGGACATTTAAATTGTATATTTGGGGTGATGCTCAGAGCAACGCCCCACAAGAGATTCAAGAAAAATAGATAGACAAGATTGCATTTATTCACCAATTATCTTAAAATTGTATCTGCGTTTATCTGTGTTTATCTGCCTGACATCTGCGGTCAACCTATCAATCAAAGATATATGCAAGAAATCTATTTAAATTACACATCAAGAAATAATCAAATTCTTATGGGGTGGGCTTCTAGCCCGCCCCAAATAGGCAATTTAAATGCACAACCGCTTACAAACCTAGTTTACAAGACCTCGCGACCGAGATAAGATTGCAGCACTTCCGGCACTTTTATAGTTCCATCCGGCTGCTGGTAATTCTCCAAAATAGCTGCCATTGTCCGGCCGATAGCTAAACCAGAACCGTTAAGCGCGTGCACAAATTGAGTGCCTTTTTTCCCCGCTTCTTTAAAGCGAATGTTAGCCCGCCGCGCTTGAAAATCTGCGACGTTGGAACAACTCGAAATCTCGCGGTATTTGCCCGCAGAAGGCAGCCAAACCTCCAAATCGTAGGTTTTTGCCGCCGCGAAACCTAAGTCACCGGTACAAAGCTCGATCGCCCGATAAGGCAATTTCAGCGCCTGCAAAACTCCCTCAGCATCCTGCACAAGCTTTTCGTGCTCTGCCTCAGAGGTACTCGGATGCACAAGTTTCACCAATTCCACCTTATTAAATTGGTGCAACCGAATTAATCCCCGCGTATCCTTGCCGTAACTGCCAGCTTCTCGGCGAAAACAAGGAGTAAAAGAACAGTGATAAATCGGCAACTGTTCTGCTGTCAATATTTCACCTCGATACAAATTGACAACCGGAACTTCGGAAGTAGGAATTAACCACAAATCGTCTTGATCGCACTTAAAACTTTCTTCAGCAAATTTGGGCAATTGCCCGGTAGCTGTGAGGGATTCAGTGTTAACTAAAAGTGGGGGAATCACTTCTATATAACCAGCTTTGGTGTGGCGGTCAAGCATGAATTGAATAATCGCTCTTTCCAGGGCTGCACCGGCTCCAATTAAGGTGACAAATCGGGGCCCAGCAATTTTTACTGCCCGTTCAAAGTTGAGAATTCCTAATTTTTCGCCAATTTCCCAGTGCGGCAAAATATCGGGATTTTGGGGAATGTATTCGTCTCCCCAGCGCCGGATTTCGACGTTTTCTTCTTCATTTTTGCCCAAGGGCGTTGAGGAGCCCGGCAAGTTGGGAAGTGGCAGCAATAATGCTTCTATTTGAGCTTTTAAGTCTTTTTCCTCTGCTTGCAATTCGTTCGACTGCGTGCCGACTGCGTTGCCTTCTGCTTGCAAAGTCTGAATTTCGGGAGATTCGAGGGGTAAACCCGATTTTCTTTTTTGGCCGATGAGTTTGGCTATTTCGTTGCTGCGGGCTTGCAGTTGCGATCGCTTGTTTTCCAACTCCCGCTGCTGTTTGTCTAATTGCAAAATCGGCTCGATTTCATAGTTGCCTCCTCTAGTGTTGAGGCTTTCTTGCACGGCTTGCGGGTTTTCTCGGATTAATTTGAGGTCTAGCACAGATTTATTCTAAATCTTAAATTTTAGATCGGCTGGGACAGAACGAGATGATATAGAAGCTTTGTTAATCATTGGCATCTTGAATCATAATTTATTCTGACTTAAAATCTTCGTTGGGTGTCACCCATGAAGGGTGACACCCCACAAATGTATGTTATAGTTGCAAATATTAGTAGATGCACCCTGATAATTTTCTACCCCAGCCAGCGATGGCTGGGGTTTTTTGTTGTGGAGTGGACTTGAAGCCCTGGATGCACGATCGGTCTAAAAAACCCGGTTTATCGCGATTATCGTCTCAAACGAGGCAATTACGTTAATAAACTGGGTTTTTGCGTCCAGGACTATGTTACTAAAATATCTTTCCGGTTAAAAGTTAAAGCCAGTGCGGAGCAACCAAACCCATTGAGTGTCGTTGCGGCTGTCATTCTCAGGATTAACAACGGCCCAAACACCAGGGGTGATGGAAATGTTGTCGTTGACCTGAAAGCGATAGAACGCTTCAATATGATAGGAAGTATCTCGCTCGCGGCGCACATTACTGCTGGTCACGCGAGCTGGTAAACCCACTAAAATCCCGGGTAGGTTGCCTTCACCTCCCACATCTGGGAAACTTATCCCGATCGCCCCATACACAATATCAGCGCGATCGTCACCGTCAACATTTAGCAAAACCACACCACCTCTACCATCAGAAACGCTGCTAACACCGGAATTTTCGGCATTGGCGCGAGTATAAACGCCCCAACCGTGAACTTGCAACCGGGGAGCAAGGCGGTAGAATCCTTGTACGCCAACAGAATCGCTGGATGTAGCAATATTGTCCCCAAACGGTCGCGCAGCCAGAAAACTGCCCGTACCGCCTGTGAGATCAGCTTTACCGCTTGGTGCAAAGGTACGAGAATAGGCTACGCCAATGGCGCCGCGATCGCCCCGGTAGGCAAGCTGAACCAGAGCATTGTAGGAACCGTTGAATAAACCGTTACTTTGCTGCGAGAGATTGGGATTTCCGGCGACATAGCCTACAGTCAGGGTGAGGTTTTTGACGATCGTCCAGTTGACAGCCGCACCGCCACCTCCCCGGCGGTAAAGGGGATTGTATTGTCCGAACTTCGAGGGAATTCCCTCACTATCGCTGGCGATCGTTGGAGGAGTCAGCAAATCCGTAATATCGGGATACCCAACACCTGTCGGGCCAACGGTCAGCGCGAGATTAGATGTCAGCGGGGTCACATACAATACGTGAGGGACGGTGATTGTGTTATCGACATTGCCATCAAAGTTCAAGGCCGTCATATTTGTACCCGTATTGTCGGCAATCCTGCCCAAGTTGCCGAATTCCAAACGGGTTCTCAGCATATCGCGACCGGTGAAGCTGGTTTCAAAATTTAATCGCCCCCGGTTGGCAACAATAGTGTTGGTGCGATCGCGCGAATCCCCAACACTGTTACCGGAGGTATCTGTTACCACCACGATAATTTCCGCATTCAGCTTAGTTGTAGTCGAAAACTGATGCGCTTCTAGTTCGGCTGTGCGTGCATCGAGAGCATCGACTCGACCGCGCAACACCGATAATTCAGTTGCAAATTCTGCTTGCAGTTTTTGGACGATCGCTAAATCTTCTCTAGTAATCTGGTTGGTTGTTCCTGTGGCAATTAGTTCGCTGAGTCGATCGAGACAGCTATTCAATCCTGCTGCAAATTCGTACCGCGTCAGCGCACGGTTTCCTCTATAAGTGCCGTCGGGATAACCGGCAATGCAGCCGTAGCGTTCTACTAAAGATTGCAGCGCCTGAAACGCCCAGTCAGTAGGTTTTACATCCGAGAGTTGAGAGACAGAATTCACCTGCGCGAAGGGGTATTCTGCCAAGGTATTTAACGGTTCAGGAGCAACTAATCTATCAATTGGTGCAGCAAAACTTGGGGAGGATGTTAGTAGAAATACAGCAGGTGAACCCAGGAAAAAAGCAGTAATCAGGTGATAAAAATGCTGGATTTGCATAGGAAAAAGCTCCGCATCAGGAACCGAGACACCGAATTAGCAATACCTTTACGCTGCGCTTGAGCCTGTGCGAACCTTGTCAATCGTCACTGCGATAATTATCACCAAACCTTTGACAACTAACTGCCAGAAGAAAGACACATTCATGAGAGTTAGTCCATTGTTGAGCAGGGCAATAATTAAAGCCCCCAGCAAAGTACCCCAAATAGTGCCAATTCCACCTGTGAAACTCGTTCCTCCCAAAATTACAGCAGCGATCGCATCTAATTCGTAGCCCTGCCCCAACATCCCCGTCGCACTGTAGAGGCGCGAGGCGCTCATAATTCCACCTAAACCAGAAAGCAACCCACTCACACCATAGACAAATAACAGCACGCGACTCACCTTAATACCTGTCAATCGTGCTGCCCGAATGTTGCCTCCCACGGCATAAATATGCCTCCCTAGAACAGTCCGCCGCAAGACAAACCAACTCGCTAACACTGCGAGAAAAGCGATAATAACTAACCAGGGAATAGGGCCAACATAGCTGTTACCTATCCAAGCGAAAGTGAGATTTCTATTAATAACTGTAGTGCCGTTAGCTACTAAATAAGCAACTCCCCGCAAAGCAGTGTAAGAACCCAGGGTTACGATGAACGGAGGCAAACCTAAATAGGCAATTAGCGAGCCGTTAAGTAATCCTAAAAATACTCCGGCTATTAACGCAGCCGGTACGGCAAACCAACCGAGGCCTGGAACTAAAGAAACCAGCACCCCGACAACTGCCGTCACGCCCAAAATTGACCCGACTGAAAGGTCAATTCCGCCTGTCAAAATCACAAAAGTCATGCCGGTAGCTAGGACAATATTGATCGATGCTTGCCGGATGACATTGATCAAATTTCCTACTGAAAGAAAGTTGGGCGTTACCAAGGAAAAAATTATACAGATCCCAACCAAAATTGGTAAGATACCGGCAACCTGAATAAAATTTCTCCAAGCTTGAGCTTTACTTGCTTTCTGCCGATCGCTCCCTGAATTTCCGCTGGTTTTTGTTGGCATTTCACTCATGATTTTACTACCTCTTTTGCACCAGTGGCATAAGCCATAATGTTTTCTTGCGTAATCTTTTCCCCAGTCGTTCCGCCTACTTCACCGACGAGGCTTCCTGCTCGCATCACTAAGACGCGATCGCTCATTCCCACAATTTCCGGCAACTCGCTGGAAATCATCAAAATAGCCACACCTTTGGCTGCCAAATCGCTAATAATTCGATAAATTTCGCTTTTTGCGCCAATGTCCACACCCCGCGTCGGTTCATCTAGCAAAAGTACCTTTGGGTTGATAGCCAACCAACGCGCTAGCAGCAACTTCTGCTGATTTCCTCCAGAAAGATCCATTGCCCTGATGCTCGGACTTGCAAGGCGAATCTGCAAATTATCAATAGCATCATTGACAATTTTCAACAGAAAATTTGAGTTGATAATGCCAGCTTTTGCTTCTCGATCGAGGACATTCATGGTGATATTTTCCCCCGAAGTTGCCTCCAAAAATAGTCCGAGAGCCTTGCGATCTTCGGGCACGTAAGCAATTCCAGCGGCCATTGCTTCATTGGGTGTCGAGACATTAAGATGACGATTTTCGAGTTTTATTTCACCGCTTGTCTTTCGATCTGCACCAAAAATCAGGCGGGCAAGTTCTGTTCTGCCAGCGCCAACTAAACCCGCTAAACCCAGAATTTCGCCCGCATGAAGTTGAAAAGTAGCAGGCTTTACTTTGTGGCCGTCGCTTAAATTTGTTACGTCAAGAACAACAGCACCCGGTGTTATTTGATGCTTGTTTTCGTACAAATCCTGTAAAGAACGACCCACCATCATTTCCACCAAGCGATTGGCAGAAATTTCGTGCTTTTCAAGAGAGCCAATATACCCGCCATCTCGGATGACGCTCACGCGATCGGCAAGGGCATAAATCTCTTCCATCCGGTGGCTGATGTAAATAATAGCAATTCCCTCATTCCGCAAACGGCGAACCACTTCAAAAAGCTTATCTGTTTCGCGGTCTGAAAGCGCTGCCGTCGGCTCGTCCATTACTAAAATTCGGCTTTTATCTTTGAGCGCCCTAGCTATTTCCACTTGCTGCTGTTCGGCAATTGAAAGTGTGGAAACAAGGTCTCCAGCATCAAAACTTGCATCGAGGTTTTTTAATACCTCAGCGGCCCTACGTCGCATTTCATCTTGGTCTAAAAATGTACCTCCTTTCTTCAGTTCGCTGCCCATAAAAATGTTTTCAGCAACTGTCAGATTGGGGGCGAGATTGAGTTCTTGATAAATAATCGCTATCCCTAAATTTCTGGCTTGACCGGGGTCTGTCATCTTAACAGCTTGACCGTCAATTCTGATTTCGCCTGCATCAGCTATGTAGGCTCCCGCCAGAATTTTCATCAGCGTACTTTTGCCCGCACCGTTTTCCCCCATGAGGGCGTGGACTTCGCCTGGGTAAATGGTGATATTTACATCGTGCAAGGCTGTAAAACCGTGAAAGGTTTTTGTAATACCTTGCATTTCGAGGACTGGCTTAGTTTTAATTGAATCTTGAGTGCTATTTACCATCGTAAATACCTTAAGGAAATCTGCTTGACTATTAAACTTATATCCCCCTTCTTAAGAGGGGGAGAAGATGCTTTTCAAAGTCCCCATTCTTAAGGGGAATCTAGACTAGGGTAAAAACGGGATTCCTCCAAGGTTTTAGTCTTAACTTGACACGAAGAAGGTCACTCGCTTGTCCAGCCTTTATGTTGATTGACGTTTTCGCGAGTAATCAGCGCGACTGGAATCAGAATGTTTGGATTGGCTGGCTTTTTGCCTTTCCGAATGTCGTTGCCGACTTCAACTGCCTTGGCTGCCATGCGAAAGGGATCTTGAGCTGCTGTAGCCACAAATAAACTGTTGTTCTGCTTGAGCGCATCTAAAGCTTCAGGTGCACCATCAACTCCAACAATAAAGAATTCGCTCCTTTGTGCTTGTTTGGCTGCTAATTCTGCACCAATGGCACAGGGGTCATTAATTGCAAAAACAGCATCAATTTTTGGGAAGGAAGTAAGCAAATCGCTCATCACTCTTAACCCGCCATCGCGACTACCTTCTGCGTTCTGATCTTTGGAAAGAACCTTGAGATCGGGATATTTGGAGAGCACACTCTGGCAGCCCTGAACTCGCTCGACCACTGAAGCGACGGGAGGCCCGTTGATAATCACAACGCTGCCTTTTCCTTTCAAGCGATCGACTATATATTGACAGCTTACTTCGCCAGCTTGCACGTTATTTGAAGTAACTGTCGCATCAACGCCTCCCTCGGCGGCGGTATCAACTGCAATTATCGGAATTCCGGCTTGCTTGGCTTTTTCGACAGCGGGTGCAATGCCTTTGGTGTCCGCAGCATTAAGTATAATCATGCTGACATTAGAGGCAATAAAGTTTTCGATTTGATTAAATTGCTGATTTAAATCGTCGCCGCTGGAAACGAGAGTTGTCCTCACGTTTGCACCGCCGAGTTTCTTGGCTTCGGCCTCAGCGCCCTTGCCGACTTGTACGAAGAATGGATTACCGAGGTCGCGGACTGCTACAGCAACTGATGAAAGTTCAGAGTTGCTTGGTTGTGTGCCGTTTTGAGCGTTCCGGGAAGCTGCTGTGCAACTTGCCAGAGCGCTGCTGAGTAGACTAAAAAGACTGAGTGCGATCGTTACTCGTTTCACCTCAAACTCCAATGAAGGCTCGTTTGGAGAGAGTCGTTCGTAAATATGACGTTGCCAACCTAACATTAGCTTTTGTCAGGTTTCAGCTCGAATACCTAATGTTTTAGGTAACAGGATTTTCCCGGTACAGGATTGTACGATACCTTGTTTCTTTTGCGCTCGTAAAATTTTCTCGATCGGCTCGCTAGACTGCTTGTGCGAACAGAAGAAATACGAATATAAATCTCTGTCCTAGCTGCAAATAAAATCAACGATGCTTGAATGTATTAAATGCTTGATGAGCATACTTTTTTTCAATCTTCAAGAAAACTTTTAAGAGACAATTTTTGACAAAATATTTCACAACTTGCTTTTAAAACCCGAGCGAGTCATATTTAATTTAGTTCTCTATCTTGGTTTATCCTAACAGTTAAATAGGGGCTTAATATCTATCTTTGGATAGACAATACTTCTACCAAAAACTAAATATCCGATCCTCTATATCGGCACTGATAATAATAACCCGCATTCTGGTCTGATTCCGCTAACTCAATAATTCTTAAAGTTTGCTCGGTGTAGGAGATTGTAAAAATTCATTAAGTTTAGAGTCCATTAGGGTCGATTATAGTAGACTGTAATTGCCATTTTTTCGCAAACTCATTTTACAGAAATAATTGTCTGCGCCCTCAAGGCGTAAATCTGAGATGCGATCGACAAATTACCTATTCTGCTTCTTAGAAATATTTTCCAGCGAAGGCGGGATTCAATCCTACGTTCGAGACATCCTGAAAGCTTACGTGTCATTAACCGCAGCGGCAAACTCTCCGCCGCAAGCTCAAGTTTTGCTGTTGCGAGATTCTCCAGACTGCAAGAATCCTTACCAGTCAAAAAATATTAAATTTTATTACCTCAAAACCGATCGTCCTTGGTTGGGTCGTCTTAAGTTTGCTACAATATTGCTAAATTGCTTGGTGCAAAAACGACCGCAGCGAGTTTTTTGCGGTCACATCAACCTCGCACCGCTGATTCAAACTTTGTGCCGATCGCTGGGAATTCCCTATACAATTTTAACTTACGGCAAGGAAGTGTGGGAACCGCTGGCTCCGAAATATCAAACAGCAATGAGACAAGCGGACAGCATTTGGACAATTAGCAGGTACACGCGCGATCGCACTTGCCAAATTAACAACTTAAATCCAGAAAAATTCCCCATAGTGCCTTGTACGGTAGATGGGAATATATTTACAATCGGCCCAAAATCGCAACATTTATTAAAACAATATAATCTCATTAATGCTAAAATATTGATAACAGTGGCAAGATTGCGATCGCACGATAGTTACAAAGGAATCGATGTCACAATTCAAGCTTTGCCGGAAATTGCCAAAAGTTTTCCCAATGTGAAATACTTAGTTATTGGACGCGGGGACGATCGCCCTAGATTAGCAAAAATCGCCCAAGATTTGGGAGTTGCCGAAAAAGTAATATTTGCGGGTTTTGTACCGACAGCAGATTTAGCAGCACATTACCAGTTGGCGGATGCTTATGTAATGCCCTCCCAGGAAGGCTTCGGTATAGCTTATTTGGAAGCTTTAGCTTGCGGAGTACCGGTGCTGGCGGGGGACGCGGACGGTTCGGCAGATCCGCTGCAAGATGGTAAACTGGGATGGCGAGTTCCTCACCGAGATTCGGCAGCAGTAGCGGTTGCTTGTGTAGAAATTTTGCGAGGACAGGATCAAAGGTGCGATCGCGCGTGGTTGAGGGAACAAACCCTAGTAAGATTTAGTTTTCAATCCCTTTGTCAATCTTTACAAGGGATTTTTCAACCCTCTGACTCAGATTAACTTGTAACGTAGAGAGCGGTTTATGCGTGTACAATGGGAAGATTAAGTCGATCGACCGCCAAAATTTCTTAGTAGGATAGAGTCAAGCCTACCTGCAAAGACACCCAAGGAGACCACCGTGAACCAAGGCACCCCCAAAATATCTTTAAATTTACCGCGTATTAGCAATTGGCTGATACTGCTGGGCATCGCGTGTTTGTTGGTGTCAATTGGTTTGGGCTGGGTAGTTAAATCATTTTTGATTGTAGTAGGTTTGTTGCTGCTGACACCTGTGGTGGGATTTTTCGTGCTTCAGTGGTGGTTGAAACGCAATTTAATTGAAGACAAGTGTCCAGTTTGTCAATACGAATTCACAGCTTTAAATCAAACTCAGTTTCAGTGTGCTAATTGTGGCGAACCTTTGAAAATAGAGGAAGGTCATTTTAGCCGCTTGACGCCGCCCGGTACGATCGACGTTACCGCCGTTGAAGTATCATCGGTACAACAATTAGAAGATTAATCATTGGGAATTGGGAATTGGGCATTGGGCATTGGGCATTGGGCATTGGGCATTGGGCATCGGGCATGAGTTAATTGTTGGTTATTATTTGTTATTTGTCACTTGTTAAGCTGTCGCGCATTTAAATTACATATTCGGTACGGCGTCGAATCCCATACCACTCATTGTTTGATTGATTTTTGACACACAATTTAAATGTAGAACAGCTTATTTGTTATTTGTTATTTGTCACTTGTTATTTGTTATTTGTTACTTGTTACTTGTTATTTGTTTTAATAACCAATTGTCCATGCCCAATTCCCGATGCCCTATGCCCTATGCCCGATGCCCGATGCCCTATGCCCTATGCCCCATGCCAAAAATTACTTTTCTAGACGGACTGCGTACCACTGCAAAAACTTTCCAGGCCCGACATCTAATTCACAATAAGTATCAATTAAATACTTAGCTTGAGCTTCCACCGAAGGAAATTTTAGCACATCGGCTGGCAAATCTTCGTGTTCCTGAGCTAAGACCGCTTTCAGCTTTTCTAATAGTTCCGCCGCAGTCAAAAAATGCTCCGGCTGGTTGGTTTCTAACACCACAAAGGTGTCTTCGTCATACAGTGACATAGTTTCAGTGTTTGAGGTTAATTATTTCTAAAGTTTCGTACACTTAAGCGATCGAAAGTATAAACTCTTAATTACAATTTTCTTGCCCCGGCTCGATCGTGTTACAATTGAACAACATCAGAATTCCTACCGGATTACCGTTATTAACTTAGTTGTTAACCGAGTTCTCAACAGATCCGAGCAAGCATTTCTGCGAATGTTTCTCAATTACAAGTTGGTCGAGCGTCAAATTCTCAAGAAATATTCGATCGACCTTTATCTAATTATAACTGGCACTATACATTCCCATGATCACATCTACCACTTCAACCCCTGCGGCGCGCAAGCCCTCTAAATCAGAAGGTCTCAAAGAACGCAGCAACTACTTGCGAGAACCCGTTGCGACTGAACTGTTACAAGAAACAACCCACTTCACCGAAGACGGGATTCAGATTCTCAAATTTCACGGCTCGTACCAGCAAGACAATCGCGACAATCGAGTTAAAGGACAAGAAAAAGACTATCAGTTCATGCTCCGCACCCGCAATCCCGGCGGGTTCGTTCCGCCGCAGCTATTCTTGGCTTTAGACAAGCTATCGGAAGAATACGGCAACCACACGCTCCGCGTCACAACCCGCCAAGGTTTCCAACTTCACGGCGTGCTGAAAAAAAATCTTAAAGCAGTGTTTTCCTCCATTATTAAAAATATGGGGTCAACCTTGGGAGCTTGCGGCGACTTGAACCGCAACGTCATGGCACCGCCTGCACCGTACAAAAATCGCCCAGAATACGAGTATGCGCTCAAATATGCCAACAATGTCGCCGATTTGCTAACACCGCAAACCGGTGCTTATTACGAAATTTGGCTCGACGGCGAAAAAGCTGTTTCGGCTGAGGAAGACCCCGCAGTCAAGGCCGCCAGACAGCAAAACGGTAACGGCACAATCTTTAGCGACGACAAGGAAGAGCCGATTTACGGCGAGCATTATATGCCGCGTAAGTTCAAGTGTTCTGTTACTGTGCCGGGAGACAATTCGGTTGACTTGTACTCTCAGGATTTGAGCTTGGTGGTAATTACCGACAAAGCTGGGAATCTGCAAGGTTTTGATGTGTTTGCCGGCGGCGGTTTGGGCCGCACTCACAATAAAGAAGAGACTTTTGCTCGCGTTGCTGATGAGATTTGCTATGTTGCCAAGGATGATGTTTACAATTTGGTCAAGGCAATTGTAGCAACACAAAGAGATTTTGGCGATCGCACAGACAGACGGCACGCGCGACTGAAGTACCTGATTAATGACAAAGGTGTCAAGTGGTTCCAAGAAAAAGTCGCAGAATATTTTGGCAAACCGCTAGAAGCGTTTAAACCTCTGCCTGAGTGGAAGTATTTGGACTTCTTGGGCTGGCACGAACAAGGCGACGGCAAGCTGTTTGTCGGCATTTCCGTAGAAAATGGCCGGATTAAGGATGAAGGCTCGTTTCAGCTAAAAACGGCTTTGCGGGAAATCGTGCAGAAGTACAATGTGCCGATGCTGGTAACGCCGCACCAAAATGTGCTGATTTACGATATTTCACCGGATGTCAAATCAGAAATTCAGGGCATACTCGATCGATGTGGCATTCAGCGGGAAACTGCGATCGACCCTTTAGTGCGTTATTCTATGGCTTGTCCGGCATTCCCAACCTGCGGGCTGGCGATTACCGAGTCCGAGCGCGTGATTCCGGCAATTTTAGAGCGAATTCGGGCGAGTTTGACCAAAGTTGGTTTAGAAGATGAGCATTTTGTGGTGCGGATGACTGGTTGCCCCAATGGATGCGCCCGCCCTTATATGGCAGAATTGGGGTTTGTCGGGAGTTCGCCGGAATCCTACCAGATTTGGCTGGGCGGTTCTCCCTCGCAAACGCGGCTGGCAAAACCGATTGAGGAAAAGCTGCACATCAATAATTTTGAAGCTTTTCTGGAGCCGATTTTTGTTTATTTCAAGCAAAAACGGCAAAAGAGTGAGAGTTTTGGCGATTTTTGCGATCGCGTTGGGTTAGAATCTATCCGTCAATTTGTAACCAATCACCAATCTACTGACTCGATGACAACTGAGATTAATGATTTAGCTGTTACGTCTAGTAACGACGATGAAAACGAGACTCCCACTGCTGGCGGTGGCAAAGTCCGCCGTCGAATTAGTGTCCGCGATGAAATCTACAACGAGCTCAAGGAAGAAGCAGCCCGTCAGGGCAAGCCAATCACGCAGTTAGCTACAGAGGCAATTTCCACTTATTTGAAGAAGATTAAGGAGGAAGCATAAGCCGATTCTCGATTTTCGATCGCATCAGATAAACCTCACACAAAATTAATATAAAGGCAAAGCATTTGCAGAAAAAATTAGATTTTCAACATAAATCTGGTTGTAAATGCTTTGCCTTTAAACTTGCAAAAAAAAAACGATCCCTTCTCCAGCTCTCTTCCTCTGCGTTCTCTGCGCTCTCTGCGGTTAAAGAAAAAAAATCTAATAGAAAAACGAACAATCCAAAATTAAATGCCCCAACTACAAAGATTAGCAGTTAATGCAGATCAAATTTGCGATCGCACAATCAACTTAACCCCCGAACAACAGCATTATTTATGCCGAGTGTTGCGACTGAATCAGGGCGATCGATTTATTGCAATGGACGGACGGGGACATTGGTGGTCAGCAGCCCTAGAAGCACGGGAAACCGGGTTATTTGCCTCGATAGCAGAGGAGATTGCTGTAAACATGGAGCTACCAGTGGAAGTAACTTTGCTTGCCGCTTTGCCCAAAGGAAACGGCTTTGACGAGGTTGTGAGACAGGCGACGGAGTTGGGTGTGGCGAGTATTGTGCCGATGACGAGCGATCGTACTTTGCTCAAACCTAGTGCTCAAAAGGTCGATCGCTGGAGAAGGATTGCTGCGGAGGCGGCGGAACAGTCGGAACGTCAAATTGTACCAGCGGTTTATGAACCTGTTTCCTTTGATTTAGCTGTCAAAGATTGCAGTCAAAAACATCGATTTATTTGTCTTGCTCGCGGCGACAATCGGCATTTGTGGGATTGTTTGAGCGGTTTGGAACCCCCCCAGCCCCCCTTGCTAAGGGGGGAGCAAGAACCGGAGGAACCCCCCCAGCCCCCCTTGCTAAGGGGGGAGCAAGAACTGGAATCGATCGCGATTGCGGTTGGCCCGGAGGGCGGCTGGACTGATGGAGAAGTGGAAAGGGCGATCGAATGTGGCTTTGAACCTGTTTCTTTGGGTAGTAGAATCCTGAGAGCAGTAACAGCACCGATGGTGGCTTTATCGTTAGTAGGAGCAGCTTTTGAAAAGTGGCAATCCTCAACAAATATTTCCCTGAAGTGCTAGATATCGTAAACGAAGCTAAAATGTCAATGATTCATTAGGAATAAAACTAAAATGTTAAAATCAGTAAAGGGTATATATCGAGATGGCAAAGTTGTGTTATTGGAAACTCCGGGTGACTTAACAGAAGGGAAAGTTATCGTTACTTTTCTGGCAGAATCAGGATTGGTAGAGCTACAATCTCGCGGTATCGATCGGGAAAAAGCAGCAGATTTAAGGATCAGGTTGAGCAGATTTGCAGAGGATTGGGAACGACCGGAAATGGATGCTTATGATGCTTTATAGGCGTGGTGATGTAGTGCTAGTTCTGTTTCCAAATGCTGATTTACGTACAGCAAAACGCCGTCCTGTTTTGATAGTTCAATCAGACAATTTGAGGTCTGGTTTAGGGCAAACTATTACAGCAATGATTACTAGCAATTTAGCCCGTGCAGGACATCCAAGCCGAGTTTTAGTTTCCCTAGAAACACCGGAAGGTAAGCAAACACGATTGTTGGCTGACTCGGTAATCATGACAGACAATCTGGTGACGCTTCTAGAAGTTGAAATCGATCGCAAAATTGGTATTTGGTCAAATATGGCCGCAGTAGATGCAGCGCTCAAGCATACTTTAGCAATCTGATAAACAGGGCGATCGCTCGCAAAATCTAAAAACAATCTTTAAATTCATTGAATCAAATCAGTCTTGTGTTATTAAAATTCGTAAAATAGGTTGACGGCTAATGAAAATAAATTTACGGAAAAGCCGATCGCTCTTTTGGTCGATCTCACTTGTGACAGTTTTAGCTACAACATCAGTTTTTGCACAATCTGGGCGCTCTGTGATTGCTCAACAGATTAATTGCGATCGCCCGCAAGGAGACGTGGAAGTCAGAGCTTGTATTAGGTTTAGGTACGAAACCTCGGACAAGAGGCTGAATGAGGTTTACAAGCAACTGGTTGCTAAATTGAGTGGCGAAGAGCGATCGATTCTTGCGGAAGCACAATTAGGGTGGATTAAGTTGCGCGACAATAACTGCGAATTTGAAACCTATAGAAGTCGTGGCGGTACTGGCCATTCCGGTTTCCTTAATGAATGTTTGGATCGGATGACAAAAGCGCGCACTGCGGAATTGGAAAAGTATTGAAACCGGTTTGATTTGCTTTAAGTGCGATCGATCTCAATTCCCCCCTATTCGTATCCAGCCAGATTTGGCAACTTTATGTAAAGTTTTGTAAGAAACTCGATTTTTCGCACAAATAGAGCGGAAAGAGGCTGAAAGAGAGAGATATATCTATACAGCCTTTTGAGTATTGCTGTTGCGGTTTACCAAGGCTGCATTTGCAACAACAAGAAAACTTATAACACAGAGGAAAATTTATGAAAGGGCGATCGATTTTTAATGCAGTCGTAGGCTTAGCTATTGTTGGATTTACGTCTTCGCCAGTGTTTGCAGAGTCAAAAAGGGCGATCGAAGTCACACCAACTCTGATAGCTCAACAACACTATATTTGCGAAAACGCCACAACTAACATAGAGATTAACAGGTGTCTGCGCTTAAGGTACAACGCCTCGGACAAACGACTGAACCAGGTTTACAAACAACTGATGTCTAAATTAAGTCGCCAAGAGCGATCGACACTGATCAAAATACAGCGACAATGGATTAAGTCACGGGATCAAGACTGCAATCTTGAAGTTTCAATCAATCGAGGTGGTACTGGTTATAGCGGTTTTCTCAATCAATGTTTAGAAAGAAAAACCACACAACGCACCGCTGAATTACAAAATCGTTTAAAAAAGAGATAAAACAGGAAGTACACCGTGTAAAAGTTGGTGTTTCTGGCGATGTTTGACGAAGACAAAACTTAGACAGAAGCTGATGTAGGGTGCGCAGTGCGCACCTTCCCCCTTCAATTAGCGCATCAAACCAATTTTTATGTTAGTCCTGCGATCGTTTGAACGCTGACGAATCAACTTGATTTTGTGTTATAAAAGAGCGATCGCCCAAAATAACTAAAAAAATCATAAAAATGCGATCGCACATCCTACTCAGCACCAACCTAGCAATCTTCAATATTTGCTGTTTACCCATTTTAGCCCAGCCAGCGCAGACACTCCAAAACCTACCAGACGGCAAATATTTTTACGGAGAAGTACCAGAAGCCAACCGCCTAGCAACTCAATACATAATTTTCGAGAAAACTGGTGAAACTTTCACAGCCTTTGAATACCGCAGCAATACGAGCGACAATAGCTGTTTAAAAGGTACAATTAGTCAGAATACCTTTAATATTCAAACCATAGCATCTCCTCCCGACCGAGGTTACGATCGCCTTAAATGGCAATACTCCTCCGGGAAACCCGCCGATTTCAGTAAATGGCACCAACTCAACATCAGCCAACTACCTGATTTTGGCGAAAAAAGACTCGCAGAATGTATCCGCGTATTCACTACAATTCCTGACCAAAAGAAATAGAAGCAAGTATTATGAAAACTCTCCCCTTTACCATCACCCTCATTTCAGCATCATTTATAACCGCCATCACACCAGCGATTTTCGCCCAAGCGCAGCCAGCCACCGAAATCTACATCGATAAAAATTGTCGCCGTAACCAACAACTACCCCAACTTGAAAGATACACTATCTTCTTCAGAAACGAATTTACAACTAACGGTCAAAAATATTTATTCTACAGCGCCCGCTATCAAGATGGAGGCGTGATTCTATGTGTATCAAAACCCAATTTTAACCAACCAAAATCTTTAAATCAACCCAAAATACAAGCCAATTTTATTGATAAAATAGTCCCAGATACCAAAAATAAAACTGCTTTTATCATCACAGTCAGAGAAGGAAATGGTTTGGATACACCCATGACAAATTATGGCTTAGATTTCAGTAATGTCGATCGACCAAAACTCACCTCCCTTTCCCTCCTACAGCAACGCGGAACCCTCAAAGACGGCGACCCCAGCCTTCCCAACGGCAGCTTTTACCGCGAACACAGCTTCCAAGGACGTGCAAATCAATCCATCACCATCGACCTCAAAAGCAGATCATTCGAGCACTTCATCACACTCATCGCACCCAGCGGCAATAAAATTGTAGACATCAAAGCTGTTCGCGTCAATAACAGAGAATCCCAAATCACCGTAAAATTGCCTAGTAACGGCACTTACAAAATAATTGTTCAAGGACTCGATCGCACCAGCAAAGGTACTTACACATTAAGCGTTAATTCCAACCAACTTTAACTAAACTTTAACCAACCGCTAAGCAAACTCAAAAACAGGTGTTTCAATCACCCTAGTCGGCTTTCTATCTTCCCAAATCATCTTCTGCAACTGTTCCACAGTCTCAGGCGAAAAAAAACGCTCTCCCGTTTCCAAACACACTCTAGCAGGAACATTTTCAATAATAATAAACTTACCATTGATTTCAAGCGTGTAAGTTACCTTTTGTTCCACCATTGTTTCTTTCCAAATATCATTGTTCATTTTGATTTATCCTTAACTTAAAATCAAGCCAAATTTTCGGATCTGGTTCGTATAAAGTAATGATTTTTACCAAAGGGCGAGATGGATAACTGCACTGAACGTGCAAAGGTCTATTGGCAATGGTGAAGCCGAAAATCAAACAGCTTGGGCCATATTTGTCATCGGGATACTCTTCGATAACTTCACCAGTCATTATTGCTTCCCGGAGTTCTTGTACCCTGATACCGCGAACTATGCTTTGGTTTACTGCGTGTTGTGAAAGCTCAAAATCATTTTTTACAATTTTGACACGTATTTTTTCAATGATTGTCATAGTTTCATATCATATCTATAACTTAACACAAGAGTCAAAATTGTTAACCACTGGCCAAAGCAACCAAACATCAGCCAAGATAGAAACACACCCATTCCCCCAACCGCCATGACAGATATCCACCAAATAGCCACCGCCCTAGAAAGCCAAGACTACAAACAAGCAGCCCAACTCATCAAACAACTGCAAAAAGAATCCCCCGAAAATCCCTGGGTACAATACTACATCGGCCGCTACTACGAACTCACCAATAACCTCGAAAAAGCCCAAACAACCTACAAACAAATACTCCGCGACATCACCAACCCCAAAATCGTTTCCCAGGCGCGCCAAGGGATTCAACGGATAGAAACCATAGAACAAAACCTCCGCCAACAAGCCATAGAAACCGCCAAAAACGACCCCAGCAACCTCGAACCCGGACTCCTAATCCTCGAAGCCGTCAGCCCCGAAAACAAACCCGCCGCTACACAAAATATCAGCAGAATCTTCAAAATTGACGCCTACACAACCCGGACGCAAATTCAAAGCCGCGGCTGGAGACTCTACAAAACTGGCCGCATCGCCGAACTCCGAATTTACGGCAAAGAACTCATCAACGCCGGAATTCCCGTATTTTGGGCAACCCTAGCCGACATTCAAAAAATCCAAATCTTCCGAGTGCAACATTTCCAGTCTCTCTCTTCCCCAGCCGTTGTTTGCAAAGACAACCTAAATAGACTCGGTTCTATAGAATTTCACTGGTCAGAAGTCAGCCAAAGAGTAGAAGGCTTGTTGCCGATGTTCATGGAAATCATGGACTACTCGCCCAACCGCAGAACCGATCAATTTCGCCACAAAGAAATTACCCAAGATTACGCTCAAATCTGCGACTTGCACATTCCCAGCCGCAACTGCATTCTGCGAATTTGCGACCAAAGCTACGAATTTCAACAAGGCGTTGACTTCACCCAAATTTCAGCAACTAGCGCAGTTTCACCGAACCCGAAAAACAAAACATCCAGAGTCAAAAAATCCCCACAAATACCTCAAAGTACCACCAGAATTAACTGGAATCACTTGCTGGAAATATTTGACCAACAGCTTGACGTTACAGTGTGGTCGGAATTTACTTTATTTGCCGAGACAGTCCTCGATTACACGCAGATGTTAAGCAAAATCGTATCTCATGTAGAGGTCGAGCGCAAATCCGAAACTCCTTGGGACTCTGCGTTCCAGCTATACAGTGGATTAGCCTTTCTCAAAAACCTAGGAAATAGGGAATAAAAAAAGAGTTAAAAATTCAAAATGAGCAATGACATTTTGAATTTTTTAACCCCAGCATTTGCAATTCTCAAATGCCCAATTCCCTATTACCAATTCTCAATTTCCTACTTCATTTTTACCTGACGTGCCATTTCCCGGAAATTGTTCATGCTAGGGCCAGGGCTGCGACGAGTTGCAGTTGGTATCGGCATTAAATTATTAGGAGCAAAAGTCCGAATCGGTTCAGCTTGACTCGGCACTTTTCCGTTAGTTGCAGCAGCCGGTACCTTGGCGGGTTCGGAAGTCTTAGCAGGAACGCTAGCGACTGGTTCCTTTTCTTTCTTAGACTTTTTCTCTACCTTAGCCTTCTTAGCCGGTTCAGACTTGCCTGACTTAACAGCCTCAACTTTTGCAGGTACGGCCGCAACAGCATCCCCTACCTTCGCAACAGTATCCCCTACCTTCGCAACAGCATCCTCTACCTTCGCAACAGCAGCCTCTACCTTCGTAGGTGCAGCCTCTACCTTCGCAGGTGCAGCCTTAGCGGGTTCCTTCGCAGGTGCAACCTTAGCGGGTTCCTTCGCCGAAGATTCACCTAAATCCATGAAATATTCAGACTTTTTCAAGCCCAACAGTCCGGCAAAAAAGCCGAAAATACCGCCGAAGAAATTTTTGATAAAACCAAACATTAGACTTACTCCTTTTGTTCTTTTAGAGAAATTTGTACAAGTTTGTCAACAAAGTTAGAATACGAGGTAAGGCAATTTTTGTCTACATTTCTTAATCAATATTAACATTGTTTGATTAAAAATGTAGAGCTTCTAGTAATTTTTACTCAGTAATGCCAGTCTTAACTTTGCACTTATTCACGATTATCTCAGAATTTATGACTTATTTCCTAATTTGCCCGAGATACCTCGATCCGATTCGCGATCTGTCCCACTAGGGGTCAAACTCCCTAAGGCAGTGATTTATGCTGTAATCGGCAAGCAATTTTTCCGCAAAATGAACAGTTCGCTCGATCGCAATCCCGTCATCCTGATCCACGGAATCTGGGACACAAAGGCTATTTTCAGCAAAATGTCCGCCCGCCTCACCCAACTCGGATGGTGCGTCCACAGCCTCAACCTCACCCCCAACGACGGCAGCCTCGGCCTCGACTCCCTAGCCAAGCAACTCGCAGACTACATTTCTGAAACCTTCGATCCAAAACAGTCTTTAGACATAGTAGGCTACAGCATGGGCGGCATCGTCAGCCGCTACTACGTCCAGCGACTCGGAGGCATTAACCGAGTCCAGCGTTTCATCACCATATCTTCCCCCCACAAAGGAACCCTCACAGCCTATTCCCTACCCCTACCAGGATACCTGGATATGCGACCCAATAGCGACTTGCTGCGCGATTTAAATCAAGATGTAACCGTACTCAAACGCATAAATTTTACATCAATGTGGACACCATTTGACATCATGATTTTACCGTCAAACAGTTCCCAAATGCCAGTAGGTAAAGAAGTCAAACTAAACGTCATGCTGCACCGCCAAATGGTGACAGAACCCCAAAGTATTAACGCATTAGTTGAAGAACTAAAAGCACCTATTAAAAATAAAGTTCCCACTTAAAAATGAATAGCAATTTCAGCCGCAACCCAGTCTTGCTAATTCACGGAATCTTTAGAAGATCGGGAATTTTCCACAAAATGTCTGCCTACCTCAGAGATTTAGGTTGGTCAGTCTACACCCTCGATCTCTCGCCCCACTGGGGCAACGCCAGCATCGACGAATTAGCCCAACAAATGGCAGATTACATAGACAAAAACTTCGAGCCACAACAGCCTTTAGATATAGTAGGATTGAGTATGGGCGGTTTAGTAACTCGCTATTACTTGCAAAGGTTAGGCGGAATTAACCGAGTCCAGCGCTTTATTGCCATATCTTCCCCTCACAGCGGTACTTGGACGGCTTGGGTTCTTTGGGGAAAAGGCTGCATCCAAATGCGTCCGCGCAGTGCTTTTCTGAAAGATTTAAATCGAGATGCTGCCTTGTTGGAAAAGCTGAATTTTACTTCGATTTGGACAGATTGGGATTTCATCATCGTCCCTGCTTCTAGTTCCCAAATATCAGCAGCAAAAGAAGTAAAATTGTCCGTGTTCGCCCATGCTATGATGGCGAGGCATGACCGCAGTTTAAAAGCGGTCACTGAAGCACTTTCAGAACCATTGAAAAATTCTTATTAACTTGTGGCGACTATCATTTGTACGGTGCGTCAGCATACAGATGCTCAATGACACACCAAATAACTCTCTGCGGACGCACCCTACTAGCTGTCAACTGTCAACTGTCAACTGTCAACTGTCAACTGTATCGCCGACTTCAGCGTATTCGCTGCGGCCAAAAATTGCTTCAGCTTCGCAGTAATACTTGAACTCCAGTATATTGTGGAAAGGGTCTTGTAAGAAGAAAGTGCGGTGTTCTGTGGGCAAACCGATAAATCGCCTTCTCGGTTCTTGATAGAAATTCAATTTGTTTTGCTGGGCTTTTTCTAACAACCCTTCCCAGTCAGCTTCTGAAGTGAAAATTAACCCAAAATGCCGGGGATAGATGCCTCGCTGAGGGGTCAAAGGTTCGTGGCTGAGGTGGGCGACTATTTGATGGCCGCACAGCCCCATAATTGCAGAATTCGGCGATTCGCGACCGAGTTCGCAGCCGAGCCCGTCTACGTAGAAGGCTTTTGTTTGGGCAATATCGGTGACGGGGAAGGCAAGATGAAATAAGACTTTACTCATGGAGGTACTAAATGCAGAATTCAGAATTGTTCTTTAATTATTTATCTTGGTCTAATCCTTGGTTGGTGGCGATCGCCCTGAATACATTTTTACTCGCGATCGCCACACTTGCTCCCAAAAAATTGCTTACTCCGGCTGGACAACTCCACGGTTGGCTGCTGGGTGTCATCATCTGGGGCAGTTTGGGATGGCAAGGCTATGCTGTGGTCATGTTCTACTTTCTTGTCGGATCTGGAGTTACCCGCATTGGCAAAGCCCAAAAAGAAGCTGAAGGCATAGCTGAAAAGCGATCTGGCGCACGAGGCCCGGAAAATGTCTGGGGTTCGGCTTTAACCGCTGCTACTTGTGCTGTGGGAGTTTTGGCTTTATCTATTTTAGGAGACACAGGCGGTATTTTAGGAGACACAGGCAATTTTTTAGGAGACACAGGCAAGATGCCTGTGTCACAAGATCTGATTTCCCTGTTATTGCTGGGTTATGCGGCGAGTTTCTGCACCAAACTTTCTGATACCTGCGCCAGCGAAATCGGCAAAGCTTACGGGAAGCATACGTTTTTGATTACTACCTTGCAGCCTGTACCTAGGGGTACGGAAGGGGCGGTAAGTTTGGAAGGAACGATCGCGGGTATTGTCGGATCGATTCTGATGGCGCTTGTTAGCTGGGCTGTGGGTTTAATTGACTTGACAGGAATTCTGGTTTGTGTTATTGCAGCTTTTATTGCTACGAATATCGAGAGCGTGATTGGCGCTACGGTGCAATCACAGTTTGAGTGGCTGACGAATGAGGTAGTGAATTTTTTTAATACGCTCATCGGAGCGATCGCTGCGATCGTCTTAGCCTCTGTCTGGAAAGCTTTTTTTGCTTAGTCAGTGCTGGATGTAATCGCCACTCAAGAAACCGGGTTTTTTACCACAATTCAAGGCATTAATGCAATGTTTTCGGAAAAAAACCGGTTTCTGCGCCCAGCACAATTAGTAATTAATCATTACCCATTAGTTTCAAGCAACTGACAACTGACAACTGACAACTGACTAACCACATTAATCGTCGTCTTGTGGCCCAAAAACCATTTGTACAATCATCGTTGGTTCGCCCCGTTTGTGATAGCGATCGGCCCAATTACGAATAATTTCATCTAATTCCTCAACAGCTTGGTCGAGCCGTTCCGGCGGAATATCTAAAGTTTCCATAACTCGCATCACCTTGGGTTGTTTTTCCGCCCAATCCTGCATCAGCCGGAAATATCTAGCCGTATCCTCCACCATAATAAATGTCCGCTCTTCCTGCTCTGCCGGAGAGTAAGTAGCGCGGGTGAGGGCATAAAAAGGCATTCCCCAAGGAGAATCAATGCGAGTCACTGTTCCCGAATAGATCAAGCGGCGCTTGATGTGTTCTGCTAGAGCTTCGCTCAAAGGCATTCGCCTTTCTGGAGACATATCTTCTTGCGATCGCCTGTGCAGAAACTCGATCAACTCCATAAACTGAAAAGAATTGATCAGTTGAGCATCAGGTGGATTAGCAGGAACCTTGCCTTCGAGATATTTTTTTTCATCCGCAGTCAAACTGTTGCCCGGAATCCGAGGGCGTCCCGGAACCCAAGCATACTGTTCCAGCCAGACATAAGGAAACTGAATCAAATATCTAGGTTCTTGGGAACCCAACATTTTCAGCAATTTTCCCTTAGTCAGAGCTTCCCGGACTTCCTCGACGATCACTTTCACCCGTTTAGGCTCAATGTGATGCAAGTGTCCGGTCATCCGCAGGTTGTTATCCTGCTCCATATAGGTCATATAAATGGCACACTTAGCCGCCGTTGCGGCCGCGTCTAGAAACGCCCCGTGCCTGTGCCCACTGGTTCTCATGGCGCTAAACGCCAGATATAGCATGATCTGATCCATTGCACTGGGGCTCAGGCTTTTGACCAAATCTAAAGAGTCATTTTTCATCACAATCTCCGAAATAGTAAAACTTGGAGGCATCTTTTCATCCTCCATTAATAAAATATTGCGAGACCGCCGAATCAAGCATAGCCGACTGTCGCCGGAAATCTTGGCAGCTACCCTAATATTCAGGCGAGTTCATTTCCCTGAGATAACAGGGGCATTGACTTAAAGGCGATCGACACCGAATAAATGGTTCTTATTGGCCAATTTAAGTCAAGTGCTGCACCCTCTGCACTCAGGGTGTACTTATATATAAGTTAGTTATCGCACGTTAATTATAGTGCAGCCGTTGAAAATTCAACCCCACCTGCGGGGGGAAAAGGTAAAGAACTATTGCGATCGGAGGAATTTGAGGTGGCTCCGAGAGGGGGGAGATTGACACTCAAGCGGGCTGAAGCCACGCTCGATTCTGCTGACAGAATAACCTTAGTTATCACTAAAGCCTGATTCTCGCTACGGTAGCCAAACACCGTCTACCCAGTCGGTCAAGTTTTACACCTAACTTACTGGCTACTTTTCTTAGAATATTAGCGGCACCGTGAAGATCCGCGTTAACTAAACTTCCGTCCGCAGAACAATACAATCCACGCTTAATTCGCCTTCCAGACGCTTTCCACCCAAGCGGTTTTTCACCGTACTTGGGTAGGGAGTCTCCATCAAGAAAGCTAGCTTTGGAACTGTACGCTTCTTCTGTTTCGGTGAACTGAATACCGTGCAAATCACAAAGTTGATTTAAACGCTCTTTCAATTTGTCCAAAGGCATCTGAACAAATTTCTGATTATTCAGACTGCCCATATCAACATTGGATTTAAACCCTTGGTTCCATCCAATTACTAGATTGCCAATACCGTGCTTCAAGCAATAATCGACGATTAACTTTGCAGCTTTATTGACACCATCGCGCATCCGATGATTGCGCTTACGAGTTACGCGGTCTAACCAGCTATCCCAATAACCTGTGGGCTTCCCTTCTTTCCTGGTCGCTACTTTCTTGTTCCAAAGTTGATTCATCGCCTTCATAACGCGAGCGTCGAGCAAGAAATAATTTCCCAACGTGTCAACACAAGCAGCTAAATTGTCGGCAGTTCCCAAATCGATTGATAATGCTTGACTGGGATCTAAATTATGCTGCTGGCATTCTACCTCGTAAGACACTTCCAAATAGAAAGCACCGTTTTTCGGGAGAATCGTGAACTCTTTAACCTTTGCACAGTCAATATTTGATGGCATCGGCAGAAAGAATTCAGAAATCCCAAACCATCGCCGCACTGTTAAACCCAGGGAAAATCGCAATTGATTACCGACAAGGGCTGGCTTTAGTCCTCCCGAATTGGGGTAAGCTACTTTAAATAGTTTAGGCCCCGTTAGATAGTTCGGCGGTTTAGGTTTAAAGTGTAAATTACCTTGAAGATATAATTTTCTCAATTCCTTGAAGCTTTTAAATGCCTCCGCCACCGACATCAGAGTTTGCTGCATGGGTGTTGAAGGCAGTGACTTAGCAACCATCGATTTAGAAATTGA
Organism: Lyngbya sp. CCAP 1446/10; assembly: GCF_026130175.1. Lineage (GTDB taxonomy): Bacteria > Cyanobacteriota > Cyanobacteriia > Cyanobacteriales > Microcoleaceae > Microcoleus. The sequence goes on along the minus strand of NZ_JAIGNI010000037.1, from coordinate 37,973 downwards.
CGGTTCAAAAGATAAGTCGAATTTTCCTGTTAGCAGTTTTCCCGTTTTAAAAAATGTCTGACGAGCGAAATAAACAGCGCTATTGTATAGCTTGCCCGATTGCCGACAGAGATACTGCAACACTGCTTCAACTTCTTTGGTGGGAGCCAGCAATACCTGTTGTACTCCCATTGCTTTTTTGATTTTAGCCACCCCTTTTTCCTAAAAAATTAATTGATTTATTTAGTTTAGAGGAATATTGTGGACAAGTCAAGTTACGACAACACAATTTTATTTAGTAGTGAAGTCGTTAAGAAATATATAGAATATCCACACCATTGTGCTAACTAAGAAAGACACGGGGACTGAAGTCCCCCGCGTCGCTTTCCTCTCAGGACTAAAGTCGCGCTCGTTTCCCGCTTCCCGTATTATTTTTATGAGAGCGTTTTCAATAAAAAACCGCCACCTACTAGAATTTATCTCTAAGTAGATGGCAGGTTGCAGTTTATATTGTGACATTTATTACGAAAAAAATCTCCTACGGAGTATCAATAAAAAGTGCAGTTGCCTGATCAACCTGACCAACTATAAATCCCAGAAAATCAGATCGACAGGGGCGATGTCAAACCAGCCTCGAAATAAGAAATAAGTCTGTTGCGGAACGAGCTTTCTGGCAATGCGATTAAAATTCTTGTTGTAGCTGAGTGTCAGCGCTGCGCCCCATAAAATCGTACCGTCCGCTGCCTCTGCGGGGAGCGCGATCTCCTCTTTGTTGAGTTTGCGCTGACAACATATATTGAGCGGTGGAAGTTTCTAGCTGTTCGACTGGGGATTCTATGGATAGAGCGCAGGTAGCACTCAAGCTAAGGCCCAACAGACTGAGTAAAGCAATTGCAGTGTAGTTTTTCATGGGTAGTATCCGTGGAGCGTGTCTATTTAGAGATACGGACTTTCCCCTTGCTAATCAGGATTGATTTCCCTGAAATTGCCAGACTATCCAAAAAACATGATGCGAGAATTATTTAACTTGTCAAATTGTGTCACCCACAATAAATTTTAGTTGCCTACATTGATAGGTAAAATGTATCTCCAGCCTGGAACAGACAAAACCGCCAAATATCGCAAGAGTAAATCCCTTGATAGATGGCGGTTGCAGCTCGATCTGCTATTATTTTTAACACACAAAAAATATCCTAATAACTGTCAACAAGAAGTGTAGTTGCCAGATGAACATGACCAACTAGAATCCCAGAAAATCAGAGCGACACGGGCGGGCGAAACCCACTCATTTGCAGAACTTCCTTTCGTCCTATGCCATTAAAATGCTGGTATTTGACATACTCCCAATTTTTTGGTAAATATCTGTCTGAGCAAACTCTCTGCGTCCGCTGCCTCTTTCGGGAGAACGATCGCCTTTTTGTGATTGAGTTGGCGCTAAAACAATATAATGAGCGATGGTAATTTCGAGCAGTTGGATTAGAGATTCAAAAGCTCTCTGGGCGCTGGCACTCAAGGTAATGCCCAACAGGCTCAGTAAAGCAATTGCAGTGTAGGTGTGCATGGGTAGTATCCGTGTCAGTGTCTATAACCTGATACAGACTTCCCCCCATCCGTCAGGATAAATTTCTGGCAATTTTCGGAACTTTGCAAAAAACCTCACCCCTTCAATGCTACTCCTGTCGCCAGTAGCCAAGCACCAGAAAAATTCAGCCTGCCCCATACCGTCAGAGGCTTTTCGGTTTCGCAACTCTCTAAAAATCTGTCGGTTTCCCAGTCCAAAGTCACGAGTTGCCAAGTTTGATCGGCTAAGGATGCGGGACTTGTCAGCCTCAGTGTCCAGTCTTGTGGGCCCAGACGGCGGAAAATTCCCGAAAATTCGCTCTCGGTATTTGCTGTTTTACTGGGCGGATTTACGTATAAACCGGGTTCAAATACAGAACTTTCCTTGAGAAACGGGGTTTCTCCATAGTTTTTGACTGACAAAGGACATTCGCCGCTGGCGGGATATGCTTGAGGTCGATCGAGATAATAGCGTTGCCAATCGAGCCAGTCCGATCGCTCCCGTGTCAAATTAAATAAAGGAACAACCGCCGCCCTAGCCAAAGCATCTTGCAGCAAAGCCTCCTGCAACACCCTCACCGGCAAATCCCGCGGCTGACATCCAGCTTCCGCGCACAAAGCCGCCGCCATCCCCGCAGCTTGTCCAATATTCATCACTAAAGGTTGCAAGCGAGTTGCACCGTTGGCGATGTGAGAGACGGAAATATTTTTTTCGCAGACTAGCAATCCGTCTGTACTCGCAGGAATTAGCGCACTGTAGGGAATTGTAAAGGTCGTTCCAGTCCAGCGGCCGCCCCAGCGGATAGATTTTGGCTGCAAGGGAATGTCACCACTGGGATAATGATGGTCATTGGCGTAGTTGCCGATCGCAATTGTCTCGCAAATTCCCTCACAATCGATCGGCAATTTCGCAACTCTGCCGCCGACAATCGGCAAAATATCTTGTTCTCTGACTGTACTTATTCCTCGCAAACGGCGGCTTTCTCGGTAGTAAGGATGTAAGGCGAAGGATGAAGGAAGAGGGAAGAAGGAAGAAGGAAGAGGGGAGAAGGAAGAAGAAACAAGGGGAGAAGTTTGTGGATTTTCGCTCTGGGAAATGGGGAAAATGTTTTGTGCTAAACCGTAGCGGCGGCCGAGTTGCATTTGAATGCAGCGGGCGAAACTTTGGCTGTGCCAGAGACTTTCTTGGAGGAATTCTTGTCGAGATGTTTCAGATCCAATTAGTCGATCGACTCCTTCACCATAATCATTACCACGAATCGGCCAATTAATCATCAACAATCCCCCCGGCAGTCGGCCGTAATTGAGAAATTGTTCAGGAGTGTAATCTTTCCAAGCATCGGAAAATCGATCGGGATTGTCAACAGGCGGCGCGGGAATTTCTGGCCGGGCCACACCAGCCCCAAAATCCTGCATAATTGCCACCCAAGTCGGAGCTTGCACCGAATACCGTTCTGTGAGATCGTTAGAGGCGATCGGCGCGCTGGGTTCTCCCCACTCAGCTTGGAATTCCCAACCCCAGCGGTGTCCAACCTCCCCTAAAGCCAGCAAATCTCCCAATTCCGTTGCATCCAAAGTGATTTTCGCCGAAACCGTAAAATCTGCAAACCGAACTCCAGAAATGCGATCGCCTTCCCATAGCACATCTTGAGGTTTTTGTCCAGAAATCCACTGCAAGTTCGGTAAACACTTAACCCAATCAGCAAAAATTTCCGCACCGATGCGGGGATCGTAAGTAAAAAAACTGACCCAGCCCCAATCCAAACCTCCCGGCTGTCGCTGCTGGAGTTCCCGGAGAAACGCGCCCCACAAACCAGTTTGAAAAGCTGCTAATTCATTGCCGTCCGGGGCAGAAACACCAGCCGAAGTCAGCATTCCTCCCAGCCAGGGGAATTCGCTCACCAAAATAGTTTTGGCACCGCGGCGGGCTGCTTGCACGGCGGCTGCTGTACCACCGGTGCCGCCACCGACTACCAAAACATCTGCTTTTAAGGTTGGGGACATGGGGAATAGGATTTTAGATTTTAGATTTTAGATTTTAGATTGCCAAAGACTCCTTCAGGTAATACAGGATAGATGTTAGGCATGGGCGTTAGCAAACATATTTTAAGATTGCCTATTTCTCCTCTTCCCTCGAACCAGGGAATCTGTGTCCTCTGTGTCCTCTGTGTCCTCTGCGGTTCATAAAAAAAATTAGTTGTGGGAGACAGATAAAATTAAAAAGCATCGGAAAGTAGGGAACTCGCACAGTAAAGTCCTGCGTCGTGTAATTTCCCCGACTATTCACTAATCACCAAGCAATTGAAAATGGAAAAAGGTTTTATTTTGTGGTTCACCGGGCTGAGTGGTTCCGGTAAAACAACTATCAGCAAAGCTCTCCAACCCGAATTGAAGCGTCGAGGCTGCAAAGTTGAAATATTGGATGGAGATGTCGTTCGCACCAACTTGTCAAAAGGTTTGGGATTTAGCAAGGAAGACCGAGATACTAATATTCGGCGGATTGGATTTGTCGCGAACCTGTTGAGCCGCAATGGAATTGTGGCAATTACGGCAGCGATTAGCCCCTACAGAGCCATTCGTGATGAAATTAGGGCGATCGAGCCAAATTTTGTTGAGGTGTATGTCAAAGCGCCTTTAGAAGTGTGCGAAGCCCGTGATGTCAAGGGGCTGTACGCTAAGGCGAGAGCAGGAGAAATTAAGGGCTTTACGGGCATTGACGATGCTTATGAAGAACCCCTGAATCCTGAGATCATTTGTTACACAGAGCCGGAAAGTATCGAAGACTGTGTTAAACAAATTCTGAGCAAGTTAGAAGAGTTGGGTTACATTTGAGATTGGCGGGGTAGGAACAGGATAGGGGCAAACAGCGATGGTGGTGAAAAGTTCTTCGCGCGGCGTGCAACTTGATAAAAAATCTCAGCCTTCGGCCTCCTTCGCGGACAGGGAAAGGAGAGAAGTTCTCCCCTATCTTCGCAGGAAAGGGTCTGAGGGAGACGTTTTGAGCAAAAGTGGCAAGCTGGGTTATCGGGCAAGTAATGCTGTCAAAAATTTAATTTTCCAAAGTTTAACCGTGTCTGTGCTGGCGGCGGCTGTGGGCTCATCTCCGGCGGCGGCCCAGTTTTTGCCTCCTCCTCCTCCTCCTGCTTCGGGTTCTCCCCTTCCTGTACCGGTACCCGCAGCGCCGGGATTTTCGACATTTCCGGCAAATGCACCTTCAAGTGTACGATCGGAAGTTTACACTTTGGGCGCGGGCGATCGCATTCAAATGGACATCTTCAACGTCCCAGAATACAGCGGCCCCAACGGTCAACACCAAATACAAGCCGACGGTTCCCTGAGTTTGCCGTTAATTGGCAGCCTGGGAGTGGCTGGGATGACCTTAGAACAAGCTTCTAATGCTGTGAAAGATCGATACGGCAAATACCTCAAACGTCCTTGGATTACTCTCAAACTGCTAGCTGCGCGGCCTTTGCAAATTGCGATCGCGGGCGAAATCAATCGCCCCGGAGCCTATACAATATCCTCAGCAGCAGGCCCCGGAGGCACATCAGAGCAAATCGGGACTCAAATGCCCACGATATCGCGAGCTCTGCGACTGGCGGGCGGCATTACCCAGTCAGCAGACGTGCGGCAAATCAAAATCCGCCGCCCCCAGCGCAACGCACCGGAACAAATTATTAGTGTGGATTTGTGGGAATTATTGCAAAACGGCGATTTGCGCGCCGATATGACTTTGCGCGACGGCGATACGATATTTATTCCCACTGTCACTAGCCTCAACCGCCAAGAAGCACCGACTTTAGCAGTAGCTAACATTACCGGCCAAAGCACTCAACCAATTAATATTGCTGTGGTGGGCGAAGTAACTCGCCCCGGTACTTATACTTTGGCAAAAGAGGTGCAAACTAGGGTACAAGAGAATGAAATGGGTGCAGATTCTGGTTTGTTTGCCGCTCAGGAAACTCCCGGCGGGGAAACAGTTTTGCAGCAAACTGTAACTAGGGCTATTAAAATGGCGGGCGGCATTACGCCGGTAGCTGATATCAGACAAATACAAGTTCGTCGCCTGACGCGGGCGGGTACGGAACAAATTATTAATGTGAATTTGTGGCAACTTTTGGAAGCGGGAGATGTATCGCAAGATTTAGCGCTGCAACAGGGAGATACGGTAATTGTTCCCAAAGCCGAAAATCTCAATACACTCGAAGGTGCACAAGTTGCTAATTCTAATTTTTCACCGGATACGATTAAGGTGAGCATTGTGGGAGAAGTCGTGAAACCTGGAGCATTTGCGGTGCTTCCCAACACTTCTTTAAATCAAGCACTGGTAGCAGCGGGAGGGTTTAATAAATCGCGGGCAGAAATGGATTCGGTGGATTTAATTCGCCTCAATCCTAACGGCACTGTTTCACGCCTAACTGTTAAGGTTAATTTTTCGGCAACCGCCAATGAGGAAACTAATCCAAAATTGCAAAATAATGATGTAATTATGGTAAGGCGATCGGGCCGCGCTGCATTCTCGGATAATGTAGGCGGGACTCTCGCTCCTTTCAGCCCGCTATTGGGAATATTCCGATTGTTTAACATTTTTCGGTGATTTGAATAGACTAGCGCTAAGACCTCAGAAACCCGGTTTCTACAAAAAATTTCGGTTTGGTAACGATATATGTAGAAATCAACCGGGTTGATGAAACCACGCCGTACAGACGTTTAAAATGATCAGTTGTAGTAAAAAAAATGAAACCAGATAAAAATTCTCAGTTAGCACTGTTTAATCACAATAAAAAAGCAGCAAAAACGCCAAAAATATCTTCTGTACTTGATCAAGATGATATTTTTTTATACCGGGAACAAAGAGAGGCAGAACCCCTAGGTTTTTGGGAAGTTAGCCGCAGTCGATCGCTCTTAGTGATCGCCGTCGCAGCCGCAGTGACTACCGGGGTTTTTGCCTGGACGCTGAATCAAAAAAGCGAGTACGAAGGACGCTTTCAATTATTAGTAGAACCCGCAGTTACGCAAAACAGTTTAGCAAAAATCTACTCCGGCGAACTAAAACTGCAACCAGGGAATCCCGCGACGCCAGAAAGTCCAGCTTTTGACTACGAATCGCAAATTCAAGTTTTGAAAAGCCCGCAAGTAATGTCGCCGATTATTAAACAGTTGCGGGCTAAATACCCAGAAATAAATTACAACTACCTGTTGAACCAAAAAGCCGATAATTTGCCGTTTGATCAGGAAACCAAGCTGTCAATTAATCGGTTCAAGAATACCAAAATTATCGAAGTTAGATATCGGGATTATGATCCGAAAAAAATTCAGTTTGTTTTGGAAAAAGTTGCACTAGGCTACCGCAACTACAGCGTGCAAGATACCAGAACTCAAATTAGTCAGAGTCTGGATTTTGTGAAATCGCAAATTCCCAACCAGCAAAAGCGCCAACAAGCTCTGCAAAACGAAATTCAAAAATTGCGGCAGCAGTACAATTTCATCGATCCGCAAATTCAAACCCAACAACTCGCACAACAAATCACTCAACTTCAATCGCAACGATTGGACGCTCAAACGCAACTAAATCAGCAGAATTTTCTCTACTCTAACCTGCAAAACCAGCTAGGATTGAACCAAAAACAAGCGCTGATGGCTTCGGCTCTAAGTCAAGCACCTCGCTATCAAGGAATGCTGACTCAATTGCAGCAACTAGAAGGGCAAATTGCGATTAATTCGGCTACGTTTACCGATCAAACTCCGCAAATGCAATTGTTGCGAGAACAGCAGAAAAACCTGATTCCTTTGTTGAAAAAAGAAGCTGAACAGGTTTTAGGAACGGATTTAGGTAAGGTGAATTCCCAAGTGCTGGCTTTTCAAGATCCGGTGCGGATTAAGTTAATCGAAAAGTTTATTGATACCGCTAATTCTATTCAGGTGCTGGGAGTGCGGAATCAAGTTTTGGAACAAGCTACTAAGCAGTTGAATCAATACTCTCAAGGATTCCCGGTGATTTTGCGGCGCTATGGAGATTTGCAGCGGGAGTCGGAGTTGACGAATAATACACTGAATAGTTTGTTGGCAAAACAGCAAACTTTGCAGCTTGAAGCTGTGGGTAAAAAAGAGGTGGCTTGGGAAGTTATTGCTAAGCCGGAAATTCCGCGCTACAAAAATGGTGAGTTGATGGCTGTTGCTCCGATTATGCCTTTGAATTTGGCTTTGGGGGGATTAGTGGGTCTGGTTTTCGGTATGTTGGCGGCGCAGTTGGCGGAACGGTTTAATAATAAAACTGTATTCCAGACTCCAGAGGATGTCAAACATTCGATTCGCCTGCCTTTGTTGGGGGTAATTCCTGCTAGTGATAAAATTTTGAGACTTCCGCCTGCGGAGACAACTACGATTGATGTGGGAAGTTCGCCGATGCCGACGGATGCTTTTCAAGAGGCTTTTCGATCGCTCAATGCTAATATTCGGTTGCTAAACGTTGATACTCCGATCAATTCTTGTGTAATTACGTCTTGTCAAGTGGCTGATGGTAAGTCTACTGTGGCAGTAAATCTGGCGCGGGCGGCGGCTGCAATGGGCCAGCAAGTGCTGTTGGTGGATGCGGATTTACGCAGGCCACAGGTGCACGAAATGCTCGGTTTGCCCAACTGGCAAGGCTTGCACAATGTGATTGCTGAGGATTTGGATGTGCAAGAGGTGATTTTGCGATCGCCCCGCGATGAAAACCTGTTTGTGTTAACATCAGGCCCGGTTCCTCCCGATCCGACAAAGGTGCTTTCTTCCCGAAAAATGCAGCATTTAATGGCTGCTTTGGCAAGTCATTTTGACTTGGTTATTTACGATACTGCACCGCTTTTGGGTTTGGCGGATGCGAATTTGTTGGCGGCTCATACTAACGGATTGATGCTGGTGGTGGGGCTGAATCAAACTGAGCGGGAGGCGCTGTTGTTGGCTTTTGAGGATTTGAAAATGGCGGGGATTCCGCTGTTGGGAATGGTAGCGAATAATGATAAGGGCAGCAGGTATTACTATCAGTCTTACGTGCAGAATTACATTGAGGAAAAGTCGGTTTAGGAGATAGGACGTACGGTTGAAACCGCGTCTACACACACGAAGCAGACGGCGGTTGAAACCGCGTCTACACACCGAAGCAGACGGCGGTTGAAACCGCGTCTACACACACGAAGTCCGCCTCCGCGGACTGAATAAAATAACGTAATAACTGGTTCCCAGGCTAAGAGCGAAAGGAATCGAGATTCTTATGCTCTGCCTCGCTTAGGAAAATGGAAATCGAGGCAGAGCCTCCGGATCTGCGTTACTTTCGCTCTTGGCCTGGTAACGAGTAATAGATGATCAAGGTTCGATCGCCATTCTGCAAAGGTATTCGATCGCAAACATAAACTTTAAAAACAAAATTTCTTAAGATTTGTGATTAATACCTTGCACTATAATGAAAAGTTGAGAGATTTAAACACATCCCGGCACTTACAAGTTAGCAAAACCTAAAAGTATGGCTGGTAAATCCAAATTTTGCAATACATCAATACGACTCCCTATGCTAGCTTAAAAACTAGAATAGAGTTTTGTATTTTTTGAAATGGAGATGAAACAATGGCTATTGCTACTATCAACCCGGCAACGGGAGAAACGCTGAAAACTTTCGAGCCGATCGCCGATGAGGCCATTGAAGCTAAGCTGGAATTAGCACAGCAAGCTTTTAACAAGTACCGCTACCTGCCGTTTGAGCAGCGATCAATCTGGATGCAGAAAGCTGCGGATATCTTGGAGCGCGATCGCGAAATTTACGCCGAAATGATGACGCTGGAAATGGGTAAAACGCTCAAATCGGCGATCGGCGAAATAGAAAAATGCGCCTTAGTTTGCCGCTACTACGCCAAAAATGCCGCTCAATTTATGGCAGACGTACCCGCAACCACCGACGCTAGCAGCAGCTTTGTCCGTTACCAACCGCTGGGGGCTATTTTAGCCGTCATGCCCTGGAATTTCCCATTTTGGCAAGTTTTTCGGTTTGCCGCACCGGCGCTGATGGCGGGCAATGTCGGCTTGCTCAAACACGCTTCCAACGTGCCGCAGTGCGCCTTAAAAATCGAAGAAATTTTCGCGGAAGCTGGCTTTCCCGAAGGAGTTTTTCAAACTTTGTTAGTGGGAGCCGACAAAGTAGCTAAGATAGTTGCGGATGATCGCATCAAAGCAGCAACTCTCACCGGTAGCGAACCAGCGGGGGAAAGTTTGGCTGCAAATGCGGGCAAAAATCTCAAAAAAGTAGTGTTGGAATTGGGAGGAAGCGACCCATTTATTGTAATGTCTAGCGCCGATTTAGAAGCAGCTTTATCAACAGCAGTCACATCGCGGATGCTGAATAACGGCCAATCTTGCATCGCCGCCAAACGCTTTATTTTAGTAGAAGAAATCGCTGACGAATTCATCAAAGGATTTATCGAAAAATTCGAGCAATTAAAAGTAGGAGATCCGATGTTGCCCGAAACCGATATCGGCCCTTTAGCTACCCCAGCAATCCTCAAAGAATTGGACAATCAAGTGCAAACCTGCATCAAATCGGGAGCAAAACTGCTGACAGGCGGCCGGCCATTGTCAGAGAATGCCGGCAATTTCTACTTACCAACTATCCTGTCAGATATTCCTGCGGATGCTGCGGCGCGCCAACAAGAATTTTTCGGCCCGGTAGCCTTAGTATTCCGGGTTGCAAGTATTGATGAGGCGATCGCCCTAGCTAACAGCACATCCTTTGGCTTGGGTGCAGCAGCTTGGACTACAGTAAGAACAGAGAGCGATCGGTTTATTTCCGAACTAGAAGCCGGCGCCGTATTCATTAACGCCTTAGTCAAATCCGACCTCAGACTGCCCTTTGGCGGCATCAAACGCTCCGGTTACGGACGCGAATTGAGCATCCAAGGAATTCACGAATTTGTCAACATCAAAACAGTGTGGGTAAAATAAACAAAATTTGATAAACTGTTCGTCAAAACATAAATTAATCTGCGTCAATCCGCGTTCATCAGCGGTTAAAATTAATTTAGTATTTTGACGAAAAGTTTGTCAAAAATCACCACTACACTTAAATAGGAAAAAAACCGAAATGAACACTGCTGAATTACTCGTAAAATGTTTAGAAAACGAAGGCGTAGAATACGTTTTTGGACTGCCTGGGGAAGAAAATTTAGAAGTTCTAGAAGCCCTAAGAAAATCTTCAATTAAATTTATTACTACTCGCCACGAACAAGGCGCGGCTTTCATGGCAGACGTTTACGGCCGCCTCACCGGCAAAGCCGGCGTTTGCTTATCCACCTTGGGCCCAGGAGCAACTAACTTAATGACAGGAGTTGCTGATGCTAACTTAGACGGCGCTCCTTTAGTAGCAATTACCGGACAAGTCGGCACAGACAGAATGCACATAGAATCGCACCAATATTTAGATTTGGTCGCTATGTTTGCACCAGTTACTAAGTGGAATGCTCAAATTGTTCGCCCCGGTACGACGCCAGAAATTGTCCGCAAAGCCTTTAAAGTTGCTCAAAGCGAAAAGCCGGGAGCAGTTCACATTGACTTGCCAGAAAACATCGCAGCAATGCCTGTGGAAGGAAATCCGCTCACTAAAGACAACCGCGAAAAAACTTTTGGCGCTTACCAAAGTTTGAATAAAGCCGCTGTGGCAATTTCTAAGGCAAAAAGTCCTCTGCTTTTAGTGGGAAACGGTACGATTCGCGCTAACGCCAGCGATGCTTTGACAGAATTTGCTACTCGATTAAATATTCCGGTAGCTAATACTTTTATGGGCAAAGGTGTAATTCCTTATACTCATCCTTTGGCACTTTGGACGACGGGATTGCAAAAACGGGATTACATTAGCTGTGCTTTTGAAGAAACGGATTTAGTGATTGCTGTTGGCTATGATTTGATTGAATATTCCCCGAAAAAGTGGAATCCTGATGGCAAAATTCCGATTATTCACGTGGGAGCTCTGCCAGCAGAAGTTGACAGCAGTTATATTCCGATTGTAGAAGTTGTGGGGGATATTTCTGATTCGCTGAATGAAATTTTGCAGCGTGCCGATCGCATGGAGAAAGTAGACCCTTTTGCGAAGCAATTGCGGGCGGATATTCGCGCTGGGTACGAACAATATGCAAACGATGATGGTTTCCCGATTAAGCCACAAAAAATCATTTACGATTTGCGGCAAGTTATGGGCCCGGAAGATATTGTGATATCTGATGTGGGTGCTCACAAAATGTGGATCGCGCGGCACTATCATTGCGATCGCCCGAATACCTGTTTAATCTCCAACGGATTTGCGGCGATGGGCATTGCTATTCCGGGCGCGGTGGCTGCAAAACTCGTTTATCCCGATCGCAAAGTAGTAGCAGCAACGGGCGACGGCGGTTTTATGATGAACTGTCAAGAGTTAGAAACTGCGTTGCGGGTGGGTACTAATTTTGTTACTCTCATCTTTAATGACGGCGGCTACGGGTTAATTGAATGGAAGCAGGAAGATCATTTTGGTCATTCAGATTTCATCAAATTTGGCAATCCCGACTTTGTGAAATTTGCCGAAAGTATGGGTTTAAAAGGCTATCGTGTGGAATCCGCCACCGATTTTATTCCTATCCTGAAGGAAGCGCTGGCTCAAGATGTCCCCTGCGTGATTGACTGCCCGGTAGACTATCGGGAAAATGCTCGTTTCAGTCAATTATCTGACGATATGAGCTGCAATATATAAGTTAGGAAACTGGCATTTTTGTGTTCGCCTAAATCAACATAGTTCAGTTACCTGAAATCCTCTGTATTTCAGGTAAAGGACACTCTTCGACAATTAATTGAGAACCGCTATAGCGTCTGCTCTTTATTTAAATTAGTTGTCTTTGTCCTTCCCTAAAAACAACAAGATTAAAGCATCATCATATCACTAATTGAAAAAATATTGCCAAGAAAACAAGTCTATGGTATACTAGAAGATTGTGAATATTAATCAAAAGTAAAGTAACAAGCCGGGAGAAATCGAAATGACACAGCAAACCCTGCACGGAACCAGCCGCAAAAGAAAAAGAACATCCGGTTTTCGCGCCAGAATGCGCACCGCCACCGGTCGATTGGTAATCAAAGCCCGTCGCAGCAAAGGTCGCCACCGCCTCGCAGTCTAGCACTGCACTGTTGGTTGAAAAGCCCGATCGCACGCAGCCGCCATGTTGCCTCCTACAAACCGACTCAAGCACCGCAAAGACTTCAGCGCCGTCTACCGCAAGGGAATGCGCCGCAACTCCGCTCATTTCAGCTTAAGAGCTCTGCGTAAACCCAAAAGCGTCGAAATCAGCAAACCGACAGCCGAGAAATCGTTGCAGCCGACTCGCACAGGCATTTCTATCAGCCTGAAAGTCAGCAAGCGCGCTGTAGTCCGCAACCGGATTAAGCGCCAGATTCGCGCTGCTTTGCGACAGCTATTGCCCCGATTAAAATTCGGGTGGGATTTAGTAATTGTCGTGCGTCCGATCGCACAAGAGTGCAATTATGCAGAAATTCTGCAAGAATTAGAGCAGTTGTTGGTAGAAGCCGAGGTACTAGATGGGAATTCGAGAGGAAGTATATTATGAAGGCGGCCCCGCGCCGGGAGACTTGATTATCAACTTACTCCTGGGGCTGACTGTCGTGGGAATCCCCCTCGCAGTAGGAGCAATTGTCCGGGCTCTGTGGCTGCGCTACCGGATCACCAGTCGCCGAGTGTCCGTAACTAGCGGTTGGATGGGGCGCGATCGCACAGATGTTATCTACTCCGATATAGTCAAAATGGTCACAGTACCTCGCGGTTTCGGGAGTTACGGAGACATGGTGCTGACAATGAAAAATGGCGGCCGCTTGGAACTCAGAGCGATGCCGAAATTTCGAGCCATGTATGACTACATTAACGAAAAACTGCCCGCAGCCGCTCAAAAAGCCAACGCGGCCAAAGCAAAATAACCGAACCGCTTTCACCCTGATTAGAGACCCAATTCAGTGCGAGTATTGGCAAACTTATTGCAAAAACCCGCAGGCCGGGCGGTCGATCGACGGGCAATGTCCTAAGATGTAGACAAAAGCCTAAAAGTTGAGGCGCCCCGTATCCAGCGGATGTAATTCGTTCTCAACAGCAAACATAGAGCACCTAAATTAACTCAAAGCGAATGGATTTTGGTATCTCGTTTCTTTCCAACAACCTCATGCTGCCGATCCTAGATTTTTTCTACGGGATCGTGCCAAGCTACGGTTTAGCGATCGTATCTCTGACGCTCGTGATTCGCTTTGCTCTTTATCCTCTCAACGCAGGCTCTCTTCGCAATATGCGACGCATGAAAGTAGCGCAGCCGTTGATGAAAGAGCGAGTAGATCAAATTCAAAAACTCTATAAAGAAAATCCTGCCAAACAGCAGGAGGAAATGAGCAAGGTATACAAAGAATTTGGCAATCCTTTAGCGGGATGCTTCCCGTTGGTGCTGCAAATGCCAGTGCTGTTTGCACTGTTTGCAACGCTCCGAGGTTCGCCGTTTTCTGACATAAATTACAGCGTCAACGTTCAAGTTTTGCCCAAAGAACAAATCGAAGCTGTTCAACCGCAAGCTTTTGCTACACCGCCCCAAAATATTTACGTCACAGGTACTTTTCATGCTCCAGTTGTGGGCGTGATTCCAGGCGGCGACAAACTCGCAGTCGGCGACACAACCAAAATTGATTTTCAAACCCCAGAGGGCAAAGCTCTCCAAGCCTTAGCGGCCGAAAAAAAGAGCGAAATTGATTTTGTTCCTAGCTGGAAAATCATCAAAGGCGAAGAATTCGTCAAGGTAGACGAACAGGGCAACATTGTGGCTTTAGCGCCCGGTGAAGCCACAGTTCAAGGCACAATCCCCGGATTGGCGACTAACAAAGGATTCCTGTTTATCGAAGCTCTCGGCCGCGTTGGCGCGATCGACCCTGACGGTAAAATCCACTGGGATATTTTGGTGATGATCCTGGGCTTCGGCATCAGTTTGTATATCAACCAAACTCTTTCGGGACAAGCACAAGGGCCAAACGACAATCCCCAACAGGCTACAATCAACAAACTGACGCCTGTCATATTTTCGGGGATGTTTTTGTTCTTCCCGCTGCCCGCTGGCGTGTTGATGTATATGCTGATTGCTAACATCTTCCAAACAGTTCAATCGTTTATTTTGTCCAAAGAACCGCTGCCCGAAAACCTCCAAAAAATCGTGGACGAAGCAGAGGCGAAAACCCAAAAAGAACAGGGATTAGATGCACTTCCCTTTGAACCCAAGCGTTCTAAGAAAAAGGCTTGATTTTAACAAAAATGAAAGAATCTCAAATGCAGGGCGGACAGCAATGGTTAGAAGAATTGCTACAACTGTCCGCAATTCCATCAAACGTGGTAAGCCAACAGCAAGATGATTGCTATTGGATGACGATCGATCAAAGTAATCTGACTCCAGAACAAATTGCGATCTTAGTCGGGCCAGACGGTAATGTACTAGATGCCATTCAGTACCTCTGCAACACGGTTGCGAACATAGCTCACGAATCAGATGAACCGATTGCTTATACAGTCGAACTGAACGGCTATCGCATCCGCCGCCAAGAGGAATTGCGATCGATGGCAGAGTACGCAGCAGAGCAAGCGCGATCGACGGGAGTTGAAGTTGAACTCAAATCGCTGTCTTCGGCAGAACGTCGCCAAGTCCACAGCTTTTTGAGCGAATGTGAGGATATAGAAACTTACAGTCAAGGACAAGATGCCGATCGGCGTTTGGTAGTGCGGCGGCGCTGACGTTCATTCAGTTGATAGTTGACAGCGACCTCTACCTAGAAGGAAGAGGATTCGAGTAATGAATAGTCTGATTTTAATTTATCCCGATCAGGCTTCCGGCTTTAAACCAATTCTTTCTGGGAAAAAAGGAAAAAGGAAAAAGGAAAAAGCCAAAAATTAGCTATTCCTTTTGACTTTTGCCTTGAGACGACGAGAATAAAACGGCAAAAGATGATTATGGAGACAATTTATATCCCTCATCTACTCACAAAAACCGAGCGGAAAGAGGTCATTGATTTTGAAGAAATTATCCCCGATTTAGAAACTCTTACTCCGGTGCGGGGGCGACTGCAAGTTACTCACCAAGGGAATTTCCTTGAGGTGAAGGCGAAAGCAGAAACAATTGTCACTCTCACCTGCCACAGATGCTTGAAACAATACAATCACCGTTTGAGACTCCAATCATCTGAAATAATTTGGCTCGAAGAAAAACCGAATCAGCATGATGCAAGTTCAGGAGAATTTGAAATTGATTTAGAAAATTTGGTGGAAAATTTGTCGCCTACCGACTCTTTTTCTCCAAGTGATTGGGTGTATCAGCAACTGTGTTTGGAACTGCCACACAAACAGCTATGCGATACTAAATGTCCGGGAATAGATTTCAATGAGGATGCAGAGACAGAAAGCTCAGAAACAATCTCTGACAGTCGCTGGGCATCTTTGGCAGCACTTAAACGGCAATTGCCTTAGTCAGTTGTCATTAGTCAGTTGTCATTAGCTAATGAGGTATTTCAGTTTTGCTTTTACACGCGAGTGCGAACGTCCCCGATCGCACTCAAACAAAAAATATTTTTACTCTCCGAAACAAATGCTTTCATAGCTACCCACTAACGAACGGTGGAATAACGAGTGCAAAAAAATAACACCACCTAGCAACCGATGACTAATAAGTAATGACGTTTCCGAGCGGGGACTAATGACTAATGACTAATGACTAATAACGGAAAACGAGCAGGGATAGCACTAATAACTAATAACTAATAACTAATAAGTAATGACTACTGACTACTGACTAATGACTACTGACTACTGACTACTGACTAATAACTAATGACTATTTTTAGCGACGAGTTTGAACTGCTGCTACGATCGCGCTACCCCCTAATTTACATTCCCACACGGGAAGAAGAGCGCGTCGAAGTGGCGATCGCCCAATGTGCCAAAAAACAAGGTGCTCGCGCCGTCTACATCTGGGATTTTGTTGACGGCTACCAAGGCAATCCCAACGATGCCGGTTTTGGCAAACGCAACCCACTACAAGCTTTAGAATTTCTCGAAAAATTGCCCGCATCCGCGCCAGCGATCTTTATTTTGCGAGACTTTCAGCGGTTTTTAGAAGATGTTTCAATTTCCCGCAAGCTGCGGAATTTGGCGAGACTCCTCAAATCGATGCCCAAAAATATTGTCATCGTATCTCCGATTACTTCGATCCCAGAAGACCTTAGCGAAGTAATCACAGTTTTGGAGTTTCCCCTGCCTGCGGCGGCGGAAATCAGAATTGAGGTGGAAAGACTGTTAGGAGCTACCGGACAAGCCATAGAAGGGCGTTTGCTGGACGAAACGGTGCGCTCCTGTCAAGGGCTGTCGATCGAACGAATTCGCCGAGTTTTGGCAAAGGCGATCGCCACCAGAGGCGAACTCCATCCCGACGACGCGGAACTAATTTTAGAAGAAAAACGCCAAACAATCCGCCAAACTCAAATTCTCGACTTTTACCCAGCCCGCGAAAACATCTCCGATATCGGCGGTTTGGACAATCTCAAAGAATGGCTGCTGCGGCGCGGCGGTGCTTTTTCCGATCGCGCCCGCCAATACGGTTTGCCGCATCCCAGAGGTTTGTTGCTAGTCGGAATTCAAGGCACCGGCAAATCCTTAACTGCAAAGGCGATCGCCCACCACTGGCATTTACCCTTGCTACGGTTGGATGTCGGGCGCTTGTTTGCCGGGTTAGTCGGGGAATCGGAATCCCGTACCAGACAAATGATTCAACTAGCGGAAGCTTTAGCGCCTTGCGTGCTGTGGATTGACGAGATTGACAAAGCTTTTTCGGGATTAGACGGTAAAAGCGATTCCGGGACAACCAGCCGCGTGTTCGGGACTTTTATTACTTGGTTAGGCGAAAAAACTTCGCCAGTTTTTGTCGTCGCCACAGCCAACAATATCCAGTCTTTGCCGCCGGAAATGCTGAGAAAAGGTAGGTTTGACGAAATATTTTTTGTGGGTTTGCCGAGTCAGGAGGAACGGCGGGCGATTTTTGAGGTACATTTGTTGCGGTTGCGATCGCACATCATCAAAAATTACGATTTAGAGCGCTTGGCTTACGAAACTCCCGATTTTTCAGGAGCGGAAATCGAGCAAACTTTGATTGAAGCAATGCACATTGGGTTTAGCCAAAATCGAGATTTCACCACAGATGATATTTTAGAATCAGCTAGTCAGATGGTGCCGTTGGCCAGAACAGCTCAAGAACAAATTCAGTTTCTCCAAGATTGGGCTGCTGCTGGGAAAGCTCGCCTTGCTTCCAGATACGACAGTTTGAGCCGCCGGATTCAAGGATAGTCGATCGAAGACATTGTGCAGAAAGTATTCGGCATTCGATCGAAGCTGAAATTTTCCTCCCAGAGTCTATCCCGCCCAGCCCAAATTTCCCGATTCCCGATTTTCCCGATTCCGTCTTCCGTCTTCCTTCTTCCTTCTTCCTTCTTCCTTCTTCCTGATGACTACTGACTACTGACTACTGACTACTGACTACTGACTAATGACTACTGACTACTGACTACTGACTTCTTCCGTCTTCCGTCTTCCTTCTTCCTTCTTCCTTCTTCCTTCTTCCTTCTTCCTTCTTCCTTCTTCCTTCTTCCTTTTTCAATTTATGAACAGTGTATATAGCGTCTTCAAATTTTTAGTGGGTTTTCTGCTAGCGATCGTCCTAATGGCAGGCGCTAGCGTGGCGGCTGCACTTTACTTTGCCGCTAAGCTGAGCACAACCCCCGAAAGACCGATTTTTTCCAACGACAAAACAGCAGTTCAGATTGCCGGCACTGGGGCGAAGTCAACAGGCCAGGCTAGCCCAGTTTCTACGTCTGATGATGCTGCGTCTAGCGATGCCCCGTCTCCTAAACCCCTGGAACCGGGAGCTTACCGTGCTCTGGTTACTCAGCCGATCGGCTTAATTCTGCGGGATAGTGGCAATCGAGACTCGAACCGTATTGGCGGTGTTGGTTACAAGGAAAAAGTTGTAGTTTTGGAAGATTCGCCGGACAAAGAGTGGCAGCGAATTCGGGTTGAGGATGGCAATCGCGAAGGTTGGGTGAAGGGCGGCAATACCGAAAAAGTTGAGGGCGAATAGGACTTCAGGCTCAAATTATGTCCTGCAAAATAACCATTATCGGTTTGTATTGACAACTTCAGTCCTCTGAGTTTTACTAGACTTGAATTGCCAGCATTCGCAAAATATCTGGAAAAGCATCTGCGTTAATCTGCGTTGATCTGCCTTAATCTGCGCTTGGTCGATCGATCAAAAATTTATGCAATCAGTCTCATGTTAATCTCCGGCTTCAAAAATCCATTATCACATTTTATCCTAAAAGTCAAGTTAAATTTATTTACGATATTGGGAATTACAATCTGAGACGCTGAGACTGTGGGTGTGATCGCCCCAGCAAAATCCTAAATTCGACATAAAAGCCCAGCAGAGAAAGGGTTTTAATAGCTAAAACTTGACAGGGAAACGGAAAGATACATAATTTAAACTTATGTTATTAATAAGAGTATGTTAAGAAACTTAGCAAAATTTTAAGCTTAGTTGCAAAACTGAAGGGTTTCTCACCGCAGTAGAAGCAAGAGTGGTAGCTTTGATCACAAGATCTAAGTTTTAAGCCATAAAAAATATGTACGACAAACGTCCCGATCGAGATTTGGCGACTGCTGCTGTAACTGCGGCTTTAGGAGCTGGGGTGGTCACTTCTTTTGCAGTCAGTAGAGGACAAAACCCGCTGGTAGCCTTGGGAATTACTGTTTTTGCAGCGGGAGTAGCTTTGATTTGCGATCGGTTTGGCTTAATTTAAGTGAATGTCCCATTTTTACAGATTAGTTAACCAATAAAATCCCCATCCTGTTTGCAACGAGCAAGGGTGGGGATTTTTAGTCGATCGTCAATCATTAATATTTTTATATAAATAAATTAATTTTTAGCGAATAATACGCAAAAACTGTTGATTTTTTTCTCATGAAGGCTAAGATGTGGCTGCAAACTATTTTTCTGACACTCGCGTCTTGCTAAACAGCGATGCTATCTTGGTTGTTGCCTGTAATTATTTTTGAAGGTAATTTTTTTTCAGAAACGGGTGCTTCGTGCAAACAGGTAAACATTAGCCTTGATAGCTCCTGGGCGGCTCACAGCTCAGCTTGAGTTTGCTCGTACATCACAGCCACAAACAATTTCACACTAAAAATTTATGGAATCCCTCGCCTACCTCGAACTTGCTCTTGTTTGCGAAGCACCCGCAGAGTCGAAAATTTTTGATGGGCCAAAGTGGCAAAATCGATCGAGTTACACTTATGTTCGTTTGTTATCTCTGGCTTTGATGCTGTCGGTTTTAAGTGCGGCCGGTTCGGCTTTTGCTCAAATAGATCCTGTTAGTCCAGATGTGCGCTCTGTTCAAGACAGGTTGCGGGATCTCGGTTATTTTCCCCGCTCTTCCACCGGTCAGCTCGGCCCAGTAACTAGACAAGCTCTGACTAACTTTCAACGAGACTATCAACTGTCACTGACTGGTCAGCCCGATCGCGCTACGGCGATCGCTCTCAACAGTTTAGCCCAGGACGATCGACCTTTTAAAACTACTTATACAAACTATAGCTATACCGAGCTCAGTTTTGGAGACACCGGTGCAGAGGTTTCGGCCCTCCAGCGCAGGTTGCGGCAGCTAGGCTACTTCAACACTCATCCCACAGGAAATTTTCGCGAAGTTACTGTCCGTGCGGTGAGATATTTCCAGCGAATTAATGAGCTGCGGGTGACTGGAGTTGCTGATAGGCAAACTTTAGCTTTGCTGTTTGGCTCCATCGGGCCGATTCCGCCCGCTACGCCTCCGGGGAATATTGCGGGAAATGGTGGTTGCAAGGGGCTGCGGTTCGGCGACAGAGGGGCGACGGTAGACTTGATCCAGCGGCAGTTAAAAGCTTTAGGCTATTTTGAAGGTGGCGTTGACGGCAAGTATCGGGAACGCACTCTCTACGCTGTAACTCGTTTTCAGCAAGATTTCAATCTGGTTTCTGACGGCTGCGCTGATACTGCTACTTTGACGGCTATCGATGCCCAGATGAGGGCTAATCAAATTACCTCATATCCTGGGGAAAATGACGAGCAGAGTAATGCTGGAGATTTTCTGGAGTTGGGCGACAGAGGCCGAGAAGTAGAATTTGTGCAGAGGCGGCTGCAACAATTGGGTTATTACAGAAGCCAGATTCACGGTTGGTTCGATCGACCAACTCAACAAGCTTTGATCCGGTTTCAGAGAGATTGCGGGATGTTCGGGACAGGGCGGGTGGATCGCAGCACTCGATCGGCTTTGCGGCAAGGCAACAGGCAGGCTGCATGGGAAAATGACGAGCAGAGTAATGCTGGAGATTTTTTGGAGTTGGGCGACAGAGGCCGAGAAGTAGAATTTGTGCAGAGGCGGCTGCAACAATTGGGTTATTACAGAAGCCAGATTCACGGTTGGTTCGATCGACCAACTCAACAAGCTTTGATCCGGTTTCAGAGAGATTGCGGGATGTTCGGGACAGGGCGGGTGGATCGCAGCACTCGATCGGCTTTGCGAGAAGGCAACAGGCAGGCAACAAAGGCGCAGCAGCCAGTCGCAACGGGTATCCGGCGGGGTGATACAGGGCCTGCTGTCCTACAGCTTCAATCAGCGCTCAGAAGTCTGGGTAAAAATCCCGGCCCGGTGAACGGAGTATTTGGAGCCGAGACTGAATGGGCGGTGCTGTCGTTTCAGCAGGAACGCAATTTGTCGCCGGCGACGGGTATTGCCACTCCGGCAACTTTGGCGGAGCTCCAAAACGGATTGGCTCGACGGTTGGCTGTTCCTGCTGTTCCGATTAGCAGCACTGTCAATTCTCGATCGAGCATTCAGCAATTACAAACGCGGCTGCAAGGCCTCGGCTTTTACACAGGCTCAGTCAGCGGAGTTTTTGATGCTCCGACGAGAGACGCGCTCGATCGAGCTCAGCGCAGTTACGGCGTTAGCAGTGACGATTTGTTGAGCCAAACTTTTTAAGGACTTGCGGACGCTACATCAAACAAATCGGGTTTCTCACTTCCGAGTCATTCGTGAAATGATGTATTTTCCTTGAAAAACCGGTTTCGGCGTAACTGCGATCGCACTTGCGCCGATTTTTTTGTTAATTATTGTAACAATCTGTACTTGAAACGCGAAAATAGTGTATATTCACTCGATTGAATCCAGAGCGTTGTGACCGTTTTCGGCGATCGACTTCGGACAAGACCAATTGCTGGAAACCAAAGACGGCCATCCCATCCGCAAAGCTTCATGGCACACCGTATGAATGGTTAGCTGGCAGTCTAGCAGGTGCAATCCAGACTTTTCAGATTGCTTCATGCCAATTTTTAAGATCGAATCGTTGTTAAACTCGATCGTTCTGTTGCACTGAACGCAGACTAAGTGATGGTGGTGGTGCGGATAAGGTTGGTTTATTTCATAGTGTTTGTGACCTTCTGCTAGTTCTAGTTCGCGGAGCAGGCTCATCCTTGCCATTAACTTCAAAGTTCGGTAAATGGTGGACAAGCTAATGTTTTCCCCCCGATTTTTCAACAAAGTATACAAATCCTCGGCGCTCAGGTGATTGCCTTTGGGGAGGTTCTGAAATACGTGCAAGATGGTTTCCCGTTGGGGAGTCATCCGCCAGCCTTTGTCATTGAGTTCGGATTTGAATGAAGACGCGGTGTAAAGTGCCATTATGACCCTCTCAAGAAAGTCTGCCTATTGACAATCATACACAACGATCGAGATATTGTGCAAATATCGAAGCTTGTTGAAAAAAGGTTGAGGAAAAAATTTATTTTTTGATATTTTTAGATCGTAAACAGGCCCGAAAGCCCCAGACAGAAGACAGAGAAATCGTTGAGAAGTAGAAATCAATACTTCTGCTTTCCGCCTTCTATCTAAATTCAGAAACCGACAGTAGATGCACACCCATTAATTTAATTCAGAGACTCCAGATAGTCACGGACGCGGTTGCGGCGCTTCGGTTGACGGAGTTTTTGCAAAGCCTTAGCTTCAATTTGGCGGACTCGCTCGCGGGACAAGTCGAGAGCACGACCGATTTCTGCCAGAGAGTAGGGGTGTCCGTCACCCAAACCAAAGCGCATCAGAATTACATCTCGTTCGCGGCTGGTCAAATCTGCCAACAGTTGCTGCAAGTCGCGGTGCAGAGCTTCTCGCATCAGCATTTCTTCTGGGGAGATGCTGTCGGTTTCGAGCAAGTCGCCCAATTCTGTATCTTTTTCGTTGCCCACTTTAGTTTCCAGAGAAACAGAGCGGGGGACTCGCAGCAATACTTCCCGAACTTGGGCGGCGGTCATGTCCAACTCAACGCCGATATCTTCGATCGTAGCTGTCCGACCTTTTTCTTGAGAAATTTTGCGCTGGGCTTTCTTGATTTTATTAAGTTTTTCGGTGATGTGAACCGGGAGGCGAATGGTACGGCTTTGAGTTGCGATCGCCCGCGTGATTCCCTGCCGAATCCACCAGTAGGCATAGGTACTAAACCGATAGCCCCGCGTCGGATCGAATTTTTCGACAGCTCGTTCCAGTCCGAGAGTACCTTCTTGTATTAAATCGAGCAATTCTAAACCGCGATTTTGATATTTTTTCGCCACCGAAACTACCAGGCGCAGGTTCGCCTTAATCATGTGGTCTTTTGCTTCAACGCCTTCAGATTGAATTCTTTCGATTTCCTCCACCGTCATCTCTGCCAACTCAGCCCAATGGCGCTTGCCTTCGGCCATAATTCGCTTGAGTTCTGGCACGTCACTGACACCGGCGGTTAATGCCCAGCGTTCTAGGGAAGGTTTGTGTCCCAACTGTGCAGACAGCCGATCGCGCACTTGAATTAAATGTACGAAGCTTTGAATCAGCCCTTCTTCCTGAGAAGCGACGGTGTTGCGCAATTCCATCAATTTGATGTAGCGCTGAACTTTTTGAGCTTCAGAAACTTCTTCGTCTCTACCCAAGAGACGAACCCGACCGATTTCTTGTAAGTACAGGCGCACTAAATCTGTAGTGCGGCGGTTAGCATTTTTTTGCAATTTGGATGCTGTGTCTGCATCTTCAGTCTCTGCTGCATCTTGGTCGATGGGTTCGTCTCCAGCTTCTTCAGCATCTTCATCCAACACATCTACATCTTGCAAGGGATTCACTCGCAGTTGTTCGTCGAATTCAGCTTGAGCGTAAAAAGAGGTGGCTGGCATAGTGATTTTCTCAATTGCTTTTGGTGAAAAGATGCTACGCTTAGCGGTTATTTATAATTATGATGCCCACTTTGTTAAGAAGAAGCATCGCCGCTGTTTGTTTCTTGACTAACTTTCCTGACTTTGTGCTGTTGTTCGATCGAGCTTTTGCTGCCCCACTTGTTTTACCAAGATTCGGGAAAACGCTAAGAACTTTCTGATGTAACAGGTTGAAGGCCCGAAAAGTGCGTTGTACTTCTTTGTTTCTGTAGCTAGTATAGATAGTGACTGGCTAAAAACAAGTGACGTTCGTCAGAAGTTAAGTTAATCTTCATCACCAATAACCTGGTTCCCGATCACTTCAGAAAAATAGGTATTTTTTTAATAAAACTTTACATAATTCGGCGATCTTGATTAAATACTGGCAGTTTGCGGAACTTGAATCCGTTGCCGGTTATGAACTTCAGAGTTTTTACAGTTCGCATTACCGAAGCTCGCGCCTGACGCAAAAACCGGGTTTCTCGACAAAAATTCTGGATTTAAACCCAGAATTTGAGGAAGAAACCCGGTTTCTCAATATTTTTGGCGTAAGTATGGAGTTTGATGGGGCGCGAGGCCGATATTTTTTTGCTGTTTGCCGTGGCTTCCCGGTTAACTTTACCTCAGAGCGCCAGCAATTGAGAATGGTTCTCTATCGCGTGAGTTAACTCCAATTAAAATTGCTAGCGTGGGTAAAGCTTCATCAATTCCCTCACTTGTTCGGCGTGATACGAACTGCGAGTTAAGGGAGAAGCGACAACTTGCAAGAATCCCAAAGATTCGCCAAACTCTCTCCAAGCATCAAACTGTTCTGGCGGTACAAAGCTTTCTACGTTCAAGTGCTTTTGAGTCGGTTGTAGATACTGTCCAACTGTCAAAATATCGCAGCCAACAGCCCGCAAGTCCTGCATCGCCTCCCGAATTTCGGCGTCTGTTTCTCCTAATCCCACCATGATCCCGGATTTGGTATAAACCGCTGGTGCGATTTCCCGGCTGCGCTGCAAAAGTTCCAGGGTGCGATCGTACTTTCCTTGTGGTCGCACCTTGCGGTAAAGTCGCTTTACGGTTTCAGTATTGTGATTCAGTACATCGGGCTTGGCTGCGAGAATAATTTCTAAAGCTTGCCAGTTGCCACACAAGTCGGGAATCAAAACTTCTATAGTTGTATCGGGCATTGTCGATCGCACCGCTTGAATGCACTCGACAAACTGAGATGCGCCCCCATCCGGCAAATCATCCCGGTTAACAGAGGTAATCACGACGTGGTTGAGTTTGAGTCGCTGCACCGCCTGCGCTAATCTTTCTGGTTCCGTCGGATCTAAAGCTTGGGGCTTTTTCTCAAAATCGATATCGCAGTAAGGACAGGCACGGGTACAAGCCGGGCCCATAATCAAAAATGTGGCAGTACCTGCGCTGAAGCATTCGCCGATGTTGGGACACGAAGCCTCTTCGCAAACCGTATTCAGGGATAAATCCCGCAAAATTTCTTTAACATTGCCGACGCGCTCCCACTGAGGGGCTTTAACTCGCAACCACTGGGGCTTAACCGTCACGTTTGTCTCCGCCTGAGTAATATTTTACAAAACATTATATACGAGCTGGCTAAGTTTTTACCTGAGTGATATGCTAAAACTATATTGACTAAATTCGGGATGTAGCGCAGCTTGGTAGCGCACCTCGTTCGGGACGAGGGGGTCGCAGGTTCAAATCCTGTCATCCCGATTTTAAAATTAAATCGGATATTCCGCAGCAACTGAGTTTGTTTTAGTTTGGTTTGGGCGATCGCGAGGCGTTCTATACTTATGGTGGGGCTGAAATTGGCGATCGGGCTGTTAATCCCCCTTGACCCTAAAAATTAACTATAACCGTTATTTTTGCAAAGCAATGTAGAGAATAATGTGTCAAGAATCAGAGCAGCAGTAGAAAGTAGAGAGCAAGTCTGAATATTCTCCCTTTGTTGAGATTCGGGACAGGGTTTGATTGTATTTACTCGATTCGGTGCTTATAAATTTTACCAAGGTTTGAAACCAGAGGCAAGTAAAAACACTGCCCTAATATTTTTTAACGATTCCTTAATCAATATTTACACCTTGAGGTAGATGTATTAATAGCTGAATAGGCTTAGATTTGATAATCTATATTATAGTAATTCTGAAATTAATTCAAAAATCGGAGGATATTCTAGTGAAAAGAAGTGGCAAAACCTTCGGCTCCTGCTCTCGCTGCGAAACAGTACCCGAAAAAATAGAGGGCAGCGGAGGTTTATACCTGTGGTTTCCAGTGTCACACACGCTGAACAAGGTTATTTCTGCACTGACAGGGGCTAAACTTGAATTCCAGTTTTTAGAGGAGAGCAAGTGTTTGTACATTAGCCTGGGGGGAATAGCAAAAGAAAAGTTTAGCACCCTAGCAGCCTCGGTTCTGACAAATCAAGAGTTGAAAGAAACAAAAGTTTTGTGGATGCGCGAAGTTGAACAGCCGAAACTTAGAGATTTTTATCGCAGCACTTCCTTAGACTCTTTTATTAACTTCAGCAAGTCTGATTGGCTGTTAGATTTATTATCCGAAGAACGCATTACTACACATTTTCAGCCCATAGTTTATACCTCAGATACTTCTAAGATTTTTGCCCACGAAGCACTACTCCGAGGTATTGACGAGCAAGGAAACTTAATTCCTCCGGGTCGGCTTTTCGGTCAAGCTGAATCAGCAGGTATAATTTTTCAACTAGATGCTTTAGCCCGGACTCGTGCCATTCGCGAAGCCAAAGTACACGAAATCAAAGAACTACTTTTTATTAATTTTTCTCCAACTTCAGTTTACGATCCCGCTACGTGCCTGCGAAGAACAGTACAGGCTATTGATGAAGCGGGAATTCCTCACAGCAATATTGTTTTTGAAGTAGCGGAATCTCAGCACCCCCCTGATATCGATCACTTGATAAATATTCTGAGGTTTTACCGAGAGGCCGGATTTTTAATTGCCCTGGACGATTTTGGCAGCGGTTCTTCTAATCTAAATTTGATGCACCAGTTGCGTCCCGATTTTATTAAGTTAGATATGCAATTGATTCGCAACGTCCATCAAGATTATTATAAGGCACTAATTACTGAAAAAATGTTAGAAATTGCCGTTCAATTAGAGATTAAAACTGTGGCTGAAGGTGTGGAAACGGTCGAGGAATTAGATTGGGTTCGGGAACGAGGAGCCAATTTTGTTCAAGGTTATTTGATTGCTAAGCCGACTTCTCCGCCCATAACAAATACTAGCTATATTGGTGGAGTACAAGCTGTTTCTTTGTCTGATTAAAATGTTTGTAGTTGCGTTGGTTTTTGTGCAACTGCAAACGAGTCTTTTAAACGCTCAAATTGCGCCGCAAAAAGCTTTCCAGAGATTCCATTCTCATGCCGTAGATTGATTCCAGATTTTGCACTTCTTCGGGAGTGCAGAAAAACTCATTAGCCAGCAATACCCGCAAAGTTCCTAAGCCTTTTTGAGCTTGAGGATTCAACAAGCCCAAGGCATTTCGCAATCCGTCAAACACAACCAAGGGCGGGTTAATTACCAGAGGTTCGCGATTGAACAAGCGTCCGAAAATGCGAGCAATGTCGTCTCTGCTCAGAACATCCGGGCCGCCGACTGGTAAAATTTGGTTGCGCGCGCCTTCAGTAGTTGGTGAGTCTACGGCAATTTTTGCCAAGTCGTCGGTACTGACAACAGAGGTGCGGTTTTTGCCGTCGCCAATCAGCAGGTAAAGTCCGGTTTCTCTAAATCTTTCGGCCAGTGGCAGCAGGCTCGAAGCGAAACCGGCAGGCCGCAAAATGGTATAATTTAATCCGCTGTTTTGCAGGTATTTTTCGACTTCTCGCTTGGCTTTGAATACTGCTGAATCTTCATATCCGCGATCGACTCCCAGTACCGAAATAAAGACAAAATGCTCAACTCCGGCTTCTTTGGCGCAGTCGATTAGTTCTATGTTGGCGCGGTAGTGTACTGCTTGAACGTCGCCGCCGGTGCCGTGGGTGCTGATGATGTATTGCACTCCTTGACAAGCTTTTTTGATGTCTTTGTCTTGTTTCAAGTCGCCGATAAAAATTTCTGCGCCTCGGTTTTCTAGTTCTGAATAGCGAGAAGCGAGGCGAACAAATGCGCGGACAGGCTTTTCTTGCTGTCTGATTTCTCGTACTATTCGGCGGCCTAGTGCGCCTGTTGCTCCAGTTACTAAGAACATAATTTTTGTTGGTTGGTTGTTAGAGGAGAAGAAAGTTCGGCAACTGATTCTGTAACGGATTTAACGGATTGAAGAAGCAATTTTCTGCAAGGGGTTTTAGAAACCCGGTTTCTTGAATTTCTGGTTGCTAAACCTAAGATTTACGGTATAAACCGGGTTTCTTTTGCAAAGCATCGCCTAGGATTCTAGAAAGAAACCCGGTTTCTTAAATTTCTGGTTGTTAAACCTAGGATTTCTGGTATAAACCGGGTTTCTTTTGCCTTAGTTTTATTTATAACTCACAATTCAAATCTCGACAATTACGGGGGTGTGGTCGCTGGGTTTGACTAATTTTCTGGGAGCAATATCTATTGTACAGCTTTTTGCTTTTTCGTAGAGGGGAGGGCTGAGATAATGGTGGTCTATTCTCCAGCCGTTGTTGCGGGGAAATGAGGCGGCGCGATAGTCCCACCAGCTATAATATCCGCCTTCTGAGGTGAATTTGCGAAAGGGGTCGTTTAATCCTAATTCGGTGATTTCTGTTAGTGCTTGGCGTTCGGCTACTGATAGGCCAGCGGAGTTTGCAGCAGCTTTGGGATTATGAATATCTCGATCGTCCGGTACGATGTTGAAGTCGCCGCAAATGCACAGGTTGGGGGATTTGTCTAGTGCTATTTTGAGGTATTCTTGCAGCAGTTTGAGCCAATGCAGTTTGTATTCATATTTCTCTGAACCGACTTCGGAACCGTTGGGAACGTAGACGGAGATGATGCAAATATCGTCTATAACCCCGGCAATGAGGCGCTTTTGTTCGTCGAAGCTGCCGACGGTTTCGGGGCCGAGAATGGGGGAAAATCCGGTGCTAATTTGTGACAAGGGCGATCGGCTAAAAATAGCTACGCCGTTGTAGGATTTTTGACCGGAAATGTAACAGTTGTAGCCGATGTCGAGGAAGGGTTGCAGGGGAAAGTCTTTGTCTGTGACTTTGGTTTCTTGTAAGCAGAGAATGTCTATTTGGTTGGTTTGTAACCAGTTAGTAACGTGTTCTATGCGAGTGCGAATTGAGTTGACGTTCCAGGTAGCGATTTTCATTATAGTAATCCTAAAGGTTAGGTCATAGGGAGAGCGATCGCATCTATTTTAAGCTATTTTTTGCCCTATCAACTCACTTGATTTGATAAATGTAAGCATCTTCTATCCACGTGCGATCAACAAAATTATTTGTCAGTCTTGTGCCTGATAAGTTTAAATTCCAATCTTGTTGTGACTGACGCAATCCTTCAATTAATTCATGTTTTGGGCTGACTGCTACAAGTGCTATCCAATCGATTTTCAAGTCTGGTTTAACTTGGCGAAAGACTGATAGAATTTCCCCATAAGTTTTCAGGGAGCCTTCGCGATCGTGCAGAGGTGAGGTGAGCATCAGCCTCCATGTTTCCGGTTCTGGCGCGTAGATCCAGAGAGCAGAATCAACTGATAGATTTGCTGCATTTAGAGCGTCTATTAGTCTTTTACCTTCTTCTATTTCTTGACTTACCAATGTTGTTGTAGCCATTGTAAAACTCGGTAATTGCTGAGTAAATATCCAGGGCTTCTTGTCGGTTATGTGTTTGATAACGGCTTTCTTCTGACCAGTCTTTGACCATAGACCATCGCAATGAAAAGTCATGATCGTTGAGGAGAGATTTTAACTGTTTTTCAAGTTTAGCAACTTTAACCAACTTTTATAAATCCTGGGTGTAACTGTCCATAACAGTTTTTTTGTCGGCAAAATCAAATTTCTGAGTTTGCTTAGCAATGCAAGCCTTTAAAGCGCATTCAATGACATAAACGCTCAGGTAGTAAGCACCTGAATATTTATGATTGTTGAGCAGCACTTCTACTTCTTCAAGTCTAGTGAGTGCTAGGTTCTGTAAATCTTGTCTATTCAAAAGTTTAGCATACCTCCATAAAATTTGACTATTTTAGCTCTAGTTTAGCAGAGTGATAAGTTTATCCGTTTTTGCTTCGGGTTTTGTTTATTATATATTCTCTGATTACTGGCTCGATCGTAAAGTGCGATCGCCCATTTTGTTTTACTGTTTCAACTAATGACCGTCGTCCTAAAGATTGCATGACTTTCAAGAGTTATGGCGGTGATAGTTGCAGGTTTTCTGGTATTTTTGAGATGTCGGCTGGTTCGGGGGTATTGGCTAGCCATGCGATCGCCTGTTGTTCTGATTCGGTTAGGCGATCGCACTACTGGTGCAGCAGAGACTCTAAATCACCTAAAAATAAGGTATCATAGGAGAGAAACTCGGCAACGCTGCCGCCGAATAAATCTTGAATCATAGTTGCAACTATATTTAACCATAGGGGATTGCCTCGGTAAAGATCAATCAGTTGGGAGCATCTCATTTTTGATTTTATAGTGCTGTCCCCGCTCGCGAGCGGGCACGGGCACCGCGCCTACAAAGGACTTGAATATTGAATTAAGTTTGTTTGCAGGGTTTGCAGTGATGGAGAATTGCGGAGGCTGCGGTAAATAATATAATCGAATTCGTGTTCAATTTGTGGGATAAGTTGGAGAGTTAGGGCGGTTTTGCCAATGCCGGATCAGCCGTATATTGTGATCAGGCGGGTGCGGTTTTCCAAAATCCACTGTTTGAGGGTGATGAGTTCGGATGTGCGGTTATAAAATAGGTTGGGTTCTAGTGCATAAGCTAAATCCAATCGCAGTTTTGGCTGACTGTTGCTAGAGTTTTCCTGATTTTGCTTCTCTAAGTTTGGGGTTTATAAGGATTGAGGATGGCTTCCACAAACCTTGAACTTACCAACTTGTGCATTCTTGCCAAAATGTGATGAAACTATGAAAAACTGCCATCGTTTGTATATCGAAAGTTTGATTGATGTCTTCGCCTAATGTTTCCGAAAGTATATTCCATAATTTCGATGCTACTTTCTTGATATGAACCTGACTCAGATGGCAGTTTTTAGCAATTTATGGGTATTTCTGACGTTGCCAAGTGCCACCTAAAATCGCTTCTGGTACGTGGTTGAAATGCTTTGCTGTGTTGGCCAATACGAATTCATCAGCCCAGTTTAAGACTTCTTGATCATCCATAGGTCGAGGAGGGAGTTTGGTTTTTCTTATTTTATCCTAATTAGATTGTCGCTCTTTGTTGAGGGATGGTCGATCGCCACACACCCTACAGCTACAGTAAATATTGGGTAAGGTGCGTCGCTATTAGATTGTCGCTCTTTGTTGAGGGATTGTCGATCGCCACACACCCTACAGCTACGATTAGAAACGATATCACTTACTTGCTTGCTGTTTCCAATACTGACAAGCGGCATAGGCCAAGGTGACAGCGCCCGTAACTATAGCCGCTTCATCCACCTCAAACTGCGGGTGATGGAGGGGATAGTTGGGTTTGTCAGTCAGTCCAACTCCCAAGCGAAACATGGTTCCCGGTGCGTGTTCTAAATACATTGAAAAATCTTCCGCGCCGAGGGATGGTTCTGGTAAAATTTGGACGCGCGATCGCCCTAAAGCTTCTAAAGCCGCAGTTTCGACTAATTGCGTCAGTTTTGGGTCGTTTTGGACTCCGGGCACGCCGCGCTTGTAGGTGAGTTCGTATTTTGCGCCGTAAGTCGCGCAGACGCTGGAAACAATTTGTTCGATCCAAGCCGGTAGTTTTTCGTGGGTTTCGGGATGGAGCGATCGCACGGTTCCCAATAATTTTACCCGATCGGCAATCACGTTTGGCGCGCGTCCGCCGTTAATTTGCCCGATCGTCAAAACCAGTGGCCTCAAAGGATTTTGCGTGCGGCTAATTGCCTGCTGCAAAGTGGTAATTATCTGAGAAGCAATCCAAATTGCGTCGATCGCCTCGTGAGGACGCGCACCGTGGCCGGATTCGCCAATTACAATCAATTCTAGGTCATCTGCCGCCGCCGTCAGTGCCCCGTGGCGGATACCGACACAACCGCCCGCAATCGTCGGAAAAACGTGCACTCCGAGGATACCATCAACATCTTGCATCGCCCCATCTTTAATCATCCATTGAGCGCCTTGGGCAATCTCTTCCGCAGGCTGAAACAAAAAGCGGACGTTACCAGGCAATTTTTCTTTTAACTTCGACAAAATCATTGCCGCGCCCAAACCGACTGTAGTGTGGATATCGTGGCCGCAGGCGTGCATCACTCCCTCATTGCGGGAGGCAAATTCTAGGTTAGTACGTTCTTGAATTGGCAAAGCGTCCATATCGGTGCGAATTGCCAGCCACCGGGGCTCGGTGTTGTCAACTTTGAGCTCGCCGAGCACTCCTGTCTTGCCGATTCCTTCTATGGCGCGGACTCCGCTGGAAGCCAGAACACCCGCTACATAGGCGGCGGTTTGATATTCTTGGCCGCTGAGTTCCGGGTGCGAGTGGATGTGGCGGCGAATTTCGATCAAGCGGGGTGCGAGGGTGGCGGCTAGTTCTTGGATGCGGGCAAGAAGCATAGATTATCTTGGGGAGAGCTTTAGTCAACTAGGTTAACGCATATGTTTATGGTTTTGTTTTAGGTAGACTGGCATTGCATAATTCGATCGAGCCTGTAAACCGCAGATGTCAGGCGGATAGACGCAGACAGACGCAGATGAATTTCAAGTTTTGAGAGCGAATTAATACAATGCAAGTCTCATGATTTGATATCATTTATCAATTCAACTCCAAAAGCTCAATCAAAAACTTAATAAAATTTGCCAACGCCGGAACTTCCTGCTGTGTCTGTTGGCTCACCCAATTATTATCTGCAATGCTTGTTGTATTAGTTTTGCCAGGTTTTAGAACGCTGACAACAGTAGCAACTAAAGCTTTTTGTCGATCAAAATTTTTCCATTTTAAGGCTTTTATCTCTAATTCCGAAAACTCATTGAGATACGAACTAGCTTTCTCCATGTACGCGGGATAAGCTATCTGTCCGCACTCGCAAAGCAAAGTATCTAAAACACCAGGCTGTTGATTATCTGGCAAAACATAGATTCCTGTACGCGGGCTATTGCTATCTACAACACCAGGATTATCGGGAAAATTAGGAAAATAACTGCGGAACTTGTTAGAATATGGTGCGACAATGCGATCGGGAGTTGATTTGTCGCAATCGGCCACTATCCCGAATGCTGCCAAGTTTGTTTGATACTCAGAATTTGCCAATAAAATATCATCTAGATTAGTAACAAGATTGCTTCCTTCGCCTGCATAAATTGCTATTGAAAGGCTCTCTGTGAAGAGAATAGAAGGCATATCAAGACGTTTGTACAAGTTTCCTTTTTTGGGATAAACAGGAATAAACTTGCGCCAAAAGGGGTCTAAATCGGATTCAACTCCTTTCAACTCTTCCCGAAAATCTTTAAAACCCAAAAGCTTAAGAACTTTGCCGACAAATGCTTGATCGTGCGGCCCTTCTACTCCAATAATCGCATATCTCACACGCGAACCTCCAGACCCAAATCTTCCCGCAATCTGTGCAGTCTTTCTCGTTCAAGTCTGACTGCTTTAGTTTGTGACTCCTTTTTTTCCAAACGATAAAGCACTAAATCAGTCTCGGAATCGCTAGCATCTAACATCGCATCAATTGCTTCTAAACTGTGGGTAGTTGCAAATAACTGCACGTCCAATTGCTGACACCACTGCACAATCCAAGTAAAGAAACTGCCAAGTCCTTGAGTATGAATTGCTGTTTCTATCTCGTCAATCAATAAAACTCCCCCTCGGACTTTTACCAGTGTTAAAGCAATGAACAGCAAACGCCGCACTCCATCACCGAAAGCACTTAACGGCGAAACACCTACACGTTTGTGGTCGATATAGAGACTGGGACGTTTGCCAGTTGGTGCCAAGATTACTAAATCAGTAATTTCCGAATCCATCTGTTGAAGTAATTCAATGACCTTGGGCTTAATCCCCAACAAAATAGCTTCGGATAGTAAGCTATTTTGTAACTGTTCTATGCGATGAGAAAAGGGTGTTACTGTATCAATTGGTAGTACCGCCGTGGAGCTATTTTTTCTGTTAATGAAACGCTGATTTTCCCAAATTTCAAAACTTACTGATAATTCTTCATGACCAACAATTTTTGTTGCTACTTTCAGTTTTAATTCAGCACCTCTGAGAATATGGTCAAATTCTATTTCATCTATTTCGAGTTGAGATTCTGAGCTATTTTCCACCTCGCCTAACTCCGAAATTCCTTCAAATTCTCGGTAAATTGCTCTCAATTCTGTGACAGGAAAATCACCATTACTTGAAACATAAGTTTCTCCTTCATAGAGATCGAGGTGAGAAACTTCGCTGTTTTGAGGAAACAACCATTTAAGAGCATCTAGCTGGGGTTTTCGAGAATATTTAATCTCTCTGCGCCATGATGTGTTTAGCCATTCCAGGGGATCTAAGGGGCGACAATAGGTTGATATTGCCTCTAAAACGCTGGTTTTTCCTGAGTTGTTTCCACCAACCAAGATATTGATTTGACCCAAATCATGCAAGTTCAAATCTCGCAGGCCTCGGAACCGATGGATGGTTAAATTGTCAAGGTGTTTCATAATATAAGACGGCGGTTGAAACCGCGCCTACAAGAACAAAGTCCGCCTCCGCGGACTCAAGAAGATAACATAATGTTAACCGCCCACTCTTCAACCCGCGGAGGCGGGTTTTGTCTGTATCGACGCGGTTTCTAGCCGCCGGGTATTCTTACGATTTAGACTCTGACTTGGGCGTATAAGTCGATCGCACTTGCAACTCCTTCAACTGCTTATCATCCACCCCAGCAGGCGCATTCGTCAGCAAACAACCAGCCTGTTGAGTCTTCGGAAACGCAATCACATCGCGAATTGACTCCTCGCCCGCCAACAGCATCACCAACCGATCCAAACCGTAAGCAATACCTCCGTGGGGCGGAGTTCCATACTCAAACGCATCCAACAAAAAGCCGAACTTATTGTAAGCTTCCTCAGTCGATAAGCCGATCGCCTCAAACACCTTTTCCTGAACATCCCGCTGATAAATCCGCAGAGAACCACCGCCCACTTCCGTGCCGTTTAACACCAAGTCATAAGCTTGAGCTCTCGCCGTCTTCAAATCGTGAATATCGTCAGGATGCGGCGCAGTAAACGGGTGATGGATAGCTTCTAAACGCTTCTCGTCAGCGTTCCATTCAAACATCGGGAAATCCGTCACCCACAACAGATTCATCTTCTCTTTGTCAATCAATCCCAATTCGTTACCGACAAACAAACGCAATCTATCCAAAGTCTTATTGACAGCATTCGCGTCGGCTGCTGCAAACAACAACAAATGACCTGGTTTCGCGCCCGTGCGATCGAGCAATTCCTGTTTTTGCGCTTCCGTCAAATTATCCTTAATTGCGCCGATCGTATCAATTTCGCCATTCTCCCGCACGCGAATGAAAGCCAATCCCTTCGCACCGGCTTCGCTGGCTTCCTTAAACAAATCGCCTTTTTTAATCCGCTCATTAGAAAAAGCCTCATTCCCGCCCGGAATTGGCAAAATTTTCACAATTCCGCCCGCAGCAATCGCCCCAGAAAATACTTTAAATCCCGAATCTTTCATCAAATCGGAAACATCGACTAATTCCAAACCGAAACGAGTGTCTGGTTTGTCGCTACCGTAGCGATTCATTGCTTCAGCGTAAGTCAAGCGCGGGAAAGGACGAGACAATTCTACACCTTTGACACTTTGGAAAATTTGGCAGACTAAACCTTCGTTTAATTCGATGATTTCTTCCAAAGACATGAAACTCATTTCCATGTCTAATTGCGTAAATTCTGGTTGTCTGTCGGCGCGCAAATCTTCATCGCGGAAACAGCGGGCAATTTGATAATATCTGTCCAAACCCGAAACCATTAACAATTGTTTGAACAATTGCGGCGACTGCGGCAAAGCGTACCAATCCCCCAAGTTGACGCGGCTGGGTACTAAATAATCTCTCGCACCTTCAGGAGTCGATCGAGTTAAAATCGGTGTCTCAACTTCAATAAAACCTCCAACGTCTTCCAGGTGGCGGCGCATAGCTTTGACAACTTGGTGGCGAAGCTGCAAATTCCGACTCATGCGATCGCGCCGCAAGTCCAAATAGCGATATTTCAGCCGCAAATCTTCCCGCACATTTTCACTATCCGCCGTGGAAATCTGAAACGGTAACTGCTTGCGTACCGCATTTAACAACTCAATTTCGTCAGCGTAAATTTCTACTTCACCCGTGGGTAATTTGGGGTTGAGGGAATCTTCGGGGCGGCTGGTGACTCTACCGGTAATTTTCACCACGTATTCGCCGCGCAAAGACTCAGCGCCGTGATAGGAGTCGGGGGTGCGTTCAGGATCGCTGACAATTTGCACAATACCCGATCGATCGCGCACATCGAGAAAAATCACCCCGCCATGATCGCGGCGGCGATCCACCCAGCCGTAAAGGGTGACAGTCTCTCCGATGTGTTTGCTTCGCAGTTCACCGCAGTAGTAAGTTCTCATGGGTTGGGAGTTATAGACTAAAAATAAAGCTTTTTAATTATGCAGTATGCCTGAACATGGTGCTGAATGCAAATGCAGGGGCGATCGCCACGGCGGTTTTGGTATTGAGTGCATGAGAGTGCAAGTGCCGAGCCCACCCATAGCAAAATTACAAGCCAAGCTGTTGTATTGGCTGAAGGCTTTGGGTATTGAGCTGTTACGCTTAACCCCAGTCGCCGAAAAATTGTGCGATCGGCTATTGAAATTACCCGTGTCCAGTTGGCAGCAATATTGAGCTTGGTATACTGAAGGATTCAGGTTTATGTAAAGCTATCATAGCATTAGACTCAAAAAAAATGCTGAGTTCAGAGTCGTTCAAAGTAAATAAACAAGTCTTATCCAAACGACTTAGTTGGCAAGCCAACAAACTTATACCATTTTAGATTTGAGACTTCGGCATCAGCACTCAGTCAAATAATTTTAGATAGTGCTTTTATGTAAAAAATGAATACAATTGAATCGGTTGAACCTTCAGCGCATTGCTAATCAAATTTGGTGATTTTTGTAGTAATAAAGGAAGTTCCACCAAATAGCACAAGAGTGATTTTCCAACTTCTTCGACAACAAAAACTTCTTCCTTGCTAATCACAAAACTCGCTGCTGTCAGGGTATCATAGCAATCCGATCTGAGTCGCAAAAGATAACAACCCAACGATCGGGAGTATCTCATTTTTGCAACAAGGATTTTTTCTTTGAGTGCCGTCCCCGTTCGCGAGGTATGTAACTAGGACTTACGCATTGACAAAATAACTCTCATAGTGCATTTATAAATATGAGTGGTCTAGAAACAGGTATTTGACAATGATAAAAACTACCAAACCCTCGACAGCACAATGCAAGGCCAGAAAAGTATATTTTATTTTTGCTCTTAGAACCAAAGTTTGGGGGGTGTAATAGATTAGCAGAGATATTGGGAGATGTTTCGCATGATTCTATCAATCGCTTTTTATTAAGAGAAAGATATGAACCGAAAGATTTATTCGAGACAGCTCGGAAGATTATCAACTTAGAAGGAGGAATACTGAGTATTGATGATACAGTAATAGAAAAATCGGTAGTGCCCTAAAGGTAAGGATGGTTGAAATTCCTTGGCAGTCTGGAGTTCATTGATTTACTACCGTGTAGAAAGATCCAAGTATCTGCTCAGGACAGGGTTCAAAGTGCTTATTATTTCGGGCGTTGCTGAATCAAGGTATGGATGCCCCAGGAATGGGAATATCGTCAAATTTCAAGTAATGTATTAATAACTTAATAGAATGCTTCAGCATTTCCTCACATTTAGAATAACAAAGAGTTTTGCGA
>NZ_JAIGNI010000036.1 GCF_026130175.1 Lyngbya sp. CCAP 1446/10 | reverse complement strand
CCCCATCTCCCCATCTCCCACTCTCCCCATCTCCCCCTCAAAGCAGCTTAAATGTTCTGCGCGCGGCCGTACCAACGCAGCAACATTCCCGCCAACCTTGGAGAATTGTGGCGAATTAAACCCGTATTTTTATCTTCATCCATCACATTGGCGATGACAATTCGCCGCCCCAATTGCGTTACGGCTTCGCGATCGAGCACAACCGGATAGGAATTCTCCTGAGAATAGCGGATTAAAGATTTTGCAGATGGGACTTTTCCCTGCACTACTACAGCATCGAACAGGGGCCGGCCGCAAGCGCGATCGATCGCCCGAATGTGATCTGCAACGCTGTATCCGTCAGTTTCCCCCGGCTGAGTCATAATATTGCACACATAAATGCGCGGAACTTGACTATTGGCGATCGCATCAGCAATTTCCTTCACCAACAAATTTGGAATCACGCTCGTATAAAGACTTCCCGGCCCAATAATAATAAAATCCGCTTCCCGCAGCGCTTCGACTGCCCTGGGTAAAGCTGGAGGATTAGCAGGAGTGCAGCCAATTTTGACGATTTGGCCGTTAGCTTTGGTAATACTAGACTCCCCCTCAATTCTCCGGCCATCAGCCAGTTCTGCCCACAAAGAAACGTCGCTCAGAGTGGCCGGCAGCACTTCCCCCCTCACTGCTAAAACTTTAGAACTGGCTGCGATCGCCTGTTCCAAATCTCCAGCAATATCGCTCATTGCCGTCAAAAACAAATTCCCAAAACTGTGACCAACCAAACCGTCACCAGCCTGAAAGCGATATTGAAATAACTCAGTCAATAACTTTTCCTCATCTGCCAAAGCCGCCAAACAATTGCGAATATCCCCCGGTGGCAATACCCCAATCTCCCGCCGCAGTCGCCCAGAAGACCCGCCATCATCCGCCACGGTGACAATAGCAGTGATTTTGGCACTATAATCCTTCAATCCCCTAAGCAAGTGAGAAAGGCCTGTACCCCCTCCAATTGCTACAATTTTTGGGCCGCGGTGCAAGCGGCGGTGGGTGAGGAGTCGATCGACCAATTCCTCATTGCCTTCGGGCATCAGCACTTGAGTAATCGAGTTCAAGCTGCGAGTTTGACCCCACAGAATTAACAAAATCCCGGCAGCAATCACGATCGGCCCCGACAAGTAATTGGGAATAACTTCCGCAATCCAGGTCAAAAAATTTCTCAACAATTGCA
This sequence comes from Lyngbya sp. CCAP 1446/10, assembly GCF_026130175.1. GTDB lineage: Bacteria > Cyanobacteriota > Cyanobacteriia > Cyanobacteriales > Microcoleaceae > Microcoleus. The sequence goes on along the minus strand of NZ_JAIGNI010000036.1, from coordinate 56,913 downwards.
ACAGGAAAAAAATCGGAGTCATCCCAGTCCAAATCGCTAAACCCAAAGTGGCAAGTACCACACCGCTAGCACTGATCAGCAGCCACCGTTTCACCAACAGTCCGGGGGCCAACCACTTAAACCACTGGTGAACTCGCCCGTTCCGCAAAGAGGAAGGGTAAGGATTTCTGGATTGGGCAAAAACCTGCTTAGCTTTGGCAAAGACTCGCAGGGCTTTAGGAAATGAACTAATTGACATGGTTAATTAGTCTTAATGGTATTGGAATAGCTCAAGCTGACAAATTTACAATACAAGAGAGTTTTGATTCTGGCAGTCAATTTAAGTCATTAGTTATCAGTCATGAGTCATTAATGATTAGCTAGACTGATGACTGACAACATAATAGTCGCATTTTATGGCTGAGCCGCTAATCGAACTCAAGGGAGTAAGTAAGTCCTTCGGGGAGAACCCGATCCTCGATCGAGTGGATCTGAGGATTTATCGAGGAGAGGCCCTGGCAATTATTGGCCCTTCCGGGACGGGGAAATCTACGATTTTGCGGATAATCGCGGGTTTGTTGGCCCCGGATGCCGGTGAGGTTTTCGTTCAGGGACAGCGACGGGTCGGATGGGTGGACGACGTGACAGATCCGATCGGGATTGGGATGGTGTTTCAGCAAGCGGCTTTGTTTGATTCGCTGACGGTGGAGGAGAATGTCGGTTTTTTACTTTACCAGCATTCTAAGCTGCCGCGCCGCCGGATTCGGGAATTGGTCGAAGAGAAGTTACAGATGGTGGGTTTGCCGGGTATTGGCGAACGCTATCCGGCGCAGTTGTCTGGCGGAATGCGGAAGCGGGTAAGTTTTGCCCGCGCCATCATGGCGAATCCCGATAATGCGAGGGATAATCCAGAGGTTTTGTTGTACGACGAACCGACGGCGGGTTTAGATCCCATCGCCTCGACGGTAATTGAAGATTTAATCCGCGACTTGCAGGTGGCCCAAGGTGTTTGCAGCACTTATGCGATCGTCACTCACCAAGAGAGTACCATTCGCCGCACTGCCGATCGCATCGTGTTTCTCTATCGAGGAAAAGTGCAGTGGGAGGGAACTGTCAGCGATATTGCATCAACAGATAATTTGTTAATTAAACAATTTTTTAGCGGCAGCGTTACCGGCCCGATTCAAGTGATTGGATAGTCAGTTGGCAGTTGGCAGTTGATAGTTGGCAGTTGGCAGTTGGCCGTTGATAGTTGGCAGTTGTCAGTTGGCAGTTGGCCGTTGGTAGTGGTTAATTGTTTGTATTATTGGGAGATAAAATATGTCACAAACAAATTTTCAGAGGTTAGATGTTTATAAATTATCCGAAAAATTAGCTGATGAAATTTGGAATATAGTTATAAAATGGGATGCACTAGCAAAAGATACTGTCGGGAAGCAAATTATTCGCTCTGCTGATAGTATTGGTGCTAATATTGCTGAAGGAGATGGTCGAGGCAGCTATCAGGATCATCGGCGATTTATCAAAATTGCCAGAGGTTCTTTATCTGAAACAAAGCACTGGTTGAGACGGGCTTATACTAGGGAACTACTAACAAGTACGCAAGTAGAAACACTCAAGCCAATTATTGACGAACTGTCGCCCAGGCTAAACGCCTATCTAAAATCTATAGGCAACACATCACAAAAAAATTAAAAACTGCCAACTATCAACTATCAACTGCCAACGATCAACTGCCAACTATCAACTATCAACTGCCAACTATCAACTATCAACTGCCAACTATCAACTATCAACTATCAACTGCCAACTATCAACTGCCAACTGCCAACTATCAATTGCTAAAGGAGGCAATATGCGATCGCGAACTATGAGGGAAGGTTCTGTCGGGTTCTTGATTTTAGTAGGAATCGGCTTATTTGGCGGCTTAGTGCTCTGGCTGCGGGGCGTGCAGCTAGGCAACCGCAGCTACAAATTCGCCGTAGAATTTGCCAGCGCCCAGGGAATGCAAATAGGCACCCCCGTCAGGTATCGCGGGGTTGCAGTCGGTAAAATTACCACACTAAAACCCAGTTCCAACGGCGTAGACGTGACGCTGGAGATTGCCCCCGGTACTTTAGTTATGCCGCGCGATGTTACGATCGAAGCGAATAAATCGGGTTTAATTGGCGAATCGTCGATCGACATTAGCCCCAACTCAATTTTGCCAGATTCCTTACTTACCGCCAATCCCTTTAGTGCCGACTGTCCCCCAGAAATTATCTGCAAAAATTCGCGCTTAAAAGGTCAAGCTGGAGTCAGTCTAGACGAACTAATTCGCTCCACAGTCCGCCTAGCTAATTTATACACCGACCCCGCGCTCTTCAACAATATTAAATCAATTGCAGAGAATACAGTCAGTACAGCTAAAGGTGCAGCTAAACTCACTCAAGATTTATCAAGTTTAACTCAGACTGCCAAAACAGAAATCAAAACATTGAATAAATCTGTAACGGGAGATGTTGGTAAATTAAGTGAGTCGGTAAAAACCGAATTGGCAACCTTAAATCAATCCTTGAAAGGGGAAGCTAACAGTTTAAATCAATCTTTGAAAGGGGAGGCAACCAGTTTAAATAAATCATTAAAAGGAGAAGTAAGCAGTTTAAATCAATCGCTCAAGGGGGAAATATCAGGAGTCGCCGCAGATGTTTCTAAAGTAGCAGCCACAGCGGACACTTCCACAAAAGCCGTATCCGCAGCCGCGATAAATTCAGCCAATTCAGTAACTCAAGCAGCCAATAAAATTACATTAACAGCCAACGAAGTCAATTCATTAGTAACAACCAACCGCGCCAGCTTAGTCTCAACCCTGAATAACATCAATCAAAGCAGCCAAGAATTGCGGGTAGCCGTCAGCGGTTTAAGTCCAACAATTAATCGCATCAACCAAGGACAATTGCTCAATAATTTAGAGATTTTATCAGCAAATGCTGCCCAAGCTTCTGGTAATTTGCGAGATTTATCCAACCAGGTAAACAATCCCGCAACTTTGCTATTATTGCAGCAAACTCTAGATTCTGCACGAGCTACATTTCAAAACGTGCAGAAAATAACTTCTGACGTTGATGAAGTGACCGGAGATCCGGCTTTCCGCAACAACATTCGCAGGTTATTCAACGGATTGGGAGGCTTATTGGGTTCGACAGAACAACTGCGGCAACAAGTTAAAGTCGCTCAAACATTAGCTCCGATTTCTGAAAAAATAAATGCGAGAACAACTGCGATAACTCAATCAGTCAAGCCGAGATTTCCCAGTTTGCACAAACAAGACAAATTGCCTATTATACCTCCTGATCAAGCTGTAAAATCAGCAGAACCAGTTGCTTCTGAAAATACTCCTTGAGACATGATACAATTGAATAATCACAATCATTACAAGATTCGTGATTTTCTTTATTTATACCAAAAAAAATCAATTCAACAATATTGGTAGTGTCGCCAGAGAGCGTATCCTAAAAAAGACATAAAATCTTATAGCGACGCACCAGTAACAATTTTTGAGGAAACAAACTCAACTAAGAGTGTTGTAGCAACGATTTTTTAAATTGGTATTAGCAACTTGCACATTGCGAACTCCGGGATTAAAGTTTCTGTTCAAATTCTATCAAAAAAAGCCTTTTAGCCGAAACAAAAAAACAATGACGCAAACATTATCGAAACCTGCCGAAACCAAAACCAAGTATAATATCACTTGGGAAAAGTTGCCAGACGACTTTCAATTACCGGATGATCCCGTGGAAAACATCGACCAACCACTTTTAGCCGCCGCCCTAGGAGAAGCCTTGGATCTCGCAGGATTTATCATCGCTTCGATGCTGATAGCTTCCAATTTTGGACTCTGTGCGAAAGTTAACGACAAAACAGTAGTAAAAGCACCAGATTGGGTGTACGTTCCCTCGGTATTGCCAGCAGAACCAGGAGAAGTTCGCCGCAGTTATACGCGGAATGCTGAGGGAGAAGTACCCGCAGTAGTGATGGAGTTTTTATCGGATAATAACGGCAGTGAATATTCCATAAAACCAACGTATCCTTACGGAAAATGGCGGTTTTATGAACGCTTTTTGCAAGTGCCAGTTTATGTAATTTTTGAGCCTAAATTTGGAGTATTGGAAGTGTACAGACTCTCAGAATCGGGAGAGTACGAACTGCAAGAACCGGATGCTAATCAGCGATTTTGGATAGAATCAATGGGTTTATTTTTGGGGGTTTGGGAAGGTAAAAAATCTCAGAGAACGGGTTATTGGTTGCGCTGGTGGGATGCCAATGGCAATTTGTTGCTGTGGGGTGTCGAACGGGTGGAACAGGAACATCAACGGGCCGAAGAGGAACGCCAACGAGCCGATCGCCTAATGGCATACTTGATCAGTCAGGGTATCGATCCTGATGCCATTTGAAGGTCGATTTTTGATTTTTGATTGAGAATTAAGGAGCGCCATGACTGCAACAACATTAGCAGAGAAATTAGATCAACCGTTGCTATTTCCAGGGTTAAGTTGGGAACAATTCAAAACTTTAGAACCGATGCTGGATATTCCAGGAGTTCGGCTGTCATTTTTAGATGGGATACTGGAGATTCAGAAAATGCCTGGAAGAAAACACGAAACAGCCAAGGGACGTATCGGTGCGTTGGTAGAAACTTACATGATGGCGGCAGGAATCGATTTCACCCCTACGGAGTCTCTGACTTTAGAAAATGAATCGCGATTGGTGAAGTGTGAAGTAGATAAGTCTTACGAATTGGGCGTTGACAGAGAACGTCCAGATTTAGCGATCGAAGTAGTCGTTACTAGGGGCGGAATTGATAAGCTAGAGGCTTACAAACGGCTGCGAATCCCCGAAGTCTGGTTTTGGCAAAACAGCCGACTGTCTTTATATGCTCTGGGACAGGAAGGATACGAACCGATTGCGAGTTCCCAATTGCTCCCAGAACTCGATATTGCTTTACTTGTCAGGTGTGTTAATATAACCAGTCATGTTGAGGCAATTAAGGAATTCAAAATGGCGATCGATCTCAATTCTTAGTCAAAAATATTGAGTAACTGTGACATCATTGAAGAATTGGTAGCAAAAAGGTCTATAATAGAACTACAACTCACAGGAAGCACGACCATGAGAACAGTCGTTCCCACCCTCAAATCATCTGAAATTATCTACCCCAGTGCGGATGGAAAACCCGTGGCAGAAACTTACGACCACCTTTATGCAATTCTAACCACTTTAGAAGTCCTCAAGCAATACCTGAGCGGACAGCGCGCTACCGTTTTGGCTAACCAGTTTTTATATTACGCTGAAGGTTTCCCAAAATTGCGTACTGCACCGGATGTTATGGTAATTTATGATGTGGAACCGGGAGGCAGAGATAATTATAAAATCTGGTTAGAAGGGCAAGTTCCGAAGGTAGTTTTTGAAATTACTTCACCGAGTACGCAGTCGGAAGATAAAGTTACGAAAAAAGACTTGTACGAAAGTTTAGAAGTTCAGGAATATTGGTTGTTTGACCCCAAAGGACAATGGATACCCGAAAAATTGCGGGGATATCGACTGTGGGAAGATGGCTATCAATTAATTACTGACAGTCGCAGTGAAGTGCTGCAATTGCGTTTGGAAATAGAGGGAAAACTCATCGGTTTTTATCGGGAGGATAATGGAGAAAAATTACTGATTCCTGATGAATTAGCCTCGGCATTAGAAGCGCAACGCCAGCGCGCCGAAACTGAACGCCTGCGCGCCGAAGCTGAAAGTCAGCGGGCTGCTGAACTCGAATCTTTGCTAGCGCGTTATCGAGATCAGTTTGGCGAATTGCCTGATGGTAACAGCTAAAAAATCAGCGGCCGATCGCACTTCATCGATCTCGATCGCCCGCGTGCTATTCTTAGCTAAATATTCTTGACAAATCTCAGCTTTTTTGTTTTATCTCGAATTGCTGTCAAATTTTAAATGGGAGGGGCGATCGTTTTGCGATCGAACTTGGGCAATCTAGAGATAGGTGCTTCGTGAGTGCCTGGAAAACAGCGACGCTAAGGGTTAGCAATGGAAAGTACACAGAAAAAATCTAGTGATAGTCGGGTTCATAAGGGCGATCGCATTAAGCAGATTTTTGCGTTAGTATCGATGGTTGGTTTTGCTGGTTCGGCGATTTTTGGGATTGTGAGCCTGTTCAGCAGCGGTTTGAGCAGTCAGCACCAACAAAAACAGGCGACGGCTGCTGTTTCTCAGGAGTCTCTGCTGGCGGCGCAGGAACGGGGATATGAGACGGTTTTGCGGCGGGAACCTCAGAATCGGACGGCTCTGGAGGGGTTGGCAAATGTGCGGTTGGGGATGAATAATGCTAAAGGGGCGATCGAGCCTTTGGAGAAGTTGGTGAAGTTGAATCCTGACAGAGCTGATTATCAGGCGCTGTTGGCGCAGGCGAAGGGGAAAAAGTAGAGTAAATAGTTAAAATTTTAGGTGAGAGCAAAGGTTAATATATGACCCCAAAATTAGGCGCTATGCCTGTGCAATGCAAAATTTGTGAATCAGATAGCCGTCATTTTGCGATCGCTAAAATAATAAATAAATACGATATAGATTATTTTCAATGTTCTAATTGCGGATTTGTTCAAACCGAGGAACCTTACTGGCTTGACGAAGCTTATTCTCAGGCAATAGCAAGTAGTGATGTTGGCTTAGTTTATAGAAATCTTTCATTTTCACATTTTACAAAAATTCTGCTTTTTAACTTCTTCAATCATCAAGAAAATTTTCTTGATTACGGAGGCGGCTACGGTTTATTTGTCAGGTTGATGAGAGATGCGGGATTTGATTTTTACTGGTTTGACAAGTTTTGTCAAAATCTTTTTGCTCAAGGCTTTGAGATTGATGAAACAGAAAACAACCCATTTGAATTAGTGACTGCTTTTGAAGTGTTTGAGCATCTAGTTCACCCAATTTGCGAATTGGAAGACATATTAAAAAAATCCCGAAATATTTTATTCAGCACCGAATTGCTGCCAGAAAGCAATCCTAAGCCTGATGAGTGGTGGTACTACGTGCTCCACGAAGGTCAACACATTGCTATTTACACAGCTAAATCTCTGGCTATCATTGCCGCTAAGTTCAATCTCAATCTTTATTCTAATGGTTCGTCTCTACATTTGCTGACTGAAAAAGAGCTGCCGGACAATGTATTTGAACAATTGGCAAAAGGAGAATTAGCAGCGGTTAATAAAGTGTCGCTTTTACAGAATGATTACTTAAAAGCTGTTCAAAAATTCACTACTAGCCAGCATTCAGAAAATATAAATCCTCGTCAAATCGAGAATGATAGCGACGAGCCAAACCCGGTGAATATAATTGTAGACGGTGTCTTCTTCCAATTGTACAGAACAGGTATCGCCCGCGTTTGGCAGTCACTCCTAGAAGAGTGGGGAAAAAATGGTTTTGGTAAGCATATAATTGTGCTTGATAGAGCGGGAACATCTCCCAAAATTGCAGGTATTAGATACCTTAATATCCCTCCTTACGACTACGAAACAAGGGAAACGGATAGGGAAATGCTACAGCAAGTCTGCGATCAAGAGGGTGCCGATATATTTATCTCCACTTACTACACAACACCCCTATCAACTCCTTCTGTATTCATGGCTTATGACATGATTCCAGAAGTATTACGGGCAAATTTGGATGAGCCGATGTGGAGGGAAAAACATCATGCTATCCGCCATGCTTCTGCATATATTTCAATTTCAGAAAATACAGCGCGGGACTTGACAAAATTTTTCCCAGACATTCCCCTAGAATCTATAACGGTAGCTCATTGTGGAGTGGAAAATCTTTTCGCGCCAGCGAGTCAAGAAAAAATTAATAGTTTTAAAATAAAGTACGGTATCTCAAAACCCTACTTTATTTCAGTCGGAAGTGGGTCTGATTATAAAAATATTATCTTGTTTTTTCAGGCTTTTGGAAAACTTGCTAGTCAACAAGGATTTGAGATTGTTTGTACAGGGACTGGAATTTTATTAGAAGGAGATTTGAGAAATTATACTTTGGGAAGTGTTGTGCATAAGCTACACCTCAGCGATGATGAATTGAGATTAGCTTATGCAGGTGCTGTAGCTCTGATTTATCCGTCAAAATATGAAGGTTTTGGGATGCCTGTGTTAGAGGCTATGTCCTGCGGTTGTCCGGTTATCACTTGTCCCAATGCGTCGATTCCTGAAGTGGCGGGGGAAGCAGCTTTATATGTGAATGATGAGGATGTTGAGGGTTTAGCCGATGCACTGTGCGAGGTACAAAAGCCGAAAATCCGTAATTCATTGATTGCGGCTGGTTTGCAACGGGCGCAAAAGTTTTCTTGGTCAAAAATGGCGCAAACTATGAGCGCTGCATTGATTAATGCGACTCTCTTACCTTTCAATCTGAGAGATATTAATTTGATCGTTTTCCCAGATTGGTCGCAACCAGAAGAGTCTTTGGGTTTAGAATTAGAGGGAGTTGTCAGGGCGATCGCAACTCACGCAGACAAAAGTAACATAACTCTTTTGGTAGACACGACCAATATTTCTGATGAAGATGCTAATCTCGCTTTATCTAGCGTGGTGATGAATCTTTTAATGGAAGAAGATTTAGATGTTTCCGATGGGCTGGAAATTTCCCTGATTGGACAGTTGAGTAAAATTCAGTGGTCAGCTTTGATACCTCGACTTCACAGTCGGATTGTCTTGGAGAATGAGAACACAGAGGCGATCGCACAAGCTAAAGCAGATCGCCTTTCCTCATTTGAACTAGACCGTTTTATGCAGGAGAGTAACTGATGAATGCAGCGAATTTGTGCAGCCAGTTGCTCCACAAACTACTCATTCGTATTAGCTCCATCAATGATTTTTGTCAACATATATCTGCCACATTTGCTCGTAAGCTTTTTCCATCTCTCGCGTAAATTGCTTGCCATTCCACAGCGGCGCAGTTTGTCGTGATTGCCGCAATTTCCAAGATATTTGCTGCCGCAAAGCCGCATCTTTTCCTAAACGAATTCCCCATTCTACATACTCTTCGTCAGTCCAAGCAATCCCTTCAGAAATACCTGCATTCATCATCATCGTGTAGCTGTTGCGAGCGGCAAACTGCTGCCCCACACGGGTTACTATCGGAACACACATCCATAGCGTCTCCATTGTAGTTGTAGCTCCGTTGTAGGGGTAAGTATCGAGTACCACATCTGCAATGCCCAAATTAGCTCTGTGTTCTGCCTCCGATCCTGCCAACGGTAAAAATCGCAGCCTGTCCCCATCCACCCCCTCTGATTCGGCAATTTCGACAAAAAACTTTTTGATTGATTCTTGCTCCGCCAAACCTTTAATTAAGAAATAACTATTCGGTACTCTTTTAAGAATTTGCATTTGCAGTCGTGTGGTATCGGGGTGATACTTGTATCCCCTCTGAGCGCTAAGATAAATCACAGCATCACTGCCGATATCCAAACTATCGCGTCGCAGCGTTGGCACCCCAACCTCAAAACCATCGACTGCTATGTAAGTTTGAGGCAAACGCCAGATTTTTTCCGCATAGTAGTCCTGAGCAGATTCTGGTAAAACGTAAGGATCGGCAATATAGTAATCAATAGTTGGTAGGTTCGACGCATCCCAACCCAGCCAAGTCACCTGAACAGGTGCTGGTTTAATGGCCATAGTTTCACAAGTAGTTGTCAGTGTGATGCTATCAAGATCGACTAAAATATCGATTTCATCTTCGGAAATTTTCTCAGCAGCTTCCTGACCGTTTAATCCTAATTTATAAGCTTTATCAACTTTGCTAATATACCAATCTTCTAACTTGTCGCGGTTCATTTCAGAGCCAAACAGGTAAAGATTTACTTCAAATCGCTCCAAATCGCGGTACTCAAACACCCACCGGGCTAACCACCCCACAGAATGGTTGCGTAAACAATGAGAAATATATCCAATTTTTAACCGTTTTTTAGGCTCACTGTTTAGTATAGGCGCTCGCCACTTACGGCACTGAGCTATCTTTTCCTTAGCGTAATTTTCAACGTTGAATTTAGCAAGCTGGGCTATTTGACGGCGAATTTGTAGATTTTCATCGGGTTTATCCTGAAAGTATGGGAAAAAAAAGACTGCTGAAAATAAGCGAGATGTGGCGGTTGAACCGAGGGAGTCCGGTTGCTGCTCCAACAAAGACACTAACAGGGATTTGTTTGTTTCCAACGCTAAACAAAATTCATCCCAATAGCCACCAGCACTCATTAAACTTCGCAGAATCAGGAAATTAGCATAAACTTTATTTGCTAAGCCTTCCATAACTGAATAGCACAACTTAGCAGTTTCTATTCCTTTGGTATACTGGGCAGTATCTTGATAAAAACAAGACACAGCAGCCAGTAATTCTGGATGTTTTGGAGCCACAATCAAGGCTAACTCTGTGAAGCGTGCTGCTAACTCCACTTGCTTTGCCGAGTAAGAAATCTTATAAACAAATGGTATTAAAATACTTAAAAAAGTTAGGGTTTCTTTGACGTGGGCTGTACTAGCTTCCGTAAAGTCAAAGGATGACTGATAAAACGGACCCCTGTCTAAAACATTCTTCAATACTTGCATTAATAGCTCAAAGTCTACGCTGTTTGCTGGTTCTGACTTGAGCAGCTCAATGACACCTATATCTACCAATTCCTCTCCTGTATATGTCTCAAGCATGGTAGACAGCCCGATCGAATGCAACAGGTTATTGATATCCGTAGGATTCATTTCCCTGATGTGCTGCCGAATTGCCCAAGCCACTGCATAGTCACCCAGATCCCGCTGTCTATCCGCCTCTGTTTGCAGAACCTGTATTAGTTCCTGGGTCCAACACTCTATTTCTTCAGGTTCTCCCTCTGCCACTGCCAACAGCCAAGTAGTCTGAGCTTCTACCTCTTGTCCCTGCAATAGCAACATCAACCCTAACTGCCAGTAGTAGGACTTGACACTTGGTTCCTCTTCAATAGCCTGTTCGTAGAGCAAAGCCGCCTGAACATAATTTCCTTGGAGCAGAAATTGATCAGTTTTTTGCTGCCAATCAGATCCTAAAGCCGATAAATCACTAGAAACCATATACTAAGCTGTTAAAAACCGTTTTTACAGAATAGAGCGGGTAGGACTCTGTGTTCTACCCGCTCTCGTCAACAAGCCATGCTTGTTATGCCGAACAATTACTTGGTAACTTGTTCCATGTTAGTTCCACAGCTGAGTTGAGTTCCATCATTAGTAGGCGGATTAGCATTACCAACACCCGCACCCGAAACCTGACAAAGTATGCTCTGGGTGGTTTTTGCCTCGCCAGCAGTAACCAACCCTACCCCCCCAGCATATCCTTTGAGAGCGGTAGCCGCCGTAGGAACCGGGTTTCCAATGGTCGTAGCTCCCGATCCATCTGCTAGAACTCCCACTGCGTAAGTATAGTTAGATGTTTGAGTTTTGATACCTAGACCCAAAATGGCAACATCACTCCCAAACTTAGTATTCTCTGCGTAATAAGCCTGCTGACCCTTGTTAATTGAACTGACATACTGCTTGGCTTCAGACTGCTTGGCTTTGTTAGCTTGGCTGAGGAACGCAGGCAAAGCAATAGCAGACAAAATACCGATGATGATGATAACAACCAGCAGTTCAATCAGGGTGAAACCTTGATCCTGTCTTCTTTTGTTGATGTGTTGCAGGAACTTGGCTTTAAATTCGGTCTTCATAATTTTTGTCTCCTTGAGGGGGTGGAATGCTTGTTTCTAACTCTTATATGTAACTTACCCAGTTTCCCGGGCTTTGCTATCATCCCCTCCATTTTTTTTAATTTTTCTGGCGACTAACGCTCCAAAAGCACGTACAGAAAGACTTCTAGGCTAGTCAACAATTCCTTGACTTGATCGAAGGCTGTCTCCTGGGCTGCGGGTTCTAGATTAACAGCAGACTTGGCTGGGTTCTGCAACCACTTTTGGACTAGGGACAACGCAGACTGTGGCCCATCCCACAGAGGTAACAAGCAAGCAGCAATTTTACTGTCGATCGCCACCGGTGCTAAGGTTGGCACAATAATATAACGACTAATCTCAAACGGTGTATCGCTGGCAATGCAATTACTCAAGTCTTCCCTCGCCTCGGAAGTCCTGAGTTGAGGATGCAAATGCACCTGCGCCGACTGCCAGTCAGCCTCCGTCCATTCCGCAACAGGCACAAAAGCCTCAGTGCCGGGATTCCCGCACCAGAAATCAAACAAGCGGTGCTGGGGATGCAACAGTTCAAATAAATGCAGCCGCTCTTCCACAGAAGTTTCTGGCAGACTCATCGCCAAAAACGCGGGTAAATCATCTGGATCTTTAAACAAATCCATCAACTCCCAGCGCCGCCACGCTAGCATACTTATAAACTCTAGATCGGCTGCTCTCAAAAGTGCAAACAGTTCAGGCACGCTACAGCCTTTGTCACCCAGCAATAGATAGTTTGACAGAATCCACGTCTCATCGTTTGCGCGAGCGGAATTCCAACTAACTGCTTTGAGCCATATTTCATCTTGCAGCGCGTCCATAGTTTCCCGGACTATTTCAATCTCCAACTCGCCTGGGGTTCCATTCATCAATCCCATTGTTTTGAAAGCAGCTTGAGCGCGAAATACTCCCGCCCTACCAATGGAACTGTGCAGGTTAGTCCGAATAATACCATCAGGTTTGAGAACCGATTTCATCGCCTGCAATCCTGCAACAGCGTCGGGCAATAAATAAAGCACTTCGTCAGCATTAATGTAGTCGAACTGCAAACCTAAACTGGGTAATTCTTCTATTTGCATCGCATGAAATTCGGCATTCTCAAATCCGTGATATTGCAAGCGGTGGCGGGCTAATTTGACAGATTCTTCTGATAAATCAATGCCCACAATTTTAGCTCCCGGATTAGCGGCAGCCAAAATTAAGGATTTGTATCCGCTACCGCATCCCGCATCCAGAATAAATTTTCCTTCTGTATTGATAACTTTCCGATTTCTGAAGTAGTAAGCAGTTACGAGGTTGTGCAGGTAAAGCGACTCATACTCAGAGTCAGGAGATTTTTCGAGGGGAATTCTGGGAAAAGGGGCATAGTCAAATTGCTGGCGAATTTGGTCTATTAAATCAGATTCTTGATTTTTCATTTTGAATTATTTTTGATGCCGTTAAATTTTCCGGTGGAATCCTCTATTATAAAACACTACGGTTCAGTTAAGCCAGATCCCCCCTAACCCCCCTTAAAAAGGGTGGGACAAAAAGTTGTTCAAAGTCCCCCTTCTTAAGGGGGATTTAGGGGGATCTCCGGGAAACAAATAGCGTTAACCCAAGCGTATTGTATTATAAAATGGAAAGGCATTTCATCCACTCGATCGCCCAACCAGCACATCCATGAACACCAACATCAGCCCCATCCTCAAAGTATTCTGCTTCTCCGCCGCCCTTTCCCTTGCCATCAAATACGCAGGGCCCAGCCTATCCATACCCTCCACCGACTTAAACGCCCTCATCGCCGTGGTTTCCCCCAGTATCATCCTAGCTGCGATCCTAGGCTGGCGGGCATGGCAACAGCAGCCGAGATAGCTGGTGAGGAACGTATCGCACAAAACAGCAAAAGCCCCACAATACCCAACAATACAGGACAGACTATCAAATGGATCTAACCACCTTAAATCTCAAACCATTAAACTTGCTCATTTTCCCCGATTGGAGCCAACCAGAAGAATTGCTATATTTAGAGTTAGCAGCAATCATTAAAAGTATTATAACTCATCCCGATAGCCATTATCTAGCACTCTTAATAGACATCACCGACATTATAGAATCATCTGAATTAGATGCTAATTTAATTTTGTCAGGAATTCTTATGGATCTCTGCATGGAAGAAGATTTAGATTCTAGCACAGAACCGGAAATTATTTTATTAGAAAACCTCAGTCAAAGCCAGTGGGAAAATATTTTGCCACAAATTAAATATCGAATTAAGTTAGTGGCGGAAAACCAAACAGCACTAGCCGAATCCGGGGCTGACAAAATTCCTGTATTGCAACAGGATAAACTTAGCGATATAACCCTTGAATCCCAAGCATCACGGTTAATAGACTTTGGCAACACACTCTACCGTCAAGGAAGATATGAAGAAGCCATTAAGCACTATCAAAGGTTTTCACAATCCCATATAGGAGATGTAGAACTATTTGTTAACTTCAGCGATTGTTGGCGAAACCTCAGCCAAATTACAGCAGCGATCGCAATCGTTGAAGAAGGAATTCGCCATTACCCGACAGCCGGAAAACTGCACTTTGAATTGATTAAAATTTTCCATCTAAACGGACGTATAAAACAAGCTCTTTCAAACTCCGAAATGGCTGCCAATATTCTGCCGAATGAATACGTTTTTAAACTTTTAAAACACTTAACATTGCCCATAATTTACAATACACTAGAAGAAATTAATTTTTACCGAGATAGATTTGTCATAGAATTAGAAAAATTAATTAGTGAAACATCTCTAATAACTCTAGAAGACAAAATAAATGCTTGCATCGGTTTGAGGAGTTTTACTAATTTTTACCTAGCCTATCAAGCCCACAATGTTGTGGAATCACAATCAAAATATGCCAATTTAGTTCATCAAATCATGGCAGCCAACTATCCCCAGTGGGTACAACAGCAACCCATGCCTCCACTGCTGGAAAATAGCAAAATCAGAGTCGGTTATATTTCTAGTTACTTGTATTCTTACAGTGGAACTTTATGGTTAACTGGCTGGTTGCGTTATACCGATACACACAACATTGAAATTTACTGTTACCACACAGGTAATTATACCGATTTAATTACAGAACAATTTCGCGAATATAGTGATGTATTTCGCCACATTCCTCATGACTTAGAAGCTGTAGCCAAACAAGTTATTGAGGATAAATTGCATATTCTTGTATTTCCTGAAATTGGCATGGATGCACCAACGATACAATTAGCAGCTTTGCGCCTCGCGCCCGTGCAATGTTCGGCATGGGGACATCCTGTAACCTCTGGTTTGCCAACCATTGACTATTTTATTTCCAGCGAATTGATGGAACCGGAAAATGCACAATCGCATTACTCAGAAACCTTAATTAAGTTGCCTAATATTGGCGTTTCTTACCCAAAACCCACCGTCGGAGAATTAAACAATAGTCGCTTAGATTTTGACCTTCGAGAAGATGCAGTCATTTATTTTTGCTGCCAAGCGCCTTTCAAATACTTACCGCAATATGATTTTATTTTAGCAGAAATTGCCTTGCGGGTTCCGCAAGCTCAGTTTATTTTTCCGCGTGGCGAACTATTGCGGGAACGGCTCAAGCGGGCTTTTGCTGCTGTTAATCTCGATAGCGAAGATTACTGTGTATTTCGAGCGATTGCAACTCGACAAGAATATATAGCAATTAACTTTCTTGCCGATGTTTTCTTGGATACTTTCACTTGGTCGGGGGGAAATACGTCTTTGGAGGCGATCGCCTGTAATTTACCTATAGTAACCTGTCCGGGAGAATTTATGCGGGGACTGCACGCTTATAGCTTTCTCAAAATGCTGGGAGTAACCGACACAATTGCCCAAAATGAAGAGGAATACATTCAAATTGCTGTTAATTTGGGTTTAGATTCTGAGTGGCGGCGAGATGTTGCACAACGCATGAGTCAGCGACACGATCATTTGTTTGACGATAAAATTTGTGTGACAGCTTTAGAGGGTTTTTATCAAAAAATTGTTCGAGAAAGACTTGAAAGTTAAAGCAATTTTAATAAATGTTTTTGAGAATGTTGGGCGGAGTGAAACGGAGGGTTGTTTCCTAATCCCTTGAAAATAACAGGTGCGTCGCTATGAGATTGTCGCTCTTTTTTGAGGATAGTCGATAGCGACGCACCCTACGGCTACTAGCTGCTGTAGAGATATAGATGAAAACACCGCCCTGGCACTAAAAGAGATATCCTAGATTTTTAAGTCGGCATAATGTCGTCGAGTTTCAGTTGTAAATTTGGAAACAAGTAAGAAGAAATAGTATCTCCCAAGCGATATTGTTGCTGCTGGTATGCACCATTAACTAATTGGCAGACTGTGAAAGTCGGTTGCTTTGGATTGCCGATAAATTGCCAACCACCCAAGCCCCGAAAGTCCACAATCCAATATTCGGGGATATTCAAAAAAGCGTACTCTTCCACTTTTCTTGCATAATCATCTTGCCAATTAGTGCTGACCACTTCAGCAACAAGCTTAATGGTACTACCGTTACAAATAACTGGTTCTTTTTGCCAAAGTGGTTCTTGACTTAGTTCTGCTTTATCTAAAATAATTATGTCAGGACGCAGCGCTGTAGCTTCAGCATATAGTGGTTTGATTAGACAATTTTTTGGCACCAACCAGTTGAAGTTATCCCGAAAAATTTCGACATAAATTCTACCCGCAATGCTCCCGGCAACAGCTTCGTGAGGACCAGTAGGTGACCTGTCTCTGAGTTCTCCATCAATTAGTTCATAGCGTGTATTATCCCCATATTGGGAGATAAACTCCTCAAAGCTAAATAATTTTGGTGTAGTGTAGGTCATTGATCGTGTTTTAATGGGATGTAATTTAATTTTAAGTAATATGCGATCGCACTCTCAGATTGACAATTTCGCCCGATCGCCCTTATTGCCCTGTTTGCCCCAGTATCATTATAGATGCACTTCTAGACTGGCGAACCCAACCCACTCAAACCGACTTAAGCATAACAAAATAAGCCCGATCGCCCTAACCAGCAATTCCCCTCCTAAACTCCCTCATCGCTTCCACACTCGAAGCCATCAGCAAACAGCGACACAGTAAATTAATATCTAAATCTGGCAAAACAACACTTGCAGAAATTGTAGCATAACCCTCAGAACCCAAGCGATACATAGCCAACACACCATCCTCCCAGAACCAAACCTCAGCAACTCCCAACACTCGATAGCGCTCCAATTTTCTGACAGTACCGCTCGTGAAAACAACTTCGATACATAAATCTGGAGGAGAATTTTGGGTGATGCGTCTGCCAATAAAATAAGATTCATCAGCTTGTACAGACACTATCCCTTCATTTTCTTGAGTAAAGCTTCCCGTAGGTGCAAACTCAATTTCATTTTCGGCGCAGTAAATAGCCAGCAGCGTACAAATTGTCCTACTAAAAAATTCGTGTTCCGGGGAAACTGCCAAGATTTCTACTTCTCCTCTGCAATAAAACAACTTGATTCCAGGGGAGTCAGAAAACCCCTGTTCAATTAGTTTGAACTGTTCCCAGCTAATCCCAGAATGAATGAACCGTTGGTCTATTGGCCGTAAAAGTGTCTGTGTCATCATGCCACTCTCTATTAAACTACTGAAATTATATTAAACAATTATGATTTACTTCTGCCGTAAGCTATAATGTTTTTGGCAATCTCCTCATTCATTGCATCTTTCCTGTCTGAAGAACAGGCAAGATGCCTGTTCCACAAAATATCAAGTTTATTGTGGGGTGTCTCGCCCGCCCTTGAAAAACTGATTAACAATGGTGCAATATCTAAGTTCGATCGCCCTTTCGTTACCTTCCAACCCCAACCAAGCCTCACAGTAGAGAGTTGGCATCATAGTCTCAATGCCTAATTATACAACTCAAGGTCAATTCTAGGGACAAGGCTGCCCTCGAAAGAGCGATCGCACTTCTGGGCAGTAGGGACACAATCAAGAAGCGCGATCGAGCTACACTTATCTAAACGCAACTAAATCCCTGCCCATCACAACCGTCGCAACCAAACTTGAGGCCATCACCATGATTCAAGCCCTACCAGAATTTGTAACATTCGATGAATTTATTGACTGGTATCCTGAAAACTCAGAACACCACTACGAATTGCACAATGGAGAGATTGTTGAGATGCCAAAAGCCACAGGCAAACATTCTAAACTGACAGGTTTTCTCGTAGCTGATCTAAATTTTGAAATCAGACGGCTACAATTGCCGTACTTCATCCCCAAAGAATCTGTCATCAAACCCATCCGCGAGGAATCTGGGTATGAACCAGATATTATTGTACTCAACGAGCAAGCAATGGGAAACGAGCCTCGATGGGAGAAATCATCAATTATTACGATGGGTTCATCAGTCCCGCTAATCGTAGAAGTAACTAGCACTAACTGGGCGGATGATTATGCCCGCAAACTAGAGGCCTACGAGTTGATGGGTATTCAGGAATATTGGATTGTAGACTATTTAGGATTGGGTGGTAGACGGTTCATTGGGAATCCTAAGCAACCAACTTTTTCGGTTTACCAACTAATTGACGGGGAATACCAAGTTAAACAATTCAGAGGGGCTGAGGTAATTGAGTCCCCAACTTTCCCAGAATTGAACCTGACAGCGCAGCAGGTGTTTGCCAAAGGGAATTGAAGAGGCTGCGTTGTAGGAGTATATTGTAAAGGTGCGATCGCATTTAAGGTATCTTGTAGAGACGCGATTGCAACAGCCCCTAAAGCAACGCCGGCAATTCCCCGTTATAATATTTAAAATCTAATGAAGCTAGGACAGTGGATGGGCTTATTAGCCCTCATCGCATCTTGTTACATCCTCTGGCAAATCAGGCAAGCCCTACTGCTGCTGTTTGCCGCCGTCGTCTTAGCCACGGCCTTAAACAGACTAGCACGCTACTTACAAAAAAAATTACGACTCAAAAGGTCGATCGCCGTACTGTTCTCAATTAGCTTTTTATTCCTCGTCTTCGTAGGAATGTTCCTGATAATTGTACCGCCCTTCGCCCTGCAATTCCAGCAACTGACCCTGAGAGCCCCTCAAGGAATAGAAAGATTAAATGATTGGGTAAATCAAATCGAAAGTCGCTTCTCTGGACAAATCGGTAAGCTGCCCAATCTCAATGTTAACGACATTATGCAACAACTGCAACCTTTAGTCAACCAACTTGTTGGCGGTGCAGGAGCCTTTGTCGGCAACACATTAGGCGTTATCCTGAGCTTTTTGCTAGTCTTAGTTTTGACATTGATGACCTTAGCAGATCCCCTCTCTTACCGCAAAGCATTTATACAACTATTTCCCTCTTTTTATCGGCGGCGAATCGATAGTATTTTAGATGAATGTGAAGTAGCTCTCGGCAGATGGGTCATCGGCGCTTTGATTAGCATGAGTGTGATTGCTTTATTGAGCTTAATTGGCCTGTCAGTTTTGCGAGTTCCCCTACCCCTAGCTCATGCTGTAGTAGCAGGATTTCTTAATTTGATTCCCAATATAGGCCCCACTATGAGCGTCATTCCGCCAATGACTATCGCACTTTTAGACTCTCCTTTAAAATCAGGTTTAGTCCTCATCCTTTACTTCTTAATTCAACAGTTTGAAAGCAACATTCTCACCCCCTACGTCATGGCACAGCAAGTATCATTGCTGCCAGCAGTAACATTAATAGCGCAAGTATTCTTCGCCACATTCTTTGGATTTTTAGGCTTGTTGCTAGCCCTCCCTCTCACCGTGGTCGCTCAAGTTTGGATTAGGGAAGCCTTAATTAAAGACATTCTCAACCAGTGGGATGCGAGTCCTAAAACCTTGGCAGCTATCCATTCTGCTATCCACGAAGAATATGAATCTATAGGAGTCACCGAAATCAGGTCAAACCAGTTACCTGAAAACAAATCAGAGATTGCCGATCGTGCAGAAAATGATGATTCTGAAAATAAATAATTCAGGTTTGTACTAATCCTAAATCTGGCTTAAATAGCAGCCTTTTTTTAGTCCGCGCAGACGTAATTTGTTTTTATAGGAGCGATTTTAATCCTTGACTCTTATAAATCGCTATTTTGTAGTCTAGAATTTTAAACCGCATCTTGTCCAGCGCTAAAAATCTGTTGCACAGTCAAATTTAACTCTGGAAATGTGGGCGAAACAATTCGATCGCACCCTCGGAACAGACTGACTTGATACTCGCCGTCAACCAAATGGTGAACAAAAAAAGTAGGTTGTTTAGGATTGCCAATATAGCGTCTGCCACCAAGTGCCAAATAGTCTGCAATCCAGTATTCGGAAATGCCTAAAGCTTCGTAATCAACCAATTTGTGCCCGTAATCATCCTGCCAATTGGTACTGACAACTTCGACAATTAGCCGGACAGAACTACCCATTGTAATGATAGATTGCTTTTTCCATCTCGGTTCGCTGTTCGTCCCTTGTCTGTCCAAAACGATCGCATCCGGTTCGTAACCAGAGCGCTCGTTATCAGCTTTGACAACGCATTCCTTGGGTACGAAGTAGGGCAACCCCAGCCTCTCGATTTCCATCCCTAGCTTCAGCGACAGGTAGCCAGCTACTTCTGAATGTTCTCCGGTGGCTTTAGGCATCTCAACAATAGCTCCATTATGCAGTTCGTAACGGTTTTCGGAATTTTCAGGATACCAGTCAATAAATTCATCGAACGTGACTGGTTTTAATATCGCTTGAGTCATGCCGATCGCTCCTTATGTTATTTATAAGATCATCCCGATCTCTGTTATAACATTTGGCTGTGTTCTCAAGCCGAGACCGATCGACATTACCTATTCCACCAAACTAAAATCTAAAAACTAAAATCTAAAATAGTCTTATGCGATCGATCGACGAAATCAACGATAAAATCAGCCAAGGCAAAGCCACAGTCTGGACAATTGAAGAACTTAAAAGTAGAGTCCAAGAAACCAGCATTAGCCAAGCAGCCAAAGAAGTCGATGTGATCACCACCGGCACCTTCGAGCCGATGGAATCCTCCGGCGCCATCATTAACCTTGGCCATACCGATCCCCCGATCAAAATCCGCCAGTGCTGGCTAGACGGCGTTTTAGCCTATTCCGGCTTCGGTGCAGTAGACCTGTACCTGGGAGCCACCCAAGTAGCCGAAGACGGCGAAGAATCGCGGGAACGGGGCGGCGGACACGTCATAGAAGACTTAATCGCCGGCAAACCCGTGCAGTTGCGAGCTTTGGGGCAAGTCACAGACTGCTACCCCCGCGCCTCCTTTGAAACCACGATTACCCGCGATACCATCAACCAGTTTTATTTATTCAATCCCCGGAACGCATATCAAAACTTTATTGTGGGAGTTAACGGGGGCGATCGCCCGCTGTTCACCTACCTCGGCCCCCTGCAACCAAACCTCGGTAACGCCGTGTATTCGAGCCTGGGAGCCATGTCTCCCCTGCTCAACGACCCCCACCTCGAAATCATCGGCATCGGCACCCGCATCTTGCTAGGAGGGGCTCAGGGCTACATCACCTGGGAAGGAACCCAGCACTTCCCGCTGCAAAAACGGCAGCCCAACGGCACTCCCATCGGGCCGGCTGCCACCCTCGCACTCATCGGCGACGCTAAACAGATGAACTCAAAATGGGTGCGCGGCTGCTACTTCAAAAACTACGGCCCATCTTTGATGCTGGGAGTAGGCATCCCCTTTCCCGTCTTAAACGAAACAGTCGTCGCCCACTGTGCAGTATCAGACAAAAAAATAGTAGCGCCGGTGGTAGATTTCTCTATCCCCCGGCGCGTTCGTCCCACATTCGGTTTAGTTAGTTATGCTCAATTAAAAACCGGTCGTATTCTGATCGAAGGCAAACCCGTGCGGGCTGCCCCCCTTGCGAGTATGTTTCTCTCGCGGCAAGTAGCATTGGAATTGAAGCAGCAAATTGAAGCTGGTCAATTTACCCTCACGGCCCCAGTTGCTCCCCTACCCACCGACAGAGTGTTTCTCCCGCAAGATTTGTGGGGCGCCCAAGTCAGGATTGAATAAAGGATTTGAGATTGGCGATTTGGCGATTTTAGGTTAGTACGTTCAAGACTAATCCAAAATCTCAAATCTCAAATCGCCTTATTCATCGGGCTTAGGCTTCTTGACCGGCTTAGGAAGGGGTTCCTTGGGGACAGCAGGTGCTGCTGCTGCGGGCTTGATGTTAGGGCGTTCTATAGGAGTACCGTCACCGCTAGGCCTAGGAGTAAAGGGACGCTTGTTTCCCCCTCCTTTGTAGCCACCACCGGGCGGCTTGCTGCCAGGGGGGAATTTCCGTTTTTTAATCGGTAGGGCACCAATATTATTGGCTTGCTCAATCATCAGACTGTCAGCTTTCAATTTGACGTGGAAATCCCAAAAAAAGCCGATCGCCTTTGTTCCTACATCCCCCTTGAGTTTCAGCTTAAAAAACTTCATCTTGTCGTCATTCTTGCGGGGAGCTTGCTTGATTTTGACGATGAGATACTTTTCTTCATCTAGCGATTGATAAATCACCTCGCCTCGAATCGAAAAATAGCCATCTTCAACATCAGCTTCCGAGGGCGGCAAAGATGCTATCGATGCTTCGTCGCTAGTCTCAATCTCCCCTGCTTCCTGATTTTCCTCATCAGAGGGAGGTTTCTTGAGCGTTTCCGGCTCCCAAACTCCCATAATCTGGGCGTGCAAATTGCCGTCTTCTTGCCTGGTGCGGGGATAGACCACCCACAGGTGTTCTTGTTCGAGATCCAGGTGGTTTTTGACTAAACTCATCACTCTACCGAGCAAAACTGCGTCGATGGCAGTTCCGTCGGCAGCTATCAACATACCTCTGGTGAATTGCTCTTCAGATTGCGTGTAGCGGCCCCGCACCAAACCAACAGCTCGGTACTGTCTGGGTTCGCTGGGAGGGGGAATGGGATGTTGGCGCATGACGGAGGGTGTGTCATCATCAGCCTGACTTTCGTTAGTGGCAGGCTTGGGGGTTGGGGGCGGTGCGACTGTGAGTGCGATCGTATTACTGGTAGATTTCGCAGGCGCTGCTTGCTCGGAGAGCGCAGGAGCATCGCTGGGCGTGTTTTTTGGCTTTGTTTTGTCCTGATCGAGGGCAGAACTGTAGCGTGGTCGTTGCAGCGTATCCTTTGGCGCTAGGGCGTCCGTTGGGGCGTCTGTTAGCGCTGGGGCCTCTGTTGTCGCTGGTGGTTGATTTTGGTCAACAGGTGCAGCCGACGACGGCGAAGCCACGGGACTTTCGTCTGGTGTATCGGGCACGGAGGCTGTAGTTGTGGGCTGATTCACGGCTGGCTCGCTTGGCAGGGCCTTGCGAGTTGAAGTAGATTTGGACGATTTGGAAGACGGGTTGGGAGAGGGGTTCATAAAAACTCCTTGCAGCGGAGACACATCCCTTGAGGGAAATTAGGAATAAACTGAAGAAACTGATTTAAAAACTACTAGCACCAAACTTGAGGCTTGCACCGGAGAGTTTGGTTTTGACCCGTCAACGCCAACTTTCAACTGCGCTACGAGCGATCCCGGATTGGCTGGCTGCTCTAATCCTTGTTGGTAAAGAGTTTGAGAGTTTGCTAACCCACGGATCGGTCGATCGCCCGAAAGCTGGCGTTGCTGGCTAATAGAATTTAGGATATTCAGATACTTCAAGTCCGGACAATCTAGGATATATCCCGACATAGCGTGCTGAATACCTAAGCATCCAACCCGGCAATATCTCGCAATGGTTTGAGGAAAATCCCCAAAGCGCCGTTCCAATCTCTCTGGAGTAGCTTGCCTATTTTACTTAATCCAATTACCTAACGGGCTGATCCGCCATATTTTCGGTAATTTTGAGCTTGACCACCCTCTAATTGGACGAAAGCCACATTCCTTGGGGCTGCGGGTCTTTGTGTCCAAAATAGTTTGGCTAGCGGGGAGTTGCGGGTCTGTTACCATATTAGCTGCAAGCAAAAGACTGGTTTCTGAATTGGGACTTTGAAGTTAAGAACTTTTATGGTTGCATGGATCTGTTAAATCGAGATGCCCCTAGGCGATGCGTTAATTCTTAGAAAATAGTAGATTTTAAGTTGGGATAGTTGAATTATGGAAAAAACAAACAAGGGTCGCGGGTTAATTAGTGTGGTAGTGGTGCTTGCGCTCATCGCTTTTGTGGGATTTTCTCTGGTTCCAATTTTGGACAGTATTCTTAAGAGCAGCCAAGCCCAAAGTCGATCGACTCCAACGCCAACTCAGACAGCGGCATCTAACGATAAGCAATCGCAGTTGCTGCAAGATCAGGTGAGGGGGTACGAATTGGTTTTGCAGCGGGAACCTGACAATGTAACTGCTCTGCGGGGGCTTTTGCAGGTGCGGCTGGAGTTGATCGGACAAGGAGTGGGGGCGATTAAGGATGTGGTGCCGACGTTGGAAAAGTTGGCTAAACTGAATCCTGAAACTTCTGAATACGGGATTTTGCTGGCTCAGGCTAAGGAACGCACGGCAGATCGCGAAGGGGCTGCTCAGGCTTATCGGTCAATTTTAGCGTCTAAGCCTGGGGAAATTAAGGCTTTGCAGGGGTTGGTGAATTTGCTGCTGGTGCAACAACGGCCGGAAGCTGCGATCGGACTACTGCAAGATACGCTGAAGGCTGCTCCGGGTGCGAATCAGGTGAAACCGGGCAGTATTGATACAACTTCGGTGCAGTTGATTTTGGGGCAGGTTTATGCTGTGCAGAAGCGCTACCCAGAGGCGATCGCGATTTACGACGAATCAGCTAAGGCGAATCCGAAAGATTTTCGTCCGACATTAGCTCATGCGATCGTATTGAAGGAACAGGGCAAAAAAGACGAGGCAAAAACGCTGTTTGATAAAGCTACAGAGTTAGCTCCTCCTAACTATAAAGACCAAATTAATCAGTTAGCTAGCGATGCTCCAAAGCCTTCGACTGCGGCTACTGCGAGTCCCGCACCGGCTGCTGCTCCTAGTCCTGAGCCTGCTGCTTCTCCTAGTCCTGAAGGTGCGCTACCTACACCTTAAGGAAAGTTTTGAGCGGATACGGGGCGGTGTCTGTGAGTGCCCGCCCCAGACTTTTAAGTGAAAAACTTGATACTTAAAACTCAAAACTACTCGCTTTCTTCCCAAATACGCAGGACTTACGAAAAGAAACCCGGTTTATACGATAAATCTTGGTTGAGCAAGGATACTTGAAGAAACCGGGTTTCTAAGCCCTCGCGCGGAGCTTCCTGTTACCGATTACCGATTACTAATTACCAATTAGGTAAGACCTCGGAGGGAATTATGACCCAAAGCGTCGATCGCGTTGTTCTACCTCCTGCTTTTGGCGACCACACTCAATTACCAGAGTCGGATGGTACTTTTGTGAAAAATTTTCAGGAGCACCCGCAAAGCTTAATTTTAACAGATTCGATCGGCCCGATTTTGCAGCAGCGGCATCCTGACGGACAATATGCGATCGGTCAAGACTGCGGTATTTACTGGCGAGAAACCGAGCCGGCGGAGAAAGGTGCAGAAGCTCCTGACTGGTTTTATGTTCCGAATGTACCTCCGAATTTAGACGGTCAAATTCGCCGTTCCTACGTGCTGTGGCGGGAACACATAGCACCGTTAATTGCGTTGGAATTTGCGAGCGGGAATGGCGATGAAGAGCGCGATAGCACTCCTTTATCGCGCACCGATGAAGGGCTGTTAACGAAACCGGGAAAGTTTTGGGTTTACGAACAGGTGATGCGAATTCCCTATTATGGCATCTACGAAATTAACAGCGGCAGATTAGAAGTTTATCGGTTAATTGACGGGTATTATCGGCTGTTAGAACTTAACGAGCGGGGTCATTTTGCGATCGTACTTTTAGGCGTAGAATTGGGACTTTGGCAAGGAAGTTATCAAAATCAAGAGATGCTGTGGCTGCGCTGGTGGGATGAGGAAGGTAATTTGCTATTGATTGGCGATGAAAGGGCAGAATTGGAGAGATTGCGGGGAGAACAACAGCGGGAAATAGCCGAGTGTGCAGAACAAGCAAGACAGCAAGCAGAACAGGCGCGACAAGCTGAATTTCAAGCAAGAAGGGCTGCAATTCCCCGGTTGTTGGGAATGGGTTTGAGTGCCGAACAGGTGGCGGAGGCGTTAGGTTTATCGGTGGAGGAAGTTGCGGAGGATGCTTGATAGGGATACCAGTTCCAAACCACTAACTTTCTGACTCCGCAGGCTGAGGCACAGACTTGGCTTTCCCTAAACGATAAGCTGTGAGAGGACTATTCCGAATATCTGCTTCTATCTGGGCAATCAGTTCATCAAGTGCAAAATTAAGACTATCAAACTGCCGACAGACTTCGCGCATTTTAGCAACTGTCTGCTTAACTTTTTCTGGTTCTGGTTGCGGTTGTTGAGTCATAGTAGGTTCCAATCACTTTTAGCTTCTCGGACAGTAGCTTCTCCGGCCTCGGCTGTAGCTTCAGCTTGTTCTATCGTTTGAGTCAGTAGTTCTATGGTAGCAGTAGGAGCGATCGGCTGAAATTCAGAAATTCGCAGCAGCAGGTTATAAAGGCGAGAATAGGAAGAGGTAGCTCGTTCTCTGATGTTTGTCAGTTGTTCTAGTACAGAAGCAGTTGCCTCGGTTTCTCCAAATATTTCAAAAACAGATAGTTCTGTTGCTCCTGCTTGATTGATTAGCTGCACAAGTCGGCGCTGTAATTCTAGGATAATTGTAATAGTTTGATTAGGCAAATCAGCCATGCACTTTCTCCTCACTCTCATCCAAATCAACCATAAAATCGGCTGTCAAACCAAATTTAACATCGCCTTCAGCATACTCTTGACGAACTTCTGCCACTTCTTTGAGTAATTCATTTCGTCGCTGTTGTCGCAGACGATTCTGAAGAATATCGAGAAGCATGGCTTGATCTTCTAGTGATAAAACTTCTACAGCTTCAAGAGCTTGCTGGAATTGAGATGTCTGTGTCGTTTTACTCATATGTTTTTAGCTACTTAGAATTACGATAACTTTTTTTAGCCTAATTTATGATATGTTAGCACTTATAACTTATAAAATCAACAGTAAGTAGGGTGCGTCAGCCATTGAAAAATCATGTAAAAAACAAAATTTATTGAGGGCTGACACACCCTACAAATTAATACTTCCGCTCCTGCGGCTCAAACATCGTAATCGCCACCGGCATATAAGCCAAATCGATTCCCGCAGGCGAATAATAGGCCAGCGTATGCTTCAAAAACTTCTCATCATCCCGCTGAGTAAAATCTTCCCGCGAATGAGCACCCCGACTTTCCTGCCGGTTCAAAGCAGAAGTTAAAATCATTTTTCCGACAATTATTAAACTCCGCAATTCCAAAGCTTCTACAATTTCCGTATTCCAAGATTTACCCTTGTCATCCAAGTAAACTTCTTGATATTGTTTTTCCAATTCCTCCAATTTATGCAAACCTTCCTGCATCAATTCGGCGCTGCGAAATACTCCGCAATACTCGGTCATCGTATCTTGGAACTTTTGCCGCACTTGATTGATGCGGTATTGTCCGGGACGGTCTACAAGTGCTTGAATTTGCTCTTGGGCTTCCTGGATATAACGCTGTTCATCTACTGCGGGCAACTTGCGATTTTGGACAAATTGTGCTATAGTTGCGCCAGTAACTTTGCCGTAAACTACGCATTCCAATAGCGAATTGCTGCCCAAACGGTTTGCGCCGTGAACTGAGACGCAAGCTGCTTCGCCGGCTGCAAAAAAACCGTCTACCAAACTGTCAGCACTGCTGCGAACTTGCCCATCAATATTAGTTGGAATTCCGCCCATTGAATAGTGAGCAGTCGGGCGGACGGGCATCGGTTGGTTGACAGAATCAATTCCTAACAAGCGGTGGGCTTCTTCCCAAGCAAAAGGTATTTTGCTCATGATTTTTTCGCGTCCCATGTGCCGCAAATCGAGGTAAATAAAGGGGCCGCCTGCACTACCATCGAGATTAATTCCTCGGCCTGCACGAATTTCTAGGGAAATCGATCGCGATGTAATGTCCCTAGGCGCTAATTCCATCCGCGACGGGGCATAATTGGCCATAAATCGATCGCCCTCGGAATTAATCAAATAAGCCCCTTCACCCCGCACAGCCTCGGAAATCAACACTCCCACCGGATACAAACCAGTCGGGTGAAACTGCACAAACTCCATATCTTCTAGGGGCAATCCAGCCATCGCCGCCATCGCCAAACCGTCACCAGTGGAGGCGTAATCGTTCGAGGTGGTGTTGTAAACCCGACCGTAACCCCCCGTAGCAAACATCACCGCCTTCGCGCGCACAACGGCAATTTCGCCGTCTATTAGGTTGAACATAACCACGCCCTTAGCTTGGCCTGCTTCCAAAATCAGGCGCGTGACGTACCACTCCTGATAAATGTGAACTCCACAGCGGCGCAGATTGTTGACTAATTCGTGGAGGATAGCGTGACCGGTTTTGTCGGCGGCGTAGCAGGTGCGGTTGTGGGAATGTCCGCCGAAAGCGCGCTGGGCAATTCTGCCGTCTGGAAGGCGGGAGAAGAGGACTCCCATGTGTTCTAAATCTATGACGACACCGGGTGCTTCGCGGGTGAGGATTTCTACCGCGTCTTGGTCGGCTAAATAGTCTGAACCTTTTACTGTGTCGAAGGCGTGGGCTTTCCAACTATCTTCGGGATCGACATTTTGCAGGCTGGAGGCCATGCCGCCTTGGGCTGCGACGGAGTGCGATCGAATGGGGTGAGTTTTGGCAACAACAGCTACCTTTAAACTGGGGTCAGTTCTGGCAATTTCCACGGCTGCGCGGCAGCCTGCTAAACCGCCGCCTACAATGATTACGTCGTGTTCTAGCATTTTTTGAATAATGTTGAGTGTTCTCCTCAACTTATCGTGACGCAAAAAAAAACTTCCTACCAAAAGATCGGGAAGTTTTTAACTTTTGATTGGGATCGAAAATCCAAGTCTAAAATTTCAAATTGAACTAGCCGAGGAGTTCGACAGACCTCTGATTCGACTGATTTCCCGTTGCAGAAGGTTGATCTTCGGTGGCGGGGTCTACCGAAAGCACTTCAATGTTATTGAGCAGAGTGGTAACGAAAGCAAACAGCAAAAAGGGCAGAGAAAGCACTAAAATCAAGCCGACGGTAGCCAAGGCGTAGATTTGGCGGGCGCTGCTCCAGAGGGCGAGTGCTGACGCTAGACTCAGGAAGATGACTATCAGCCAAATAATGATTTGACCGTAAATGTCGCCAAAGGTGAGGGTACATTTAAGGCGATAGTTCTGAATGTTATCCATTGATGCCTCGGGAGATTGCTATTACGACTTGTCGAAAAATACTTTGACAGCCTGTCAATACTGACTGTGAATCTATAATTTTAGCTGCTGCAACTTGCTTTTGGCGCTGTTTTAAACATTCTTTATAGAACTTGCAACAAGACTTTATGAATTTTTGTTTCTGATTGGAAAATTTTGCCCAAACAAGACTTACGCACTCCGACAAAGAAACCGGGTTTTTTACTGTTTTGGCGGGCTATACGAAGTATTTTCGCAAAAAACCCGGTTTCTGGCAACCCGTGCGTCGAGGACTACGAAACCAAGGTACAAGGGGAAAGTCTACTTTTTGACCGATCGCCGTTTTTGTAAAGTAATGTTAAGCTGCATGGGTATGGAATAAATTTTTGTAGCGTCGCACCTGTCTTTTCGCCCATGTCTTCCGATCGCACATTGCTGATTTCGCGCTGTTTCCTGGCTGGTGTGGGAACACAGATGTTTGTACACCACCAGCAGCGGATTCCGCAAGAGAGTCCGGTACTGGTAGTGAGCAATCATCGCAGTTTTTTAGATCCTGTGCTGCTGACGGCGGCTTTGGGTCGATCGATCCGGTTTGCTTGTCATCACTACATGGGTCAAGTTCCGGTGATTCGGGAAGTTGTCACGACTTTTGGGGCTTTCCCGTTGGAAGCACCGGAGCAACGACAGCAGCATTTTTTCTCACAAGCGACAGCCCTGCTACAAAGTGGGGAAATGGTGGGGGTGTTTCCAGAGGGTGCAGAACCGATGGTGAATTTTACTCAACCGAATACTATGGGGAAGTTTCAGCGGGGATTTGCTCATTTGGCTTTGCGGGCGCCGGTGCGGGATTTGGCGGTGTTGCCGGTGGCGATTGCTTCGATGGAGGAAGAGTCGGTGCGATCGGGTTTACCGCTGAAATTACTGAGTTTGTTCGATCCTTCGGAACCTTTGTTCGATCGCCCTGGGTGGCATCCTGTGATAGTTTATCAACGAGTTAATGTTTTAATCGGCCGCCCTTACTGGATTACAGTCGATCGACAGCAGCAGTATCGAGGGAAACAAGCCAAAGTAGTTGTGGCGGAACTTACAGAACACTGTCAGGGAGAAATTGCACAATTACTCGATCGAGGGTGTTTGTAAAGAAGGAAGAAGGAAGAAGGAAGAAGGAAGAAGGAAGAAGGAAGAAGGAAGAGGGAAGAAGGAAGAGGGAAGAAATTTTTGATTTGGGCTTGCATTTTCCTTGTGTCGCCGTCCTCGGCTGATTCTTAGTCGCTTCCTGGTTTAAGATTCCAGATTCGTCTGATGTTTTAATTGATTGTTCTTGCTCTCTGATTATCCCCTATTTTTGACAGCAATCCCCGACTGATAGAGTTCATACAATTTAATTTCTGATTTTAATCATGCCAAATGCTAACAAGGTTCGTTTTCTAACCCCCAAACCGCCGAAAGGCGATCGCCCTTTATTTGTATTTTTACCGGGTATGGATGGTAGCGGTTTACTGCTGCGGCCGCAAATTGCTAAATTAGCAAATCATTTTGACATTCGCTGCTTAACTTTACCTGCTGACGACATGGCTAGTTGGGAGGTACTTGTGACGGAAACAATTGCCTTAATTGCAGCAGAAAAGGAAGCCAATCAGCGGTCAGTTTATCTGTGCGGCGAGTCCTTTGGGGGCTGTTTGGCGATGAAAATTGTTTTAGAAGCGCCCCAATTGTGCGATCGACTAATTTTAGTCAATCCAGCTTCTTCCTTCCGACAGCAGCCTTGGGTGCAGTGGGGTTCGTACTTGACTCAGTGGCTGCCGGCGAACCTTTATCCGCTGTCGGTAATCGGTCTGTTGCCGATGTTAGCATCGTTGGGAAAGATTGCGCGCGACGATCGGCGCGCTTTGCTAGAGGCGATGCAAGCAGTACCGCAAAACACGTCTGTGTGGAGATTGGCGTTAGTGCGATCGTTTGATGTTGACGAAAATCAGTTGCGTGCGATCGAACAGCCGACGTTAGTAATTGCTAGTGGTGCCGATCGCCTGTTGCCTTCTTTAGCAGAAGCGAAGCTTTTAGTCAAGGTAATTCCGAATGCTGAAATGGTGATGCTGGCTAACAGCGGTCATGCTTGTTTGTTAGAGACAGATGTAGACCTTTATGCGATCGTGCAAGCTCACAATTTTTTGACTGAATCTGAAGAAAATCTGTCATTAGTCAGCAGTCATTAGTCATTGGTCTGTAGTCAGTAGTCATTGGTCTGTAGTCAGTGGTCAGTAGTCATTAGTCAGTAGCGACAAAATTACAGAGTGGGCTATCGGTAAAGTTTATATCTAAATATACCCCTCTTACAGTCATTAGCAAGTATCGGGAGACAAGCTACTAATGACTGATGACTAATGACCAATGACTAATGACCAATGACTAATTAAGATTCAGCCATTTTTGAGCATTAAGCCGCTGGACGACACCAAAGACCATGAGGTCTAACGTAATCTTGCGTTCATCAATCAAAAAAGGCTCTAAAGTGCTGGTTTTTGTGTTATTTTCAGCGCAGGAAAACGCTCTTTGACTTTGAATATTTTCTTGAGGAAAATACAGGTTAAATTGGCGCTGACCTGCTTGAAATTTACCAATTACCTGCCAGCAATCTCCGGCGGAACTCATGCCAGCAACGGGGAGTTTTTGCTTAGCAAAATTTACCTCTAAATCCTTAACACCCTGTTTAGTTAAAGCAGTTTGCAAGGCGGGCAAATAATCTTGTTGAATAAATTCCGCAAAGGGCTTGTCTTCAACAGCAGGTGCTTTTTCCTTTTTAGCTTTAGCTGGGGGCTTGTCGCCGTCAGCTTTGGCTGCGGGCTTTTTAGCAGCAGCCGCAGGTTTGTCAGCGCTTGGTAAGTCGCCTGTCTGCGGTGCGTCGGAACTTGTCGGGGCGTTCTCGATCGCATCACTGGGAGTTTCGGAGTCGCCAGCGGTAGGATTTTTCGGTTCTTCTGACATTAACGCTTCCTTTTAAAATTGATGAGTAGAGCAGTCAGTAGTCATTAGTCAGCAGTCGTGCCGTCTCAAGCTCTCTCTTCGGGACGATCAGAGGCTCTGACTAATAACTAATGACTAATGACTAATGACTAATGACTATTCTAAATCTCAGCGACAGCCCGTTCAACCAAACGGCGGGCGAGAGTTTGAACACCAGTGTGTTCGTAGTAGTTGGTAGTCATGTCGAGGAATGCGCCCACGTAGTCCACCTTGTCAGCAGAAATTTCGACAAAACTCTGTAAATGACCGAGTACGTTTTCGGGAGTCAAACCTCGATCGCTCACAAAAGAGCCCATCCAGCCAGAAACCGAGTTAAAGCTTTCGCCGATAAAGCCGAGTTGGCCAGCGGGATTACCACCAGGAATCATGCCGCTGATCGACTTAAACGCCGGATTTTCTTGCATATCGCTGGGGGAGAGCTTTTGAATCCAAGACTGAGTAGCCATGATAAAGTCTGGGCCCAGGGGAATCAAACCATCGAAACAAACCAAAGCAGCCATCCGCATCAGGGATTCACCGCCGTAGTCGCCCAAAGCTCCGGCAAAATCGCCGATGCTATCGCCCGGAAGCCCATTGATTTGGCAAAAAGCCAGCAATTCGGTGACTAATTTCAAAGAAAGGTCGATCGTCTGAGCTTTTTCTGGCTTCGGGGTGAGATTGCCGAGGAAGCCCAAAAACGGGACATTTTGGGAGACTTTGTTGGCCATAGCAGCCGCGCCTAGGGCACCGGAGGCACTGTCGATGGTTTGGTAGAGCCAGAGAGCGCGTTGGTAGCCTTCCGATTTATCGTTGTAGAGGGTGATCGCCCGATCGCCAATTTGCTGGATCAGATCTTCGTCTGTTTCGCCAGTAACGGTGCGAATCGTATTTTCAAAACCAACTAAATTGTTCCACTCGCCGGGAACCACAAAGTCAAGGGCTCGGAGGGCTTTGACAGTCATGTTGTCTTTAGGTAGTTGATCGACTAATTCAAAGACTGTTTTGCTCACAAAAAACTCCTTGTTGAACAGAAATCAAAGGTATTACTTTTGGCAGATGACAAAAACTTCACAGTCTCATTGTGGGAGACGCAAGTTGTGATAGCGCCAGACTGTAGTCGAGCGCGGAGTTTGACTAGAGACATTGCTATTTAACGCTAGCGAGGCCGGCGAGGTTAAATTTTGACAGCCAAGCTTCGCGATCGCTAGCGGTAAAAGAGGGATCGCGGGATTGAACTTTCACCTGATAGCGATTTGCCACTAACACAGCAGTGATATTAGCACCCTGATTGACGGCAGGATAGCCGCCAATTTTCTTGGTACTTTGCTGGAATTTTGTCCCTGCTGAGGTGTTGCCGGCGATGTCGTTAATCGAGAGCATGGCGACATTTTTACCGCCTTTGTTCAACTTAGCTTCAGCAAAACCTGATTTTTCTTGAGCAAAGACGCGATTGAATCCGCCGCCGGATGACGGGAAGTATTTATTTAACTTGCTACCATCTACAGCCTTCTTGGGCAGGTTGGGATTTTGAGCAGTTGATTTATCAGCAGTTGTCTGCTTGGCTTTACCAGGTGTTTGGGTGCTTTCCTGCTGAGCTTTGTCCCAGCGGGATGGGGCTTGGGTTTGACCGCAGGCGGTTACTAACAGGAGTACCGACATCAGAAATGGAGCTAAGATTTTGCGCGCGGATGGAAATGGCATCGTTGTCTCCTTATCAGATACTTTCCGATTACAATTGTGACTCACGACTTCGCAATTTGTCTTGTGCGATCGGGTGATTTGTGCCTGCGGGATAAAAATATTTGTAAAAAAATCCTCTGCCCGCAAGGCAGAGGATTTTTGGCAATGGCGAATTCAGATGGAAGAAGACAGAAGGATTGCTCCAGACAGTCGAGTCTGGGGGTTGGGGTAAAGAAAGCAAATTTCCTAATTACCAGCAATCTCAAAACAATTTTTTCTGATTTTCCCTAGATTTAGGAGAGAAGTTTCAGAGCAGTTGTCTGTCTTCCAACTTCGGTGTTGCTCAGCAGGTAAAGCTCAGGCGTCGCTTTCAATGTGGATAAACAACAAACCCATTACCACAACTGGCATCAGCCAGCAAACGACCGGAATCAAAATCCAAGGCAAGAAAGAAGCAGCGTAGGTACCTGTCATGTCAAATTCTCCAAACTAAAGTTAGCGTGTTCCAACAGGGATATCGAGGAGTGGAGTCTAATTGTTGACTAAACCCCGGAAAATGGCATCAACGCCATTAAAGTTTTCGAGCAAGAAGTAGGCAGCAAAGACGCCGCTCATGCCGCCAATGAAGAAACCAGCGGTCAATTGGCTCCATCCTTCAGCATTTCTGAGGGAATCGGGAGTCATGGGATTAGCACTGGGGTAGCTGATGTTGTCTTGCTGGAAAGAGACCAAACCGTAGGCAGACATACCTAGTGTGCCGAGCAGAACTATCACGAGGGCTGTAATTAGTCCCCCGAGATTAGCTGCTTCTGGATAATCCCGCAGGGGTCCGAAGACGATTTCGGGGCCGACGAGGAAATAACCGTGTGCCAAACCGATTTCTAGACCTCGAACTAGGGGCGAGAGTCCTTTGCGGTAGATTGGCAAGTTCCCGATAAATGCTTTTGTGAAATCAGAAGCACTGATGGGAGTTGCTAGATGACCCGTGAAGGGGTCGCCGTTAAAGGGTTTAATAAGTTCTGCATCTCTGGGATCGGCCATATTCTCTTTTTCCTCGCTGTGCGTAAATTTTGAGGCGTTCAAGTCATATTTTACGCAGGGACGGGTTTCCTATTTGCATAATTGGCAGCTAGCTTTAGAAAAGTTCACTATTCTTTAGTTTTCGGAAGAATTTTTCTTTTGTCTCTTATACCAGAAAGCGAGTCGATCGGGCGGTACTCCGAAAAAATAAGCAATAATTACTATTTGATTGATGACGGTGGTTTGGATGACCCCAAGCTGCTGCCAGCGGCGGGCGGATGTGAACAGGGGCTGTGGCACTATTTCGATGCGACCTTGTTTTTTCAATCGGCGCACGAATTCAAAGTCTTCCATCAGGGGTAAGTCGGGAAAACCGCCGATTTTGTCAAAGGTAGCTGCGGTGAGGAAAATGGCTTGGTCGCCGTAGGGCATTTGCAGAAAGCGCGATCGCCAGTTTACCCCTATTTCTACCAGCCGCAGACAGTGCTGAGGGGCATCAATCTTGAGTGAGTAAGCCCCCCCTACTGTTTCCGGTTTTGCTAGTGCGAGGCGTGCGCCAGAGTCGTACCCACAAGGCAAAAGAGTGTCGGCGTGGAGGAACAGCAGAATATCACCAGTAGCGGAGGCGGCACCTGCATTCATTTGAGCAGCACGACCTCGCGCGGTGGAGATAACTCGCACGCCTAAAGATTGCGCTATATCTGCGGTGCGATCGCTGCTACCGCCGTCGGCGACAATGATTTCAACATTTTTGGCATTTTGGGCGGTGCAGATGACAGAGGCGATCGTCGGTGCTTCGTTTAAGGCTGGAATGATAATGGAAATTTTGAGATTGAGATTTTCGGGCGACATAGAGAATTGATCACCACTTGAAAGAGAAATGGCGGGTTTTGTACAAAGCTTATCTGTTATTTGCTAATTTTTTACGCTTAACCCGCCCTCACATTCAGCATTAACGTGCCAGGGTAGACTTTGTACAAAGCTGATCGTTCAGTTGACAGTTGACAGTTGACAGTTGACAGCACTTTACGTGGAAGAAAGAGGATTGAAGCAATGAAGAGTCTGATTTTAATTTCTCCCGATCAGGGTTCAGGCTTTAAACCAATTCTTTCTGGTAATTTTTTGCTAATTATTTGCTTTTTCTCGCGCCTGCGACTATTGTCGCAAGCGCTGTCTAACCAGTGCATTTGGTTAGACAAATACACTTACTATATTATGACCTTGTGGTTACACAATCAAGTATTTTTAATCAATTAACTATGAGAATTTCTGATTTATTAAATCCATTAAATATAGTTTAGTTATTTCAAGATATTCATATCTAAACCGAGTAAATCCTCTGGTAGATCGATATCTGCAAGAGTGGGAAGATTAGCAATATTGAGATCAAGATTTTGGGCGATCGCCCGCGTAGCAGCAAATACCTCACTGGTTCCCCAGTTAATGCCCCTGAACAATTCCGGTATTGATCGCCGCAGCCCGATCAGATAATAACCGCCGTCTTTTGCTGGGCCCAAAACTAAATCGTGCTGGCTAAGTTTGTCAAAAGCTTGTGCGATGATTTCTGCTTTCAACGCAGGACAATCAGTGCCGATAATTACAGCTTTGTCAACCCCTGAATTAAAAGACTTTTGAAACGCGGCTGTCATTCTTGCACCCAAATCGCCGTCTATTTGATTTTGATAAATAATATCGCTTCCCAACCAGTCTTGCATCTGTTGTTGGCTGCCGCCTGTGTGGTGAATTTCAACGGATAGTCGGCGGGAGTTTTGGAGAGAGATGCTACGGGCGATCACCTTTTGGGCCATCAAGCGGTGCAGGTTGGCAGCGCCTGTTTCTCCCAGCACGGGAATTAGTCGAGTTTTGGTTTTTCCCGGTTCGGGATAGCGGGTGAAAACCATCAGTTTTTCTGGAATCATACCATTTGACAATTGGGAATTGGGAATTGGGAATTGGGAATTGGGAATTGGGAATTGGGAATGACTTATCAGTTAAGGGTTTGGTTCTTGCCTAAAGTTGCATTTCCTTGTGAAACTGGAATCATTTATCGCTCCTAATTTTTCAAGGAATGAACCGCTTTCGTTGCAGAGGAATAGAAAATGAAAAATGGACAAATGATGCACGGATTGCTGATGAATATTGGTGTGTTGGGCGCGGTTTAAGATTTGTTTTTTGGTGACTTAAGTTAATCGTCGCGCCCAATACACCCTACAATAGATTAACTAAAAATTACTTATTGACGGTTAGCTCATTTCTAGCATTCGTTGGATGGGTTGCAACGCCGCTAGTTGCAGCTCTTGGGACATGGTAATTTCGGGGGTTTTATTTTTCATAGCTAGATACAATTTTTCCAAGGTATTTAATCTCATGTGCGGGCATTCGTTGCAAGCACAACTATTATTGTTGGGAGGAGCGGGAATAAAGCGTTTGTGCGGTGTTTGCTTTTGCATTTGGTGAATGATTCCCGGTTCAGTCGCCACAATAAAAGCTTGGCTGGAACTGGATTGAGAATATTTGAGCAAAGCTGTGGTGGAACCGATATAATTCGCGTGGCGAAGTACGGGAGGTTCGCATTCTGGGTGGGCGATGATTTCGGCTTCGGGATTTTCGATTTTGAGTTGAACTATCTTTTTTTCTGAGAAGTTTTCGTGGACGATGCAGGCTCCTTGCCAAAGTTCCATGTGTCTACCGCTTTGTTCCATGACGTAGCGGCCGAGATTGCGATCGGGCCCAAAGATTATTGGCTGATTTTCGGGAATTTGGTTGACTATTTTGACGGCGTTGGAGCTAGTGCAAATTATGTCGCTCATTGCCTTAATTTGGGCGGTACAGTTAATGTAGGAAATAACTAAGTGTTTTGGTCGATCGGCTTTGAATGCTGCAAAGGCTTCGGGCGGGCAACTGTCGGCGAGGGAACAACCTGCATTTAAGTCTGGCAATAATACTAATTTGTCTGGATTGAGGATTTTGGCGGTTTCTGCCATGAAATGAACTCCGGCAAAAACTATGACATCGGCGTTGGTGTTGGCGGCTTTGCGGGCAAGTTCGAGGGAGTCGCCAATGAAGTCTGCGATGTCTTGAATGTCGGAGTCTTGGTAATAGTGGGCGAGAATGACGGCGTTTAACTCTTGTTTGAGGGCGTTAATTGCTGCAAACAAGTCGTCGGGCAGTCTGGTTTGAGTAAAATTCGGAGCTGGTGCGGTGGTAAACACAGTTAGAATATTCCGGGGAAGGTGGCGGCTAGACTCAAGTGTATTTGAATTATAGTTGAATTCACCAAAAATGGTGGTAAGCGGGTGGTTGGGTTGAATTAATCTAAAATCTAAAATCTAAAATCTAAAAATGGCTGGGGGAGAGTGCAAAAATTGGTCGCTGTTTCTTATGCTGATAATAAGAAGGGGCTAGGGATCGATCGCACATGACAAATCAAATGAATCAGACTAAATCTATCAAAATTGCCGTGGTGGGGGACGTTCACGATCACTGGGAACCAGAAGACGGCGAGGCCCTGAAGCATCTGGGCGTTGATTTGGTGCTGTTTGTGGGGGATTTTGGCAATGAGTCGGTGGAGGTGGTGCGGGCGATCGCATCTTTGGACATTCCGAAAGCCGCAGTGTTTGGGAACCATGATGCTTGGTACACGGCGACGGATTGGGGCCGCAGTCAGTGCCCTTACGATCGCACTCTTGAGAATCGAGTCAAACAGCAGTTAGATTTAATGGGGGAAGCCCACGTCGGTTACGGGAAGCGAGATTTTCCAGAATTGGGCGTAACTGTGGTGGGAAGCCGCCCGTTTACTTGGGGGGGATCGGAGTGGAAGTACGGGGATTTTTACTCGGAGTGGTTTGGGGTAGAAAGTTTTGAGGAGTCTGCCAGACGCATTGCAGGGGCTGCGGCGGATGCTGACTGCGAAAATGTGATTTTTTTGGGTCATACGGGCCCGAAGGGGCTGGGAGAGGCTCCTGAAGACCCCTGCGGGCGAGATTGGAAGCCGTTAGGGGGGGATTGGGGCGACCCGGATTTTGCGGAGGCGATCGATCGAACTCGGAGTTCGGGAAAGCACATACCTCTGGTAACTTTTGGTCATATGCACCACCAACTGCGACACATCAAAAAAGAGTGGCGGAAGTCACTGGTGAGTGCTGAGGGTACGGTGTATTTGAATGCGGCCAGCGTACCGCGAATTGTGGAGAGAGAGTGCTCGAAACTGCGCAATTTCTCGATCGTCCTGCTAGAAAATGGAGCAGTGTCGGAAGTATCTCTGGTGTGGGTAGGGGAAGATTTCGCGGTGGAAAGAGAACAAATTCTTTATCGGCCGACTGGATCTGCAACTACTTGTAGTTAGGGGCAAGTCCTGGTATGATAAAATTTATGCGCCGGGAGAGGTGGCAGAGTGGTCGAATGCGCCTGACTTGAAATCAGGTGAACCGCAAGGTTCCGTGGGTTCAAATCCCACCCTCTCCGTTTTTGAGAACTAGCAAAAAAATTGGCAAAAAAAAACACCCCCGCAGGGGTGATGTTGCTTACCGGGTAATTTTTCTAGCTAAGTCGCTCAAACTCAAACTGTTTCCTCATCAGCCGGGTCGCCGTAGGGGTCTTCGCTGGCCGGACGCACGTTGCCGAACTGTCCGGCATCCGCTACGTTGTCGGCCGGGTCGCCATAGGGGTCTTCGCTGGCCGGACGCACGTTGCCGAACTGTCCGGCACCCGCTACGTTGTCGGCCGGGTCGCCATAGGGGTCTTCGCTGGCCGGACGCACGTTGCCGAACTGTCCGGGATTTTGGCGATCGTCATAATTGGCATCAGGATCGACTTGCTCGTTGTCTGGCCCGACGATCGCATCTTTTAACTTCCGCAAAAATCCATCTACCATGATCAAGTTCCTCTTTATTTATGTGTTGAAAAACTGCTGTTGTAGATTGGGAATTCCAGATTTTATGGAAAATCTCAAATCGGCAATCTAAAATTGTTTGATTACTGTGCCGGAACAGGACTTGTAGCTTCAGGTAAGCTTTTGAGGTCTCGGCCAGTAGTTTGGTTGTTGTACCCCTGGAAATCGCGGTAACGCGCTGCCTCGGACTCTGGAACTTTAATTCCTTCAGGCGGGGGCGTTACCCAGTGAGCGCGATTCTGGGCATCGCGGTAGTAAACGCGACCGTTTTTGGAAAGGTAATATTTTCCCTGCGGCCCCTGTTCTTGCTTGTTTTGGTGCTGGCGGTAGAGGTAGTAAAGGGCTGCTGCTCCTACTAAAGTAATCCCTACTTTTTGAGCATTGTTCAAGCCTTTTTTTGCTTCGGGCGTAGGACTAGGGCCGCGATTAGTTTGCACTGAGCCAGCGCGAGTGTCGTCAACAGGAGGCGGGGGAGTGGAACTTTGCTGGCTAGAACCGCAAGCACTCAAAAACGGAAAGGTCAGCAGCGTTGTCAGCAGCAGAGCCATGAAGCGCGATCTTTTGGGTTCGAGTTTGATTGTGTTCATTGCGGCTCCGAATGGTCGGGATTACAGGTGGGTGTGTTCTGGCGAGGTTGAGGAACCTGAGCTGCTGCCAACCGTTTTGTAAGTAAATGAATTTCTCAAAGCAATTTTGACAAAAGTAGTTGCTGAGAACTTATAACAGCGCAGGTACGGTATTGCATTTCTCTTTAATCATCCTCAAATTTTTCTAAGATTTACTCATGCCAGGGATATAAATAAAGTTTCTGTTATTTCAGTCCGCAGGTATATGTAAATGCGCGCTCTCTGGTAAAAATAAATTCCGTTTGTGGGTAGACGGCTGAAAGCGAAGTGAAGCAGGCGGACGGGGCGAGTCCGAAACCGAAAGCAGCACTGGCGAGGGAGAGAAGGCGGGATTTAATTACCAGAAAGAATTGGTTTAAAGCCGGAACCCTTTGAGGGATAAATTAAAAGAAGACTATTCATTGCTTCCATCCTCTTCCTTCCAGGTAGAGGTAGCTGTCCCAGGTCAACCATTCGGCTTGCTTCGGCTCCCTTCGACTACGCTCAGGGCAAGACGCTCAGCACAAGTCGCGAGCGGGCGAGCTGTCAACTGTCAACTGTCAACTGTCAACTGAAGCTTCCCTGCTTGTCTCAGATGCAGGCAATTTTTTTGTGGAAATTCTGGAGATGTCGATCGCACTCCTGTATTAATAATTAACCGCAAGAGAAAGCCGCCGGAGCTTTTCGGATATTTATGAAATTAAAAAATTTAGTTACTGTTGGATTGTCGATCGCCCTTTTATTAGCTGCCACCAAATATATACCAGATTTAAACCAGCAAAACCAAGTCAAGCAATTGCTAGAGACAAAACAGTGTCCCGAATGCAATCTCAGCAATGTCAACTTGAAGGGAATGGACTTACAAGGATTTAACTTGCAAGGAGCCAACCTCGAAGGTGCCAACTTATCAGGAGCAAAATTGGCCAATGCCAACCTCAAAAATGCCAACTTGAACAAAGCCAACCTGACTGGT
Source organism: Lyngbya sp. CCAP 1446/10 (assembly GCF_026130175.1). GTDB lineage: Bacteria > Cyanobacteriota > Cyanobacteriia > Cyanobacteriales > Microcoleaceae > Microcoleus. The sequence goes on along the minus strand of NZ_JAIGNI010000036.1, from coordinate 15,652 downwards.
TCTGATTTAGGCTGTAGTGGCATAAGTTTCAATCTTGATACCAATGGTCAAGCAGCAAATATGGATTTCAAGGTAAGTGCCGTTCCCGAAAAAAATAACCCAGAAAATGCAGTAGTTGGTTTCAACATAAAATCAACAGATCGAGGAGCCACAATGCGTTTCAACCTGCCGGGATGCGCCGAATTTGAGAATGCTAAAATGCAGGAAACTAAAATGCCCGATGGCAACATTCACCCTTAATTTGTTAACTTTTTCTCTTTCTTTTCTCTTTCTCTGTGTCCTCTGTGGTCTCTGCGGTTCATTCAAAAAAAAACCGCAGCCTGAATAACAGGCTGCGGTTTTTTTAAGCAACTAATTGCCAGCTAAAATTAGTGAGCAGAACCGTTACCGTGATACTTGTCGCTGTCGTAGAATCCGTTTTTTGTGCCGAAGAACAGACAGCAAACGGTGAAAACTGCCGTCAAGACTGCTAAAACTAACTTAACGTCCATAATTTACTGTCTCCTATTGAGTGCAAATACTCAGATTGTAGAATCTTTTTGGCTGGCGCGGCCATCTACCACCGTAGCGCCTGATTTGCTGGGCTGTACTCTGGTGCGGCAGTTTCCCGACGGCGAGACGATTCGGGGAATGATTGTTGAAACCGAAGCTTACGGGCCGGGAGATCCCGCTTGTCACGCTTACCAGCGGCGCACTCCTCGCAATCAGGCGATGTTCGGGCCTGCCGGTATGAGCTACGTTTACTTAATCTACGGGATGTATCACTGTTTTAACGTGGTGACGGATGCAGAGGGGGTTGCTAGCGGTGTGCTGATTCGAGCTTTGCAGCTAGATGCGTTTCCCAAAGCGTTCGCTGGAATTCCTCAGAAGAAGCAGTTGCGCCTCGCTGCGGGGCCTGGGAAGCTGTGTAAGGTACTGGAGATCGATCGAACTTTCAGCGGTTTACCCTTGGATGGAGGCCAACCGCTGCGGTTGGAACACCGGAGCGAGGACTTTCGTGCCGCTGTCGAGGAAGGTACAATAAATCTGGTGCAAACTACGCGGATCGGGATTACTAAAGGGATTGATTTGCCTTGGCGGTGGTATTTGGGGAACTGTACGGCCGTGTCACAACTCTAGTAATCTCAAAGGTGTCAGTGTAAATTTGGTAGTTTAAACTTAGTGAAATTATGGCTTACTCTTCTGAAAACCCGATCGTACAACTCAAAAAATGCCTGACACTCGCTCAGGATGTTGGGAGTCACGCCGAAGCTCACCGAGCTTTCGAGCAATTGTGCGGGATTATAGATGCTGAAAATCCGATGGCGGCGCAACTTTTAGAGATGTTGTGGGAAGACGCAATTCTGGCGAGGCGTTCAGCTTTATTTTGGCAGCAAATGAGCGAGGTTGAGAAAGATATGGCTAATAGAATGATGGAAAATATGACGCAGATGAGACAAAATTATTTGCGATTGATGCAGGAAATGTAGGATTTGGGTAATTGGTAATTGGTAATTGCCGGACTTTGCCAACAGGTGTAAGGTGCGTCAGCCCAGAGATTTGACACCGATCAAATAGTTGGTTTCTGACGCACCCTACCATAAATTTTGTTACTGCATTAAAGCAGCGCCGCGGTTGTAAAGTTCGCGGGCGTAATCAGTCCAAGTTCCCTGTCCCCAATACCGGAAACAGCTTGTTTGTAACAGCAAGTTGTAAAGCAAAGCTTGCTGGTATTCAAACTGCTTGGTAACAGTAGCATCTTGCTGCACCAGCGGATCATATTTTTTGTGAAATGCTGCGCTGAGTTGATTCATCGGTTCTAAGACATTTTCGTAGCCTTTCACCCAACTCAAATCGTTAGTCCAAGAGGCACCATCCATGTGAAAATTGTGGTCTGTTTGCTTGATTTGGGCGATCGCACTTTCGACTTTTTCCGGTGTTGCAGTATCTGGATCGACTAGCTGCCAAATTTTGTGCTGGTTGATTCCTTGACAAACAGGATAATCATCAGGATTAACACCAGCAGCTTCAATTATCTCCAAATATTCAGTCCCATTTAAACCAACAACACCCGATTTTCCGCCGCCATTTTCCCGGTTTTCGTGCCAAGCTTTGACAAAAGCGCTGGGAAATTCATTCATCATCACGCCGCCATTTTCGCCGTCAGCAATTTGAGTCACCAAAGAAGGAACTGTGACATTGCCAATTTGCTGTTTATTACGTCCTTTTGCTTCGTAGTAAGGCTGCATTTGACCAACCAATTTTGTATCAGAACCTTGGGTTTTAATCAAAGCCGTAATGCTAATTGTTTCGCCGCGAGAATTGCGCGCCATCAAACGGTTGGGAATATATTTTTGGTCTTGCGACAATCCCGAACCGTCGGGATTTTCTACAGAATGTTCCTGCACCATCAGCCAGCGATAGCCGCATTCTTTCAAAGCTTTGATGTATTCGTAAAGTGTGTCTGGGTGATTGGGAAAGTGCATTTCTGGGGGCGAAAAACCTTTAACCCGCTTCAAAGCATCCAAGCCAAAAATTGCCGCAAAATGATGTTGCCATGCTTGAATTTGAAGTTTGATGTCGGGAATGGGAGTTGAGGGAATGACGGCATGACTCCACATTGTCCCCAGCCATTCTACATAAGGTTGGTATTCAGGTTCGCAGGTAATCCGCTTGAGATTGTTGAGGACATCATCGCGTCCCATTTGACGCAATCCCCACAATAAATTGCCCGAATAATCGAGCATAATTCGCGGGTTGCAGCCTTCGGCAATCAGTTGGGGAATGAATTCTCCCATGCGGGAATAGCACCAAGCAAATACTCCGGCGTTGTGGTTGTCTCCTTGGTTGGGATTTTCAAACATATTCTGCAAATTGCAGATAAGTTCGCCGTTTGCACCTGCTGGAATTGTGGGTTGGTGCATATGCAGGGCGCAGGCAAATCCGGCTTGAATGTTTTCCAGGCGCAGATTTGTTGTAGGTAAAAAGACTGGTTCGTTGCTGTTGGCTGCGGCACTGATTTCTGCTTCGGAACCGCAAATGTTGGGCAATCCTGAGTTGATTTCTTCTAAAACTGGTGGGTTTGGGGATGGTGCGATCGCAGACATAAGTTTTTCTCGCATAATTGTGGAGCGGCATTGTCTGCTATTCCTAAGATAGCTAGATAATTTAACATTAGCAGAGTCGCCGTACAAAAGGTCGGAAGCAATGCTATTTCATTTGTGAATTAGATTGATTTTTTAGCTAACTGCTTGCATGGCGCAGAGGAAGTGAAGACAGATAAAGAGAGTAGTTGTAGAAGGTTACAGGGAATTGTGCGATCGATATTTGCAACAAGATGATACAGCGAGTTGCCTCTTTCCTCAGCAGCAGAAGGCGCTGTGCGCGTTTCTACCTGTATTTGAAGCAGCAGGGACACGAGAGTGCCGTGTCCGTACCTATATTTTAAGCAACAGCCCGATCGCCCGAATCGACCTCAACTTGCGATCGTCGGCGCGTATTTTTCCTGTATTCCCAATGGCCGGCTTGCTTATCTGCCGAGAAATCATATACTTTGTCAAGTTAAGAAAATATTTTTGGATTCATCTAGGAGTAAGCAAAAAAAATGTACATCGTACAAATTGCCTCAGAATGCGCCCCCGTCATCAAAGCAGGGGGTTTGGGGGACGTAGTTTACGGTTTGAGTCGGGAGTTGCAGAATTCCGGCCATGCTGTCGAGATTATTCTGCCCAAATACGACTGCATGAGGTATGACCACATTTGGGGGCTTCACGATGCCTATCGAGATCTGGCGGTGCCCTGGTACGGTGGCGAAATCTTATGTGATGTCTACTGCGGCTGGGTGCACGAGGTTTTGTGTTTTTTCATCGAACCTCGATCGCAAGATAACTTTTTTAACCGCGGCTGTTATTACGGTTGCAATGATGACAATATGCGGTTTGCATTTTTTAGCAAAGCTGCTTTGGAATTTTTGCTCAGAAGCAACAAGCGCCCGGATGTGATTCACTGTCACGATTGGCAAACTGGTTTGGTTCCAGTCATGCTGTTTGAAATTTATAAATACAATTGGATGGAAAATCAGCGAGTCTGCTATACCATTCACAATTTCAAACATCAAGGTATGGGCGGTAGCGACGTTTTGCAAGCAACGGGTTTGAATCGAGATGATTATTATTTTCAGTACGATCGCCTGCAAGACAATTTTAACCCTTTTGCCATCAATTTTATGAAAGGTGGCATTGTGTACTCGAACTTTGTGACGACGGTTTCGCCGCACCACGCTTGGGAAGCTCACGTCGGCGAGTTCGGCTACGGTTTGGGCCACACTTTGCATATATATCAAGACAAGTTTCGCGGGGTGCTCAACGGCATCGATTATGATGTATGGAATCCTGAGAGCGATCGCTATATTCCGCAGCACTACACTGACAAGGATCTGGCAGGAAAAGCCAAAACTAAACAAGCTTTGCGCGATCGGCTTTTATTGCGCGATGCTGACAAGCCTATGATTACCTTTATCGGTCGTTTGGACGATCAAAAAGGCGTTCACCTCCTCCACCACGCCATTTATTATTCTCTGAGTAAAGGCGCGCAATTCGTGCTTTTGGGTTCGGCGACGGAAGCGGGAATTAACGATCATTTCCAGCACGAAAAACAGTTTTTAAATGATAATCCAGACTGCCATTTAGAACTAGGTTTTAATGAGGAACTGTCGCACTTAATTTACGCGGGTGCGGATATGATCGTGGTGCCGAGCAATTACGAACCCTGCGGGCTGACTCAGATGATCGGGTTGAGGTACGGTACAGTGCCTGTGGTGCGGGGTGTGGGCGGTTTGGTGAATACGGTGTTCGATCGCGATTACGGCACCAGCCACCCCCCCGAAGAGCGCAACGGTTACGTATTTTACCAAAGTGACTACTACGCTTTAGAGTCGGTGCTCGATCGGGCGATCGGATTGTGGTATGACTACCATGATGACTTTGAAAAACTCATGATTCAAGGTATGAATTGCGATAATTCGTGGAAATATCCAGCTAAAGACTATGTGGAAATTTACGAGCTAATTAGACATAAATAAGGCGGAATTAGTCAGTAGTCATTTGTCATTAGTCATTGGTCATTAGTCATTGGTCAACTGTCAACTGTCAACGGGTTGTTTCAAAAACAGCCTCTCTACCTTTAGGAATAGATAAACCCGCCCAGCTATAGCCAGAGATAATGTTTTGAGTAAAAATGTGGGGGTGGAAAGTACGATGCAGATTGTAGGGTTTTCTTGCCTGTCGTTGCGAAGTGCGATCGCAGAAGATAGGAGTATAGAAATTAAACGGCTGGTGTTCGCCCGCCCTACATAAAATGAACTCACAACTAGAACAACAAGTAACAATCCTGCAAGACGAAACAGCAGCGGCCGGAAATTCAGACAACCCAACAGTTGAAACACCTTTATTTGCCTCAGAGTTCGTAACAGAGGAAAAAGTTAGAGTCGAAGAATTTAAGATTAGCGCCGACAGTTTAATTGGTAAAGTCAAAGAACTAATTCAGCAAGGAAAACTGCGCCGCCTCGTCATCAAAAACTCAGAAGGGCGGACTTTGGCAGACATTCCGCTGATGGCGGGATTGGTAGGCGGCGTTGCAGGGAGTGTAATCTTTCCAATAGCTGCTGCACTTGGGGCAGTTGGGGCAGTTGTGGCTCATTTGACTGTAGCTATCGAGCGGAAAGAGTAGTAATTAGTCCGCAGTGATTAAGTCATTCAATAATCTAATTTTTCATTACAAGCGAAAAGAAGCAATCCCAGAGTCTGAGATTGCTTCTTTTCGCTTGTAATGGCATTACTCTCGTTACCAGGTTCTGCGAAAGTAACGCATATCTAGAGGCTCTGTCTCGCTGTTTCTCGTCTCAGTTTACCGGAGGCAGAGCCTGGAAACGAGAAATATGCAACAGCTTAATTCGATGCTTTCACCCCAGGCTGGTCTAAATAATTGTAAACAATCCGCGAAATTCGACGCACAAAATCTCTGACAATCGGGTCATTGTAAGGACGTTTTACAAAAATTGCTGCTAAATAACGCTTGCCATTCGGCATATCAATAATCCCCGCATCGCCAACTACAAAACCGATATCTCCGGTTTTGTCAGCAATCACTGCTCCCGCCCCCAAACCAGAAGGCAACAACGTTCTAGTTGTGGTGCGCCGCAGTAATTCTAAAGCTTGTTCTCGACTAGATTCAGAGACTAATTTATCGCGAGATAGCATGGATAACAATTTTACCATATCGACAGAACTTGTGGTATTTGTTCCTTGAAAATCGCCGAGCCAATTGCGAATTCTGGTGTCAGTTAATCCCCAAGTGCGAAAACGCTCGTTGACTTTAGCAATTCCGCCCAAACGTTCAATAATCATGTTGGTGGCTGTATTGTCGCTGATGGTAATCATTTTATCTACGGTTTCTCTGATGCTAAACCGAGTGCCATCTGGTTCGTCTTGCATAGTTCCAGAGCCGCTGGCTACTAAGTCTGACTTCATAACTAATGTTTCGTTGAGGCTAATTTTGCCTGCGTCTACATCTTGATAAAATGCAATTAGGATTGGTAATTTGATTGTACTCGCTGCTGGAAATACTCGATCGCCTTTTATGTCCAAATAGTCTCCGGTGTCTAAATCCAGAAAGAACATTCCGGCGCTGAGGGATTTGTATTGTGCGATCGCACTTTCGACTTGCGGCTTGATCGCGCTCATTTCCGAACCCGCCCGCATCGCCAAATCAGCGGCATAGTTTCTTGGACTTGCTGAAGCAACAGTTAGGGGAACTTGACCAGATTTTTGTTCTACTTGGGTAATAGCTGCTGGTGGAAAAGACTCGTTTGCTGCTATTTGTTCGGGATTCGGTAACTGAAACGACCAGCGAGTGGCAGATTCTCTAATTACTCGGACTTTTTGCGGGTCTAATTTATAACCGGGAGTTAATTCTATTACTAATCTGGTAGTTTCGCTATCAAATTGCCCGACTCTAATTTCTTGAATAGCTGAGTTGTAGCTTTGAGGACTTTCGGGATATTCTAAGACTATTCCGGGCAAGTCAATTACTAAGCGGGTGGGATTGGCGATTAGTTTAACTTGCGGCTGGACTCCTGAATCGGTGGTTAAGTTGAGTTGATTTTGGCTGGCGTCGAAGTGCCAGGATGTTAGTGTATCAGCTTTTGCAGGTAGGGCGATCGACAAAACACTAATTAAAGTTGGCAACAGCCATCGCAGTTTTGGAGTCATATGTGAGGAGTAAGAGTTTAACGGCTGCGACAAGGTGGCTGAAACAACGTTTTCAACCGCTTTCGAGGCGAACCACCTAGCATCATACAGTTAACTCTTGCCCGCACCCGTAATTTTTATTATTTTCTTTGAGAATATTCGGTTTCCGGGAATTATATCGCATCCGGTTATATTAAACCTTTTTATTCTAGTCTCGCGTAGATCGGAAAGTTCATTCAGTCGGGAATTATCTTCGCATAATTATTGTTTCCTCGACGCGAATTGTATTTGTTTTAGATAGCAAATTCTAATTGTCTGATCGCCAGATTTCTCGCATCTTCGATCGAGTCGATCGCACTTTTGGCAAAAACTTGGCTTTTGGCGACAAATCGGCGATCGCTGAAATGGTCGTAAGCTTCCCAATTACCGCTAACTTCGCGATCGTGCCACAGAAACCAGCCGCGGTAGATTTCCCCGCTATCAATATCATCGCACAGAACCAGCCAATCATCACCCGTGAGAGCGTTGCCATCTAGGGCTACCAATTCAACCCAAGCAAGGGCTGTGCAGGCATCGATCGCATCAGCATCAACTAAGTCAGATTTGGTGGCGGTAGCTGTGGGCGAGTAAAGTGTAGACTTCATAATTTCTCCTTGATTAAAGTAACAAATTTCCTATTTATGGAACTGACTAGGTAATGCAACTGGAAAAACTGTGTTTTGATGAACTTCGGGTTGGTCAAATTTACCAGCGGCCGATGCTTCGGTTAAATTGTTAAGTGTATTAATTGTGAAAATCGCTGCGGTTCCTAAAGCTGCCATTGCGAGTCTGTGTAAGATTTTACTCATGGTGATGCTCCTTTTTGGCTTGATGTATCTACTCTAAAAAAAATCAGTGCTTACTCGCAGGGGAGATTGGGGAGTTAAGAAAAGTTTTTTATTTTCAAATATATTCAAAGGTTGAAGCCGTTATCAGGACAGAGTTTGAGGAGATCGATCGCCCAAAACCCCGGGCGTAGTAAAATTCCTTAAATTCCGGCTGGCTGACTATCTCCCTTAAAATCGCTTAAGATAGGCACTTAAGGCGTTAAACCTCCTAAATTCCTTCCCCTTTCAGTGCAACCGAAGTGCTCAAGTCAAAACGCGATCGCGGTCGAATTCTCACAGCCCCGGGCTTAAAGAAGCTCAACGAGGCGCTCCAAGAATGGTCTGACCGATATAACATTAGAGGTACTCTGACGGAAATCGAGGCAGAGTCGGGCGTTGGCGCAGATACAGTCAGTAAAATTAAGCAGGGTAGAGAAGGTGCGGATTTAAGTAAACTGCGGCAGTTGTTTGCGGCGTTTGAGCTGACTCTGACGAATGGCGACCATCGATCGGCTAAACTAGACGATGCCGGAGATGTCGGCGAGTCGGACAATTTGCCCGCAGCGGAAGATACAGCCAGCAGCAGAAGTGTTAAAGTATTTGTGAGTTATCGCAGCGCTGAACCCGATCGCGAGTTGGGAAAACAGTTGGAAATGGCGTTAAGTGCGATCGGGCATACAGTCTTCACAGCAGAAAATAACATTAGATTGGGAGATAATTGGTTCGATCGCATTAACTTCTTCCTCAAAGAATGCGATTATTTGCTGTTGCTACTGCCACCAACAGTCAGCCAAAGCGAAATACTAACATATCAAGTTCAGCAAGCAAAAGAACTGCAAGATTCCCGTCCTGACAAAAAACCGATAATTCTCCCGATCCGCGTCGGTTTCCCGCTAAACGCGCCTTTAAACCACGACTTGCGGGGCTATCTGTACCGCATCAAACAAAGGGAATGGAAAACCACCGCCGACACTCCAATTATTATCGAAGAAGTGCTAAATTTGCTAGCAGAAACTCCCGCACCAGTCCCAGAAGAAGCGGAAGACTTAACGCCAAACCAAGTATTAGAAATTAGCAGCGACGAAATACCCCAACCAGTCGCCGAACCGGAATTACCGGGAGGACAAGTCGATGTTGCTTCTCAATTTTATGTAGAACGCCAGCCCATCGAAGAACGCTGCTATCAAACTATTGTACAGCCCAGCGCTTTAATTAGAATCAAAGCCCCCAGACAAATGGGAAAAACTTCCTTGATGGCAAAAATTTTGCATCACGGAAGCCTTCAAGGTTATTGCACGGTGCCGCTAACTTTTCAGTTAGTAGATAAAGCGGTATTCGCCAACTTAGATAAATTCTTAAAATGGTTCTGTGCTTATGTCGGGCGCGAGTTGCACTTACCAAATCAATTAGACGATTATTGGGACGAGATTTTTGGCAGCAAAGTCAACTGCAAAGATTACTTTGAAAAATATATTTTGCCGCAAATCGACAGTCCTTTAATTTTAGGATTAGACGAGATCGATCGCGTTTTCCAATATCCAGATATTGCCGAAGACTTTTTAGGACTGTTGCGGGCGTGGCACGAAGAATCAAAACGGCGCGATATCTGGAAAAAACTGCGCTTAATTGTAGTTCACTCCACCGAAGTTTACATCCCGATGAACATCAATCAATCGCCTTTCAACGTCGGACTACCCGTGGATTTGCCCGAATTCAACCATCAGCAAATTCAAGATTTAGCAGCGCGCCACAATTTGCATTGGTCAGATGCCGAAGTTGAGCAACTGACGGCAATGGTCGGCGGTCATCCGTATTTAGTGCGAGTTGCATTATATCACATTTCGCGATCGGATTTGACCCTTGATGAATTAAAAGAAACTGCTACCAGCGATGCGGGAATTTATAGCGACCACCTGCGCCGCCAACTGTGGAATTTAGAAGAATATCCAGAGTTAGCGGAGGGAATGAGAGAGATTGCAGCGGCGGACATTCCTGTTCAATTAAAGTCGATGCAGGCGTTTAAATTGGATAGTTTGGGGTTGGTGAAGTTGCAGGGAAATGAGTGTGTTCCGAGGTGTGAATTGTATCGGCAATATTTTCGATCGCACTTGAGCGCGATCGGGTAAGTTCGATCGCTCTGTTATCATATAATTCCAGATATTGTAGGGGCGGGTTCACCGAAAATAATGGCCTAAAACTGACAATTTCATAAACCAGCCCCCACCAAACGACAAATCACAATCTACCTCTTTTTAGATTAAAACAGCCCATGAACGATATTTTTTTGATAACTTCCGATAATTGGCTAGACTGGATAGCGGTGTTTGGCTATCTCGGTTTGACTGTTTTTATTATGTGGCGCATTATGGCTGCAAAGTAGCTGTTAAGATAGAGGTATAATCAGAAAGTAATCAACTCCCGCAGACTATGATGTCGCCTGTTGAAAGTGTCGCAGCAATCCCGAACGATTTGATTTTGCGCTTGAGCGTCGAGCAGTATCATGCTATGATTCAAGCTGGCATTTTGGCGGATGACGATCCAGTAGAACTGCTAGAGGGATGGCTTGTTTTCAAAATGCCCAAAAATCCGCCCCATCGAGTAGCAACTCGCCTTGTTAGAACAGCTTTAGAGAATATTTTACCTCCCGGATGGTATGTTGATTCTCAGGAACCGATTACGCTGCAAAATAGTGAACCCGAACCGGATATAGTGGTGGTTCGAGGCGATACGCGACAATATCTCGATCGCCATCCGGGCGCTGAAGATGTTGCTATTGTGATCGAAGTATCGGATACTACGCTTGGGCGCGATCGCACTATCAAGAAACGGACTTATGCCCGCGCGGGAATTCCGGTTTATTGGATTGTCAATCTGGTGGAAGGACAGGTTGAGGTGTACGATCGACCTTTGGGAGATTCCGAACAACCGGATTACGGGCAAATGTTGATTTACGGGCGATCGGCTGTTATACCGATTATTATTGAAGGGATAGAAATTGGGGCGATCGCTGTAGATGCTCTTTTGCCTTAATTTTGATGGAATTTTACAAATGAACATTACATGGGGAGGGCTGATTTTGCACTCATCTACTGGCTTTTCTCATAAATCCTAAGCTGAACCCGCCCCTGCAATTTGCGTAAAATAGGAATATTTTCTAACTGTTCCGATCGCAATTCTTCCCAATTTAACCCAATTGGACGCGGATACATTGTATTAGTTTCAATTACCTCCTCGGAAGTTACAATCCAGTTGAGCGCCCAATCGTGAGGCTGCATTGGCAAACGCGAATCTGCGACAATTTGCAAAGGATGCACTGTTGTGACAATCGGAGTATCATTTTTAACTAATCCAAATTCCGCCAGCATCGCCAGTTCCAAATCCGCAAATCCTGCTCCTTTCCCCGTGCGTCCACCGTGGCGCCCCGCGGCTACGCAACCGACTATTGCTAAGTCAATTGGCTGCATTTCTGCAAAACTCACTAATCGGCCGCAGGTGACTGCTTTGCGGGCGATCGCAGCTTCGGCTAGGGGGATATTGCGATTGTGCAAGTTTTCGGCGGTTAACTCGACAAAACAGCGATCGTCTGTCAAGCGCGGTACAGCCATATACAAGCGTTTTCCATCTTGCAAAGCGCGCAATCGCACGGGATTTTGCGGTGAATCTGGGTTGCACTTGATCGATTTTGCCTGTTCCCAAATTGGTAAATTTGTAAGTCTTTCCGCCGCCTTTTGGGTGCCGACAAAATTGGGGATGTGGCCGAATGGATCGTGAATTGATGCGTTATTTTGTTTCAGAGATGACCAAATTTCCGATCTTAATTGGTCTTTGTCGTGATGGCGGCCGCTCCACTCAGTATTCATACCTATAAATTGGTTGATTTTTTGAGTTTATTGTACAATGAAAGAAGACTGGGCGGTTGAAACCGTGTCTATACAAACCAAACTCGCCTCCGCGGGTTGAAGAACGTTTCATGGTTTTTTCTTGAGTCCGCGGAGGCGGACTTCGTTTTTGTAGACGCGGTTTCAACCGCCGTCTTATCTTTATGTAAAAAAATATGTAATGAGCACAAATCCCAAACCATCATACTATCAAGTAGGCGGCAGTCTCACCAATAACTCTCCGAATTATGTGAAGCGTCAAGCAGATGACGATTTTTATAATGGATTGAAAGGGGGGGAATTTTGCTATGTTTTGAATTCCCGACAAATGGGCAAATCTAGCTTGCAGGTGCGGACAATTCAACGGCTGAGAGATGAAGGAATTGCTTGTGCTGCGATCGACATTTCGGAAATTGGCAACCGCAGCGTGACTCCCGAACAGTGGTATGCTGGGTTACTCCGCATTCTGGAAAATAACTTTAATCTGTCGGATGTTGTCAACGTGCGGACTTGGTGGCGCGATCGCAATTTTTTAACTCCGGTTCAAAGATTGAGCGAATTTATCGAAACCATACTGTTAGCCAACATTTCCAGCAATATTGTCATCTTTATCGACGAAATCGACAGCATTCTCGCCCTGGATTTTCCCGCAGACGATTTTTTAGCCTTAATTCGATCGTGCTACAACAAGCGCGCCAATAACTCAGAATTTGATCGCCTGACGTGGGCTCTGTTGGGCGTAGCATCCCCGACGGATTTGTGCCGCGACAAGAATCTCAGCAGCAACACGCCTTTTAATATCGGTAAGGCGATCGAATTAACTGGTTTTGACGAAACAGAAGCCCAACCCCTAGCAGCGGGTTTGGCAGAGCTGACAGACAGCCCTCAGGAAGTTTTGAGAGAGGTTTTGTATTGGACGGGCGGCCAGCCATTCCTGACTCAAAAGCTGTGTAAACTTCTCTTTGAAAATGCCGGATTAATCCAAAATCCCAAAGAGTGGGTTGAGAAAGTAGTACGCTTGAAGATTGTGGAAAATTGGGAATCTCAGGATGTGCCCGAACATTTGTCCACAATTCGCGATCGGCTTTTTAGAGAAAATCAGCGAATTATCAGAAGACTCGGATTATATCAACAAATTTTACAGCAAATTGAAATCGTCCCCGATGGTAGTGCGGAACAAATGGAATTGCGATTAAGTGGATTAATCGTCAAACACCGGGAAAAACTCACAAGTTCTAATCCTATTTATCAAGCTGTATTTAACCAAGACTTAATCGCCCAAAAATTAGAAAAACTCTCGCCTTATTCGGAAGCAATCAAATTCTGGCTGAATTCTAACTCTCAAGATGATTCGCAATTGTTGCGAGGGGAAGATTTGCAGTCAGCATTGGTTTGGGCGGCAGATAAAAGTTTGAGAAACGAAGATTTTCAGTTTTTGACAGCTAGCCAAAAAGTGATTTTGAGCGACCAAAATCAACTGCTGCTGGCAGCTACACTCGAAACTAAAAAAGCTGTGAGTGATGCAGCAAAAGCCTTAACGGAAGCTAACGCAGCCAAGCGAAAAGCCAAACAGTGGATAGGAATTGGTTCGGCGGTACTGGCCGGATCGTTGATTGGGGCGATCGGCTTTTCAACTCTCGCTTACCAGCGGTTTAAACTCGCACAAGCAAGTATTGAGATCGAACAAAATGGCAGCGATGCTTTACTATTGGCGGTATCTCAAAAGACCGAAAACACCCAAGCTTTATCAGAAGCTTTGCTAAGGGCGATCGCCTCCGGGGAAAAATTAAAAACCCTGGTTAATAATAAACCAAATTTAGAACAATATCCAGCTACAAGGCCGCTGCTAGCATTACAAATAATTCTCGATAAAATCAGCAAAAAACAGCAAATAAAAGCATCATCATTTCCGCAAGTGGTGAAGTGGCAAGCTCATGTAGGTGCAGTTACCAGCGTCAGTTTTAGCCCTGACAGACAAATTTTAGCAACCGCAGGTATAGACGATAGAGTTCGGATTTGGAACTTTTCCGGGTCTAAAATTGCTGAATGGAAAGCTTTGCAGCAGTCAGTTAATATAGTAAGCTTTAGCCCGGATGGCAAGTTTTTAGCAACGGCAGGAAAGGACGGCACAGTTAAATTTTGGAACTTATCAGGGGAAAATATTTCTAGTTTTCAAGCACTTGAAGGCTCAGTTACCAGCATCAGTTTTAGTTCCGACGATAAATTTTTAGCAGCGGCAGGAATAGACAGCAGTGCTGCAATTTGGCCGCTATCAAAACAGCCAAAAGTAATATCATCTACTGTAAAACTTCCCGGTCATAACGGCTTAGTTAGAAGCGTAAATTTCAGCCCTAACGGAGAGTTTCTCACGACTTTAGACGGCAAATCTACAGTGCGGATTTGGAATGTGTCAGGACAACTAAAAAAAACACTGCCGGTGCAGGCAATCGGTATCAGCTTCAGTCCTGCTCAACAGCAGTATCGCTTTGCTACAGTAACATTGAACGGCAAAGTCGGGCTGTGGAACCTGTCAGAAAAACAATTAATTAATGAATTTCAAACCTTGCATTTTGATGCCAAATCAATTAGTTTTAGTCCAGACGGAGAAAGGCTGGCTACTGTGGGAATTGACAAGACGGTGCGGCTGTGGAATTTAGCGGGGCGACAGGTTGCTCAATTTGAGTTTGAGGAGAATGTTGTTAGTGTGGGTTGGAGTCGAGACGGCAAGCAAATTGCTGTAGCTGGAAGCAACGGCACTGTCTGGCTGAGACAGGTTGAAGGGTTGGAAGAATTGCTGAAGCAAAGCTGTAATTTTCTGGGCAGTAAACCGGAGTATGTTAGAAGGATTTCAACTATCTGTAAGTAAGAAATACGGACACGGCAATGCCGTTTCCCTACCAGTGGTTTTTTTACCATGTTTGTAGGGTGTGCACTGCGCACCGGTTGAGTTTGTCGCCCACCGGAGAACCCCGATTTTGCTCGTTACCAAGCAAAGCGCCAGGGAATCGGTTAAACCAATTAAACTGCGCCGGTGCGCATTGCGCACCTAGCCCTGTCAAGGTGTGTGCTGAGCTTGGTCTGGAAGTCCTGTCAGTAGGTTAGTCTGGATGGTGTATTCGGAAGAACACTTGCGCAGACTGGGAATAGGATAAGCGAGGAAAAAGTTGATGCCGGAAACAATATTTGACAGATTTGTCCAAAAAACTCCCATCACCCTCATGGTGCGAGGTGTAATGGAGCGTATATTGGCGAGAGAGCAAATGGACATCATCTTTGAGAAAAATGCTCTCTCGCCAATATATGCGGGAGTTATTGTTCTCCAATCTCGTAGATATGATGAGCCTGGTAATTTGTGGCATTCATCCTTCCGTCCATGCTGCATACAAAGCAAATGCTACTAAACTCAATGTGAGTCGCACGGCTATTTATAACAAACTGTTGGGAATGGAAGTGGGAGTCAGCGCAGCACTGTTGAGAGAGACATCGGCAGAGATGGCAACTTTAATGGAACTGATTGGAGCCGTTCCTAATCCCATATTATCAGGTTATCCAGTTAGAATCATTGATGGTAATTGTTTGGCACCGACTAATCATCGCCTGAAAGTTCTGAGACCACGTGCAGCAGCAGCATTACCCGGAAAATCTCTAGTTGTGCTCGACCCTGATTTAAGATTAGCAATTA
>NZ_JAIGNI010000035.1 GCF_026130175.1 Lyngbya sp. CCAP 1446/10 | reverse complement strand
AAAAGTAGCTAATGGATTTAAAGAAACAATGAAAATTATTTTTGATGAATATCTACCAAAATGGAATTATCGTGCAGTGCCGACTATTTAACCAACGCTAAAGTTATTAAATTTTCATTCCTTAGCTGCATTGAATATGTTTTAGTTGCATTATACAAAACCCGCTGCTGAAAGTATTCTACATTCAAAACCTGCATTTCAATGAGCACAGTTTTGTCACCATTAATCTTGGCTTTTACATCCAGGTAAGTGTCTTTGATACCTTTAATGTTTGGAGCTAAATAGGGGTCGATAATTTCTAAATTTTCGATGACTGGCTGTGCTTCGTATAGGAGAGCATTTAAAAAACTAATTAAAATGTTTTTACTGTCATCCGAGCCGAATATTTTTTTTAAAAGCAAATTTGGTTTTGGGGTTGATAAAACTCATGACATTTTTAATTTATTAGAGGTTTAGAGGTTGATGTGAGAATTATTTAAGCTATCTCACTATCATACAATATTCAGCATTGGCTTCGCGGACGATCGCCCAAACCGACCTCAATACAAATGCCAGTCCCCAGCCCGCGCCTAGGGAGTCATTTCTTTAATCTTTAATCTAAAATCCACCCAGGTCTGCTTGTCATGTTTCCCGAACAGCTAACTCAGGAACGTTTCGGCAATGGTAAAGTCATGGTAAACGGAGCACCTCAAGTCTGCTAAAAAAATAACTATGAAGTTTGTCTGCGTTCTATCCCCTCAACGGTTGCTTTCTGGTGGTATCGCATTGCTCGCAGCGATCCTCTTCGAGGGCTTCGCTAACGAGTGCGGTGCATGGCTCGTCGCTCCCAATGCGGCGCTGGCAAATGCTCCTGGGCAAAATTATTCGTCTGGGCCGCCGAAAATCCTCGCTAGTAACGATGTTAATTGCAAGCTTGAAGCCCGATCGCCCGAAACTCGCTGTCCAGTCGGCGGTTTGTTCGTCAAAACTCAAAATACAGCCACAGAGCAAGTCTTTCCTCTCAAACGGACTGAAGTTAAAGCCAAAATAGCCGGCAATATCTCCCGCGTCGAAGTTGTTCAGAAGTTTGAAAATCCTTTCCCCGAATCTTTAGAAGCTGTTTATGTATTTCCCCTGCCCGATGAAGCGGCGGTGGATGACATGGAAATTAAAATCGGCGATCGCACTATTAAAGCTGATATCAAACGGCGCGATGAAGCTTTGGAAATTTACCAAAAAGCTCGTCAGCAAGGCAGAACAGCGGGTTTATTGGAACAAGAACGCGATAATATTTTTACTCAGTCTCTAGCTAATATCAAACCGGGAGAAAAGATTGAAGTTACGATTCGCTACACCGAGAGTCTCAAATTTGCCGATGGCGATTACGAATTTGTGTTTCCCACAGTGGTTGGGCCGCGTTATATTTCGCAAAATACCACCGATGCCGATCGCATTAACCCGCCTGTTTTGCCTCCAAACACGCGCTCTGGTCACGATATTGCTGTTTTGGTAGAAATCGATGCCGGAGTTGCGATCGGCGATGTCCGCTCTACTTCCCATCAAATTACCACTGACCGCAGCGGCAATACTGTGCGCGTCCAACTAGCCAATTCTGACACAATTCCCAATAAAGATTTAATTCTACGCTATCGAGTAGCCGGCGAAAATACTCGCGCCACAGTCCTGAGTCAATCCGACCAACGCGGCGGTCATTTTGCTACTTATTTGATTCCCGCCTTAAACTACAAAACTAATGAAATTGTACCGAAAGATGTTGTGTTTTTGATGGATACTTCCGGTTCTCAGCAGGGCGAACCGCTGGCAAAATCTAAGGAGTTGATGCGCCGCTTCATTCAAGGACTCAATCCCAAGGATACTTTTACTATTATTGATTTTGCCAACACTGCAAAAGCGCTTTCAACAACTCCTTTAGCGAATACAGAAGCTAATCGACAAAGGGCAATTAATTATATCGACGCTTTGCAGGCTAACGGTGGCACTGAACTGCTCAACGGCATTCAAGCCGTGATGAAGTTTCCGGCGACAAAAACAGGAACGCTGCGGAGTATTGTACTGATTACCGATGGTTATATTGGTAATGAAAAAGAAGTGCTGGCCCAGGTGCAGCAGAGCCTGAAACCGGGAAATCGACTTTATAGTTTTGGTGTCGGCGGTTCGGTGAATCGGTTTTTACTCAACCGTTTGGCTCAAGTGGGAAGAGGCACGTCTCAAGTAATTCGTCAAGATGAACCGTCAGCAGCAGCGGCAGAAAAGTTTTTTCGTCAAATTAATAGTCCGGTATTGACTAATATTCAAATTAGTTGGGAAGGAGTGGGGGAAAAACCGGAGATTTATCCGATCGCACCACCGGATTTGTTTGCGAGTCAGCCGCTGGTGTTGTTTGGCAAAAAGAGCGATCGAACAAACGGCCAACTTCGCATCCGCGGCACTCAAGCGGGCGGCAAAGCTTACGAGCAGATTTTACCTGTGAATTTTGCTCAATCCGGCGGCGTGCGACAACGGGAGTCAACGTCAGTCACAGCAAATGTTACAGATTTTGGAAATTCGGCGGTAGCTCAACTTTGGGGGCGATCGCGCATTCAAGATTTAATGAATCAAATGTTTGGCGGCGAGACTAAATCTCTGGTGGAAGCTGTGACTAATACTGCTCTAAATTATCACTTGCTGTCGGAATACACGGCTTTTGTGGCTGTGAGCGAAGAAGTGCGAGTCGAACCAGATGGATCTCGTCGTCGCGTGCAAGTGCCTGTCGAATTGCCGCAGGGTGTCAGCTATGACGGTATTTTCGAGCGGGAGGAGAGCGACCAAACGAGAGGTGGCACTCGCAGCTCGAACTCGACTCCCAATTTTGCACGGCCAGTGCCAGCTCCTCGCGCGCTGCCAGCCCCTTACAGCGAGCCACCCCCGCAGCAAATTGCTGCTCGCTTGCAAGTAGTCAGCGCCCAAGGGTTGGATGCTGGGGCGATCGCCTCTCTGAATCAATACCTGCGATCTGTTAATCTCCCAGCGGCGGTTAGCGGCGAGACGGTGTGGGATTTATCCATACAAAACGGCCGCGTTGTGAAAGTCGCGATCCTCTTCGAGGGCTTCGCTAACGACACTCAAACCTCGACGCTGCAAGCAACAGACGCCATTGAGAGTCTCAAGGCAGCCTTGAACTCCTGGCAACCTCCCGCAGGATTCAAGGGCGCGCTGAGGCTAAAGTTGCGGATTAATGTCGATCGCTAAGGAATGACTATCTATGTCACGAAAGATTAACTTTTAATTCAAACATACCGAAAGGGCGATCTCTACCGCGAGAACAATATAAAATCTTTATTAAGAGATCGCGTTTGAACAGAAAGTAATGTTAACAGAAGTTATACGGTTTGATGCCAACGCTAAAACAGTCTAATTTTTGTAACAGTAGAATTTCTGAAACAACCTGAAGATTAAAGATTTCTCGATCGAACTCCCCAATCAGAGAAGGTATCAGGCCCTATGGAAGTTAGCGAACTGCTCAACAATTACGAAAAAGGACAAAGAGACTTTGCTGGAGCCGATCTGGGCGGGGCAAACCTCAGCGGAGCAATCTTAATCGGAGTCAACCTTTCGCGAGCTAATCTTTCCGGGGCGAACCTCAGCAGAGCATTTCTCACCAAAGCAACGCTCAAAGGCGCACTGCTGCACAGAGCAAATCTGAGTTTTGCCAAAATGGGCGAAATCCAACTCTCAGACGCAGATTTGACAAAAGCTAATTTGAGCGGAGCTTTTTTGGTAAAAGCAAAGTTACCGAGAGCAAAGTTAAGCGGCGCAACTTTAACCAGCGCCAACCTACGGAGTGCTGTGTTGTGGAATGCCAATTTGTGCAGCGCCGACTTGCAATTAGTTAACTTCCTCGGCGCAAATCTGACGGGAGCTAATTTTAAATGGGCAAACCTTTACGGTGCAAAGCTCAACAGTGCCAAACTTTTTGGAGCTCAATTAACCGGAGTCAGTCTGCGACGAGCGCAGTTGACAGGCGTGAATCTTTGCGGTGCAGATTTGAGCGGCGTTAATGTGAGCGAAGCTAAACTGATGGGAGCTAATTTGGAAGGCTCGAATTTGGCGGGAGCAAATTTCAGTGCGGCTCAGTTGCGGGGCGTTAAATTGGCGGGAGCAAACTTAACTGGGGCTAAGTTTAGAGGAAGTTGTTTGATCGGGGCAAATCTGAATTGGGCAAAGCTGTGTCAAGCTGATTTGATGGCGGCAGATTTGAGCGAGGCGACGTTAATAGGAGCCAATTTAGATAATGCTTTGTTGACTGGAGCTATTTTGCCCGAATCCACTAGGCGCTACTTTTCCTTAGCTGGGGCGTGCAAAGTCAATTCTTGGGAAGTTTCGGAAGTTAAAAATTGGTAATTGGTAATTGGTAATTGGTAATTGGTAATTGGTAGTATCAAATCCGTTGATATCGGATCTAAAATCCTTATGACTGTTAATTTTGGGTTGGTGCTGGTAACTGCTGCATCGGAGGCGGATGCGGAGAATATCGCTAAAACTCTAGTTGAACACAAGCTGGCTGCTTGTGTTAGTTTGTCGCCAATTCGCTCGATTTATACTTGGCAAGGCGAGATTCATGCCGAGTCGGAGTGGCAGTTGGTGATTAAAACTGATTTGGCTAAATTTGAGGCTTTAAAAACAAAAGTTCAGGAACTCCATTCCTATGAAGTTCCCGAAATTATTGCTATTCCCATTATCGCTGGCAGCGAGGCTTATCTGAATTGGCTGGGACAATCTTTAGGTTCGAGCGTTGGGAATGCAATTCCTTCATGATCCACCTATGAAGACGGACTGAAGTTTCTACTAAAAACGCTCAGAAACCTACATATTTTGACTGCTAGGGCCGATAACACCGACTTTGTGGCGAAAACTTAGTTCGCCGCCGAACCAGCCTGTAACGCCCAGCAAGCTGGCAACGACGACCGACAGTGCTAAACCTGTAAAGACGATCGGCTCAGCAGCATTTCCTTGGCGCAACACCAGGTTAATCAGCGAAAGTACCAGAGCCGCCACATTGCCGCCCATGTGCAACCAACCGGCACTGCGATCGCGCACTCTTTTAATTCTCGTAAAATCTAAAAAGCCCGTGATTCCCGCCAAAATCCCCGCAGCAAAGCCTGCACCAATCAGCCAAACCGAAGCTCTCGCCCAAAATGGATCGCTTGTCAGCCAATAACCGATATCTGTACCGGCGGCTGCGACTAAAAAGGCGATCGGAAACACGATCAGCACTGGGTGGAGGGGATGACCTGCAACTGAAACTGTACTCGTAATGCCGGCGTCGCGATACTCTGTGTCGTCACTTTCTAGAATCGGCGGAATATTGGGATAGGGCGTACTATTTGTTTGATTTGTTTCCATGATTTCTAGCGATAAGTTTTCTACCTACAAAGCCAGTTTTATTGGATTGAGCTTAATCCCAAATTCGCTCGCCATTTTCGTCAACGCGGGCCTGTCGAATTACGTCGGAAATTTCCTCGGCGTCTTTGACGTGGTGCAAAGCTTTCTTTTCCCCGTCCGGTTCTTCTACGATCACATAAGTTGGAACTGTAACTACATCTCCCGTGATGTCGGGCACGTGGTCAACTGCTAATTGCTGAGCTTTTTCTTCGATGCTTTGCGGTTCGTCGGAAATGCGATCGCCCGGATTGACAGTACGGCGCATATCTTTGCCCGGTTTGTCGATACTCATAAAACCTCTGTGGTGTTTCTAATTTTGTGCTGTCTGTAATTGCTACTATTGAACAAAAAATGTGCCTGCGGTAACATCTCCCAAGGGGTGTAAGTTGCAGTTATGCCGATCGCGCATCACCTCTTTCTGTAGGTAGAGACTTTTGGGCCTGTTCCGAAACAACCTAAGCTAAAATCTAAGCATGATATTTTCCTTCCCTTTGAGTTGCTCATGAAAAGTTACGATTGGATTGTTGTTGGCGGTGGCATTACGGGTGCAGCCCTGAGTTACGAACTGGCAAAAAAAGGTTTTGCTGTGCTGCTTTTGGAGCGAGATGCTACCATGCAAAATGCGACTCGTTTTAGTTATGGCGGCTTAGCTTATTGGTCTGGCACGACTGATTTAACTCGTCAATTGTGTCGGGAAGGTATCGAACGCCACCGCAATTTATCGGCGGAATTAGACGCTGATACTGAGTTTCGCGAGTTGGATCTGTTGCTGACAATTGATGCGGACGCTGATATTGAAAAAATAGTAGAAAATTACGCGCATTTTGCGATACCTCCGCAGCTTTTGAGCGTTGCAGAAGCTGGCGAGTTGGAACCTTTACTGAATAAAAGTGCGATCGCCGGAGCTCTAACTGTGCGTCACGGTCACATTTCCCCGACAGCCACAAATATAGCTTATTGTCAAGGGTTTGCGCGGTTGGGAGGAACTATAAAAATTGCTGAAGTAACTGGTTTAATAGCAGAGGGAAATCGGATTTCGGGAGTCAAGACGGTACACGAAAGTTATGCTTGCGAAAATGCGGTGATTTGTGCTGGAGGTTGGAGTCGAACTTTGCTCAAGGCGGCTGGCATTTCTGCGGGAGTTTATTTTAGTCGCGCCGAGATTTTGGAGACTGAACCTGTCGATTTGAAACTCAGGACTTTGGTGATGCCCGCGGTATTAAAACGTTTTGAATTGGAAGCTGAATCGAGTAAAATTGAGGTAAATTTTCTGTGGGATGAACCGGGTAATGAGTTGTTACCACCGATTTTAGATGCTGGTGCAATTCAATTTAATGATGGCAGTTTGCGGATCGGGCAATTGTCTCGAACTTTGAGCGATTTGAATGCTAAAGTCGATCGCGAAACCAGCGAAACCGCAATTCGTGCCGGAATCGGCAAGGTTTTGCCAGCTTTGGCCGATTTACCCGCAACTTGGCACGATTGTATTGTGGCATTTAGCGCGGATAAGCTCCCCATAGTTGGGGAAATTGGTTCTCGCCCTGGATTGCACGTTTTTTCGGGTTTGAGCAATCCTTTGGCGATTGTACCTGCTTTAGCTGAGCGATTTGCTGATTCGGCAGCAGGATCAAAAGATTGGGCGATTAAGAGCGGGATAGCTTCGCTTAACGAGATTTTGTCTCCCAATAGATTTGCTTAAAATGAAATACAAGAATAATGCGACGATCGGATATCATATCACTGATGACCAATGACTAATGACCAATGACCAATGACTAATGACTAAGAAAAGGCAGCGCGACAATAAATGTAGTACCTTTGTCGATCGCACTTTCCACACTTATTGTACCCCCGTGCAGATCAACTATGTGTTTAACAATGCAAAGTCCCAACCCCGATCCTTTAATATTGCCTACATTAGCACCCCGTTCAAACTGCTGAAATAATCTCCCCTGATATTCCGCTGTCATCCCAATTCCTTCATCTCGAACGGAAAAAAATATTTGCTGGTTTTCGCAGCTTAATTCTAAACTGACATTGCCGCCATTTGGAGAATATTTAATAGCATTTAAAAGCAAATTAGTCAGGAGGTTGTGCAGCAATTTTGCATCGAGATTGGCGTGCAGTGGCTCTTTTGGGGCGCGGAAAGTTACCAGGTGTTTGTCGGTGACGAGCGGTTGTAGTTCTTCTAAAAGATAGGTGCAGAACTCCGTTACATTTAGCTGATTTAAATTCAAGGAAAGTTTGCCTGATTCGGCTTTGCTGAGCATTAAAATATCCTCCAGCAATTCGCTCATATTGCGGACGGCTTTTTTGATGCGAGCGACATTTTTATTTGTACTTCCTGGCGTTCTCTGCAATTCGCTATCTTCCAGCATTTCAGCCGATAGCTGTATGGTAGTCAACGGAGTATTTAAATCGTGGTATGCCATTGAAATAAATCGCGCTCTATTTTCGCTCTTTGCTGCTGCCAATGTAATTATTTTTTGCAGCCTAACTGCTTCTTGATGTTTACTCAGCACTATTTTAATGGTGGCGTGTAGCTCTCTTTCTTTAAACGGTTTGAGGAGGTAGCCATAAGAACCAGTATTTTCGGCTCGCTGCAAAGTTTCGTCGTCGGCATAGGCAGTTGTATAGATAATTGGGATATCTAATTTTTGATTGATTATTGCTGCTGTTTCTATGCCATCAATGTCGCCTTTGATGACTATATCCATTAAAATTAAATCTGGTCTCATTTCGGCTGCGCGCTGTATGGCATCGACTCCAGAAGAAACGATGTCGGCGATTTGATATCCCAATTTTTCTAATTTTTTAGATAAATTTTTAGCGATTAATAATTCATCTTCGACAATCAAAATATTAATAATTTTTGCTGGTAAATCCATGTTTTTACAACCTCTGAGAATAGTTTAATTCGTTAAATGTTAAGTGAAATGCTGTGCCGATTTGCCTTGACAGTTCAATGGTTCCTTCTAACTGCTCGGTTAAAGTGCAGACAACTTGAAAGCCCATAGAGTTAGTTTTTCTAAAATCTAAGTTTTGAGGAAAGCCGACGCCATTGTCCTTAACGAAAAGGTGGATTTCTCCATCGCTCGTTTGATAGCATTCTACACTAACTGTCCCGCTAGTACCGTGAGGAAAAGCGTGTTTCAGGGTATTTGAAACCAATTCATTAGCAATTAAACCGCAGGGAGTAGCAGTCTCAATATTTAGGGAGATTGGTTCAGCTAATACCTGCAACTGAATCCGGTTGTCACTTATATTGTAAGAGTGAAACAAGTTACTGACCAAATCTTCTAGATATTCACCAAAATTAATTTGCGCCAGGTTAGTCGAGCGGTACAGTTTCTCGTGAATCAGAGCCATAGAATAAAGGCGATTCTGACTTTCTTCAAACATTTTGGCTATTTGGGGTTCGGCAACTGTGTTAGATTGTAATTCTAACAGACTAGCAACTACGCAGAGGTTGTTTTTGACGCGATGGTGAATTTCTTTGAGCAAAATCTCTTTTTCTTTGAGGGAGTTTTTCAAATTTGCTTCCGCTTGTTTGCGATCGCTCAGTTCCGTTTGCAGTTGCTGGTAGAGTAGAGATTGCTGAA
The DNA here is from genome assembly GCF_026130175.1 of Lyngbya sp. CCAP 1446/10. Taxonomy (GTDB): domain Bacteria; phylum Cyanobacteriota; class Cyanobacteriia; order Cyanobacteriales; family Microcoleaceae; genus Microcoleus. The sequence continues at coordinate 52,121 of NZ_JAIGNI010000035.1, read as the reverse complement.
TGGCGATCGCCAATTGATTCACCAACTGGTGAAATAAATTGATTTCCCATTCTTGCCACTCTCTGGGCTTATCGCACTGGTGCGCAATCAGCAATCCCCAAAGTTGGCTGTGCTGAATAATCGGCACTACTAACTTTGCCCTAACTTTAATTTGTTTCAGAAACTCCACCATACAAGGTGCAATGGAGGGGTGATCTAGTTCGGATAACGCACAAATTCGCCCTTGCAAATAAAGCTGATAATTTTGAACCGGAAAAACCTCTTCGCCAAAACATCTATCCACCAGTGGGCTGCATCCTTCTGCCACCGCTTCGGCAATGACTCGGCCGCTTTTTTCCGGTAAAATTTGATAAACCAAAACTCGATCGGCTAACAAGACTTGCTGGAGTTCGGCAACCGTGGTATTGAGAATTTCCTCTAATTGCAAGGACTGGCGGACGCGACGGGCGATCGCCTCTACCAGCCGTTCTTGCTCGAACTGCTGTCGCAAAGCTATTTCAGCGCATTTAGAATTGCTGATATCGGCGGCGTAACCAATAATTTCGATCGGAATACCGCTGCTGTTAACCAATATTTTTAGTTCCGTCCGCAGCCAGCGGTAAAATCCGTATCCGTGCAGAAAGCGGTACTCGCAAATGCAATTTTTTCTCTCGGACAAATCAGAAAAATTTACGATAAATTGCGCTCGATCTTCCGGGTGAATACGGCTCGACCAAAAGTCAGAATCTGCTAACACCTCTTGGGGGTCGTAGCCAACGATTGCCTTAACGTTGTCGCTGATGTAAGTAATACAAAAATTCCCCGTCGGTGTGGCAGTGAAAATTACCGCTGGATTAGAAGCAAGTAAAAATTGCAGGCGTTCTTTTAACTGCTGCAATTCCATTTCTGCCCGCTTGCGGCAACTGATATCTTCGATCGCCCCCATGCTGTAAACAGGAATGCCATCGCGATCGCGAATCAGCGTCACCGTCAAGTTTGCCCACATCAACTCGCCATTCTTCTTCGTCAAGCGTTTTTCCATTTGGAAGCGAGAAATATTGCCATCGACCAACTGCTTGATTTGCTCGAATTCTGCTTGTAAATCTTCTGAGTGGGTGACATCAGCGAAACTCATTGCTGCCCAGTCCACATCGCCGTAGCCCAACATCTGGCGGTGAGCTTCATTCACCTTGATCATGCGGTAGTCGCGCACGCTTGCCAAACCGATCGCAATTGGAGCATCATCAAACAAATTGCGAAACTTTTCCTCACTCTTTTGCAGTGCAGCTTCTGCGTGTTTGCGAGCAGTAATATCCCGCGCTACCCAGATCACTCGATCGACTCCCAGTGGCGAAATACTGCCATCAAACCAGATTAACTTCCCACCAATTTCCATGCTGTATTCAACTCTGTGGGTTTCCCCAGATGCCAAGGTTTGGTGAATGTGGCTGAGGCAAAAATTAGCTTCCGCTTCCGGCAACATTTCGGCGAGGGTTTTGCCCAGCGCTTTAACAGCCCGTTTGTAGAGCAGTTGGGGAGACGTGGGGGCGACTTTGAGGTAGCGGCCGCTGGCATCGAAAACCAGCACGATATCCGTCATCGCATTAAACAGCGCCAGCAGTTCAGCTTCGGAGTTTTGCAATTTTTCTGCGGTCAATTTACCTGTTAATACGGCCTGTTCGTAGTGTTCAGTGCGTTGCTGGACTCGCTGTTCTAACTCTACGTTGAATTGTTGCAAAGCGGTTTCTGCAAGTTTGCGATCGCTAACTTGTTTTTCGATTTCTGACTTGTTTGCTAAGAGATCACACTGTTTTTGCTGAAGTTTTACAACTTCTTGCTCCAACATTTTGACGACGCTGTAAATTTCTGGGCGAATCTTTTCTTCGCTGACTAAACCTATGAGTTGACCTTGTTCGTCCACAATTGGCAAGCAATCGATCGAGTGTTGACAAAATAGCTTAAATGCGCTAAAAATATCTGTAAATTCTGATTCTTTTAAGATAATTAAATTCCGCGTCATTGCATCGACAACTTTCATTTCTTGCCATCCTGATTCGGTGGCTAGGTTCAGCATATCACCTTGGCTTAGCAGTCCGACTAGCTGATTTTCCTCGACAACTAAGACGCAACTAATCAATGGTTTTACCGTTGCGTTTGAGTCTGGCAGCGGACAAGGGTTTCTCGCCAGACGCATCAGGGCGATCGCATCCCCGACGGAAGTTGAGGGCGCAACCGTCACAGGATGGCGATCGATAGCTGCTAAGGGCGATCGTAAATTTGTCAACAAATTAGCAAATTCCATCAGTCTAGACCTAAAAAGTATTATTAACTAACTTTAGCAACACTTTTAGTCCTCAGCCAGATGACTGATAACTGATGACTCATGACTGATGACCGATGACCGATGACTAATGACCGATGACTAATGACTAATGACTAATGACTAATTGTTTTTTTACCAACCAGCAGATAAGTTTTCATTCCCCCTTTGCCTTTAACTTCAATAGTTCCCCGCTCCTGAAGCAAATATTTGTGTTCCAATAACTTATAAGTAGTTTCGCTGACTTGAATCCGCCAAGGCAAACCGTGAGATTCCATCCGGGAAGCAATATTTACCGTGTCGCCCCACAAATCGTAAATAAACTTTTTGATCCCAATTACTCCCGCAACGACCGGGCCGCTATGAATCCCGATGCGGATGCTAAAATATTTATTATTGTTAGCATTAAACCGAGCTATCTCTGTTTGCATATCTAAGGCCATTTGGGCGATCGCCTCAGCGTGATCGGCGCGGGGACTTGGCAGCCCTCCCACCGCCATATATGCGTCGCCGATAGTCTTGATTTTCTCTAAGCCATGCCGTTCGCACAACAGGTCGAATCCTGAAAAAATCTGATTCAGGAGTACCACGAGGTCGATCGGATTCATGACCGCAGACAAAGCTGTAAACCCCACAATATCTGCAAACAAAACAGTCACTTCGGGAAAGTATTCGGCAATAGTAGTTTCGTTTTTCTTCAAGCGTTCTGCTATTGCCTTGGGCAAGATATTTAACAGCAACTTTTCTGATTTTTCTTGTTCTTCCCGCAAGGCATCTTCTGCTTGCTTGCGTTCCGTAATATCGTGGTAACTCCAGACTCTGCCGATAATTTTATCTCCCAGCCGCTGCGGTTCCGAATAGCGTTCAAAAAATCTGCCGTCTTGAAATTCCAACAAGTCAAAACTTTCGGCTTCGGGCTGCTCGTAAAGCGATTCTATTCTCTCTTGGAATGCTTGAGGGTCTTTGAGTTGGTTCTGCACAAAAGCGATCATTGTCTCGTCGTCTCGCAGCGCCATCACGTCGCTAGGTACGCCCCACATTTCCACAAATTCTCGATTGAAAGTGACTATTTTCCCGTTCCTGTCAATAGCCAAAATACCGTCAGCAGTAGAATCAAACGTTGCTTGCAGCAAGGACGCAGATTTTGCTAGAGCATCTTCCGCCATCTTTCGAGCAGTAATATCTCGCAAAATAGCGCGAATCGCTACTAACGATCCTTCTGAAAACTTACAGCTTATGCTACCTTCTAGCAAAATTTGTTCGTTTTGTTGAGTGATAAATATTGCTTGAATATAGTCTGGATAAAATGTATTTTTATTGATGTTTTTTTTGACAATAGCTTGATACAATATATCAATAGACTCTTGGGAACTATTAGGATGAATAATATCAAAAACAGTCATTTTTGCAATTTCTGCTTCGCTATAGCCCAGAGTTTCCCGCCAAGCCCGATTCACATACAAAAAATGACCGTCGGCTCCAATACTTTGAATTAAATCAGTAGCATTTTCAAATAAGTCTCGCAGTTGTTCTTCGCTTTCCCGCAAAGCTATTTCGGCTTGCTTGCGCTTGATAAATTGACCAACTTGGCTGCCGATTGTTGCCATTGTCTGGAGCAATTCTTCATCAAAACACTGCACTTCGCGGCTGAAGAAAGTCATCACTCCCAACACAGATCTTTCAGAATTTTCCTGTTCGTAGTCACCCAAAATAGGGAAGCCAAAAGCTCCGTGCAGTCCTTCTTCGGCGGCGATTTCTCGGCGCAGAAAATTGTCACTTTTTGTGACATCCGCAATCCACTCCGAGGAACCGCTGGCCCAAATGAGACCAGACAATCCTTCCCCGAATCCACAGGTCATTTGTTCGGCCAATTCGGCAAATTTGGGGATAGAAACTGAGGGTTTTGTCCAACTCGTGACGCACCGCAGCAAATTGGTGTCATAAATCGTAGTTATTCTCTTACTTCCTAACAGCAGTTTTTTCCCAGCTTCCGGCATCCAAAGTTCGGCAGTATCCCATCCCAAACTGTCGCAAATTGCCGGGAGAATTGCTGCTAGAGCTTTTTTGATTGTTTCGGATGTAGAGAGGATGTGAGTGGTGACGTACTGAGCTACTTTTCGCTTGCGGGCTCGCTGTCTGTCTGTCATGTCGCGGCCAATGTACACGAAATCTTCGATGGCAGCCCTTGCTTCAGAAAAGCTTTTAATATCAGTCGGAATCGCCGTACAGGAAAACGAAACTGTGAGCTTTTCTCCGGTTTTTCCCGTGCAAATTACTTCAGTGCTAGTTTGAGATTGTTGAAGCGGCTCTTGGCTGACTGCTTGCAAAGATGCGCCCTCAGCAGCAAGGGTGTCTATTTGCTCGCCTACTAATTCTGATTCGCTGTAACCGAACAAATCTTGAGCCGCTTGATTGACTTTTTTGATTTTTCCCGATCCCGTTGTCACCAACAAAACTTCGGCCATTGAAGTAATGATTTTTTCAACATAATTATTAGTAGCGGCTAAGGTACTCAATAAAATATTCATTTCATTGGTAGCTTGGACTAGAGTTTGTTCCAAACCCATCCTGTCGGTTACGTCTTCAAAAAATACAATTAATCTGTGATCGTTCTCGTCATTTTTGAGTTCGACGATATACATATCAAAATAAAGCCGCGAGCCATTTTCTAATACCCGAGTTATCGCTTTAAATTCAAAGTTTGGCAACCGCCCTTCCAAAATATCGATTAAAATTTCTTCAGTTCCCACCAATTCGGGAAAGGGAAGGCGCACATCGTTGCCGGCAACTACTTCATCGGGACAGTCAGCAAAGCGCTGCACATTGAGAGATATCTCTTCGATGAAAAAGTCTTGATCCAGTGATAGGTACTCCAAGTGGTGGGGAACCAACAGTTTTTTTAACAGGGTTGTCATGTTGGATTTTTTATTGGTGAACGCGCCCTCTGTTCGTGATAGTCATTAGTCATTAGTTATTAGTTATTAGTCATTAGTCATTAGTCATTAGTCATTAGTCGATTTTAGATTGTAGATTGTAGATTGTAGATTTTAGATTTTAGATTTTAGATTTTAGATTTTAGATTTTAGATTTTAGATTTTAGATTTTAGATTTACTCCACAGATGAATCTGGCAGCTTGAACTTTTGTCTAAAATTTTGGGTTCGACCCTGACGCTCGCGTCGGAAAGCAAGTACCCATTTTGGGGCGGGGTGATGCCCAAATCGAAAATCTTCAATGCTTCAATACGAAAATTGTATTACCTCTATTTGTAAAAGGGAATGGTGACTATAAATGTAGTGCCTAACCCTGTGTCGCTGGAAAATTCGATTTGACCTCCGTGCAAGTCTACACACTGCTTGACTATGGATAAACCCAGTCCTGTACCGGGTATTTTTCCGACATTTTGGGCTCTGTAATAAGATTCAAACAGTTGTTCTTGGTCTTCTATAGGAATGCCAATGCCTGCGTCTTTAATTTTAAATATAGCTTCTTCATTACGACAATTTAATTGAAAATCAATATAGCTGTCGATCGGCGAATATTTGACAGCATTTGAAAGCAAATTTGTCAAGATGTGTCGCAGCAATTTGGCATCCAGTGCGGGCCAGTATTCTGTTTCCTCCAACTCCCGATCAGTTTGTTTCGCGGGCGGAAGAGATTTTCGGCAAGTAAAGTTAATTTTATGATTTTGTCCGTAACTAATTTTAATGGACTCTACTAACTCGCGGCAAAAATTTTGCAAGTCAACTGGTGCGGGATTGAATTGGAGTTTTCCTGCTTCGGCGCTGCTGAGCAACCGCACATCATCTAATAGCTGAGCCATATATTTAGATGCTGATTTAACGTGTTCGAGATATTCTTGTTTTTCCGCTTGGGTGATTTCGTCGCCGTATTCTTTAAGGATTTGAGTAGCAAATAATACTGTATTTAAAGGATTGCTGAATTCGTGAGCGAGCATCGAGAAAAAACGAGATTTTAGCTGTCTGAGTTCTTGCTCTTTTGCCAAAGAGCGGCGAATTTCCATGTCTTTTTGCTTGCGTTCTGTGATGTCCCTGCCGATATAGACAAAATCGTACAGCCCCTTTAATTCTGTCTGAATTGCCGAACAGGAAAATTCTACCCAAATTTCTGCTCCTGCTTTAGTAGTGCAGACTACTTCGAGTTCTCGAAGCAGCTCTTTTTGAGACAAGATATAGCGGTGGCGAGCTTGGTAAAGCAAGGTTTCTTCGACTACTATTATGGAGAGGGGATGGTCGATCAATTCTGCTTCGCTGTACCCAAATAACCATTGTGCCGATTGATTGACTGTTTTGATAATTCCTAAGGTTGTTGTCACTAACAAAGCATCGCCCATCGAGCCAATAACTTTATCTATATAATCTTTAGAAGCGGCTAAGGCGCTCAGCAAAAGATTAGCTTCATTCGCTCTTTGAATCAAGGATTGCTTCATCACCATTTTTTCGGTGGCATCTTCAATCAAAATTAGCAAATTACTTGCCATATCTTGTTCGTTTTCATGTTCTATAGCCAACATATCGAAGTATAAAGGGCGGTTGTTGTCGGTAAACCGAGCGATACCTTTGAGTTCAAAATTCGGCCGCCGTCCCATTGCGATGGACATCAGGATATTTTCAATACCAATCAGTTCGGGAAAACTGATGCGAGCATCTGCACCGGGGAGCGCCTCACCGGGAGTATCGGCGTAATGCTGGACTTCGGCGGAGATTTCTTGAATGATGAAATTGTGATTTACTATCAAATACTCTGTTTGTCGCTGGCCCAAGAGCTTTCTAAAAAGGGGGTTCATACTTGTTCTACCATTGTGTAAGCTAGTTTATGAAAAATTTCGTCAACGTCTTTGCCTGTTTTAGCCGATGTGGTGTAAACTGCTATTACTTTGTCTTGACCAATTGAGTGAGAAATTTCTACTAGCAGTGCCAATTTTTCCTCGTCAATTAAGTCTACTTTGTTCAAAGCGATGATAATTGATCCTTTGGGATTGACTGAAGAGAAAAGCTTAATGTGTTCGGAGATTCGCTCAACTGTTTCGGAACGGCTGACATCGGCAACGATTAAAACGCCGCTAGCTCCTTGCAAGTAAGTCGGTGCAATTCCTTTGAATTTTGTATGCCCTTCTAAGTCCCAAATCAGCAACTTTGCTGTGACATTTTCCTGCTGTTTGGTGTTTTCTAATATGATAGTTTTGCGGGAAATTTTTACTCCGACAGTGGAGAGGTACTCGTCGCTGAATTGCTGATCGACTAAACGGCGGATTAGGCTGGTTTTGCCGACGCCAAAGTCGCCGATCATGCACATTTTTTTAGATATAGTAACTGACATAATTATTTGCTGTTGATGGTCTTAGTTATTGGTTCAAATATCACGCATCTGCTTAAAAGTAGCGGTTGATTGGGTTCCACGCCTGCGGGAGGATTTTGGCTACCAACCACTTGGAGGCGTTTCGGGTCAGCACCGACGCGCACTAAAGCCTCTCGCACTGCTGCGGCACGCTGGAGCGACAACCGTTGATTTGTGACAAGTTCCCCAGTGCGATCGCTGTGTCCAATTATCTTAATCTGTTTTTGAGGATATTGATCCATGAAATTTTTGACACTGGCGATGATGTCTCCAGATGTTGAGTTTAATGTTGTCGTTCCTTGGTCGAAGTAGATGCGGCTGGAAATCTTCAGCGGATCTAGTTTAACAGTGCTGACGACGGACTGAACGCCGGGAATTTGCTTGAGGGACTGAGCAATTTTTTGTGAGTCTGCATCATCCATGACTGTCCCCTCTACTGTAACTTTGCGATCGCCATACTGACTAGAAATAGAAACGCCCGATAAGCGGTTCAAAACAACAGTAATCCGCTGCACCTCAGCCGCCGTCAAAACTGGATCGGGAGGTACATCTACAGCGATAATTTGATTGTCTAATTTCAGATTTGGTGCAGTTGATGCGGCTATTTTTGCGGCTTTTGCTCGCAATTCTGGATTTGGCAATTTTCCGGTTAACTTAAGAGTGTTGCCCTCAACGTCGACGCTTAAGCGGTAAACCGCTAATTCTGGGGTCGAGGCTAGAGCTAAAGCGGCATTTGCTTCGAGGCGGCGGTCGATGCTGCTGCGGTGCTGATAAATTCCCCAAGGTACTAAGATTAAGCTCAGCGCTGCCATGCTCAGGCCGAGCAGCATCAAGGGGGGTTTTGTTGATTTTTCCTTGTTGGGCGGGTCTAATAAACTTTGGATCAACGGGTGCAATGACTGCGGTATAGTACCGGGATCGCCGTTAAACTCGTGAATTAATTTAGCGTAATTAAGGATAAGTTTACTAACTGTTTGTCGGACTTTGTTGATGAACGAGTCTGGCGGTTCTCCTTTAATTACCACTGCCATGTAGCAGTATCCCGCTACTTCTAATATAATTTTTGAATCGCCGTATTCAATTTGATTTAGTTCGGAAATTTCTCCGGGCTGAACGATGCACTCGTTAACAAAGCTGCGAATAGCTGTGAGCATTCCTGCTACCATTTCCGATTCTAACTGGTAGTCGCCTGAGTGTTGAGATTCGGAAATTACCAAGCCTGATGCTTTGTGAATTAAGAATGCTGCTTGGACTGTAAAAGGTATTGATTCTCTGAGGATTAATTCAGCTTCGGAGACTCCTTGTACTTGGGAGCGAATTTTGCGCCCAACTCCTTCCATGCTCATGGCATTTGACACTTTTTCATTGATTGTCTTGATAGCTTCTGCCATGTATCTGGAAATAGTGCTGCCAATGACGGGATAGAGAGCATCCACCATAGAGTCGCGTTCGAGTGCTATTTGGGCTGTAATCGCTTTGCCCATTTCCGGGGCGAGGGCTTGGGCGATCGACTCTTGGTCGAGGCGAATTTGCTCTTTAATTGCCATGCCGATTTCTGGGGCGATCGCCTTAGCAATTTCTTGGGGCGAATTTTTTATTTGTTGAGCAAGGGCGTCTGGGAGCAATTCAGCGATCGCCGAACTCATTGCTGGCCTGTTTTCTACCGTTTTTGCCCTAATTACTTCATCAATAATTGGCACTATCGCCTTAACAACTTCTTCTCTGGAATCGGTAATTTTGCGGCTAAGAATTTCTGCGATCCAAGGCAGCATCAGCGCGATCAGCTCTTGGGGATCGTGGATTTGGTGTTCGAGTTTTCCTAATTTATCGTCGATGGTTGTCAGCAGGTGGCGCACCCCCGGCAAGTCATTTTGTGCGAGGAGATTTTTCACTTGCTCGATATCCGACATTTGCGAGCCAAAAATGAGATTTTGCAGCCTTCCCATCGCGTTGTCGGCTTCATTTAAGTCTTGTTTAATTTCGCCTAATATTTCTGCTCGCTGGGATATCGGTGTCGCCTGTTCTTGCAAGTCTGGCATTGACGGTAGCGAAGCAACCACCGCATCAAAATATATTTTTTCTGACGGCTGTGAAAGTGTGGGAACGGCGCAATTCGGATCAGTTGCTGCGGGTGATGCCACAGTTTGGGGAGTGGGCGAATCCTCTAAAGCGGTGTCAAAATCCTGGAATTTTTCCGCCTGTACGTACTGGGGAAAATCTGATTTTTTCGAGTTGGGCAATTCTGTTATCGGTGGCGATGCTTGCTCAAAATCCGTCTGAGCGATCGCAGAAACATCTGCTAAAACATCTATAGTTTTAGCTGAGGAATAGTTTTTCTCGAGGTCTGAACTGTTGAGTTTGTGAGTAGCGAATAGCCTACTTTTGGACTCATCTGCAACAGCCGGGGAAGCAGTGGAATCCGGTTGGCGAGAGCCAGTTTCTGGGACACTCGCTGCAATTTCCTCTGGCTCTGCGGAGGAAATACCTAGCAAACCCATCAACCCGCCGAGGGCTCCAGCTTGATTATTTTTGTCTCTGCTGTCACCTTCGGACTCTGGATTTTGCTGCGCTGTAATTTCCTCTGGCTCTGCGGAGGAAATACTTAACAAATCCATCAACCCGCCGAGGGCCCCAGCTTGATTATTGTTGTCGCTGTTGTCAGCTTCGGACTCTGGATTTTGCTGTTTTGAACCAGCAATAATTTTGAGATCGAGCAACAGATTCAGCAAGGGTTCTAGCTGGGTTGCTGCATGAGCAGCAGACTCGTCAGGTTGAGAAACAAAACCCTCTAGCTGATTTTCAACTTCCGGATTTTCTTTCGGTAAAGCCATGCGTTATTATCCGTGATTGTGGCGCTCCGGCAACAAGAATTCGTTATTTAACTTATTATCAGTAACGCCTTTAAGTTCGGGGACAAATTCTGTTCCTTTGAGCCTCATGCCTAGTTCAAACAGAATTTCTGCCATGTCGTCTCTGGAAACTTTAACATCTCTGAGCATGGAAAAGCGGCGATCGAGTTCTTCAAAAACCTGTGTTTTCAAAGTGCGAGTTTCTTCGGAGAGTCGCTCTCTGGTTTGGGAGAGTTCGTCGCGAATGGAACTGGTTTGATTGTCTATCGCCTCGTCGAGGGCTTCGATGGTGCTGGAGCATTTGCGGTTAACGCGATCGATTTGCTGCCGGAGATCGGTGGTTTCTTCTTGCGTGTTTGAGGTGAGCGATTTAACTTTTTTTTCTAACGAATCAACTGCGGCCCTCATTTCTGTGGACAGAACTGTTTTCACTTGTTCGATGCGAGCGTGCATATCTTGCTGCATCATCGACATCTCGGAATCTATTTTATCAAAGCGATTGTCGTATTCTCTAAGCTGCGCCCCGAAAATTATATCGCGAATCTGGTCAATATTTCCCAGGCGTTCGCGCATTTCTTCTTTCGTTATTTCGGCCATGATTTTACCTCGAATCTCCAAAAATTGTGAGTTTAAGAACTGTACTATATTTTTTGTTAAACGGCTAGTCGAACTGTTTGAGCAGGCTCAAAAGACGTACTGCCGACTTTTACTGTGATTGGTGAGAGTTGTCAGCTATAGGGGCTTTTTGACTTGGCATAGCTCGAATGTTAGACAGTCCCACCCCTTCGTCGGGGATGAGATTCTTGAGAAATTTCACTCTAAATCTCCTGAAATTCAGGTTCTTGGAGGCAATCATCAGAGCCACAACGAGGCTCCCGAAAATAGCGGTTTGCTATGCTTGCCTTGCAGCAAGCTGCTCAATTGTAGACTGTCTCGCAGCCAGCGACGTAGGTTTTAATGTTTTGTACAGATTTTTCTATGATATCCCATATTGACAGTGCCGGTGGGCCAGAGGGCCTGGCCACGGCAAAAAACGGGCGGGGGCGATCGCACAGGTGCCATTATGTATAAAACATCACTTGAAAGATCAAAGTCGGCGGTTGAAACCGCGCCAAGACAAACTTTCGTCCGCCTCCGCGGACTAAAGAGTAGAGTTCAAAATCTCTCCCCGTCTCCCCGTCTCCCCGTCTTCCCCTTCCCTATAAAAAAGCGTAGGGCCCGATCGACAACGACCAGACCCAATAATATGAGATCTTTGTTTTTTGTAACAAACGAGATGTGTTTCCGGTAAAGAACAATTACTTCTTACTAGGGTTTACAACTTGTGCAACTTTACTTTTAATCCGCAAGCACAATAAGTCTGACTCGACTGCGGTTTGGCTTGACTGCGCGATCGGCAGTTCTACCACTATTCCAAGTTGTGTTCGGTTAATTTCGGCTGCTCTTGGGAATCTAGACCGGAGACACCATGCCTATATCCTCGAACTTTGTTTCTAAGTATAGCGACCTCCTGTTTCTTTCTGTCCCGGTGTCTATTATTAAGTTAGCACGAGCTTTGGGAGGAGTAAAGCACAATTTGCAAAACTTGATGGGTCTTTACATTACTAAGTATAATGATATGAATATCCACATAGATGTAAGTTAGGACTCACGCACTCCGAACAAAGAAACCGGGTTTTTTCACCGAAATTGAGGATTTTAAGCAAGTATTCTGGTTGAAAAACCCGGTTTCTGGACATCCGTGCGTAAGTCCTATAAATTCTATTGTTGCGACATCTTTACATACTTAACAATTTTTGTCATGTCTATTTCTCCTAAGTTTCTCAGTGGTAGTCAAATTCGCCAAACATTCCTCGACTTTTACGCCGATCGCGGACATAAAATATTACCGAGCGCTTCTTTGGTTCCCGAAGATCCGACAGTGTTGCTGACGATCGCCGGAATGCTACAATTCAAGCCGATATTTCTCGGCCAGCGCACCGCAGAATCACCGCGCGCTACGACTTCGCAAAAGTGCATCCGCACCAACGACATCGAAAACGTCGGCCGCACCGCCCGCCACCACACGTTTTTTGAGATGTTGGGTAACTTCAGTTTTGGGGATTATTTCAAGAAACAGGCGATCGCTTGGGCTTGGGAACTTTCTACGGAAGTTTTCGGTTTACCGGCGTCCAATTTAGTTGTTAGCGTTTTCCGCGAAGATGACGAAGCTTTTGCGATTTGGCGCGATGAAATTGGCATTCCGGGCGATCGCATTCAGCGCATGGGAGAAGCAGACAATTTCTGGCAATCCGGCCCGACAGGCCCTTGTGGCCCCTGTTCCGAGATTTACTACGATTTCCACCCGGAAAGAGGCGATAATATTGACCTCGAAGATGATAGCAGGTTTATCGAATTTTATAACCTGGTTTTCATGCAGTACAATAAAGATGCAGAGGGCAATTTAACACCGCTGCAAAATCAAAATATTGATACTGGGATGGGATTGGAACGGATGGCGCAAATCCTCCAGAAAGTCCCCAACAATTACGAAACAGATTTGATTTTTCCGATCGTTCAATCGGCCGCAGAAATTGCCGAAATTGATTACCACAATAGCGATGAAAATGTCAAGGTTTCGCTGAAAGTAATTGGCGACCATATTCGGGCTGTGGTACACATGATTGCGGACGAAATTCGCGCGTCGAATGTGGGCCGGGGTTACATTTTGCGCCGGTTGATTCGCCGGGTGGTGCGCCACGGGCGGCTGATTGGGATTCAGGGTGAATTTACGGTGCGGGTGGCCGAAAGTGCGATCGCCCTTTCGGAAGCTGCTTATCCGAACGTGCGATCGCGCGAAGCTCAAATTAAGGCAGAATTGGCAAGGGAAGAGGCGCAGTTTCTCAAAACTTTGGAACGGGGAGAGAAGCTGCTGGAAGAAATTGTCGATCGCACAAAACAGCAAGCCAACAAACAAATCAGCGGTCAAGATGCCTTCACGCTTTACGATACCTACGGTTTCCCCTTAGAACTAACCCAAGAAATTGCGGAAGAACAGGGAATTACTGTTGACTTAGACGGCTTTGAAGTCGCGATGAAGGAACAGCAAACTCGCGCCAAAGAAGCTCATCAAACCATCGATTTGACGGTGCAGGGTTCCTTGGATAAGTTGGCTGAGACTATCCACAAAACAGAGTTTGTTGGTTATGCTGAATTATCTAGTTTAGCTGAGGTAAAAGTTATCTTGGTTGACGGCCAAGCTGTGGAATCAGCAGAGGCGGGAACCGAGGTACAAATTGTGTTGAATAAAACGCCGTTTTATGCAGAATCCGGCGGACAACTTGGGGATAAAGGTTATTTGAAAAGCGGAGAAAATGGTGATGGTTTGTTGGTGAGAGTTGATGATGTGAAGAAGGAATCGGATTTCTTTGTGCATTTCGGCTTGGTGGAACGGGGAACTCTAAAAGTTGGCGATAGTTTGACTGCGAAAATTGACAATAGTGGCCGCCGCCGAATTCAAGCCAACCACACAGCAACTCACTTATTACAATCAGCTTTGCGAAAAATTGTGGATGATTCGATTTCCCAAGCTGGTTCCCTGGTATCGACGGAAAGATTGCGATTTGATTTCAATTCTCCGCGCGCTGTGACAGCAGAAGAGTTGGAGAAAATTGAGGATTTAGTTAATAGTTGGATTGCGGAAGCCCACGCTGCGGAAGTTGCCGAAATGCCGATCGCCCAAGCGAGGGAAAAAGGCGCTACAGCCATGTTTGGCGAGAAGTACGGCGACGTGGTGCGGGTTATCGATTTTCCCGGCGTTTCGATGGAATTGTGCGGTGGGACTCACGTCAGCAATACGGCTGAAATCGGGCTGTTTAAGATTGTTTCGGAGGCTGGGGTGGCGGCTGGTACTCGCCGGATTGAGGCGGTTTCGGGCCAGGCTGTTTTGGATTATTTGAATGTGCGTGACAGGGTTGTGCGCGATTTGGGCGATCGATTTAAGGCGAAGCCGGAAGAGTTACCCAACCGGATTACTAATTTGCAGAATGAGTTGAAGGATACTCTGAAGCAGTTGGCTGCTGTGAAGTCGGAATTGGCGATCGCGAAATCTGACCAGTTGTTAAATGCGGCTGAGGATCTCGGTGATTTCAAAATCATTGTAGCTCAATTGGGAGATGTGGATGCAGAAGCGCTGAAAACTGCGGCGGAAAGATTGCAGCAAAAGTTGGGAAATGCTGCGGTTGTTTTGGCTTCGGTTGCTGATGTGGATAAGGTGAGTTTGGTGGCTGCTTTTAGTCCTGAAGTTAATCGGAAAGGATTGCAAGCTGGCAAGTTTATTGGGGGAATTGCTCAACTTTGCGGCGGTAAAGGTGGCGGGCGGCCTAATTTGGCGCAGGCTGGGGGACGCGATGTAAGTAAGTTGCAGGAAGCGTTGGAAAGTGCTCGCAATTTGTTAGTTGAAGGCTTGGGTTGATCTGGGTTTTGTGTAGGAGACTAAAACTCTTTTTATCTCTCGTTTGTAGCGGAGGCCAGATCCCCCTAAATCCCCCTTAAGAAGGGGGACTTTGATCGGAATATTGTCCCTATTTAAGAAGCAGAACTCTGAGTGCTTCTTGTCCCCCCCTTCTTAAGGGGGGCTAGGGGGGATCTGGCCTCGGCGGTAAACAGAAAACCTGTAATTAAAACTCTTTTTATCTCTCGTTTGTAGCCGAGGCCAGATCCCCCTAAATCCCCCTTAAGAAGGGGGACTTTGATCGGAATCTTGTCCCCCCCTTCTTTAAGGGGGAGTAGGGGGCAAGCTAAGGGGGGATCTGGCCTCGGCGGTAAACAGAAGTCTATCCCAGAACCCAGCCACCCACCCAGAAACCGGATTTTTCTCCCAAATACTTGCAAATAACCCTAAATCTCGATAAAAACCCGGTTTCTTGAGCCCCAGAAGCACACCCAAAAAACCCCTTGTTTTCCCCGCGCCAAAAAAGTACAATATCCCAAACATGGGTAGTGCAATGAAAAGCCAAAAACAAACCTATTTCGACCTAATCGAATCCCTGATTGACTCCCCCAACCAGGAAGCACAAATCGCCATCCTGAAATCCAAGGAAAAACGGATCGATGATGACTTTGCGGGATTTTTACGGAAGTGGGCAACTAAAATCATAGCAGGAAATAATTTCCGCCACGCTAGAGACATTATTATTAATATTTTAGAATTCAGTAACTTGATTCAAGAGTTTCCACTCGGTAGCAAACGCAGCAATATGGAAATTGCCATTGCAGGATATGAGGTGGGAATGAATTTTTTTAACCGATATGATGATCCAGAAAAATGGGCAGCAACTCAAAATAATTTGGCAACTGCTTACAGTGACAGAATCCAGGGAGACAGGGGTGATAATTTAGAAAGGGCGATCGCATTTTATGAAGCTGCTTTACAAGTTTACACCCGCCAAGCTTTTCCCGAAAAATGGGCAGGCACTCAAAATAATTTGGCTGCTGCTTACTGTGAGAGAATTAAGGGAGACAGGGGTGATAATTTAGAAAGGGCGATCACATTTTATGAAGCTGCTTTACAAGTTCGCACCCGCCCAGCTTTTCCCCAAGATTGGGCAACGACTCAAAATAATTTGGCTGCTGCTTACTCTGACAGAATCAAGGGAGACAGGGGTGATAATTTAGAAAGGGCGATCGCATTTTATGAAGCTGCTTTACAAGTTCGTACCCGCGAAGCTTTTCCCCAAGATTGGGCAATGACTCAAAATAATTTAGCAAATGCTTACTCTGACAGAATCCAGGGAGACAGGGGTGATAATTTAGAAAGGGCGATCGCATTTTATGAAGCTGCTTTACAAGTTTGTACCCGCGAAGCTTTTCCCCAAGGTTCGGCAGAGACTCAAAATAATTTGGCAAATGCTTACTGTAACAGAATCCAGGGAGACAGGGGAGAGAATATAGAAAAGGCGATTAAATCTCATAAAGCTGCTTTACAAGTTCGTACCCGCGAAGCTTTTCCCGAAAATTGGGCTCAGACTCAAAATAATTTGGCAACTGCTTACTATTCCAGAATTCAGGGAGACAGGGGAGAGAATATAGAAAAGGCGATCGCATTTTTTGAAACTGCTTTACAAGTTTACACCCGCCAAGCTTTTCCCGAAAAATGGGCAACCATTCAAAATAATTTGGGAGAAGCATACGGTGACAGAATCAAGGGAGACAGGGGTGATAATTTAGAAAGGGCGATTAAATCTCATAAAGCTGCTTTAGAATTCCGTACTCCTACCACCTTACCCCTTGACTGTCTGCAAACAGGCCGAAACTTAGGCGATTTAGGAGTTACCGAAAGCTTGTGGGAAACAGCCATCTTCGGCTACGAAAAAGCCATCGAAGCAGTCGAAAAAACCCGCGAGTGGGTAACATCCCAAACCCGCAAACGACAAATAATAGAAGAAAACCTCAACATCTACGAAAACATGATGCAATCCTGCATCAATCACAAACAATATCACAAAGCAGTCCAAACCGTAGAACGGAGCAAATCCCGCTACCTACTCGAACTCTTCACCAACCGCGAAATCTATCCCAAAACAGCCACAGAATCCGAGAAACAACAACTCAGAAACTTACGCAGCCAAATCGCCGCCGCCCAACAATTCCTAGAAACAGAAACATCGACTCCCCCTCTTCCTCCCCCCCTTACCAAGGGGGGGCCGGGGGGGGTTCCAGAAAACTCCGACACACAACGCCCAACTCAAACCCGCAGCCTCAGCCCCGAATCATTTCAACAAGAAAAAGACAACTTAGCAAAAGCATTGCAGCAATTAGAACAATTGCTGAAACAAATAAAACAGCAAGAACCAGAATTCGTTCTAACTCAAAAAGTCGTACCCATAGACATCGCCGAATTCCAACAAACATTAGATCCAGAAACAGCAATTGTAGAATGGTACATCGGCAACCCCAAATTTAACAAATACTGGGGAGGATCAGCCTTCATCATCACCCGCGACAAAATAGACTTAATACCAATAACCGCCACCGAATTAGCAGAATTAGAAACCTGGAAAAACGACTATCTCAACGAATACCGCGACAAAGCCAAACAAAAAATCTGGCAAAAAACCCTATCCGCAAAACTGCACAAACTCTCCGAAATCTTGCGCCTCAACGAGATAGTCGCCAAAATCCCCAATCATTGCCACCAACTAATATTAGTACCCCATCGCTACCTACATTTATTCCCCCTCCACGCCCTACCATTCACATCACAAACCCGGTTCACCCAAGAAACAATGTTGTTTCGCGGAAACCTCCTAGACTGTTTCTCCAGCGGCGTGAAATACGCCCCCAGTTTGCAACTACTAGAACTCGTACAAAACCGCCTCAAAACCCGCACATCTCCCGCCCCCGAACTTCAGCCATTATTTGCGATTCAGAATCCCACCGAAGATTTATCGAACGCCGACATGGAAGTACAAATCATCAAACAAAGATTCGACACCCATGACATTTTAATCAAACAACAAGCCACAAAAATCGCCTTCAACGAAAACCTCAAAAACCTCTCCAATGCGAGCTACATCCACTTTTCCTGTCACGGAGTCTTTAACTTTGACTATCCGCTGCTGTCCCTTCTAGCCCTAGCCGATTGTTTAGAATCAACCTCAGAAATTAACCCCCCCCAACCCCCCCTTGCTAAGGGGGGGCTTCAAGAGGATAGGCCCGAATCGCCCGAAACTCCCCGCTATGTGACAATGCGAAGCGGGCGAAAAGCCATCCCGGAAAAATGCCTAACTTTGCGAGAAATCTTTGCCGATTTAGAGTTAAGTAATTGCAATCTCGTGACACTCTCCGCCTGCGAAACCGGGTTAACCAGTTCAACAGAAATGACTGATGAGTACATTGGTTTACCCAGCGGATTCTTGTATGCTGGGAGTCTGAGTGTTGTGAGCACGTTATGGTCTGTCGATGATTTTGCGACGGCGATTTTGATGATAAAATTTTATCAGGAATTGCTACCGAAAGTTTCAGTAGCCGTCGCTTTGAACGCCGCCCAAAACTGGATGCGCGCCGTCAGCAAGGAGGATTTTAGAGTTTGGGTTAAATCCTTAAATTTAGATAAAAAATTGGGGCAAAGTGTGGAACTGTGGTTAGCATTATCCCCAGAGGAACAGCCGTTTAGCCATCCCAAGTATTGGGCGGCATTTTGTGCTACTGGATATTAGGGGAAGACTTTTTGGGTATCTGCGATGGGTGGGGGCGGGTTTTCGATTTCTGCGATTTGATGATATAAATTTCGGCGAACCCGCCCCTACAAATCTTGGTGTTTTAGATGTATAATTGTATTACCAAATGCCGTAGGGGCGGGTTCACCAACAATCGAAGATTCCCACAAACAATTTACATAAACCCGCCCCCACTGCGATTTGATGATATAAATTTCGGCGAACCGGCCCCTACAAATCTTGGTGTTTTAGATGTATGATTGTATTACCAAATGCCGTAGGGGCGGGTTCACCAACAATCGAAGATTCCCACAAACAATTTACATAAACCCGCCCCCACCCAACCAACCAACCCTGACATTTTATTAACGGAGAATTGTTTTATGGAACCCGAAAAAGTTATCATTGTTTTCTTCAAATGGCTGCGCGAAAATCCGAATATTTTTATGCCGACAGCATGGCAAGATTTACCCAAACTAGAGACAGAAATAGCAGAATCAGCCGATGATGAATTATTTCCGATTGCGATGACTATCAGTAAGTGGTGCGCCAATCATGGATTAGGAGAAACTTTAAAAGAAGATGTAGTCAAAAATAAAAAAGATTTCGACGATGCCGGCGAACCCACCCCAACTACAATGCAGCCGCTAACCAATATCACTCAAGTTCTGCGTCAAAGCATTGAAGATAGGTACAAAAAACTTCAGAAAGAACTCGATGCAGAGAATCAATCAAATACAGACAATGACTCAAAATAGTAAAATCTATGCCCCCAACGTCTATCTATTTGCCTATCACCTCTGCAAACCCCTAGAATCCGAGTCGATTTCCCCTGAAGAATTCGCCAAACTGTGGGAAAAGTGCCACGAGATATTGCAAGCTAAATTAGCATTCGGTACGGCATTCAACGGCAGCTACTTGTCCAAAAAAGATGAACCTGCCGGATGGCGAGTTAACCTGATTAACAAACAAGTTGTCGGTAATCGCAATTCTCTGCCTTTTGCTAAGAATATTTCCCTTGACAACCAGCAAATTAGCCTCAAAGGTTTCGCGCAACCGCTGCGGATTGATGACTGCTATGCTTTGGGTTTGCAAATTCGCATTCCCGAAAAAGTTAACAACCTTAAAACGCCCGCTGTCGATGTTAGCATCTTCAAGGAATTTAATCCCGATAACTGCTTGCTGCCGGATTTTGTGCAAAGCTATTTCGGGCAAACTCTGCTGCTTACGGCTTGGCTGAGTGTAGAACAAAATCAAGCGGCGCGGGAAGATGCGCTGTTTCTGAAAAAACTAGCCCAACAGTGTCTAGAAAAATTCATTTCCGGTGACAATCAGCCGAGTTTTTACCGTCAAGGCGAGTTATTCGGCAGCCCGATTTTAGAATACGGCCACCCCAGTCGGCAAGATACTGAATGCCACATTATAGTCTGGTTTTTTAACAGTTCTGCAACTGATGAAATCTGGGATGAAACGCGGTACAGCGATTTTGTCGAGTTGTTTTTGTACCGCAATAAGATTCTTCGCGCTTATCACGATACCCGCAAAACTTACTTGGTGACTCGCGAGGAATACAAACACATTGAACTCAATATCGACGCGACTTTTAAGTATTTGCAGCGAGATAAAGCTCAGCAGAGGCAATTGAAAGGTGCGGGTTTAAAACAAGAGGAACTAGAACATCTGGAACGTCAGACAATCGAGATGCCGCCGCGCGCTGTGAATTATGCGCGGTTGCTGATGGACTTGGAATTTCGCCAAAATACGATCGCAATTAACGCCAAAAACTACGAAAATAAATTATATCAGATAAGTCTTGACTTAAAATCAAGGAAGAAGTATAATGATAGTGAATGCGATTTAAGCTTTCTCGAATTATTCAGCAAAGAAACCTCGCCGCAGTTTCAAGAGCAAATCAAAGCAGACTTAGGCTACTTCACCCACGGCACCGGCTTGCTAGACAAAGCAATGGAAGCAATTCGAGGCGTTGTCGCCATTGAAGAAGCTTATCGGGATGCAAAATTAGAAGTCACGATTCAAGCTGTCGGGTTTGGTTTGGGAGTCGCCGGAGTAGTGGCTGGCAGTTCTCCTTATTTGATCAAACAAGACCCTCCGAATCAGGTGATTGCTTTGCCTTTCCTGAAGGTGGGAATCAATTCTTTTGCGTTGGTTTTGTTGATTAGTATCGGCGCGGGGGTTGTGGTTTGGTCTTTGGTTATGTTGGGGGCAAATTCTAAGAATCTATTAGGTAAGTTGAAGAATCTACTAGGTAAAAATAAGCAGTTACCGCCGCAATGATCAAGGTTCCGGGCGGGGAAATCACCCGCCCAGAAAAAGATTGAGCTTAATATTGAGGAACAGACGAATCTACTTCTTGACTCCAAGCAGTAATCCCGCCTTTAACATTAATCTCCTCAATTCCCGCTTCCTTCAAAATGCCCAAGGCTTTCGGAGAACGCATTCCCATTTTGCAGCAATCAAGCGGTGCCTGTGCAATAATTCCTTGACTTTGGCAACACCTTCGTAGTGTTTAATATCCGGCAAAGGAACCAATAATGACCCAGAAATTTGCTGATGTATTTGGAATTTAGGTAGGCAAAATACGATCGCCATTCATGCCAAAACTTACCAAGATAAATCAAATAAGTCTTGACATCAAAGCTGGAAAGCGGTATAATTATATTGATTGCAATTTAAGCTTGATCAAATTATTAAGCAAAAAAACATCGCCATAGTTTCCAGCGCAAATCTAAGCAGACTTATGCCACTTCAAACACGGTGCCGGCCTGCTAGACAAAGCAATGGAAGCAATTCGAGCTATTGTGGCGATCGAAGAAGTCTACCGGGATGCGAAACTAGAGGTAAAAATTCAAGCTGTGGGCTTTGGCTTGGGCGTGGCGAAAGTGGTGGCTGGAAGTGATCCTTATTTAATCAAACAAGACTCGCCGATGAAAAGCAGTACAGATGATTGGGAATTAAAAGTCTTCGGGCTTCATTGCAAATCATCACAGTAATCATTTCGCCGGAATAAATCTCAACTTCTTTTAGGGATTGAAACAAAATCGAGTAGGAAGCGGCAAAATACAAATTAAGCCGCAATTAATTTCCATCCCATCTTCACTTGAGATGACAGTGACAATTCGGCTTGGCAATCAAAGACTCAACCAAAGCATTCAAAGCAACCGCCGCCAATAAGCCACCGCCAAAAGTCCCCACAGTCGTAATATAAGGAATGCCCGATCGCACTAACCGACGTTTCGCCACCGGAGAATGACTAAAACCGATCGGCATTCCAATCACCAAAGCCGGTTGCAGTTGCCCATTTGCGATCGCCTCACAAACCGCCATCAGCACAGATGGCGCATATCCTACTACCAATATACATCCTTTTTCCAATTTCAACAACTTTTCAAACCACTCACGCTCATGCCAGAATTCCTGTTCCGCTTCCGCCGCAGCATTGATGTGCGGATCGTCAATTAAAGTTGCAATACTTGTTCCTAAATGTGCCAATCTTGTGTTATCCAAAGCCGCAAACACAGGCGGCACGTCAGCCACAATTTGACATTTATTTTTCAAAGCTTCCCGCGCCGATTTAATCGCCGTTTCGCTCAACTTCACAAATGGCAGCAGCGAACAATCGCCGCAGGCTAACACCAGTTTAGAAAGCAAGTCTACCTCAATTTCCGAGCGATCGGACAAATCCGGCAACAAATGCTGCAACGACTCCCCAAACGCCTCCGGGTGAGAGTGCGCCACCGCATCCCAACTATCCCAAACTTGTTCCAACTCTTCCAATCCCCCCTCATTTTCCGCCTGTAACAGCCTCATTTGCGCGAGTGCGTCCGCTTGCACCGCTTGACACGAAAGATCCCGTCCCAGCAATCCTTCCAGTGCTAAAGCCGTTTGTCGGAGGCGAACAATCTGTTGCGTGACAGACAAATATTGCTGTTGTAGCGCCCCCATCAGCGCGTCAGGGGAAGCATCCGCGTCAGTTTCCAAGAGTTTGCGGATGTGGGAAAGCTGAAAGCCTTGCTGTTTGAGTGCGACAATTTTTTGCAGTCTTTGTACGTCGCTGCGGGTGTAAAGTCTGTAGTTAGAAGTCGATCGCACGGCCGGAGAAAGTAGCCCCAAAGCGTGATAATGCCGCACCATCCGAGGCGTAATTGTGCCTTTGACAGCTTGTGTAAGTTGTTTGATTGTTAGGTATTTTTGCATTGAATTTTTTCACAGGATTTTGGGATTTTCACATTCGTTCGTAGTGCGGACTTCAGTCCGCTTTTCGGCAGATTCGTTCGTAGTGCGGACTTCAGTCCGCTCTTCGGCTGCGGACTTAAGTCCGCACTACGAACCGTTTGTGAACCGCCGCTGCTTAATTTATTTTGGTTTTACTCTTGACATTGACATTAATGTCAAGGTTTACGATGCAGGAGACATTCTATCAAATCAAATTTTCCCAATGACTCCGAATTCCATCTCAATTTCTCGCATCTCCCAGTTAGCAGAAGAACATCCAGATGCTGTAACCGCCGCCCTGTGCGGAATTCTGGTAATTTTGGGTTCGATCGCCCTACAAGTCGGTTGGCTGGGCTTAGCGGTGTTAATATTGCCCGCTGCTTATGTGATCGGCGGCTATTCTAGCACCCGCGAAGGCTTAACTACGCTTTTTCAAGAACATGAATTAGATGTAGATTTGTTGATGATTGTTGCTGCTTTGGGCGCGGCTGGTTTGGGGCTGTGGCGGCGAGAATATCATTTAATTGTGGATGGTGCGGTGCTAATTTTAATCTTTGCAGTTAGTGGCGCGCTGGAAGGTTATGCTATGCAGCGGACTGAACGTAGTATTCGCAGTTTGATGAGTTTGACGGCGGATACTGCGAGGGTGATAATGTACGATGGGGAACGGTTGGTGGCGATCGACAAATTGGCAATTGGCGATCGGCTTTTAGTCAAGCCCGGAGAAATTATTCCCACAGATGCGATAATTATCGAAGGCTACAGCAATCTCAATCAAGCCTCGATTACAGGCGAATCGATGCCCGTGGAAAAAGTTGCTGGCGATGAAGTCTATGCAGGCACGATTAACGGTGCAGGCGCGCTACAATTGGAAGTTCACAAAACTCCCGAAAGCAGTTTGATTCAGCGAGTGATTCGGCTGGTACAACAAGCACAAACAGAAGCGCCTCCTTCTCAGCAATTTGTGGAAAAGTTCGAGCGCGGTTATGCTAAATTAATTGTCGGTTTAGGCTTGTTGCTGGCAATTTTGCCGCCCTTTGTTTTAGGCTGGAATTGGGAAGATACCATCTATCGGGCGCTGATTTTCCTAGTAGTCGCATCCCCCTGCGCGCTGATGGCTTCGATTATGCCGGCGCTGCTTTCGGGTATGGCTAACGGGGCGAAACAGGGAATTTTGTTTAAAAGTGGCGCGCAATTGGAGATAATTGGTAAAGTTCGGGCGATCGCCTTTGACAAAACCGGAACCCTCACCACGGGAAAACCTGAAGTTATCCAAATTGTACCAGCAGCCGGATATACTGAAACAGAAGTTCTGCAATTGGCTGCTGCCATCGAAACTCATTCCGAACACGCGATCGCCCAAGCAATTGTCCAAGCCGCCCAGCAGCAACAGTTACAATTGTCAAGCGCGATCGACGTACAAGCAAAAATCGGTCAAGGAATAGTCGGCAAAGTTGACAATCAAACGATTACCATTGGTAAAGCCGATTTTGTACAAGCAACTTCGGAGTTGACTCACATCAGCCATCAATTGCAAGCAGAGGGAAAAACAGTTGTTTGGGTAGCAAAGGGCGATGAACTTTTAGGAATCATTGCAGTAGCAGATACAGTCCGCCCCGAAGCAGCAGCCACAGTAAAACGCTTGCAAAATTTAGGCGTAGAACATATCATAATGCTGACAGGCGACAACGAGCAAACCGCTCAATATATCGCCCGCCAATTAGGAATCAATGAAGTGTACGCCGAACTTTTACCAGAAGACAAAGTGCACCTAATTAAAAAGCTGCAAACCCAGTATCAAACCGTCGCAATGGTAGGAGACGGCATCAATGATGCACCAGCCCTCGCCCAAGCTTCCGTCGGCATTGCGATGGGAATTTCCGGTAGCGATGTCGCTTTAGAAACTGCTGATATCGTATTAATGGCAGATAAATTAGAACAACTAGGTAAAGCAATTAGTTTAGGCCGCCGCGCTCAAAATGTGGTAAAACAAAACATTGTTTTTGCACTAAGCTGCATTATACTATTATTGGCTGCTAATTTTTTAGGAAGTATCACAATGCCGATCGGCGTCATCGGTCATGAAGGGTCTACAGTTTTGGTAACATTGAGCGGTTTACGGTTGCTGAGACATTAGGGCGATCGAGCTTTTCTTAAAGTTATATCGACGGTTCGTAGTGAGGACTTCAGTCCGCAAATTCAAATGACTCAAGTCCTCACTACAAACTAATCTGATAGCTCCCTTAAAGCGGAAATAATATCCTGAGCTAAACTTAACGCTCTTACCACTTCTTTTTGTAACTGAAATATAGTATCTTCGTAATCAGCCTGATTCCTGATTTTTCTCAATCGAGTTAAATTTCTACCTATCTCTGTAATTTTCTGGGATTTCGATCGATTGTAAATAAATTCTTCAGCTACATATTGATGGTCGTTGATATCGTAAGTTTTATTGCGCGAGAGTCTGGGATCTTGTTCAATGTCGCGCAAGTAATTCCGTGCTAGGCAAAACACAGAATAATATGCTCTACTTATAGCAGAACGCAATTTTGATTCTTCAGTGTTGGCGGCTAGCTCTTGTGCTAAATTAAGATATTCTGACCAATCAAATTTCATTCCCACCCCAAGTCAATGTTTAATTTATTTTTAGGAATGACAAGGCTCGCGTCTAGCCACCAAGTGCGATCGAGAGTTTGTAACTTTGCCAAAGCTTCATCGACTTCTAGTTTAGTACAATAGATCGTAATCCAGAGCGATCGCCAATTGGCAATTTCTGGATCGATTTTCACTTCCAAAGCTAATCTTTCGCTAGGAAATAGTTCTCTAACTTTAGAATGAGCTTCTAAAATCAAAAGTGCGATCGCTTCTTGTTCGATAATGATTTTAAAACTTTCTACGGGGTTTTCAACCGCGTACAGGCTTTTGATTTGATTAAATGATGCAATTAAATTGTCAAAGGCTGTAGCTATTTCAGAGGGACTCTCCGCTTCTCCTTGTGGCTGAGGAAAGGAAGGGCTTAAGTTTCCAGCATCAGTGCTGTAAATGCTGTCACTTGTCGGCTGGTAGCGTTTATCTTTTGATTTTGCTTGGTACTGTTCTTTTAAGTCGAGGCGTTCTCTTGTATAAATTTCGTCGATCACAGTGTTTTGTTTGGCTAATTTTTCAAAAGCCAATATCGCAGAGCTTATAATACTATCTTCCAACTCGCCAAGTTCAATAGATGAATCTAGTTGAGCTAAAGTAGCCCCGATCGCTTGTAGCCGAATAATATCTGTTGCTTTCATAATAGTCGAGGGTTGGGAAGTTAGGGATTAACTTTACCAGTAATCGTGAAACCTGCCCAGTAATAGAGATCGGCATAAGGAGGTTCCTGAGACACCATTTTAGCATCATTTCTGCGGATTAGGTTAGCTTCGTCTCTCAAATCTTGACTGCAAGCGGAATTATCTTTCGTTATTTCAGACAATTCCAGATACCAGTCGGATAGTTCGCTGTAAGTAATAGTTCGGAGCCATTTTTGCGTTTTTTTTAGGGCTAGTGCCGGATGTAACTTATTTGGGCAACGCTGTTCGTTCAGAATTTCATAGAATCGAATCATCATTAAGGCGGTAGATATCTCATCAACTATCCAGAGAGTGCTGAGGGCATAAACAGCACCCGCCGCTAAAAAGCTGCTGGCTAAACCGACAAATTCATCTATCAGTTCTTCTTTTCCTGTTATCCCTGTTTCACAAGCGGAAAGGCAGACTAGATAATAGCTTTTTAAATCGAATTTGGCGATTTCTTGTGAAGTTAGGGGCTGTTTGTTTTTCAGGATTAACGCTGACTGGGACGGCTGTTTTGTGTTGTGGTAGGCGTGACCTGTAAAATGGAATATGTCAGCAGCTTGTTGCAGAGCTTCTTTAAGATTGTTTTTGGTAGCTTGTGAACTGGAGATGGTATTGCAGTTAAGGTGAAAATTCGCGATCGCGGGCGCTTCTATTTCAGCAAAAAGTAATGGATCGGGGCTTTCTACTAACAGCAGAGACATTGAAGGTGAGGGTTTTCTGTCTAGTCTGTCTATCCCAACTTGGATGCTGGGCAGATAGGTGATAGTGAAAAGATGATCGGAGAATAAAATGTGCAGCGGCAACAGGTGCAAGTCGCGGTGGGGAATTAAGATTAAGTGTTGGATATTGGTGAGGTGGGTGCAAATTTCGGGGATTTTGAGGATGTCAGCGAGTTTTTGCAATTGCGCTGTCATTGATTGCCGCCAGGAATGGGATTCTTTGTTTTGTTCTTTGCTAAGTTTGCTGTAATTTTGATAGTTGGTTTTCCAGTTTTTCAGCCATTTTTCTAAATTCTGACTGTTGTCCTTTGGGAATAAGTCGCACAGAGGTGTGGAAATAACTTCAAACTTTTCTAGGGTAATGATAAAAGCAGTCAGGGAAACTGGGCTGAGATGCCAGTAAATAATCGCCGTTTCGGTGGTGTTTGCCAGTAAATCTCGGATTTGGGGATAAGTCGGGCTTTCGGTGCGGTTTTGCCAACCTGCGCGCATCCATTGCAGGCAAAAGTTTTTCCGCAATTCGGCTTTTTCCAGTGCATTTACCTTGTCGCCAGACTCGACGAGGGTATCGACTTCTAACTGGTAAAGTCCGGCAAATTTGCGCTGGAGTTGCTGTTTGATTTCGGGGTGAGTTTGATTGTCTAAAAGTAAATTTTCTAAGACGGTTGTAGCTTCGGTAAGGTAGTCGCTGGTTTTGGCCTCTCCCAAACTATGGCAGACGGTAATTAAGCCTTGCATTACTTCTAAATAAGTTTCGGGAATCAGGGGCAATATCAAAAATTCGCGGGCTTGTTCGTAGCTGGCTTTAGCTTTGTGGAAAGATTCAAAATATGTGAATGTTTGTTTGCCGTGTTGGTAGTGTGCCTTGCCTTTTTGATAGTGCAAATTGCCGCAAGCGAGGCGATAGTCGCGGTTGCTGGGTAGATATTTCTGTAAGCCTTCATCCCAGTTTTCAATGGCTTCAATGTAGATCCCTAAGTTGAAAAATGCCCAACCTCGATTGGCCCAGGCTTGCCATGATTGATCGCCTGTAATTTCTAAGGCTTTGTCGTAGGCTGCGATCGCCTCACTGTTGCGGCCCAAACTTTTTAGGGAATTGCCCAGCCCGTTCCAGGCATAGTGGGATTTGGGGTCAATTTCTAAGGCTTTCTCGAAGGCTGCGATCGCCTCTCTTTTGCGGCCCAAATCATTTAGGGCATTGCCCAGATTGTTCGAGGCATAGTCGAATTTAGGGTCAATTTCTAAGGCTTTGTCGAAGGCTGCGATCGCCTCTCTTTTGCGACCCAAATCATTTAGAGCCTTGCCCAGCCCGTTCCAGGCATAGTCGAATTTAGGCTCAATTTCTAAGGCTTTTTCGTAGGCTGCGATCGCCTCTCTTTTGCGACCCAAATCATTTAGGGCATTGCCCAGCCCGTTCCAGGTAATGTGGAATTTGGGCTCAATTTCTAAGGCTTTCTCGAAGGCTGCGATCGCCCCTTCTAAATCTCCTGCATAATAACGTTCCTTTCCTTGCTTAAATAATTCTATTACCTCTTTACTTATTTCTCTTGCTATAGATTCTGACTGCGAGGTTGAGTTACTTTGGTTAGCCGCAGATAAATTATCTGTATAAACAATCAAACTCTCACTTGCCAACAATTCACTAACAATATTTTTACTTATAGATGAAGAATCATCCGCAGGAGTCCGATTCAAACTCTCCCCAGCCAACAATTGCCTGCCGATATTGCCAGCAACCTCACTGATTATCCCGCAATTTGCCTCACCCAGCCGCACCATGCGCCTACCCAATTCTAAATTATTTTCCGGGGATACCAGCAACCTTTCTCCAAATTCTTGCAGCCAATTTGCCAACTCAGCATCTTTGATTTTGCTGGCGATTAAAAAGCCTTGAATTGGGCCGCGACTCCAGCCTTGTTCAACACCCTCTAACAACTCCATGAATTTCTGTTCGTATTCCCCAAAAGAGCGAATCGGAGTTGGCCGTGGGGGTGCTGGTGGTTTGGGTTGCGGGAAAATTTTCCGCCACAGGTTGAGGATTGTTTGCCAAATTTTTCGGATCATTGGCTGGGTTAATAGTTGACAGTTGACAGTTGACAGTTGACTGAGTTTATCTTGCCCTTCGACTATGCTCAAGGTGCGGCAGTTGACAGTTGATGTGTTGTTAAAAATTGTAGCAGATTTTGGCGGTGATATCAATTCCGGTAACGCTCCTTATGATAAAGAGGAGACGGCAGTGCCGTGTCCCTACAATATTATTGCCGGTAGGGACACGGCACGTGCAGTCTCCTAATTTTGGCTGCTAATAATGTGGAAAAAACCCGGTTTCTGGCTACTTTTCTGGCTACTTGTGAGGCTAAGAAACCGGGTTTCTATGAAGATTTTCGGTTGAGTACGAGAAATCTAGGAAGAAACCGGGTTTCTGGGATTAGCATTTTCACAACTCAAATTGATTTACAAAACTACTTAATAGTTCATAGGAATTAATGATTGCCGGGATCTATTTAAGCTTAAACTAAGAGAAACTACAAATAAAAGTTTTTACGTTCAAAAGGGAAGAGATCGGAGAAACCGGCAAACACAAGTTTTTTTCCTGAATCATCATCTTCTCCTTCCCCTTCCCCTTCACTTTGTGTAGGAGGCTATTATGAACGAAAAAGTCATTGGGGCCGCGCGAAATGTTGCAATTGTTGGCCCTTATTTAAGCGGAAAAACCGCACTGCTGGAAAGTTTGCTGTCTGTGACAGGCACAATTACTCGCAAAGGTAATGCTAAAGATGGCAATACAATAGGTGACGGTTCTGCTGAAGCGCGCGATCGCAAAATGAGCGTAGAAGTCAACAGCGCCACCGCCGAATACGAAAACGTCCGCTTCACATTTCTTGACTGTCCCGGCTCGATCGAATTTGCCCAAGAAACTTACAATGCACTTATCGGTGTCGATGCCGCCGTGATTGTTTGCGAACCAGTTGCCGATCGCACTTTAACCCTCGCCCCGCTGTTCAAATTCCTCGACGATTGGGAAATTCCCCACCTAGTTTTCATCAATAAGATCGATCGCGCGTGCACAGACGAAACCACCTGCGGTAGCAACTTCACCGACGTTCTCAACGCGCTCAAATCCGTTTCCAGCAGACCAATTGTACCTCACCAATACCCGATCGGCAAAAACGAACAAATCATCGGTTTCATCGACTTAGTAACCGAACAAGCTTACCACTATCACCCCGGCGCACCCGCAGATCCCGTCCCGCTTCCCGAACACCTCAAAGCACAAGAAAGCGCCGCGCGACAGGAAATGCTCGAAGAATTAGCCAATTTTGACGACCATTTACTCGAAGAATTGCTGGAAGAAATTAACCCCGACGCTGAAGAGATTACCCGCGATTTCAAGATGGAATTAGGCGCTGATTTAATAGTGCCCGTATTCATCGGTATCGCCGAACAAGATTTCGGCGTGCGGCCTCTGCTGGAAGCTTTACTCAGAGAAGCGCCGACACCGGAAACTACAGCAAAACGACGCGGTTTTATACAAGGTGAAAACAAGGTTCTGGCTCAAATTCTCAAAACCTATTATACGCCGCAGGGAGGCAAGTTATCCTTAGTGAGAATGTGGCGGGGAACCCTCGCAGACGGAGCAGTTTTGAACGGGATTCGAGTTAACGGTTTGTACCGCTTGACTGGTCAACAAACCCAAAGTTTGCAGTCCGCCAGTGCCGGGGAAATTGTCGCTGTGGGCAGGCTGGAAGGCTTGAGAACAGGCGATGTGCTGGGTTCAGACGAATTATTGCCAAAAGCCGAAATCCTCTCCCCTGTGTACGCATTGGCGATCGTCCCAGAAAAGCGCAACGATGAAGTTAAGCTGAGTTCTGCCTTAGCTAAACTATTAGAAGAAGACCCATCTCTGGTCTGGGAACAGCACGGCGACACCCACGAAGTTATACTTTGGGGTCAAGGCGAAATCCACCTAAAAGTAGCTTTAGATAGGTTGCGCCGCAAGTATAATTTGCCGATGGTAACTCACTTACCACAAGTGCCGTACAAAGAAACCATTCGCAAATCCGTAGCTTCCATCCACGGGCGCTACAAACACCAAAGCGGCGGACATGGACAGTTTGGTGATGTGTACCTCGACATCGCACCGCAGCCGCGCGGAGAAGGTTTCAATTTCACTGACAAAATAGTCGGCGGAGTTGTCCCAAAACAGTATATTCCCGGCGTGGAAGTGGGAGTGCGGGAATATTTGGATCGCGGCCCCTTGGGTTTTCCGGTGGTAGATGTATCGGTGACTTTGACTAACGGTTCCTATCATTCTGTTGATAGTTCCGAACAAGCTTTTAAGCAGGCGGCGCGGTTGGCGATGCAGTCCGGGATGGAGAAGTGCGAATCAACTTTACTGGAGCCGATCGCCAAAGTGGAAATTTGCGCTCCGAACGAGTGTACATCAAAGGTGTTGCAATTGGTCAGCGGACATCGCGGCCAAATTCTCGGCTACGAAGGTAAAGCAGACTGGAAGGGATGGGATGCTGTTTCGGTTTATTTGCCGATCGCCGAAATGCAGGATTTGATCGTAGAATTGCGATCGCAGACAATGGGTGTAGGATTTTTTAACTGGGAGTTCGATCGATTACAAGAAGTACCGGAACCTTTGGCTAAGCGGGTTTTGCTAACAACTGGCGGGAATGGGAATGGTAACGGTAACGATAAAAGATAAGACGGTGAATGGAATTCGCGTGTACAGATAAGACGTACGAATGGAATTCGCGTCTACACAAACAATGTCCGCCTCCGCGGACTGAAGAGAATAACGTAATTTTAACCGTCTTTTCTTCAACCCGCGGAGGCGGGTTTTGTTTGTGTAGACGCGGTTTCAACCGCCGTGTTCGATATTTTAATTGTATTTTCTTCAACCCGCGGAGGCGGGTTTTGTTTGTGTAGACGCGGTTTCAACCGCCGTGTTCGATATTTTAATTGTATTTTCTTCAACCCGCAGAGGCGGGTTTTGTTTGTGTAGACGCGGTTTCAACCGCCGTGTTCGATATTTTAACCGTCTTTTCTTCAACCCGCGGAGGCGGGTTTTGTTTGTGTAGACGCGGTTTCAACCGCCGTGTTCGATTCGTCGTGTTCGATTCGTCGTGTTCGATTCGCCGTGTTCAACCGCCGTGTTCAATTCGCCGTGTTCGATTCGCCCTATTCTATTCGCCCGGTCTCCTACAATTGATTTGGGTCGATTCCTAGTTCTCGCAGTCTCAATTCTAAAGCTTGCGATCGCGATCGTTCTTGCTCCAGCAAACTTTCTGCTTCCTGAATCCGTGATTCTGCTTCCTGTGCCCGCGTTTCTGCATCCTGTCGCAGTTGTGCGAGTTCCACAAAACTCACAAACGGTTCGCCTGAAGGCCCGAACATTTCCAGTCCTGACTCAGACAATCCAAACCGCACCCCCAGTCTGGGACTTGTCCAACCGTCCATTTGTTCGATCGCTTCTAATTCGTCATCCAAACGCCGCCATCCCGTCAGTTCTAACGTTTGCGGGTCATACAAATAGTATTCTTCCACGCCGTGGCGTTCGTAAAATTTGAATTTTTGAATCATTGGAGTGAGGCGATTTCCCGGCGACCAAATTTCAAACACAACTTGCGGCGGAATATTATCTTCAAGCCACTGTTGGTAAGAACCTCGATAACCTTTTGGTCTACCCAAAACTACCATTGCATCCGGTGCTTGGGAAATTTTGTTATTTCCTTCCACTGGATACCACAGCAAGTTTCCGGCCACGAAAACATTAGCATCGTTAGCGAATAACAGTTCTAAGTTTTCCTTAATCCAGACGATTAATCTAAATTGTTCCGTATTGTCTGACATTGGTTCGCCGTTGTCGTCAGGGTAGATGATTTTTGATTTATCGGGAGATTGCAGTTGTGTAACCATTGCTGTTTCCCCAAATTGGCTAAGGATTTTATTTTATTATAAACGAACTGTTGGCGATCGCATTTCCCAAAATTTCTCAATATTTTTCCTAAAAATGTGGAACGGGCATCTTGCCCGTTCCCAAATTCACCTTAAATCCCGAACAACTTAACTGCTAAAAAGAAACAATTAAGTAACCATTCAGGAACTTAGCACCAGTCACGGACTTACCAGTTAGCTGCGGAGGCAGCAAAATATTACGCCGCTGATCGCCCGCTTCGATAGTCACTTCCGGCCCGGATTGAATCAATTTAATTTCTTTCTTGTCAAACCCAGGCAAAAACAAACTAACTTGACGCTGTGCAATGTTTATGTTAATTGGTTTAGGAGCTTTTCCCGCTTCAGAAAAATCTGGCAAAGCATCAATTAACGGCTGCCAATTATTGTCGCTGTGCGCCGGCACCGCAACTGCTGTCAAAGGATCGAAATCCGCAGCAACAGCTTCTGTAATCGGTGATTGATTCACAATTACACCACCGACAGTCAAACCAATTTGTTGAGAACTTCCCCAAAGATAGCGCGCAGTGGCGATCGCACTTGCATCCCCAGTCGTCACCAAATAAGCCGCCGTGCGGTTTGGATCGGCCAGTGCTTCCTTACCCTTATCCAACAGATTATCTACTTGCTTAGTAGATTGAAAAGCATTATCTCCCGACAAATCCACCGTCAACACGGTACTGACAACCGGTTGAATAAAAGGCGAAAGCGCTTTACCCAAATCCGAATCTACCAAAGCTTGGCGGAAGCGGCGGATATACCAACTCAGAATTTCCGGCATTCCCAGCATCCGCAGCGTATCCATACCGCCTGTGCCGTCATAAACGATCACATCGTATTGTTTGCTGTCGTCATATTCCCGAAGTTCATTCAACGCCAGGGCGCTGTCCATCCCCGGTAACACTCCCAATTCTTGCCCGTAAATCTGCTTGAAAAAAGGAGTACGCACATATTGCGCTTCTAGTTGTTTAACTTCGTCCCACCTGCGTTCTAGCAGGGGCGCGCTGTTCACCTGTACCGCTTTCAGGTTGGGGGCGATTTCCTGCGGGCTGAGAGTCAGGGGAACTCCTAGCAGAATACCCAATGCAGGGCCCGGATCTTGGCCGAGTAGCAGAACTCGCTTGCCTTGAGCCGCATATTTTTTAGCTGTTGCGATCGCGATCGTACTGCGGCCAGTGCCGCCTTTGCCCAAAAATGTCAAAATCAAAGCCATTTTCTGTTCTCACTGCCAAAGCTTACTCTTTAACATTTAAGCGCAACGGCCATCGAGATTGGGGGAGTGGGAAAGGGGGAGAGGGGGAGAAAGGGAGAAGGGGAGATGGGGAGATGGGGAGATGGGGAGATGGGGAGAATGGGAGAGTGGGAAAAATCTTCCTTCTTCCTCCTTCCTTCTTCCCTCTTCCTTCTTCCTTCTTCCTTCTTCCTTCTTCCTTCTTCCTTCTGTTAAACGGCTTCTAGCTCATCTTCAAAGAACCAAGTCGCAAAACCGTCAAACTTGACAACCACGCCTACTCCGCTACCGTCAACCATTCTGAATCCGTCCACAGTGCCTACTGGATTCTTCTTTATCATCCCTACCATATTTGCAGGTATCCGATCTCTGAGACGGCGCACCTTAACTTTTTGACCTACTTCTATTGCCACTGAAATTGTTCTCCTGCTCTACAAAACCTATATACAAGCGTCCATTTTACAGTTTGGCGGTCTCGATCGAGCAGCAACACCACCAAGCCCGATCGCCCGCCATGATTTTCCCTCGAAATTTCGACCAACTTTCCCTAAAAAACGGTATTCTAGTCGGAGTTGGTCGATCGTCTACCATGATTCGCTTGGGTTTGCTTCATCAGGTTCCACAGCGGCAAGCTCCACTGGCAGAGGCTGTTCACCACTTAGATAATTATTTTTTATTGATTCGCAAAAAGAATCTTTTTATTAATTGCCACAACTACAGGATTTATCCCCAATTAGTCATCCTTCAGGCAGAAGCCAAAAAGCATTCAAAAGCAGTAATTAATTTTATGTTTGCTATATATAAATCTGCCCTTTCTGACGTTGACAACGGCTAATTTTCATGCTGTAAAAGACTTTGAGTCTGGTTGGCCAAATTTCCCGAAGGTCAGATTTTAGTAAAGTGCCATGTTGTAACAGTTTACTAAAATCCGACAAAAAAAATAAGTTTTAATGGTAAAATTTCAGGCTGATAAAGTTTATTTTTGCTGCTGTTTTACGGCAGAAAAAATGGAACGATTTCCGGATTTGGGGCGTCTGCTAGAGGAAATGAAGTCTACAAACTTCAATATGACAAAATTGAAATAATGAATAAAATGTGTACGTGCTGGCGATCGACCAAAATTCCACTCATAAGTTTGTCCTTAGCTGTGCTGGCCTGTCTGCCGACATTTCGCGGGACGATCGCCAGTCCGCTCTCTCCATCCCCCAAACAGCAGTCTAACCCTACTAAAATTATCTCAGTCGATCAAGCCCCAACAGGCTCAAAGTCTCCCAAAAATCCGCAAACAGCGGCGGCGAATCCATCCCCAGCCCAGGCTCTAAAGGCTCAGGGAACAGCAGCCGGACGATCGCTCGAAATTCAAGAAATTCGCGGTACTGTCACCTTCAAAGGGCGACCAGCAGTTGTGGGCGATCGGCTACTCGCCCCCGGAGACGAAATCATCACCGGCCCCGATTCCACAGCCCGTTTAGCGATCGACAACAACATCGGCATCGTCGAAGTAGCCGAAAAAACCGCAGTCAAAATATCCGATTTGTCAAGCAGTGCAGGCGAAAATGACACAGCTATTTTTGTCAGCAGGGGGCGAGTCAGATTGTCGATCGGCAAAACTGCTGCGCCAACAGCCTCCGCCAACAGCTCAACAATTATCCCGCCCCAGCAAATTGCCGCCTTAAATACCTTCAGCGGAATTGCCGAAACCAGTCAAATTGCCCAACAAAAAAAATCTCCCAGAACCGCCCCAGTCAGGGTAGAAACCCCCGAAGGCGTGGCCGGAGTCCGGGGTACATCCTTTGGCGTTAGCGTCGGCGACGGCAAAACCTCAGTCGAAACTATTGAAGGTACAGTCGAAGTATCGGGGCGCACCGACTCGCAAGTAGTTGTCACCCGCGGCAACGCCACGACAATTTTCCCTCAAACCTCGCCCGTCGCGCCCTCAGCCAGCCCTCGTCTAACCCAACTCAAAGTCCGCAATTTGTCGAGACTCAGTGGCAATATCTATCGCCTCAGCGGTCAAATTAACCCGATCGACATAATTTATGTCAACAACGAAACAATTAAGATCGATCAACAGGGAAACTTCAAAATCCAAGGGATTTTACCTCCAAGCCGCCGCATCAACATCGTAGTTCGAGGCCCGTCAGTCACAGAAAGGCATTACAGCATCGCAGTTCCCTAAACAACTTATCTAGATCAGACGGCGCTTTTAAACGCCCGGTATTATCATCTGGAATATCGATTTGGTCTTCAACCCGCGGAGGCGGGTTTTGTTTATATAGACGCGGTTTCAACCGCCCGGTCTTCTGAAACATCTCGAACGTCGGAATCGAAGGTCAATTATTGCATCAAATTAATTGAATGAAATTCAAACAATTGATCGAGTACCTCAAACAAAATCAACTGATCGGCATCCGGCAATATATCACCACAAATCCTCCCTGGCTGACAGGCGCCGCCGCAGGTATCCTGTCTGCAACCATGCTGCAATTTGGAATCTGGAAACCCCTTGAATATTTGGGATACAAAACCCTATTTCAAATTCGAGAATCGAGAATGTTGCCAAATCCGGGGTGGGATGACAGAATTGCAGTAATTGCGATCGAGCCCCAAAGCTTGCAGGAATACGGTAAATTTCCTTGGCCACGCAATCGCTACGCCGAACTTTTATCAGCCCTGAAAAAATCTCCCCCCACAGCAGTTGGTTTCGATATTCTGTTCCTCGATCCGAGTCCCAAAGATGAAATGTTAGCCGGTGCGATCGCCAGCAACGGCAAAGTTGTACTCCCAAGAACCACCAAAGAAGAACCAGTAGCATCTTTAAAAGCAGTCGCCGCAGGTATCGGACATATAATACACGAACCCAACAGCGACGGCATTAGCCGCGATTTAAAAATATTTCTCGACTCCATTCCTAACTTCGGTTTAGCAATGACTCAGAGGTACAACGCTGCTAACCCGCAAAATCCTGTATTGCTGCCGCAACTACAAAAGATGCAGGAACAAACAGTTTTGGTTAACTGGCCGGGGAAAACAGAAAATCTACGTACCTATGCTTTTGTAGATGTTGTAGAAGGTAGAATTCCTGAAAATGCTTTAGCCAATAAATTAGTCTTAGTCGGCCTAGTTGCTACTGGTTTTGACCAGATATCTACGCCTCTCAACAAAACTACGGGTGGGGTTTATTTATATGCAGCGTTGATTGACAATTTGCTCAATCAACGCTTGCTGCGGCGGCTGCCGATACAGCTAGAAAATTTGTTATTATTGGCGATTGGCCCGCTGACTACTTCGGTTTTGTGCAACCGAGGTGTTAAAGACAGAATTGCGATCGCCCTCGGTTTGCCTGTAATTTGGGTTACGGCTGCTGCTTTGTTATTTGGCTTCTATTTTTGGTGGCTTCCCATTGCCGCACCCATCGGCACTCTTATTTTATCTGGCACTGCTTTGCAACTGCGGGAACAGTACGAAAAACAGCAGTTGATGAGGTTATTTGAACAGCACGTCGCACCCGAAACTGCTCAGCTTATTTGGCGACGCAAAGCTGAAATATTTGAACAGGGAGAACTCGAACCTCAAGAACTTACAGCAACTGTGCTGTTTATGGATATTCGCAATTTTACTTCGATTTCCGAAAAAATGCCAGCGCGGGATTTGCTCAACTGGCTGAACAATTATTTGGAAGCGATGACCAACTGTATTATGGATCATGGTGGCGTTGTTGATAAATACATCGGTGATGCAATTATGGCAGTTTTTGGTGTGCCTTTTTGCCATAGCGAATATGCAGAAATTCAACAAGATGCTTTGAATGCAGTTGCGGCTTGTATCGCCATGCACGAAAAGCTAAACGAAATTAATCAGCAGCTTAGAATTAAACGCAAACCTTTAATTAAGTTTGGTATTGGTTTGCATACTGGACAGTTAGTTGCTGGTAGTGTCGGCGGTTCCCGACGTTTAAATTATTCTGTGATCGGTGATGCTGTCAATGTTGCTGCTAGATTGGAGGCGATGAATAAGGAAATTGTGTCTGATAGTCCTTTTAATTTGTTGGTGACGGGGAGGACTTTTGCTTATGTGCGCGATCGCTACGAAGGCCAAAAAGTAGGATCGATTCAATTGCGCGGCAAAAAAGAAGAAACGGTGGTTTATGCTATTTTGGGCGAAAAGTAATAGTCAGTGGGCATGGGGCATCGGGCATGGGGCATCGGGCATCGGGCATTGGGCATGGGTAATAGTTAGTGGTTACTTGTTAGTGATTTTTCTAATAACCAATTCCCAATTCCCAATTCCCAATTCCCAATTCCCCAATTCCCAATTCCAAATTCCAAATTTAATCAAATACACTCAGCCGCAGAGTTTTAGCTATTTGTTCCAATAGAAATAAACTGCCCACAGAATTCCCCTCTTTATTCAGTGGTGGACTGTAAGATGCGATCGCCCCTTCACCCGGAATAACCGACAACAAAGCCCCACTAACTCCCGACTTAGCCGGCAATCCCACCCGCAGCGCCAAGCGGCCCGATGCTTCATACAAACCGCAAGTAGCCATCAGCGCTTTCACAGTACGGCAGTTTTCCCCGATCGCTCCACCACCATTTACCAACACCACTCCCAGCTTTGCCAAATCTTCCACAGTTCCCGATAAACAGCAGACGCGATTATAAGTTTCTAGCGCAATTTCCGAGTTTTCAATATAACCCGATTCTACCATTGCCAAGGCAAGATCCCAATTTTTTTGATTCGGCATTGCATTCACTGAATCGAGCATTAACTCGTCAACAAATAACTGACTGTTTGCTTGTTGATTCAGCCAATTTCCCAGGTTTTGACAGCGCTCAACTGCATTTTTACCGGGAATCAAAGATGCCAGGGCGATCGCCCCGCTATTAATCATCGGATTTCTCGGCTTCCCTTTATCTATTTCCAGTTGAGTCAGGGAATTAAAAGCCATTTCCGAAGGATCGCAGCCCACGCAATCAAAAACCGCTTTTTCGCCCAACTCGCACAGCAAATAAAGCAGCACAAACGGCTTGACTACGCTCATCAGCGGGAATGTTTTATCGACGCTGCCCCAGCTCAAAATTTGACCGTCAATTGCCCTAATTTGCACGGCAAAGCATTGTCTGTCGGCTCCCGCAAGCAGAGGTATGTACGTGGGGATTTGACCAGATTTACTGCGATTAATTGCCTCTGTTGCCCAAGCTGCCAGTTGTTCTGGTTGCAGGGAAGATAGTTTGCTGGTGGATGTTTTCACTGTCGATGATTTAGAGCGTATGAGATTTTAGATTCGTAGTTCGATCGGGCAATGCAGCCATAAACCCAGTTTTTCCAGTAATTGCGCCACTTCCGCTCCTACAAGAAATAGAATTTATGAGGTAATAAAACCAAACTCAGCCTTAATGGTATTGACGTTTTCGCTTGCGTAGAGATAATAAATTTATTCACAATTTTTCAGAAGAACCTGTATTTTGCATAAAAATCTCCCTTTCACCCAGATAGATAAGTAGCAGCTTCCAGGCAACGCTGCTACCCAACAAACCACCACTCGCTTGAAATGCCTTCAGGCTCTGATATTTAAGCCCCAGTAAGGGGCGGGGTGCATATTTAATTTAAATTTTTCAGAGTTCGCGCAATCCGATCCGGAAACCCCCCGAACCTCTGGGAACTTACTATCCAACCAGATCGACCAAAATCAGGACAAAACAATGCCAGATGAAGCGAAAGCAGAAGCACCAAAACCAGATCCGCTAGCTTTTAAGGGTGTATGCAGCGAAGGAATTCTCAAAGGCAAAGAAATTGAAGGCAAACTAGACCTCAAAGTCATCGTCACCTCCGCCAAAGCTAAAGAAGCGCCAGCCCAAAAAAAATCCGAGTGGGAGGCTCCTATATTTTGGGCGGTGTTCTTATTAACGGCCAATTTTGCCATCGGCGACCCCGCTGGCCTCAGAAATTACAGCTCCCCACAAAGGTCACATTCTCATGAGATGTTAAACCAATCTGGGGAGTAGTCGGTGTTGCCTAAGAAAAACACCACCAACTTGCCGCTTTAGGCCCTGGGAGCCTGCCAGCCACGCAAATAGTAATAAATAGACCCGAAATATTCATCGAATACTCGTGTCGTAGTTACCAAAGCTTCTGCACTGGGCAGGAAATCTGCCGCGTCTAAGCGCAGTCGGGATCTACCTCCTGATACGGGCTGGTAAGTGTAGAAGTCCGTAGCTCTAGGAATCACCTGGATTCCCATATTCGCAAAAGCGAGGCTGGCACGCCGCATCTGAATCGCAGATGTTACCAGGATTACTTTGCGCCCGACGCCGCGACTGTCGAGGATCTTTCTCACTTCCTCTGCGCTGGTGCGTATGTTCCTGCCATTATCGTCGAGAACGATACTGTTGCGCGGCACGCCCATGTTGCTTGCCAGCAAAGTCTCGATATCTTTAGCTTCGCCAGTATAATTCTGTAAATCTGCTCTGGGCCCGGCTGTAACAATCACCAAAGGTGCTAATTGTTTTTTGTACAAAACGGCAGCGTAGGGCAGGCGATTCCCTGTGTCTGCCAGTTGAATCGCTTCTCGGTTGGCGGTGTGACTGTTAGTCGTTCCCTTGCCCAGCAGGACGATCGCCGCGGCTGTTTCATCGCAGCAAACTGTGGTGCGTGCAGCCGCATCCCGTTCTGCTTGATCGGCGAACCAGTAAGCCACAACTGGCATACTCGAAAGGATCAAAACTAGCAGTGCTGCCAGGATCATTCTCGGCGCCGGGTTGCGGATGCCCCCGTTCGTAATCAGCGCCGATGCAATCACCAGTAACGTAATCGAAAAACCCAGCGGCTTAAAGAAAAAGGCTATTAAGCCGAAAATCGCTGCTCCGACTGGCGTGTCTGGGGCAAAAAAAGCTAGGAACAAAAGGCTGATCAGCAGCAAAACGCGCAGCCGATCTATTAAAGGATTGTCTTTACCTCCCGATTGATCCCACCACGATTTGATCAGTGAGAAGAGGAGGAATAGAAATAGAATGCGAGCGAATAGTTCAGGCATCTTGCAATATTCTGTGTCTTCATAAATTAGTACGGAATTGTGGAAGCGAGCGCGAATTTAGCTGCGGTAGGCAATGCCGGCATCGGTTGGGTTGTTAACTTTCGCCGATCGCGCACTGCGATCGCATTTCTCCTGATCCTCGATTCCAGTCAGCTATCAACTATTGGTTACAGGCAATCGAGCTCGCTACTTCCAGTCAGTCGATTTGAGATTTTAGATTTGAGATTTTAGATTGACTCCACAGATGAATCTGGGAGTTTAAACTTTGATCTAAAATTTTAGGATCTCCATACTCATAGCGTCGGTGGCTTGCACCCCTTTTGGGGATGGTCACAGATTGCTGACAGATAATTGGTAATTGATCACTGGTAATGGTCGATCGGTAATTGATAATGGATGGAGCTGGCGGCAGGTGAAATTGACTTGGCAATCTTGCCTGCTTTGTGCTGCCTGTATTTTCCCCATTACCTGTTACCCATTCACCAATCCCAATTTATCGGCGTTTCAGTTGATTCCGAATTGCCTGCGTTACCGTTTGAATTACTTTAACACGAGCATAATACTTGTTATCGGCCGCAATTATCGTCCAGGGAGCTGTCGGCGTGCTGGTGCGCTGAATCATTTGATTCACCGCCACTTCATAATAATTCCACTTTTCTCGATTCCGCCAATCTTCTTGAGTGAGTTTGTATTGTTTAAATGGATTATTTTGTCGGTCTGTAAACCGCTTTAGTTCCTCTTCGGGACTGATGTGCAGCCAGAATTTAACTAAGATACAACCGAAACTGGTGAGTTGCTCCTCAAATTCGTTGATTTCCTGGTAAGCTCGACGCCATTCGAGTTCGGTGGCAAATCCTTCGACTCGCTCGACGAGCACTCTACCATACCAACTGCGATCGTAAATGCTGATTTTACCAGCAGTCGGCAACTCCCGCCAGAAGCGCCAGAGGTAGTGGTGAGCTTTTTCTTCGTCCGTCGGCGCAGCAAAGGCATTGACGGAGTAACTGCGGGGGTCTAGGATGTCCGTCAAACGTTTGATCGCTCCTCCTTTACCGGCCGCATCCCAACCTTCAAACAGCACTAACACGGGGATGTCCTTTTCGTGGATGCTTTGTTGCAGTTCACCAAAACTGGTTTGTGCTTCGCGAAGTTCGTGTTTGTATTCGTCTGGCGACAAGGATAGAGTTAAATCTACTTGGGCGAGCAAGTCTGGTTCGGTGGGTTGCAACTTTTCTTGAGGCGGCAATGGAACGGGTGCAGATTGTGTGGGGAGTCTGTCTAGGGCTTCTGTAATTTTGGCTGCCATTTGCGTTAAAACTTTGACTCTCGCCCAGCGCTGACAGTCGCCTTCTACTAGCGTCCAAGGTGCCGGGCCCGTGCCGGTTTGAGTTATCATTTCTTCGGCCAAAGTCGTGTATTCTTGATATTTTTTGGCTTGTTTCCAATCTTCCGGCCGCACTCGCCAAGCTTGTAAGCTATCGTCTTCTAGTTTTTTGAGCCGATGTTTGAGTTCTTTTTTGCTCAGGTGAATCCAAAATTTGGCAATTGCCGCGCCGTCGTTTACCATCATGCGCTCGAAGGCGTTGATTTGTCTGATGATTGTCGGTACTTCGGCCTCGGAGACTCTCTCGAACAACCGGTCTTCTAAAAGATGAGTGTACCAACTGTGATAAAAAAAGCCAATCCGACCGCGGGCTGGGAGTTTCTGCCAAAACCGCCACAGAAAAGGATAGTCCATTTCTGCCTCTGACGGCGGCCAAATCGGGTGAACGGTAAAGCCGCGCGGATCCATGTAACCCACCATTTTTTTGACGAGTGCGCCTTTGCCCGCGGCGGCCCAACCTTCGAGTACGATGATTACGGGCATTTTTTTTTCCCAGCAGGTTTGTTGGAGCGATCGCAACTGCTGCATTAAAACTTCAATTTTGGCCTCATAGGTTTCTTTATCCAGCGAAATATCTAAATCGAGGTTGTCAAGCATATTTACCTCACACAAATCCCAGAAAGCAGTTTAACGTCAGTTTAACGTTTGGATAAAATTAAATCTTCAAGTCTGGCAAAAAGTTATCAAAACTATACCTATGACCGCTTAAAAGCGTGGTGCTTCTGCCGTCGAACCCAGCATCGGGCTAATACTAACAAAAGTTTCCTCAGATCGAACTTGCCAAAAAAAACCTGAGCGGTTATAGTTGAATTAGGGAACTTTTTAAGAACT
The DNA here is from genome assembly GCF_026130175.1 of Lyngbya sp. CCAP 1446/10. Taxonomy (GTDB): domain Bacteria; phylum Cyanobacteriota; class Cyanobacteriia; order Cyanobacteriales; family Microcoleaceae; genus Microcoleus. Next base: position 8,691 of record NZ_JAIGNI010000035.1, on the reverse strand, counting down.
TCAACTGTTCCCCTCGCCCGATCGGGTGAGTGAACAGGAGCAGCAACAAATCCCTGAAACAGGATTTTTTGTAAAACAGAGCAAAAGTAAAAATCAACTACCCGGTGGGGGTGAAAACTTCTTTACTTAGCTGCATCAAATTTATTTAAACAACAGTTAGTCAAGCACCAGCTTTGATAACTTCGAGGGCGCTGCTTGCAAAGGTTTGGCGTTCCTCTGGCCACAGACTCCAATAAAAAAAACCGCCCAAATGGGCTAACCAATTTTTATGATTGCGCTATGAGATAAAACCTGAAAGCCTGGGTGATATAAACAGGTTTCTGAGTTTTATCAACACCATTCTCTAATACTAAAAGCTGTTGAGGTGCGGGCTAAGATTAGCCGCCCGAAAACAATACTTGTTTCTTGTGGAACAGGCCAGAAAGCCTGTTACTGACATTTGTGCAAAATGTCCGAATTACTGTACTCATTTGCCAATACCCATTAAGAGGAACAGTCCGAAATTACGGATTGCAAAGTTTTTTATGAATATCTTGACAACACGCTCCTACAAGGGCGAAAGTGACTGGTGTGCGATCGCAAATTTAATCGATGCTTGCGAAACAGTCGATCGACTCGGCGAAGAAGTATCAGCCAGCGAACTCAAGCTCGTACTAGATGCCCCTAAACTCGACAAAGCCCGCGACGTGCAGTTGTGGGAAGACGGTAATTACAAATTGATCGGTTTAGCACTCCTAGATATGCCCGATTCCCAGGATGAAATAGACGCCTGTCTCTGGTTTTACGTGCATCCAAACCTGCGCGGTGAAGGTTTAGAAACAGAGATCGTTAAATGGGGCGAAAAGCGGCTGGGCGAAGTCGGGAAGCAACGGAATTTGCCCGCAAAATTGCGTACCTACAACCGCGACGATCGAACCGATGGAATGCTGCTATTAGAAAAACAGGGCTTTGCAGTCGATCGCTATTTTCTCACAATGGCGCGATCGCTCGCCGAACCAATTCCCGCACCCGAATTTCCCGCAGACTTTGCGCTGACGCACGTATCGGGAGAAAAAGACATCCAACCCTGGGTAGAAATGTTCAACCAGTCATTTATCGATCACTGGAACCACCACGATTTAACTGCCGAAACCGTGCGATACTGGATGCAAGACGAAAATTATCAGCCGGAATTAGATTTAATTGCTGTTTCGGGCGATCGTAGATTTGCAGCTTTCTGCGACTGTCAAATCAAACCCCAGAAAAACCACCGTAGCGACACAAAAGACGGTTGGATTGAACTATTGGGTACGCGACGCGACTTTCGGAAAATGGGATTAGGAAAAGCAATGTTATTAGCCGGATTGCACACCTTAAAAGCGGCGGGTGCAAATACAGCCAAACTCAGCGTCGATGCTGACAGTTTGACAGGCGCGACAAAGCTTTATCAATCAGTAGGTTTTCGCCCGATGGAAACTTGGCTATCCTGGGCAAAAGCCGTCTAATTCAGTTGACAGTTGACAGTTGACAGTTGACAGTTGACGGCGACCTATACCTGGAAGGAAGAGGATTGGAGTAATGAATAGTCTGATTTTAAATTCCCCCTAGAAGGGAAAGGCTTTAAACCAATTCTTTCGGGTAAAAAAGTAGATGCAGACGGCGGTTTCAACCGCCCGGTCTTCTACAAACCTAGTTCGCTTTGTTTTGTCACCTCAACATAAATATGTTCTAACCGCACCGGATATCGAGCAATTGAATCAATAGAAATCCCATCAAACAGCAAAATAATCTCTTTTAATTCCAAACATTCCGGCAGCCAAAAAGCCAAATCACTACCGTAGCGACGGGGGATAAAACTGTATTTTTCAGCGCGGACGATCGTCTTTTCTTCTTCAGTAGTTTTAATAACAATAATTTCTTGAGCCGGAATCAGTCTTTGTAATTCCTCCAAACTACCCTCAGCCACAATGCTACCATTTTTTAAAATCCCAATTCTCTGACACAAACGCTCAGCTTCATCCAACAAATGAGTTGTCAGCAAAATCGTAATTCCTTCCGATTGTAAACGCTGAATTAACTCCCAAATTTCATAACGAGCTTCTATATCTAAACCCGTTGTCGGTTCATCTAAAATTACTAATTTAGGCTTGTGCACCAAAGCCACCGCAATATTCAAACGTCGCTGCATTCCTCCACTCAAAGTTTCCACCGGACTTTTAGCTCTATCAGTCAAATTTACTGCCTTTAAACATTGCTCTACTTGATAGCTGCGCTGTTTGCGATTTAAACCATAAATTTGAGCAAAAAAATTGAGATTTTCTTCGCAACTAAGGCTTTTATAAAGCAAATTTTCTTGGGGTGCTACACCTATTAACGGTTTAGTCGATTCCGAAACAGGTTCGCCATTGATGGAAACTTTGCCGCTGTCGGCATTTAGCAAATTGCATAAAATATTGATAGTTGTAGTTTTACCAGCACCGTTTGGCCCAAGTAAACCATAAATTTCGCCAGCTTGAATGTGCAGTGTTAAATCTTTAAGCACTGAACGTTCGCCATAAGACTTATTTAGCTTTTCAATTTGCAGCAAGGTTTTAAATCTCCCTAAGTTTAATTATATTATTAACAGCTTTGGTAGAGAGCGAAGCATTCCGGCAGATAAATTATTAGTAACAAGCAGATATTTACTGCCGAAATGCTTCGCCCCTACGGATATCTTTTAACTGATTACCAGCCTGCGCCTGGTACCCAGTAAATGTCAAATGTCAAATGTCAAATGTCAAATGTCAAATGTCAAATGTCAAATGTCAAATGTCAAATGTCAACTGTCAAATGTCAACTGTCAACTGTTTAAAGTCTTCTTTCCGTGTTCAACATCCGCCGATAAGACAGCCACCCTGCCACTATCATTAAAATAGCAAATATTAATAAAAACCAGAAGTGCGATTCAATATCCGCAAAATCTTTGCCGTTAGCCCACACGCCTATTAGGGCTTCGTTCATGTGATAAATTGGATTGTACTGGGCGAGATCCAGCAGAGTTTTGGGAAACAGCGCAGTCGGCAAAAATGCGCCTCCTAAAATCAACAAAGGAACGCCGAAAGCTGCTACTAGCGAGTTGACATCTTCAGTGCGCCTCGCAAACTGCGTGCCGAGAATAAAGCCCACGCCTACGTAAGATACAATACTCAGTAAAATAATCGCACACCCTAACAAAATAGATCCTTGAAATTGTGCTCCTAAACACGCTGCGATCGTGTATACTAAAAGTACCTGACCGATGCCGATGCAACTATGAGCAATAAAAATTCCTAAAAAGTAGGAAGTGCCGCTCAAGGGAGAAATAAATAAGCGTTTGAGAGTATGTTGTTCTCGTTCTGATACTACCGTTGCGACGCTGCCGCCGAGACAGCTAAAAAATAAAGCGGCTCCTACTAAACTTGCGGGTGCAGCACTTTCAAAGGCTTTTGCCGTGGTGAGATTAGCGCGTTCTTTTAAGATTAAACCGTTAATTAGCAAGATAGAAACTGGAAAAATACTCCACAAAACTAAGCTGCGTCGCCGCCTCCCTAATTCAATTAAAATTCGCTGCGCTACTGCGATGGTTTCGTACCAGTATTTCATAGTGATTTTATTAGCATTGTTAGAATTGGAAATTCGGAATTGAGAATTGGCATGATGCCACGGCATATTATACCATAAAAATGTCAAATTTCACTCTCAACAAAAAACCCGCTGATGCGGGTTTTGTGATTTTAGCGGACTTGTTTTTAACTTTTCGCTGTCTGTCACGGTTCTGATTTGATACTAAAGTTAGTACCTCTGTAGCATCCTTGAAAAGAAGTTAAACTTGTGCGGTTTATCTGTTCCAATTTAGTGACGAGGGAGGGAGTATTGGGACTTTCAGTGGTAGCACCCCACTTGTAGATAAAGTTGCCGATATAGTTTCCGGTTTCTTCGTAGCTGTACTCTTCTATTGGAATTCCAGAAACTCCTGAAACTGTTTGGTTATGGTATCCGTTAACAATGATTTTTTCGATAACAGTTCCGGGTTCTACATTTATGTTCCAGTTGACAGGTTCGTAGGCTGAAAGTGCGAGAATTATTGGCTTGTTTCGGGGTTCTACGTTGATTTCGATCCTCTTCGTTGGCTTCGCTAACGCACTTTTCGACAAATTTCCGTTCCCGTGCTCCGAATTAGCTTCGTAAACGCCGATTAAGTGAAGTTCTTTATCTGAGCTCGACGAACCAACATAAGCTGAAAAATCGTCGGAACCGCCAATCCCGCAGTTGGCTGCTGAACTAATTGGGGAAGTAAAAGCTGTTTTTTGGGTGAGTTTCTGTTGCACTGTCGGGACTACCCACAATCCGGTTCCGATTCCTAAAGCACCTATTAAAGCGGCGGCGATTCCGAAAGGAATGGCATTTGTTAGGTGGCGAAAGGCGGTTGTTGTTGTTAGTTGAGATAGCGTTTGCTGCCAATTTTCAGCAGTTTTTCCGGCATTTCCGCCATCGAGACAGGCTAACAAAGCTAAACTCTCCGGCTGTTCTAGTAGACTTTGAACTGCCTTCCCTTCGCCGACGTATAGATTTCGAGTTTCGGTGTCTAAAAGCAGCCAGTAGCGATCGCCCTCAGCAAAGTTGTACTCTTGTAGAGCAGGCTTAACTAAATCGTGCTGTAAAAATACTAGCCAAGCCATATTATTGCCAGTACCGACTGTTTTGCCGTCGCAGGAAATAAGTTGGTCGATGTCGGGTTCCCACCGCCAAGCTACCCAGCGACTGTCTCCTCGATAGCCGAGGGATTTTTCGAGTTGCGGATGAGCGGTTATTTCTAGTCGTTGAACTAAGTTTGACACAGTAGGTTTCCTCAATTACGCGCGAGCGAAGCTATCCCGAAGGGTAGGGAATCGCCACTTCCATGTCTTAGCTTAACTCATCCGGCGGCCGTTCAAAAAGTGCCCGTGCCGTTGCCATTGGTACTGTTGGGAGACAAATTGTTGCTGGGATTGGTATTCGGCGAAGTTCCCGGATTCAAATTATTCTGATTGGTATTCGGCGAAGTTCCCGGATTCAAATTATTCTGATTGGTATTCGGCGAAGTTCCCGGATTCAAATTATTCTGATTGGTATTCGGCGAAGTTCCCGGATTGACATTGTTGGGATTGGTATTCGGCGAAGTTCCCGGATTGACATTGTTGGGATTGGTATTCGGCGAAGTTCCCGGATTGACATTGTTGGGATTGGTATTCGGCGAAGTTCCCGGATTGACATTGTTGGGATTGTTGGGATTGTTGGGATTGCTGGGATTGTTGGGATTGTTGGGATTCGTACCCGCAGGAGTAGTTATCGGGGTGCCGGCAGCATCTCTGGTGACGCTGTTGGGGTTCGGGGCGGCTGCCGGATTCGCTGCATTGGGGTTATTTGCAGGAGCATTGGCGGGGTTGCCGGCTGCGGGAGCCATCTTTTGGGGATCGGCGTTGGTGCCGCACAATCTGACTAAATCAAAAGTTGTGCCGCTTGGGGTTTCGATGAAGCAAACCGGCACGTTTACTCGCGGGTTTGAGGCTCTGGGAAAGTCGCCTGCGTCCACTATCGGGCGGCTAAAGGCAGCTTCAGCCATTAGTGGGGTCAAAGCAGCCGATAGAGCGACTGTTATTTGTAATAATTTCATCAGCGTTTCCTCAAATTTTGCTTTTTATTGCTCTAGTATTGCCGATAAACTGCAAAGTGTCCTGAGTCTAAAAGCCGATATTTTCGATCGCTGTTTCTTAAGGGGCTAATCCTGGCTGCAACATTTGGCGCACGCAGAAAGTACAGCTAGAAAAAGCTGAGACTGCCACAGTCGCCTCTTCTGGCAAAATCATTCAGTGCTGCAACTAATTCTACTTGTTGATATGAGTTCCATATTTTAGTCGATCGCACCTGATAATTTTCCACGCATATCAAAGGAGCAGATAGCGGGAGAGGGGGAGATTGGGAGAGGGGGAGAGGGCGAACATCTTCATTCTTGCTTCTTCATTATTCCTTCTGTCAACTGTCAACTGTCAACTGTCAACTGTCAACTATCAACTGTCAACTATCAACTGTCAACTCTTCATTAATTTAGTACCGAATTCGCGGGTCAATGTAAGCATTCAAAACATCAATTGCAATGCTAGCAATTACCACAATTCCCGCAAAAAACACCACAATACCTTGTACTGTTGGATAATCACGCAAGCTAATCGCTTCGTACAGTCGATTTGCCAGCCCCGGCCAAGAAAAAGTAACCTCAGTTAAAATAGCACCACCCAACAGAGCAGCAAAAGTTAATCCTAAGACAGTAATCACTGGAATTAGCGCATTTTTCAGAGCATGAGCCCATAAAATCTGCAATTCAGGAATGCCGCGAGCTCTAGCTGCTTCAACATAATCTGCTTGCAAAGTTTGCTTCAGATTTACCCTAACAATTCGCTCAAAAATGCCACTCAAAAGAATGCCCAGCGTCAAACTTGGGAGTGCCAAATAATGCAAACTTGTGAAAAACTGACCAAGGTTAGCGCTCAGAAGACTGTCTATAGTGTAAAGTCCCGTGTAGCCTTGGGGGGCTCTTAATGTCACCGGAAAGCGAGTTCCCAAGGGAAACCAGCCCAACTGCACCGAGAAAATTAATTGTAAAACCATGCCGGCCCAAAAAGCCGGCAGCGAGTAAGTAATAATGCCAAACAAACGGCCAGCAGCATCGAAAATAGTATTGGGGCGCGATGCTGCCAGGGAACCGATACTGATGCCGACAATTAAAGCTATGGCCATGCTACAAACTGCTAATTCCACTGTGGCGGGGAAATAGTCTCCGATAATTTGCCAAACGGTTTGTCCGCGAGTAGTGATGGAGGTTCCTAAGTCTAAGCCCAACAAGTCTTTCATGTATTTGAGATATTGTTGCCACAGCGGTGCATCGAGGCCGAGTTGGGTTCGCATTGCTGCTTTGGCGGCTGCGGGAGCTCGTGAGCCGAGAATCGCATCTATGGGGTCGCCCGGAGTGGCTCGCAGCAGCAAAAATACTGCTGTGGTGATTGTCCACAACATTAGCGGTGCGAGGAGTAAGCGGAGAAAAATATAAGATTGCAGGGCTTTTGAACGAGACATAGGAATTGGGAATTGGGAATTGGGAATTGGGAATTGGGAATTGGGAATTGGGAATTGGGAATGGGAAATCGGGAATTGGGAATAGAAATTTGAGTTGATTTTAGCGATTGTCGATCGAGTTTTTCCCAATTCCCAATTTTCTGATTGGGAGCATCTCAATTTTGTTTTGATAGTGCTGTCCCGATCGCGTATTGTAATAAGCGACCGGGAACGATCGCACTCAAACAAAAAAATGCTTTTTACGAAAATGAGATGCTTCCTTCCTATTCGCCCAACAGCGATTCAAATGCGGCTTGCAAAGACTTGATATCGCCTACTCTGGCGACTAACAAGTTTTCGGTGCCGGCATCCTGTAGCCTATCCTTCCAATACTGGATGCTCTCCGAGTTGTTCATCCAGAAACTAATCACGGTGTTTACGACTCGATCGACATCCCAGCCACGATAGGGAGAAACTATCTCTACGGATGTCACAAACGAATCGAGAGTACACTTCCGGTTTCCCAAATATTCTACACCGGACGGCTGCTTTTGTTGCAGTAATTCTTGCTGTTGGTTAAAAAACGTTAAAGTTGGAGATACGCCCAGGATTTCAAATGTATAGCTCATGTCATCCTCCAGAAGTATTATTTTGGTCAAAGGTCGATCGCGTCCGAAAAAGCCAAAAACACTTGACATTACCCAAAAATAGGTACAAGCAGCCGACGCTCATGGGAGAGTCGAACCCAAAATTTGAGACTCCTGTTCAAGCTCCCAGATAAATCTGTGGAGTAAATCTCAAATCGACTGACGTTGCTGCCCTCGATGAACCAGAGATGCTTCAATTACCCTCTTGGCGTGGATCGCAATTTTGCGGGCTTATTCTATCAATAGCAAATTTTTTCACAGACTGTTGTCAAATAACTTACATTTTTGAGATACCCAGCCCTTGAAAATTCAAATTTAATTTTTATTAAGCAGCGGTAAGGTGAGCCACCTGCACCCAGATCAAGTGATACGATGTTAGATTAAAGATTGTAGAATTGGGAATGACTGATGAATTAAGGGTTTGCAGCACGGGCAAAGCAGTTGTATTCTTTTTTGACCTGGTGTGAGTTTTGGGGCGCGAGTCCTCGATCGCGACGATCGCCAGATTCAGCCAAATAGTGCCATGATTAATATTACAAGTTTTTGCAGTAGCGGTTGAAAGCTCAGCCAAGTTTTGAGCAGCCGGCTACCGCAATGATAAATTTTGTCACCCATCGATAACATTCATAAACCCGCCTCAACCCAACTGATAACTGTTATAAACCTTCTCCTCGTAACGGTTAAATTAAATTAATTGTTAACTTCTGGGTGGGGCGGGTTTTTATCATTTGTCAGTGGGTGTCAAATAGCTCGGTGAACCCGCCCCTGCATGGTTGAAAAATGAGTAAAAATCGATGATCATAGAATATTATTCTATAGTGTTATTAAAAAACTGTAGTTTAGACTAACTAAAGATGAGAACGGTGGCAAAAGAAGAACTAGAGCCACCGCGCCGGGAGAGAATGAGGGTGAAAAATAAAACCTATCCACTCCCTAAATGAACAGTGAACGATTAAGG
>NZ_JAIGNI010000034.1 GCF_026130175.1 Lyngbya sp. CCAP 1446/10 | reverse complement strand
TCAGGAGCGCAATGGAATATTGAGAGCGTTCCCTCTATCCTTTCTCTTCGCTGTGCTTATCTCAACGGTCAACTTTCAATTTGATGTATTTGCCAAAGTGAGATGCACCCATCAGACTTCTTATGACATTTTATGACTAAAAAGGGCAAAATGTGACTTTTAACGGCTAGATGATTTTATCAACTCCTGACAAACTATGACATTTTTTACTTGACACTATAGATAAATTAACGTAAAAATATTCAATAACGGGCATCCAAGCAATAAATAAAACATAAAAAATAACCGGAGAAAAAATGCGAAAGCTGTTTATTTTACTTTTGTGCTTTATGCTAAGTTTCAGCTTAGGACAGTTTCCAGCCCAAGCTGCCTCAGTTGGTACTATTGGCAAACCCGTGATCCAGGAGGGATACAACTTAACAGTTAACGAGGTGAAAACTGGTCAGAATGACAGTGGAGAACCATACGTAGCTGTTGATGTAACGCTTGCTAGCGAGTCCGATCAGGGTGTAAGTGCGAATCTACTTTATGCCAAACTAAAAAGTGACAGTGGCTATGTTTATACTCCAACTTTCTTTGGGGTACAACCTGCACTAAATTCTATGAATGATCTGCCAAAAGGAGAGCGCGTTCGGGGATGGATTACTTTTCAAATCCCGAATGAAGAAGATAGCAGCAATTACACTTTTGAATACCAAGCTATCAGACTTTTGGGAAATTCGCCACGCCTAAGAGTCAAGCTTGACTCTTAGTGAGCTTGCTTGATTGGTTCAACTTAGGGCTGACGCATCCAAATATTTTTATCAGGGTTTGAACCTTTCTCAGATTTGAGCAAGAAGCATCAAACCCTCAATTAACTGTTCCTTTATTGCCTGAGTGCGTAAGTTTTCAAACTTTGCTTTTCAGGTTAAAAATATTTACTCAGCGAGTATTTTTTATTATGAATAATCAAAATGACGGCAACCCGAAAAAGGGTAATTTCCCGTTAGCAATCGTGTTGGGGTTGGGGGCTATTGTAGCAATTCTAGTTATTGCAGGTTTAGCAGTGATGAACAAATCAGAAGTTACGACTTCAGCCTCTCCAACTCCTTCAGTTGCACTATCAGAAACTCCCTCTTCAACACCTTTGGCTGCGGAAACACAAACGCCATCGCCAACAGCTTCGGTTTTAGTACCAGAAACTCCTTCTCCGAATGCGACGGCATCTCCACCAACTCCCTCTCCTAATGCCACTGCATCACCATCTCCAACAACTACGCCATCTTCTTTATCTGTAAGTCAAGCTGTTGAGCGTTTAAAGCAAACACGTGTATGTCCAGCTTGCGACCTTCAAGGTGCCGATCTTAAAGAAGTTTCCCTTAGCGGTGCTGACCTGAAAAATGCTAACCTTCAGGGTGCTAACCTAGCTGGTGCAACCATCGGCGATACAAATTTAACAGGAGCAAATCTTAGTGGTGCAAACCTTAGTGGATCTCAAATATTCAGGGTAAATTTTGAGGGGGCTAACTTGAATAATGTTAACTTGAGTAAGGCCAAGATAGGTCCTGGAACAAATCTAATTCACGTCAATTTGAAAGGTGCTGATTTGAGTGAAATTTCTATTGATAATGGCAATTTTTCGGAAGCTGATTTAAGTGGGGTAAAGCTTATTAATGCTCGACTGAAAGGAGATGGATTAAACTTCAAAAAAGCAATTTTGAATGAGGCTGACTTATCACTGGTTATCTGGGATGACTTGAAAAGTGAAATGGTTGATGGTGCCAGTTTTAAGGGTGCGAATCTAAAAAGCTCTAACTTAGGCCAAATTAAGGATTTTACAAATGTAAATCTGACGGGCGCAACTATGCCAGATGGCACAGTGCATCCTTAAAAAGCTGAGGATAAAAGTTAGGGATTGTCGCATTTTCTACATTGTTTATAAAACATATAGGGAAGATGAGAAACGATTTGAGTTGGCTTGAAATAATTCGGCTAGTTTTTGAAGTCATTTTTCAGTTCTTTGATTAAAAGGTGATTTCCTGTAAACATTTATCGAAAATAGCGATCGCCCTTTCTTTCCTGAAGTCCCATCTGCCTTTGATTAACTACCGATACTCAACTACCGATGCGATCGCTATTGCAATGTCATCCATAATAGCAGTCGAAACTTCCCCAATCTTACGAATAAACCTTTGTACATCCATCCATACCACGCAATTCCAGCACATCCACAGCAGAAACTTTCGTTAAATTATTAGCACTATCTGGATGAATTCTGACGTGCCAAATATTGCCAATATAATATTCTTTCCTATCTGTGACTGGTGCAATTAATTTAATCGGCAATTTGCCGACACTATCCGAGCTTACCACCACAGCCGGACGAATCTTTTTAATTTCTGCCCCCACTGTCGGGTCAAAATTAGCAAGCCAAACATCACCACGTTTGGGAAACAGAGAATTAGTAGTCAATTAAATCTCCTGTCTGTAATTCTTGCCATTCTCTATCATCCTGGTAATGAATTAACATCACCTCAGCCTGTTCTGCTAAAATGCGCCGTCTCTCTTCAATGGGCAATTTCATAAACTCCCGACGGCTGGGATATTGAGCAACTGAAGGCATTTCTAAAACTTGAGATTCAGATTGTATTTGTGTTTGAGACTGATACAGTGCTTCTATGCGATCGCCTTCTGCTGCTTCGGCCACAATCTCAACATCAATTTCATCTCGGTTAGCATGGTAATAAGTCAAAGCTGCATAGACTTGAGTCAGAGTTAAATGCCCTATGCGAGAGGCAATTTCTTCTGCGGTCAAACTTTGCTTGTACCAAATAGCAATGCGACGGACTGTAACACTTGTTCCGGCAATAATTGCACCGCCGCCATGTATGTCAGGATGACGGCTAATGAGAGTGCCAATATCGGTGATGGTTGACAAGATTTTTTCCTCGCCAATTTCTGACTGTGCTCCGATCTAGGATAGCACTTTCTGAGCAAGCGCGATCGCCCTTTCTTTCCTAAAGCACGCGCGAGCGAAGCTATTCCGTAGGGAATCGCCCTGACTAATTTCTGACCTCTTGATATAAGCCGTCTGAGGGTACAGGTTTTGCTATCTCAGGCATATTAGCCTCCTTAATAGCCTTCATTAAATCTTCGCGTAGCGCTTCTAAAAAATAGCAATCATTGCCCATATCCGACACTTCATCATCATCCAACTCTTCATCTTTCAAACTTTCTTGATATGCCTCGATCCGAAATTCCAGAGCTTCAATAATAAATTGTACATCCTTAAAAGATAGAATCATCAGAACTCCATTTTTAATATTTATAGTTACTTGCCACTATCCTAACCCAGTCAGCTTGAAAAATGCCAAAGCTTGAAACCGTTAACTCACTTTGTAGAAATACGCACCGATTAGTTTAAGAGCCTGCTTGTATTCCTCGATCGACATTCTGTAACTCGGTTTCCACAACCAATGATCGTTGTGGTCATTAATTAAATCGAGGGCGGCAGGAATTTCACTCTCCGCATCTAACTTCCACCAGTTTTTTCCGCTTCTTTGAGTAGCAAATGTTGAAATCCCACCTCCTAAAGTAGGATCTACCCAGATTGGACCGTTCTCTTCATAGGTAGTAACATCTTTGTTAGATCGAACATTATCCATTCTAGGTGAATTAGCGTTGCCTTGTCGATATAGAGCGATCGGTGTTTTTGCCATGCCTTGAGCGAAGATTCCCAGCTATGTAGAATTTACCACAATGGCTGCACAACCTTGTTAGCAGGAAGCTTTCGATCGCACTTTTTGAGATTTTGCTTGTTCCGCTTCCCCCCACTCGCTGCGAATTTCGCCGTCTATCTCCTCCTGGTGGTCAAAATAATACGCCATTGCTGCATGAGCTTCCGCCATCATTACTGTAGTTTAGACTAAATAAAGATGAGAACGGTGGCAAAAGAAGAACTAGAGCCACCGCGCCGGGAGAGAATGAGGGTGAAATAGAAACCCATCGACTCCCTAAATGAACACTGAACGATTAAAGGAATTTCGTCAAGCAGCATACGAGTTATTAGTAAAAGCGAAAGATGCAACATTCGAGCTGATGGATGCAGTGATGACCACCAGAAATGCGTCATGTTTAGCAGAATTTTCACTCAGCCCGCTATTCAATCGTCAATGGCCAAGCGTCTACGAGGCATTGCAAGACTGTAGGCCAGACCGAAAAAAACTGATGATGCTGTACCCTTGAGGAATTAGAACAGCAAGTACCCGCAACAGAACATATATTAGTGGCAATTGACCACACTGCATGGGCGAGACCCGATGCCAAAACCTTAAAAGAGAGAACCCATGAATATCAGGAAGGCGTAATTATTGGACAGGGGTACAGTACAATTGCGTGGATACCTGAAGCGCAAGGAAGTTGGGCATTACCCCTACTCCATGAAAGAATTAGTAGTGGGTCTTCACCAATACTTCAAGCAGCTTCCCAACTCAAACTTGTCTGTGAACAGAGCATCAATCCAGTCTTAGCAGTTTTAGATCGAGAATATGGCAATGCCAGTTGGGTACTGGCAATAGCAGATATTCAAGCCGATTGTTTAATGAGAGTCCGAAGCAATGCCTGTTTGTGGTCAGCACCACCACCCTATAGTGGTCGCGGTAGACCACGTAAGCACGGGCAGAAAATGAGACTCAATGACCCAAGCACATGGCTCCAAGCGGATGCTGTGATTGAAATTGACAAACATCCAGAGTTGGGACAAGTTCGAGTCAGGCAATGGCTTGACTTACATTTTTATCGTGCCGCTGGACAAAGAGTCAATTTAATTCTAGTCGAAAGAATGAAGCCGATGTCAAACGGTCAGCCGTTTCCACCCTTGTGGTTGGCTTGGGTGGGAGAACTAACTCTACCCTTAGAAACTGTTTGGTTTAAGTATTTACGACGTTTTGGAGTTGATCATTGGTATAGATTTGCTAAGCAAAGATTACATTGGACATTGCCTAACTTGAGAACTCCCGAACAATCTGAGCGCTGGAGCGATTTAATGCCATTGATGAGTTGGCAACTCTGGCTAGCTAGGGATTTAGTCGTCGAGAATATCTTACCTTGGCAATCTGCTAATATCAATTTAACTCCTGGACGTGTTGCCCAGTCAATGTTGTCGGTTTTAGTTGACATTGGCACTCCCGCGAAAATGCCTAAACAGAGGGGAAAATCCCCCGGCTGGGAAACAGGAAGAGTACGGACGGTAGCACCGCGATATCCCACCGTTAAAAAACGGGTTTCTCGACGCAAAAAGTCTTCAAGATTAGTTATTTAATCTTCTCCCTCTTGAGTTTTTGAGTAACAGCTTGCCTGCTCTTCAAAGCCAGCTACTTTTAGCTGCGACTATTTTTTAGTCTAAACTACAGTCATTAAATATGAGTGCTGACGGCACATTTCTTCAACTGACCACCCGTAAGCCAAATAGTCCATCACAATTTGAGAAATCCGCACTCTGGGTATCCGTTGCAGCCGTGCAGGTTCCCCTACACCTGGTTTTTCAATATGAGGATAAATGACTTGTAAAGTCATAGTATTTTCTCAGCATTTTCACTCCAACTATGACAACACTTTTGCCTCGCCATTTCTTGAGCCATATCATGAAGTGCGATCGCCCTTTCTTCAGTAAAGCACGCGCGAGCGAAGCTATCCCGTAGGGAATCGCTCTTTCGCAACAATCTCAAGCCTGAAGGCTTAAGTGCAAGTCTGCGACAATCGGCAATTCAAATACATTACTCTCTAAAAACCGCTTTGAGAAAAACATAACTTCTATATTTTCAATTTCCTCAGTTTCAGGATTGAGACGAGCAACAATTCCATAGTCGAGTTCCTGCGATTCTTGCTCTGCATAAGGCGAACATTTATGAATGTACAGAATATCGCCGACAGCATCGTATTTAAAAGTTAGTTTTTGTGCCATATTATCTCTCCTTGGGTAACAGTTTTTGTCAGGTAAGCTGTCACGATCCAATTGCGTTCTCTGGGAACTGTATCACTCACAACAGCTACTACAACATACCTACCCTTGCGACCCTTACCATACTGCCTTGAAAATAGAAAAGTATTGCCAAAACGTAAATCACATCGAACCTCATCTGGGTCAGCTAGAGTTTAAGCTATTCTTTCCTGATAAGTTGGTAGCAAATCGGGATGGGTCTCAGCAATGTGCTGCTCTCGCTCTTCTGTGAGTTCGACCTCACTGTCGAGATACGGACAGAAAAATTGTGTTGTCACACTGATCTAGTCTTGCCAGTCTTAGTTATCTAACTTTTAGAGTACCATAATTATATAACAAGTGAACGATCGCCCTTTCTTTCGTAAACCGCGATCGCCTAAAAATTTATCATTCTAAAAATATAATTCGTCTAAATATAGTTCTGTTGCTTCTTTCAGATTGGCGATCGCTGCTTCAATTGTTTCACCCTGGCTAGCAGTTCCCACTTCAGGACATTCTGCCACATAAACATCTTCTTCCCAATAAACGATTGCTGTAAAGATACGAGGCATATTTTTTGCAATACCTACTTAGTTCTCACTCTAATCCTGATTTTAACACATCGGGCGAGAACCCTTTTTTTAGTTCTATTCCCAAGCGCGATCGCCCTTTCTTGAGTAGGGACACGCCCTTGCCGTTTCCCTACAAATATCTGTTATTTTACGCCATATCAGCAGGGACGTGACACTGCCGTGTCCGGCTTCTAATCCGCGCGGGCGATTTCCTACAGGATAGCTACCATTCACGCACTTTCTGTACCCAAAAAACCTAATTTTGCTCCGGCGAATCCCCATTAGCAGCATCTTTAATCACAGGATGAATTAAAGTCGATCGCCAACCTTGTCGAACTTCCGAATTCAAATACTTGCGCTGCAAAACCTGCCATTTTTGCCAAGCTGCGTAGCGTTTTTCTGCCAACAAACCAGCCAGTTTAGGCAACTTTTTTTGCAAATCGCGATCGACAAAATCCGTCAAAAATTCCCCTAAAACTTGACTGTCTTGAATATCACCCAAACATTCCTGAACAGCTTTCACATCTTCGACATAACCTTCATAAGCCGGGCCGTAAAAATCGCCAAACAGATTCATCAAATAGCGAACCCGCTTAGCTTGTTTCCGCAAATCATGCAGAATAGTTCCCTCCGCTGCTAACTTCTCTTCCACAGCCGACTCATTCAAATCCTCACAAACTTTAACTTTGCCATCCTCATATTCTGTGCCCAGCAGCCAAGCCGGATGCAGGAAAAACTCGCTGACTTGAGGTAACAGTAAATCCGGCAAAACCTCAGCAATTGGCAAATGTTCGATCGCCCGAAACTGCGGTTTTTCCAGCCAATCCTCGATCGACTTTTTCAGCGATTGGTAACTTTTGCGCTCCAAAACAGCCCTCACCCCTTTCAAAGCCCGGCGCCGCTGTTTGAGTAAATCGAATACAGCCTCATCCAAAACTTCCTGCTCCTGGGGCGGCAAATTCGGATAATAGCGGTTTTGGAGACTTTCGAGCATCACGTCCAAGTCCCTGAGCGTTCCCAGAATCCGCCCCACCTTACCAATTTTGCGTTCAGAAGCTTCTTTTGGCAAGTCTAAAACCGGGGCAAAACCCGTTATAGCCGATCGCAAACGCCGCAATCCTACGCGCATTTGGTGAAGTTCTTCTGCATTTTTGTCTTGGATAACTTCAGCCTCGTGGGCTATTGTTTTGCGGAAATACTTGTCAATTGCACCAGAGGCTGCATCTCCGAGAGTTTTAACTTTTGCTGATTTTTTTACGTTCATGGTAGATGTAGAGTCCACTTTTGCGATCAACTTTATTTTTGATTTCAATGCTTTGCTAATCAGGGGTTATATCCTAGCACCGACTTTTAATTTATACACCAGCAATAATAATTCTTAATGTAATGTGCTTGACAATTTATACAAAATCACCAATTTTCATTCTAAAATCTTCAATTCTAAAATCTTCAATTCTAAAATCTTCAATCTCCCATCTAAAATCTAAAATCTAAAATCGAATTGCCCTCCCTCGCGCTTGGGCAAATAAAAATCCGATTTCTGGCGCGCTTTCCCAAATAGGTTAAGATCGCTGCAAACCGACATTTATTCGCCAAAGAGAGAGAGAGGGTGCGATCGGGAGGACAAGTTTTAAATTAAATCAAGTCCAGCTTGTCCGACTTCAAAGAGGCAGTTTAGCCTTTCCAGTCTTTGCCAGATTGTTCGAGCACGTAGGCAGCGATATCATCGATTTGTTCGGGCTTCAAACGACCGAGAAAAGCAGGCATAGCACTTTTGCCCTTAGTTATCTGAGTAGTAATAGCTTCGATGGAATTCATGCCGTACTTCTCAAGAGCTTCCTTTTTCAAGGTTTTCATTCCCATAACGACGTTGCCGCCACCGATGTGACAAGCAGCACAGTTGGCGCTAAAGAGTTTAGCTCCGTTAGCAGCATCTCCAGCCAATGCAGGGCGGCCGAAGCCGACAGTCAAAATTGCGAACGCTAACAGGGCGATCGATAAGAGTCTTTTCAACGTAGTTCTCCTCTAATGGACACCGTTCACGGTGGTTCTTTAGTTATTTTACCTGTTTAATCAGGCGCAAACACGTAGTCGCGATCGGGATTTTTCGAGTAATCTACCACTTGGTCGCAGCGGCAGTTCAACTCTCAAAATTATCCACGCCCCAGCCTGGAGCTTTCTGAGCCGCCCGGAGCACAAAAGCCGCCAAATTTTCAATCTCAGTCTGCGGCATCCAGCTTTCGGGTACTTGGCGGCACCAAAAAGTGTCCTCACTGCCGTCATAAGTCATCGGCTCTCTCAAATACGACACCAAACTATTGATGTTGCTGCGGGGAGGCGTTGCCCCCTTGAGATCTGCCAAAGACAGAGATATCATCGGATCAGGCAAAGTTGCTCCTCCGACGTGACAATTCAGGCAATTATTCTGGAACAACACCTTGCCGACAGAAAAATCCTGAGGCGAAAACAACCGAGTGTTTCCCTCAGCGTCCAATTCCATTGCTACAGGTTCCCTGGCTTGTAAATATCTATTCACGTAAGAATCGGTAGCAGCCAAAACAGGTTGAGGAGCCAGCAGCACGAGCGGCAAAATAATTAACATCCCCAATAGAAAGCAGAGAAAAACACCACGATGCAGCATAAGGGCGTAGAAAAGTCAATAATTCACTAACATTTGCTCACAAAATCGAATTTTCTTGTTGCACTCTGGCTTTCGTCAGCATCAACCAGTCCACAAGCTTAAGTCAGCGGGTTCGACTGGGGAGAATCAATCAGCAAGAGGTAAATTTGAGATTTCAGATTTTCGATAGAAAAACGGCCAGCCAGCAATCCTTGCCCAATCCCAGCCCCTCTCAATCCAAAATCCCAAATCTCAAATTTCAAATTGATTAGCGAGCGCCTTTACCGCCAGCCCACTGCTTGCCGACAATTTTCGGCTGCAACAGAATATGACCGGCAATCGCATACAAATCATCATCCGAGAGATTTCTCATCTCAGCGAAAATATCTGCACTCTTCATGCTCGGATGCACTTCGGAAATTTCCTGAAACCCGTCATAAGTCGTGGGATTTTTCATATAGTCCACCAGCGAGTCAATATTATTGCGGGGCGGGTTTGCCAAAGCCAGAGTTTCGGGACTCAAGTTCAAATTCGGGTCAGTTTTTGTCATGCCCGCAGCGTGACATTGAGCGCAAGCCGAGTTAAACAAGCGTTTCCCTTGCTGAACTTGTTTGAGGCTCAGCACCACTGGAGCGCCTTTGTCATTCAAAGTCACAGTGCGAAGCTCAGGACTCAGTTCGACAGCCATCGCACTGCTGACAAATAACTGAAATGTCAAGAATACAGCGGTCAGAGCAATGAAATATCTTTTAAGCATGGTTCTCCTTAAAAAAATCGGGCAAATTATTGAACGCTAAGAGAGCGCCTCGCTGGCAAACAGATTTCTGTTCAAAATTCCTTCCTGCTGCGACAACTGGCGAAAGTTTGTGCAGCCGTACCTTATAAAGGTAAAGGAATTTTGCGATCGATCTAATCTGTAATTCGTTTTGAGTCGCGCCTTTTTTCGAGAGTTGACATAATTGCCTTAACATCCTCCAAAGCCAAACGGGTTTGAGGGTGTTTGTAGGCAATTTCCAACTCGTCACACAAGCGGAGCACGTCTTCAACAGGGACGTTGAAGTCCTCTGCTATTTCTGCGATGGACAGGTCTGCAAAACCCATAATTTTTAGGTCGCTGACTGGTCAAAATTGAGTTAACGGCTATTGACTGAAAGCTGGACAATTTAACTAAAGCACAGGGGATTTAAGCCCCCACCTTTAGGTGGATTGTTTTTAGGCTGGGGCTTAAATCCCCTGCCTAAAAACTTCGCTGTCAACTGTCAACTGTCAACTGTCAACTGTTAACAAGCGCTGTTAGCTGCCATTTGTTAGTTTCGTCTGAGATTTTGTTCGATCGCCAGCTAACTAACCGCTAACTGCCACTAAGCATTTTTGCTTACCTAAACTTCACAGCCCATCAACTTCCAACCAATATCATCCCATTGCCGCGTCTTTATTATCAATAGGACTTGGGCGCGCGGGGCTAAACACCCGGTATCTGCGTGCATTTCTCGCTACTAAACTTAATATTTTTCTAAGAAACCGGGTTTTTTTGGCAATTCCTCTGAAATTTTGGTAGACAAGATTGCAAAAGTTCTTTTAATCAGACTTTTGGGCGGGCTCGCGTGCCCACCCCACAAGAAAAAATGATTTTTGTGGGACGATGCTCAGAGCATCGTCCTAGCTAGGGCTGGCAATTCAAGTCTAGTCTCTCCTACAGACTCCACGACAGGAGTCAGGAGGCGCAATAGCTTAGGGAGAAAGCTTGAAAGCGTGAGTCGGCGCGGGCACAGGGTGGTAGCTGTCGCTGGCCTCGTGGGCGGGGAATTCCGAGTTTGCCAAGAAAGGCTGGGGCTGGTGGAGGCTGATCAGCCCAGCGAGAGTTTTCTTTAATTGAGTCCGGGGTACGATCAAGTCTACAAAACCGTGGGCGAAGGAGTATTCGGAAGTTTGATAATTTTCCGGCAGCTTTTCGCGCAGAGTTTGCTCGATTACCCGGCCGCCCGTAAAGGCTACTGTAGCTTTTGGCTCTGCAATTATAATGTCTCCCAGCATGGCAAAACTGGCTGTGACGCCGCCGGTGGTCGGGTGCGTCAAAATTGGGATGTAAAGCAGTCTCGCTTCCCGGTGGCGCTCCAGGGCCCCGGAAATCTTGGCCATTTGCATCAAGCTGAGCATTCCTTCCTGCATTCTCGCGCCGCCGGAAGCGCAGACAATGATCGCTGGTAAGCGTTCCCGCGTGGCGTGTTCGATGAGGCGAGTCAGTTTTTCTCCGACAACTGAGCCCATGCTCCCGCCGATGAACTGAAATTCCATGACTCCGAGGGCGACGGGCAAATTTTCGAGTTTACCGATGCCTGTTTCTACGGCGTCTAGGTGGCCTGTTTTTTCTTGAAATTCGCGGAGTCGATCGCTATATTTTTTGCGATCGCGAAATTTTAGGGGATCGGTGGCGTGGAGACCTTCGTTAATGGGCATCCAGGTATTGGGGTCGATCAACTGCTCGATGCGATCGTCACTGTAAACTCTGATATGATGCCCGCATTCCAAGCAAACCATTTGATTTGCTCGCAGGTCTTTGGTATAACTCAGGGCATCGCAAGCTGGGCATTTATGCCAAAGTCCGTCGGCAATTTCTCGTTCCGGCCGTTCTTGGGAGTTCGGTACTGATTTTCGTCGATTTGCAAACCAATCAAATAGAGACATTAAAACTTAGGAATTGGTAATTGGTAGTTGGTAATTGGTAATTGGGAATTGGTAATTGGTAATTGTTAGTTGTTAGTTGTCAATTGCCAGTTGTTATATCAAGTCCGCACTACAGAGGAATTATACTATAGCCTTTCTCAGAAAGATTAGGTACGCTTCGGGCATCGGGCATCGGGCATCGGGCATCCGGCATCGGGCATACCTCACCACGCTTGAGAACCGCTATATAAACTGCCCGCGCTGACAGGGCGAAGGTCTCGCTCGGCTGCGTGGGATACTCGCGCTGCACTCTGAACGTTATTATTCCGATGCTCATGTCAAAGATATCAATTATCTACTATTGACTAATTACTGTTGACTAATGACTATTGACTAATAACTAATCACTCTTGTTCTGGCTCATCTTCAACTGGACTGATCAGCAGCGATGCAGTTTGCTGGTGTTCTGGAAGAACTTGGAGGGCTGTAGCACTTCCTGCGCCTAAATAAGATGCTATACCCAAGTCTACAATCCGAGCGGGGATTTGATGAGCAGCCAGGAGCTGCTGCATTAATTCCGCTTCCCAACGAAAGCTAGTGGTTTTAAGTGTAATCCAAGACACGGGATAATTTTACCAATTTATGAACCGATATTATAAAGTTCGATCGCGCTTTGTAACCGCAGATCACAAACCCAAATTCGGGAAAAACAACTGCAAGTAAGTAGATAAGATCGGTTCGCCCCAGAGAGCCGTAATTGCTGCACCGAGTGCTAGACAAGGGCCGAAGGGCATGGGTTGACGGCGATCGAGCAATCTAAGGGCGATCGCCCCACCACCAACAAAAGCCCCGATTACACAGGCGATAAATCCCGCTAGCAGCAAGAGTTTCCAGCCCAACCAAGCTCCCATCAAGGCGGCTAATTTGGTATCCCCGCCACCCATAGCAGTCTGCCCGAAGCCGATCGATCCTGCAAGTCCGATCGCATCAAACAGCCACAACCCGACAACTGCACCCAAAATTCCGTCTAGTACAAGATAGTGTACGGAGTCGATCGGGCTAAATGTCGGCCACCAACCTTTGGCGATTTGGAAAACCAATCCGAGCACCAAACCCGATCGAGTCAAAGAATTAGGCAAAGTCATTGTATCGCAGTCAATCAAAGACAAAGCCAACAGCCAGCTAAACAAAACCCACAAACCCAGAGTTTGCACTGCGATCCCAAACTGCGAGAAGATTAGCAAAAATAGCAAACCCATAGATACTTCCACCAGCGGATAGCGGGCAGAAATCCGACTGTGGCAGTGATTGCAGCGTCCCCGCAGCCACAGCCAACCAAACACGGGTATATTTTCGTAAGTTCTGAGTTGATTTAAACATTTGGGACAGCGAGAAGGAGGATGTATTACCGACAAACCCGCAGGCAAACGATAGATTACCACATTGAGAAAGCTGCCGATCGCCGAGCCGATCACAAAAACGATCGTGGCGACCAGGGTATTAAAGATAGTTTCCATTAAGTTGTTTTTTGACTATTGAATGTCGCGATTGATTAGTTGTTAGTTGTTAGATTTTGTCGTGTCAATTACCAATTATATTTGTAGTAATAAATGCGATTTCTCTGATTTTAATGCGGACTAAAGTCCTAACTACGAACCTTTTTCAGCAATTGTGCGATGTGGTTTTGATTTTAAGCTGTTACCAATCACCAATTCCCAATTGTCAACTGCCAACTGACAACTGCCAACTGCCAACTGACAACTATCAACCATCAACTGCCAACTGCCAACTGACAACTGACAACTGACAACCATCAACTGACAACTGACAACTGACAACTGACAACTGTCAACTATCAACTGTCAACGGCCTAATACATTTGAGATTCAATTTCGTTAAAAGTAACAAAACGTTCGCCCGGTAATAAAACGGGATGCGCAGTAAAAATTAGCTGACCTCGATCGCTTCCTTGACTGACAACTACACCGGCTGGACGCAGCATCTGCTCGGAATGCACTTTCAAATACATACCATAGGCCGATCGAGCCACTCGGATCAAATCGGGAGCGATCAAGCTGTGACTTTGGGAAATTTCTATCCGGTGTTCTGAGTTGGGCTGGTATCGGGTCACGGGAAACTTATGATAATGGTATAGGGCTAGCAATTGGTGTTGGCTTGAGATCGATCGAACTTACCTTATTTTTTAAGAATAGACTAGGTGGAAATTAATAGATTAACTTTCAATCCTCCCTTGGCTGCGATCGAACTGCGGCTGCGATCGCTCCTTTCGTCTGAACTCTACGCTGGTGCGTGGGTAGATCCGTCCCCCGCAACACTAATGGGGGTTTTCGAACACCTGCGCACTCTCCGCTACATCCTCAACGACTACGTACCCAGGCCCGTTTCCCAATCTCCGCCCAACCCGGGGGAGGTGCGCTACCAGTGGCAAACAGGCACTTTGCTATTCACAGATTTGGCAGGGTTTACGTCGCTGTTGGAAGCAAACGCAGCCCAGGGGCGCAAGGGCGCTGAAACGCTGCTGGGGGTGATTAACGACTACTTTGCCTCGATGATTGAAATCGTCAGCAAATCGGGGGGAGATTTGCTGGAGTTTACAGGAGATGCGCTGCTGGTGCAGTTTTTGGCTGGGAAGCACGAACAGGATACAGCCAGGGCGGTGCGGGCGGGTTTGCGGATGCAGCGGGCGATGGGTCAATTTGCGAATATTGAAACGGCGCGGGGTGTTTTGTCTTTGAGGATGCGGGTGGGTATCCACTGCGGCCGCTACATTAGTGCAGATATCGGTACGCCGCTGCGGATGGCCCACGTACTGCTGGGGCATTCTGTCCAGCAAGCCAAGCAGGCTGAGGGTTCTGGAAATGTGGGGCGGGTGTGTTTGACTGAAACTGCTAGAGAGTCTTTGGGAGAGCAATTTCGTTTTGAACCCGGGAAACCGGGTTATTTGTTGGTGGTAGATGATTTTACCGACGATCTACTTGGAGAGTACGATATTACTTTGACTGGGCGGCGGATGCCAAGTTCAGTATTGCTCGATCGCACCGTGTCGGGTTTGGTGAGGGAAATCGGGGAAGCCGTGAAGCGGGTGGAACCCCTTGCTAGTTATATACCCAAAACCATCCTGAAACTGCTGGTTGAAAATGCCGACAGGCGGAAAATCCCGCCGGATTTTCCCGAACCGACGGTGATGTTTGTCAACTTGATCGGTTTACCGGAGTTGGTGGACAAAGCTACGCCAGCCGAGGAAGCTAACCTGGTACTGGGCTGTTCTCGGGTGTTTGCGCTAATTGATGCTGTGGTGTCAGCGAAAGGGGGCGTGCTGCAAAAAGTAACGGCCCACTTGGATGGTTCAGATATACTGATTTATTTTGGCGTACCGGACGTTCATACCGACGATCCAAGTCGCGCTGCGAGTGCGGCGATCGCGATCCGGGATCTAATTGCCAGTTTACCTCCGATCGTCATCGGCGGTGAAAATGTGAAAATAAGCTGTCAAATTGGGTTGTATCGGGGGCCTGTGTTTGCTGCTGAGGTTGGGGAACCGCGAGGGCGCAGGGAGTTTAATATCCTCGGCGATACGGTGAATACGGCTGCTAGGCTGATGAGCAAGGCGGGGGAAAACGAAATTTTGATTGGTGAAAGGGTGTTTGAGTCGATCGGGCTAAACTTCGATTGCGAGGCTTTGGGAGCTGTTTCTTTGAAGGGGAAATCTGCACTGACTCCGGTTTTTGCTTTGCACGCTTCCAAGGTGGAGAGGGGAAAAGGCAGCGTTTAAATAACTTTTAAGAGCTAGGCAAGTGGTATTATTAGCTACTCGCACAGACTAAACTCCGATCGATATTTGACCATTCCGCTGCAATCCTGCAAAGCTCCTCTTTCTAATTCCAACACCATAAAAGCTTCATCAGGTACATCATATTCGCATCTCAACATCTTGCTACTAGCAGTCCCGAACCCGAAACGCGAATAGAAATCGGGAGATCCCAGCACAACCACTGCCTGAAAATGCGATCGCGCGCACTCTTGTAAGCCCTCGCGGATCAGCAGCGATCCGATACCTTGCCGCTGATAGTTGGGTAGAACTGCGACTGGCGCCAACCCCAGAATTGACAAAGTGCTAGAACATTTTCCTGCGATGACAACCGGACTGAAGAAAATGTGTCCGACCACTTGATCCGATTGTACGGCAACCCAGGAAAATGTAGATGCAATTCCCCGGAGGCGATCGACTAAGTTTGCCTCATTTTCTCGCCCGAATGCCACAATATTGACATTGCGAACAGTTGCTACATCTTCTGGCTTTTCAGTACGGATATTCATAGCTAATACCAAGAGTGACAAATCAATCCAACGATATTGGTAGGGTGTGTCGCCATCGATAGTATCCAAAAAGAGGCGAAAAATCTATCGAGCGACGCACCATCGATAATATTTGAGAAAACAAACTCAACCTCAATTATTGTAGCAAGGATATTTTAAATTGGTATAAGTCCTATAAAAACTACACTCGAATATAGCTTTGGTTGCCCTCTGCCGGTAAAACAATCAACCGTTGATTTTTCAAATCTGGTTCCAAGCCTAAATCTTCGAGTGGAATTAAGCCTATTAAAGGTTCTTTTCCTGCGGGTAGTTCAACGCAATCATACCTTCCTTCTCGTCCCGCTATAGCAAGACTGACATTTTTAAATAGGCGAAATTTTCTAGATCCTATTACAGTATGTCCGTCAATTTCTCCAACTAGGGTTAAACCTAGCTGAGCGATAATTTCTTCAGGCAAACAGAGTCGAGTTGCACCTGTATCGACTAAGACATTATCGAGAGTGAGAGAGCGAATTTGCTCTGTTGGTATAAACCCTCTGTCTGCCAACATTTTGTCTACTTCGTTGGTGACGGCGATTGTTGCAGTAACTCTGCCCATGTTTTATTTTTTTGCTCTGTTACCGAATGATATCGAGCAACTTCTAATAACATTATATACAGCAGCCCTTACCTATTATATCTAATTTTTACAAGTTTTGTATAGCTAGCTTTCCTGGCAGAAAATGCGCCACCGCTCGCTCTTAACAACAATTAACAGTTAACAAATCTATAAACTCGATCGAGTTGAGTTTTGTTAGACTCTCGCCAACTAAAAGCTAAAGATTTCTTAAAGATTGCATCGATAATTCGCGATCGCCCAAAATCGCACAATCCCGAACATAGTGGCTGCGGGGAATTGAAATATCCGCCCAAATTGCCTCAAACTCTAACACCTGCGCGTGTCAATAGCGACTCCAAAAATCGATCGTCAGTAAATTCAGCCGCAGCCGTAGGCTATATTAAGAACACATCTCAGAAAACAAGCAGAAATTTGTGATGAGTATTAGTAGTAGATTGTTTTACCTGGGGCTGGGATCGCTGGCTGTTTTTTGCGTTCACTCTATAGTGAGCATGACTTTGGAACACGTACCCCCTTCATGGTCTGATAAAGTAGGGTATTTTATGGGGTCAGCATTTTTATTAGCAATTTCCATAATTACTGCGTTGTGGTGCTATTACTATCTGTTCACTGCGATAGACAATTACAATAATTCAGAAGCCGAATACTATGATATAGAAATGGAGACTTTTCTCAAGCTCCCAGTCCGGGAAACCAACAAGGACACAATCAGCAGCCCAGATGAACTAATAATTATTGAGGATAAATTAGCAGATATCCCCTGCGAAGTATTTTTGGTCGATGGGTGGTACGCAGGGAAAATTATCAGACGAATCAAATTGCTCACAGGAGGAATCGATCGAGAGTCTTCTAAGGTTTATCTCATTGAAATTGGGCAATCTCCACCCCTGCGCCAATGGCTGAGCGCTCAGGTCATCCGCAAGCAGTCAGGTGCAGGTCAGGAACCAAGGGATTGGATCTAGTTTTAGCTCTCCAAAAAGGCGATTCGGTGGTTTTTTCTCTAGCTGACAACTCTAATCTTTTGTTGGGATATATGTAGAAAAAAAATAGTTGTTAATTTTTCGGTTGTCAAACTTTCTTCACCTCAGCGATATTAGTAATAGTGCAATCAAAAAAAACTATGCTAACAGATGATTTAATGTATCAAGCACTGGTTGACAAAGATGTTGCCTGCGAAGGAACTTTTATAGCAGCAGTAAAAACCACAGGTATTTTTTGCCGACCAACTTGTACCGCAAGGAAACCGAAAAAAGAAAATGTAGAATTTTTCCCAACTGCCAAAGCAGCGATACTTCACGGTTACAGACCTTGTAAAGTTTGTAAGCCTTTGGAAATGCTGAATGAAACACCCGATCGCATTCAAGCTATTCTGCGTGAAATCAGCCACAATCCCGCCACAAAATTAACCGATTTGGATTTAACGGCCAGAGGCATTGAGCCAAGTCAAATCCGCCGCTGGTTTTTGAAGAATCACGGCATTACTTTTCATTCCTATCAAAGAATATTGCGGATAAATTCAGCTTTTAAGAAAATACAAAACGGCGAAACAGTTACTGCTACAGCTTACGAGAGCGGTTACGAATCGCTCAGCGGTTTTAACGATTCATTCAAATCTATTTTGGGCGTGTCACCATCAAATAGCAAAAGCAAACAACTAATAGACTTTACCAGATTGGAAACTCCTCTGGGAACTATGTTCGCCTGTGCCGTTGCCCAAGGTATTTGCCTTTTAGAATTTACCGATCGCAAAATGATTGAGAGGCAGTTTGAGTCATTGGCTAAACTTTTAGATGCGACTGTACTGCAAGGCACAAACAAACATTTTGATGTGTTGCAACAACAACTCAATGAGTATTTTGCAGGCAATCGCCAAGATTTTTCGGTGCCGCTAGTCACACCTGGAACGGAATTTCAGCAGGCGGTTTGGCAAGAGTTACAAAATATTCCCTACGGTTCTACTTGCTCTTATCAGCAACAAGCTGCTGCCTTGAAAAATCCTAAAGCAGTTCGTGCTGTGGCAAATGCTAACGGAATGAACAGAATTTGTATTGTTATTCCTTGTCATCGAGTAATTGGATATGATGGAAAATTAACAGGTTATGCGGGCGGTTTGTGGAGAAAGAAATGGTTGCTCGATCATGAAGCAGAAAATCGTTGATTGTGAATTAATATTATTTCCATTCAAGCAGACCGGGCGGTTGAAACCGCGTCGATAAAAACAAAACCTGCCTCCGCAGGTTGAAGAGTGAGCGGTTAACATCACATTTATGGAGAAAAAATGCACTCTAAGCGGGTTGGAATTCTTGATTTTATTCATTCCGCGGAGGCGGAATTTGTTTGTGTAGACGCGGTTTAAACCGCCGTTTTATATTATCCCAAGCGTGTTGGGAAATAATATTAATTATGAATTTTTTACCGCCATCCCAACCACCTCAACACGGGCACAACTAAATAATGACTCACTCCTAAACAAAGCCCGATCGCACTTCCCAACAAACCAAAGAAAACAATTGAACCCCAAACTTGCAGCCAGAAGTTAGCATTAGACGACTGTGACAAAATCGCAAAGAAACTTCCAGGAAAAATGTTCAAAGCATTCAAAAACAGAAACACTCCCGTAGAACAAACAGCCACCACCAAAGCATGAACTAATTGATGGCTACGCAAACCCATTCCCACAGTCAAAGAGGCGATCGCAAAAGCCCCCAAAATAATCCCCTGCACGCCGCTAGAAGTTGTGGCTTCCATCCAGCACAAACCCGCCAACAAATAGCCCTGAGCTCCCATCAATCCCGATAGCCAATACTGTTTTTGTTGGCGAAAACTCCCCGCATCCGTCAAACCGATCGCAGTGCCCCAACCCGCAAAGGCAAACAGCAGCACTTCGGGGCCGACAGAAAAAGTCATGTTATGGATTAATTGGTGCAAACCTTCATTCAAAAAATTGGCAACTTCTGGGCCGATAGGTGAAGCATAGCCCAAAACCAAACCGCCGATCGCCCCCGCACATCCACCAACCCCGCCGAGCACCATTTCCCAGCCCGTATCTAGAGAAGCTACCACGATTTGGGCGATCGCGCCGAACACCAAAACCGTCAAACTTGCTGTTTTTTGCGCCCCCGCCACCACTATTTGCCGGCAGAATTCCACAATAGCTTGACTGACTGGGGCGGTGGCAATTTTGCCCTTACTCCTAGCATAAATCTCCTGCAAGCGCGATCGAACATCCGCAGCCGAAGCCGGACGCTGCTGTATATTCGATCGCACCATATCATCCAACAAATTCGCAAAAGCCGGACTCACAGACACAATATGTCGCCAGCGCAACTCCCCCGTCATCGGATCTTCAATTTCCGCCGGATACTTCCCCGTCAGTAAATGAATACAAGTCCGCCCCAGCGCATAAAAATCCGTCGCCGGCACCACACCACCGCCCACAATTTGTTCCGGCGGGCTGTACCCAGGCGAAATCAACCGCGTCGAGCTCGGAGAATCTTTCCCCACCGATTCCCCACCGCCCATCTGCTTAACACCCCCAAAGTCGATCGTCACCAACTGCAAACCGCCCAAACCATTGTTCAATAAAGCTTGTGGTGATTCTGGATCTCGCAGCATCAAATTGCTCGGTTTAATGTCGCGGTGAATAATCTGACACCGATGCAACTCCTCTAAAATTTCCACAGCTTGACTCAGCCAACTAAACACCCATTCCTGCGGACATCCCTGATGGTGCTCTTCGAGAACTTCTTCCAAAGTTTTGCCATGAATCTTTTCCATTACCAAACAAGGTAAGCGTCTCGCTGCGGTATTTCCATCCCCGCCTGCAAAATTTTGGGTTTGGACGTGAAAATAACCGTCCGGCTCGACTCTAGGCACACCAGGATGCCGCAAAAGTGCCAAAACCCAAGCTTCTTGCTCGAACAGTTTTACCGCTTTCGGGGAAGTCTCTAGCAACAATTTCAAGACGCGCTCGGTTTGAGTTTCTGTGTCCCAAACTGTGTAGATGGCTGCAAAACCCCCGGTACCGAGACCTTGTAGAGGTATGTAACGATTTTTTAGCCGCAGCGGGGTTCCGCAACTCTGGCAAAAATTGTTGCCCCAAGTCTGAGGGTAAGGCCTTGGGCAATCTGGATTGATGCAGTGGACGGCTTTTGAAGGGGGATGGGGCACAACCAGAGTAGAAATGGGGCTAGATATCCATATTAGACTTACGCGCAGCTAACGCAGAAACCCGGTTTTAAGCGAAGTTTAATTGCTGTAACGACGGATTTGCGTTGGTTTATACACCAGGTTGCTGCACAACTCCTGTCCATATTATGTGCTATGGTGCGGATTTTTGACTTGGTGGTCTGGGAGTTCTATTAGTTGCCGATCGCACTTGCGACTTCAGAAACCCGGTTTCTTTGTAGATTTCTCGTTAATAAACCTAAATTTTTCGTAGAAACCCGGTTTCTCGCCCCCCCACGAGATTTGAGATTTTGGATTTGAGATTTTGGATTTGAGATTTTGGATTGCAGTTGAGATTGATTTCAACTACAACCACAAATTTAGGTATTTATAACTAATTCCCAATTTCCCAATTCCCAATTTCCCATTCCCAATTACCAATTCTGATTTTCCAGGATCAAATTCTTTACATAAACCTTATTTATCGGTTGTTTGGCTTGCTGCAAAATATCTTTCGCGCGATCGAACTTCCCCGCCCCCTCTGCGATCCCTAGCCTTTCCCCCTGCATCCTTCGCCGCTTGCATTTTATAAGATATGTTACAAATATTGTCTTAATGTAAAGGAAAATAAAGAATACTTATGATGATTAAAAGAATATTAAAATTTGAGAGTGTCCGTTTATTGGTATATTTTTAGGAGCCGGCCATCGGGCCCAAAAAATTAAGCGAATACTAGGAAGCGAGATATGGCTTACGCGCAAACCCAAACTCAATCAAAGGCTGGGTATAAAGCCGGAGTTCAAGACTATAAACTAACGTATTACACACCGGATTACACGCCGAAAGATACAGATATTTTGGCGGCTTTCCGCGTAACTCCACAGCCTGGAGTACCACCAGAAGAAGCAGGCGCTGCTGTAGCTGCTGAATCTTCCACCGGTACCTGGACGACTGTTTGGACTGACCTCCTGACCGACCTCGATCGCTACAAAGGTCGTTGCTACGATATCGAGCCAGTCCCCGGCGAAGACAACCAATATATCTGCTTCATCGCTTATCCTTTGGATTTGTTTGAAGAAGGTTCCGTCACCAACTTGCTGACCTCTTTGGTTGGTAACGTGTTCGGTTTCAAAGCTCTGCGTGCTCTGCGGTTGGAAGACTTGCGGATTCCCATTGCTTACCTGAAAACCTTCCAAGGCCCTCCTCACGGTATTACCGTTGAGCGGGACAAATTGAACAAGTACGGCCGTCCTTTGCTGGGTTGTACAATTAAGCCCAAATTGGGTCTGTCTGCTAAGAACTACGGCCGCGCCGTTTACGAAGTTCTACGCGGCGGTTTGGACTTTACCAAAGACGACGAAAACATCAACTCGCAACCGTTCATGCGCTGGCGCGATCGCTTCCTGTTCGTTCAAGAAGCTATTGAAAAATCCCAAGCAGAAACCGGCGAAGTCAAGGGTCACTACTTAAACGTAACCGCCCCTACCTTTGAAGAAATGATGGAACGGGCTGAGTTCGCCAAAGAAATCAAAACCCCGATCATCATGCACGACTACCTAACCGGTGGTTTCACTGCAAACACCAGCTTGGCTAAATGGTGCCGCAAAAACGGTATTTTGCTGCACATTCACCGCGCCATGCACGCTGTGATCGATCGTCAAAAAAACCACGGTATCCACTTCCGCGTACTTGCCAAGTGCTTGCGGATGTCCGGCGGCGACCACCTGCACTCCGGTACAGTTGTGGGCAAACTCGAAGGCGAAAAAGGCATCACGATGGGCTTCGTAGACTTGATGCGCGAAGACCACATCGAAGAAGACCGCAGCCGCGGTATTTACTTCACCCAAGATTGGGCCTCCATGCCTGGTGTCATGCCAGTTGCTTCTGGTGGTATCCACATCTGGCATATGCCAGCTTTGGTTGAAATCTTCGGCGACGACTCCTGCTTGCAGTTCGGCGGCGGCACCTTGGGCCACCCTTGGGGTAACGCACCTGGTGCAACTGCTAACCGCGTTGCTTTGGAAGCTTGCGTCCAAGCTCGTAACGAAGGTCGCAACTTGATGCGCGAAGGCGGAGACATCATTCGCGAAGCTTGCAAATGGAGCCCTGAATTGGCTGTTGCTTGCGAACTTTGGAAAGAAATCAAGTTTGAATTCGAGGCAATGGATACCGTTTGATGATTTTTGGTTAGAGATTTTAGGTTTTAGGTAGCAAACTTACTGTTAAGTCTTTATCTTGGAAGAAGATTTACAAGTAAGTTTGCATCCAAAATCTAAAATTAACAATCCAAAACTCTTAAGGGCTGGGGTCAAAAATGGATCTCAAACAAGTTGCGAAAGACACCGCTAAGGTGCTGGCAAGTTACCTAACCTATCAATCCGTGCGGATTGTAGTCGCTCAGTTGAGCGAAACCAATCCTGCTCAGGCAATCTGGTTGAATGACTTTTCCACCAAGGGCAAAATCCAAGATGGAGAAGCTTACATTCAAGAGTTGCTGAGGGAAAATCAAGATTTAGGATTTCGGATCATGACGGTGCGAGAATATCTGGCGCACGATGTGACAGAGTTTTTGCCAGAAATGGTTTCTACTGGCATTCAACAGTCGAATATGGAACACAGACGCCAGCATTTAGAGCGAATTACGCAACTTAATTGGTCTGTTTCTAGCAGTCATCCTGAAGCATCAATAGATTCAGAACCGAATCTGGATAATTTGTCGAGTTAATCGATCGACAAGTGCGATCGAACACACACCTTAGAGATACAAAAAATGAGAACTTTACCAAAAGAGCGTCGTTACGAAACTCTGTCCTATTTGCCCCCGCTGACAGACGCCCAAATCGCCAAGCAACTGCAATACATCTTGGATCAAGGCTACATTCCCGGCGTAGAATTCAACGAAACCTCTGCCCCTGAAATGCGCTACTGGACATTGTGGAAGTTGCCTTTATTTGGTGCTCGCAGCGTCCAAGAAATCATGGTTGAAGTTCAAGCTTGCCGCCAAGAAAATCCTCAGTGCTACATCCGCGTCATGGGTTTTGACAACGTGAAGCAATGCCAAGTGCTGAGCTTCATCGTGCACAAGCCAAACACCAGAGGCTACTAAGTTTTAACAGCTCTATTTTTTAGAGAAAAAGTTAGCTAAAAATTGAGGTAGGGAATTCTCCCTGCTTCATTTTTTTTATGCAGAAGACTGGGCGGTTGAAACCGCGTCTATACAAACAAAACCCGGATGGTGCGCGGGTTGAAGAGACGGCGGTTGAAACCGCGTCTATACAAACAAAACCCGGATGGTGCGCGGGTTGAAGATTGGATTGCTAGAAGTTTACAAATAGCTTTCAAAACTTGCAGCAACACAACTGAAGATTCGGGTTCCATCAAAGTTAGAAAGGGCATTAACTGATAGGTGGGCGGATTGCCGCGACGGATATTAACGAACTGATAAAACTCTCCGCTAGTTGCAAGTCCCCAGACTGACTCTTGATATTCTAAACTTTTATAGGCATAAGTTAGCAGTTGGGGCAAACCAGCACGCGGAGCAATTAGACTGTTTTTAGATTCTATTACTAAAATCCAAAATCCGGCGTTGCTTAATCAGGGTATGAAAAATAATTAGGCAAAAATCCAGAAGCTTTGTGGACAATGGTTTTTATGATTTGCATATTTAGCCGTTCATACCGTAAATCAGCAACGCCCAAAATCCTATATCAGCGGCGATTTGTTTTTCTTTATTGATTGCTAAGATGTCAAATCGACCTGTAATCGTTGTGTCTTCATCTTCTATAGTAATATTAGCAATATTTTCTTCTAGACTCATCTTTAAAGGCGATCGATAAAAGCCAGCCAATCGCATTAAAGGAAAAGTAGCTAGAGCTTGTACCAGCCCTTCAGGGACTTTTTCCACAGAAAGGTATTCGCGAAAATCGTTGCGGATTTGTACGAGTTCTAGCTGTTCAAACTCGGTGAGTGGTTCTAATGACAAGAAACTTGGGTACGTATCGTTATTAAAGATTTGTTGAAACTTCAAAAAATCACTAACTTCATTGAGCGTTATATTTTTAGGATTAATAACGGTCATAACTTTAAAACCCATTAAGTCTCTATTGTGATTCTAACATATCGGCAAAAGTAGGTTCGTAGTAAGGACTTCAGTCCTTAAATCCGAGGCCGAAAGGACTAAAGTTCTGACTACGAATCTAATCTACTCGATCCATTACAACTCCGTCAACTATTTCATAACCCCAACTAGAATGTCTGGCTGCAAGTTGTTTCGCCATGCCATATTCGCCCAAACTGCAAAGCTCTATTAACTGCTGAAAACCTAAATATTTCTCATGCTGCAATCTTTCCTGCCGCAGCTTGGCTCTTTCTGCATTTGAAGGATTTGCTCGCTCTACTCCCAGCGGATTAATATCCCTAACTCGTTTCATTTTAGCATCCTTAAAAAGGGATATATTCTACGATTTCACCGTCAACTATTTCGTATCCCCATTCTGGGTTAGCAGCGATTTGTTTCTCAACTATACTTCGACCGAGAGAAGTTTGGTAAGCTTTTTGCAAAAAGGAAATACTGGGGATTTCGTCGGCGGTTTGCGGTTCTTTTTGTTCGAGTTTTGGGGGTTCTGCGATTGTTTCAGATGTGGATTGATTCAGGGCAAATTGCGGCGCGATCGCCCCTAATTTATTCATCACGCTTTCTTTGGTAATTTGCGGTCTTTCGTTGAAGGAAGACGGTAAATATGCGTTTTGCACGCCCTGGTTTTTAGCTTTGAGCGCATCATCGGCAATACGATCGCACTTTCGCAAAAAACCCTCCCACAAATCCTTCCCCAAAACCGGGTTTCTCAAGTCAGCACGAGCCTTAGACACTGCTGCTTCCAGCGGTTCGCCCTTGTGCACATAATACTGAATTCGCTCCTCTTCAAACGCCGGATAAGGCACTTCCGGCTCAATTTCCCACTCTCGCTTAACTTTCTGACTTTCTCCTAAAGGAATTCCGGCGATAAATTCGTCCCAAAAAGTCGAGGTTAAGCCCTTTGTCATGCTGTCAATAATTTTAAAAGCCCATCCCGAAGGATTGCCAAACCATAAGTTACGATCCCTGGCATATTCTTCTAAAGCTCGCTGAAAGTTATGCAGTTCTGATGATTGAGAATTCCAAGGCCCGCTAAATTGGTAATTTTGGTAGACAGCAACCGCTCTTTGCTGGCGCGGTTGTCCGAAAAATTTGTCGGTTTTAACTACACGCTCTGGGGGTGAAGTTTCGGCGATTATTTCTACAGGAGGATTGTTATGTTCGCGGTTTGTTTGTGTTATAATATCATCGGAATTAGTTGTCCACAAGTTATTAACTTTTTCCTCAAAAGCGTCAATATCCGCCCAGAGTTCGAGGATTTCGGTGTTGGGATTTGTTGAT
Organism: Lyngbya sp. CCAP 1446/10; assembly: GCF_026130175.1. Taxonomy (GTDB): domain Bacteria; phylum Cyanobacteriota; class Cyanobacteriia; order Cyanobacteriales; family Microcoleaceae; genus Microcoleus. Next base: position 36,723 of record NZ_JAIGNI010000034.1, on the reverse strand, counting down.
TTTGCTTTCAGGAGCGATCGCACTTTCAGCAGTTTGATCGCAATTTCTTGTTCTTCGCGATTTAAACCAGTAGCTTTTTCAATTTCACTGCCGTTAGTTTTCACCCATTCGTCCGAGTTGCACTGTTGTGCTTGCCATTGCAATAATTGACAAAGAAAAATACTCGCCGTGACTCCGCCCGTAATTTTGCCTAGAGTGGGATAGTAGATGGCGGGATTTCCTAGATTTCCTAAAAATATTCCTATTTTCATTTTTTAGATTCCTAAGTCCCTTGAATCGTAGGGTGCGCATTGCGCACCTTACCCTTGAATCGTAGGGTGCGCATTGCGCACCTTACCTCGACTAAACTAGCATTGAAAAACTTAAGATTTTCTTTAAGCTTCTGTCTATTGCCGACGGAATGGAGTTTCTAGAGGAAAGACGGGGATCGTGTATGCGATCGCCTGATTGACAGAACCGAGTTAAGCGTAATAATAAATTATTCACTGTACAGATCCTCCCAAAATGAATCCAGAACGCCAAGAGGCTTATTTGAACTTAATCGAGCGAGTGCTTACCTGTCCCAACGGCCAAGAACCAGAGGTTTTAAGTTCCTGTTCAGATTTAATAGATGCGGGATTTGTGCAGATGCTAATCCAGATATCAGCTTCAATGGCCGGCGAAGGTGACGCAGATACTGCTAAATTTTTAGTGCAACTTGCTCGTTTGCTGGGGAAATCTTTGGGTTTGTCACCGGATATCGTGCCTGCTGGCTACAGCAGTGCACAGTAGTAGGGGAAAAGTGCGATCGCCTCGTTATATCATGTTTTGATAAATTGCGGCGAATTTAACTGCATCGATGGCTTTACAGTTTATATTCCAGAGGCTCACAAAAATCATTCACCCCAGTTTTAAATACATAAATAATCACCGATGTTACCAAAATCTGCGGGCAAGTTTTGGCTGCGACTAAATCTCTAAAAGCAGCATTCAATTGTCCGTTTATCAACTCTTCTTTTACCTCAGATTTGCAAATAGCAACGCGGCATCTTTTTGCCAATCCGTCCAACCAATTTTCAGAGATATTCGGTTCTTGTCCAGCTTGAATTGCTAGAGAAATCGCTGCATCTTCGATGTTGCCTTCACAATCTTCGATTTCGTCTAGGGCTTTGAGGGCTTCGGGATATTCCGCTAATTGCGATCGAAATTGGGCAATTTCTTGTGAGGTAATAATCACCATAAGATTTTCCTGTGTTTCCTGCTGGCGGATATGTTTAGAAGTTAAAGTTGGTATTATAGCATTTTTTGCTTGAGGTTGGGATTGGGCGATTCCCTAGGGGAGAGCTCTACCGCGCGTACTTAATTACATTTTCAACTGATTTTTGCCACTTCGCAATAGCCAGCCTGGAGGTTAAATCCTCATCTCAAAGCGGAAGTCGGCGCGATGAAGACTGATGTTAAAATTGATTGATTTCCTCTGTTATTGCGAAGTTCGTGAATCAATCGCAGACATTAGGCGATAAATCTGTCATTGACACAAAAGTGACTGAATATCAAGACTGCAACCACTTCATCAGCTTATCCGTCGCAGTACCGATAGACTCTCCCACCTGTTTTTTCAAACGCCATCGCTGAAACGCTTGTTCGTAATCTTCCCCTTCAGTTTGATAAACATTCCAAGCATTTAGCGACAATCCCAATCCCCACGTTAGTAAAATGAACAATGACCAAGAAAGCTCGTGCGATCCTGCTAGATTAAACAAAACTAAAAAAGTATTGATAATGCCGTACTTTGTCAAGTTTTTCCGCAATTTGCCGCGACGGTAAGAGTTAAAAACCAGCTTTTCTTGAAATTCCCCTCTAGTGGCTAACCATTGCTGTTCCGCCACCACAATATCCTGTTCGGAAATGCCCAATTCCGCCGCAATCTCGAAAAGCTGCACTCGGGAAAGTTCGCCTTCATCTTGTCGCCGTGCGATCGCAAGCTGTAAAATACCTTGAGCATCCTCTGAACCGTAAATTTGACTTATTTGACTGTCATTGGTTGCCATAACAAGTTTCCTATAATTCCTGATATCCTTTCTATGATAGAGATAAGCGCAGTTAAACGGTAGGTAGGGACATTGGCGGATTTCAACACCCGAACAGTTGAGTTGACGCATTGGGCTGAGGGCATTGCTAATTGGTAGTAAATAACCAATAACCAATAACTCATAACTAATGACTAATGACTACTGACTACTGACTACTGACTAACCCAAAGTATACATCCAGCCATCCCGCGCACAAATCCTCACAATGCCATCCCAAACAACAGGCGTCGCCTCAAAGGATAAACCCGGTTTAAATCTCCCCGATTCTTTTACCTTCAAACGGTAAAACTCGCCCTTAGCATTTTTCAAAGCATTCTTATCTCCAGATTTCGCTCGTTCCCACTTCAACTCAAACAAATAAACACCATTATATCCCGCACTAATCAGTTTATTGCCATCAGCAAAAATCGGAGTCGAAATCGAAGAACCAATCTCTTTTTTAAAGACTATTACAGGAGTATCATAAGACTGGTTGCGCCAAGGTACAGCATTTTTTTTGCCTGTCATCATATCTTGGGAACCGATATACAAATTGCCGTCGATCGCATTTGTGGCAAATAGCAGCGGAAAGTCCCCAGGATTGTACTCGTCATTCAGCGCCACAGAGCCGATTATCCCACCTTCCCAACTAGAAAGTCGGCGATTTCCGGTTGGCAAAAACCATTCAACGCTGGCATTCGGTGCTTTGTTCGGATTTAGTTTGAGGACTCCGCCGTTACCCGCAATGTATTGTTTTTCAATCGCACAAAACAGCTTTCCAGATTTAGAAATTACAGCACTTCCATCTATATCTGAACCAGTATAGAAATCCCAAACAATTTTTTTTGTTTTAATGCTGATACCGTAAATATGACCAGAACCCGCAGCGATAAATAGTTGATCTTTGAGCCTGGACGGCGATGATTCTGCTACCAAATTGCCGCCATGCTTGCGGATATCTCCCGCTGCATAAAGCTGCACTTCCGACAAGATCTGCGGTTGCTTGATTCCTTGTTTAACTTTAGCTTTGCTGGCAGAACTATTGAGAAAATAGCCGATCGCATTTTCCCCCGCATTAAACAACACGCCATCGCCCAGATACAAAGCGCTGCTGTCATTATCCTGACTGTAGCTGGGCGTTCTCCTGATGTCCAGCTTCCAAAGTTCCTTGCCTGTTCTAAAAGATATTGCCCTAAAACTCGGTACAACATTTTTGCCACCCCCGCCGCTGCGGCTGCCTTGCAAAATCACAATTCTATTCTCGGCCTTGGCTGTTTTGTCAATATAAATTGTTGAACTTCCTTTAATTATATCATCAAATTTATAGCGCCAAACTTCTTTATTGGTCGCCATATCTATTTTGTGCAAATAGTGGTCGAAAGAACCTATAATTAAATAAATTTTGTCTCTATCTCTGGTAATTGTTGGCTGTCCAGTCCAACCGGCGCCACTCCAAATTTGCGATTGCCTACCCAGAAAAGTCCGGCCGCTTCCTAGCTCAAATTTGTTGATTAACTTCAAGCCCTTGGGAACACCTCGACCGTAAAATGTGCGCTGGTCGTTTCCTAAAAAAGTCGGCACGAATAATTCTACTTCTGGAACTACTTTTTTGGTCGAAACTTTGTTATTATTAATTTTTAATACAGGTGGACTCGATGGTTCGGCTTGGTTGGAGGATTCGGCTTGGCACTGTTTGAAAACAGCGGGAGGAACTGCCACACTCAGCAAAAATTGTCCAAGCCGTAGATTGAAGGTTCTGCGAGATGATAAACTCATTTTATATGGAAATAATCAGTGATTATATTAAAACATGATTGTCGCCAACAACTCAACTTAAACAGTCCGCGCTAAACTACTATAGAACTAACAAGCGCAGTCAGTAAGAGTTAAAGTAGATTTGATTATGGTCAACCGTCTTGCTCAATCCCAAAGCCTTTACCTGCGGAAACACAGCGAAAACCCGATCGACTGGTGGCCCTGGTGCGACGAAGCCCTAGAAACGGCCCGCAGCCAAAATAAGCCGATTTTTCTGTCCATTGGCTACTCTAGCTGCCACTGGTGTACAGTGATGGAAGGGGAAGCATTTTCCGATCGCGCGATCGCCCAATACATGAATTCGCACTTTATACCGATAAAAGTCGATCGCGAAGAACGCCCGGACATCGACAGCATTTATATGCAAACCCTGCAAATGATGACAGGCCAAGGCGGTTGGCCCCTCAACGTTTTTCTCACTCCCGACGAGCGAGTTCCCTTCTACGGTGGTACTTATTTCCCCGTAACTCCGCGCTACGGACGCCCCGGATTTTTAGAAGTTTTGCAATCAATTCGCCGATTTTACGACACAGAAAAGCAAAAATTGCAAGCGTTCAAAGGAGAAATTTTAGACAACCTCCAACAGTCGGCGCTGCTGTCAGCAGCCACCGCAGAATTGAATCGCGAAGTATTCCAAAAAGGCTTAGAACTCAACACCGGAATTATTGCCGGCAGCAACCCAGGGCCCAGTTTTCCAATGATGCCTTATGCTGAGCTAGCATTGAGGGGAACGCGCTTTAATTTTGATTCAAAATATGACAGCAAACAAGTCTGCACTCAGCGCGGATTAGACTTAGCATTGGGCGGCATTTACGACCACGTAGCGGGGGGATTTCACCGCTACACGGTTGATGCAACTTGGACTGTGCCACACTTTGAAAAGATGCTCTACGACAACGGTCAAATTGTTGAGTATTTAGCGAATTTGTGGAGCGCGGGTTTCCAAGAACCAGCTTTTGAAACTGCGATCGCAGGAACTGTAGAATGGTTGAAGCGAGAAATGATCGCACCAACTGGCTATTTTTACGCTGCACAAGATGCTGATAGTTTTAACACTTCAGAGGAAGTTGAACCAGAAGAAGGAGCTTTTTATGTTTGGACTTACACCGAACTACAAACGCTGTTAAATACTCATGAATTGGGGGAAATTCAAACACAGTTTACTGTGACTCGTGGTGGCAATTTTGAAGGCAAGAATGTATTGCAGCGCTATCAGCAGGAAAAACTCAGTGCAACGGTAGAAACTGCTTTAGCTAAACTTTTTGCTGTACGCTACGGCGACAATCCCGATACTGTGAAAACTTTTCCGCCCGCCCGCAATAATCAGGAAGCTAAAAACGACACTTGGCCCGGTAGAATTCCCGCAGTTACTGACACGAAAATGATTGCGGCTTGGAATAGCTTAATGATTTCTGGTTTGGCGCGGGCGGCGGCTGTTTTTGGGAATTTGGAATATCTGGAATTGGCTGTGAATGCTGCTAATTTTATCTTAGATAATCAGTGGACTGACGGGCGGTTTCAGCGGCTAAATTATGATGGACAATCTGCTGTGGCGGCGCAGTCGGAAGATTATGCTTTGTTTGTGAAAGCTTTGTTGGATTTGCATCAAGCGAGTTTGATGTTAGGAAACGGGGAAGCAGTACAGCAATTGCCGAATTCTCAGTTTTGGTTGGAGAAAGCTGTGCAGGTGCAAGATGAGTTTGATGAGTTTTTGTGGAGCGTGGAATTGGGAGGGTATTACAATACTGCTAAGGATGCTAGCGACGATTTGTTGGTGCGGGAACGCAGTTATATCGATAGTGCAACTCCGGCGGCGAATGGAATTGCGATCGCCTCTTTGGTTCGCTTGGCATTGCTGGGCCAGAATTTAGAATATCTCGATCGCGCCGAACAAGGTTTGCAAGCTTTCAGCAGTATTATCCGAGATACTTCCCAAGCTTGTCCGAGTCTGCTTTCGGCTCTGGATTGGTATCAGCATTCTACCCTGATTCGCACGTCGCCAGACCAGATTTCGGGGTTGATTTCGCGGTATTATCCGACTGCTGTATGTCAGATTGAGGCTGATTTGCCTGAAGGTGCGATCGGGTTAGTTTGTGAGTGTTTGACTTGCAAAGAACCTGCAAAAAATCAAGAGATGCTATTAGCAGAAATTCGGCACAGTCAAACGCGAGGATAGAAGGAGAAGGAGTGAAGTCCGAACGATCAAAATGCTTCCTAGTAAGGAATGCAAGTCTTTTCAAGTTTAGCCCTCAATTTGCCAAAATCTTGACTAAATTTTCTATCGTCACCTGGAAAGCATGGGCGATTAACGCCTGCAATTGACACAAGCCCCGATGTACGAGAGTCTTCGGCGGTAAAAATTATGTAGGAAAAAAACTTGACATCAGCGGGTAATCGAAAGTAAAAATAAGTAAAAGCAATAATAATAATGAGGCTTTATGTTTGATTCGCGATCGGCGATCGGCAAGTATGGCATTGATATAGCCTTTCTCAGAAAGATCAGGTACGCGAACGGGATATGGGATATGGGATATGGGATATGGCATACCTCACTTTTTTGAGAATCGCTATAAGTTGCTATCTCTTACAACAATTTTGGCTAAAATACATCCGGGAAAATACGGAGTATTTCTGAGTTTTTCGCAATAATTTTTCACAATCTAAAATCTAAAATGGCAACAGCTATTCTCGACCTGGAAATATCCAAACTCCCGCCAGAAATTACGGTTGAGGAGCGTTACAGCAAAGCCTTGGTTTTAATTCGACTGCACGGAAAACCGATCGCCCAAGCTCAAATTCCGGTAGTCGGAGGTCGGATTGAGGGCGCTCAATTGCGCGAAAGTCTGATGAATGCAGCAGGGGATAACCTTTGGAAAAATTGGCTCTACGATGCCCTGGAATGGGACGAACGCGGGGCGGTAGAGACAATCCCGATCGCCACTGTAGCGGTTTGTACGCGCGATCGCCCGGAAGATTTGCAGCGCTGTCTGGACGCGCTGATGCTGCTCCCAGATGACGGTCAGGAATACTTGGTAATTGACAATTGTCCGGCTACGGATGCTACCCGTGAATTGGTCAAAAATAATTATCCGCAAGTCCGGTACGTGCGGGAAGACGATTTAGCCGGGGAAAGCGCCGCCCGCAACCGAGCTTTGCGGGAAGCGAAACACGAATTTGTAGCGTTTACAGATGACGATGCAGTGCCCGATCGGGATTGGTTGCGATCACTGTTGCGAAATTTCAGAGATCCGCGAGTTATGTGTGTCACGGGGCTACTGATGCCCCTAGAACTGGAAACGGAAGCCCAAGAATGGTTTGAGCTTTACAGCCCCTACGGGAAGGGCTTCGATCGCCAAGTTTTTGACGGGGCGCACTGCAATCCGCTGATTATAGCTCCTGTGGGGGTTTCCGGGAGTATGGCTTTGCGGAAAAGTTTGATCGACTGCATCGGGCTGTTTGACGAAGCTTTGGGCGTGGGCACGCCTGCTAAGTGCGGTTCAGACAGCGAACAGTTTGTCCGCATTTTGCGCGCTGGCTACCGCATCGTCTACGAACCGAGGGCCTTGAGTTGGCACCGCCACCGACGCACCTGGGAAGAAATGCGCAACTTGCTCAAATGCTACGGAATCGGAGTCTATGCTTACTGGACGCGGATGTTTGTGTTCAACAGAGAATTTAGCGTGCCTCTGTTAGCTTGGGGCTGGCTTTGGTACAAACAAATTCCTGAACTAATTGCTTCTTGGCGAAAGCAACCAGGTTCTGTCCCTAGTGATTTGCTTATGGCTCAATTGCAGGGCTGCATTAGCGGGCCGATGGCTTATTTTACGTCTCGCCAGCAGTTGCAAAAAATTAAGAGGGAGCAATAAATAGGGATTTTGAGATTGTTTTTTACCGCATTTGAAATGAAGATGAAGTTGATTTGTGTAATGTCAATATGGAAAATCTAACAGTTAGCGTAATTATTCCGACTCACAACCGAAGTGTATTGCTGCTGCGCGCTCTCGATGCACTGCAATCCCAAACTTATCCGCTCGACCTCATCGAGGTTATTGTAGTCGCAGATAGCTGCATAGACGATACTTTGGCTGTGCTAAAAGACTACAAAGCTCCGTTTAAACTGCTGGTTATTGAAGAAAAGTGTCGGGCAGCTTCGATCACCAGAAATACGGGAGCAGCCTCGGCTACCGGAAAACTGGTGCTATTTATAGATGACGATATCGAACCAACTCCGCCTCTAATCGAAAGTCATGTACGCATTCACCAAGAGCGTCCGGGCTGCGTGGTGATCGGCCCTTATCCGCCGAAGTTTCAGGGAGGGGATAGATTCTTTGACGTAGAAGTGCGGGCTTGGTGGGAAGAAAAATTTTACCAAATGAGACAACCGGATCACCGTCATACTTATGAAGACTTGCTGACTGGCAACTTGTCTCTGGAGACAAAAATGTTTGCTAGCACTGGAGGCTTCGATGCAGGTTTCGGTCAGGGAACTGCCCATGAAGATTATGAATTCGGCTTGCGCTTGCTCAAAGCAAATATACCTTTTGCTGTGGCAGCGGATGCAGTCGGGTATCACTACGAACACGAAACTAACAACCTCTCGCGCTCTTTTCGCCGAGCGCGCGAGGAAGGACGCTCCGATGTCTTGCTCGGTCAGCGACACCCGGAACTTAAACCGACACTGCACATAAAGGATTACGAAACTCCTTACTCTTTTGTCGATCGGGTTTTCGTTGCTCTAGTTTTTTACTGGCCGGCCGCTCTAGAGTTGCTGGCTGTGGGACTGAGGCGGTCGCTAGATTGGCTAGAAGCTGTGCGGATGCGCGGTACTTGGCGGTGGCTGACCGCTAAATTGCGCGGTTACTGGTACTTGCGCGGTGTGATGGACGAATTGAAAACTCGATCGGGCATTTCTACTTTTATGGAAGAAGGCCCGATCCGCGCTGATTTGGGCGGATACGAAATAGAAATTGACTTGCAGCAAGGCTTGGAAGCAGCAGAACACAGGATCGATGCCGAAAGACCGGCTGGGATTTACCTGTACTACGGCAAGCTGACAATCGGTCACATCTCTCCCGAAGTCGGCGCCGAACCGCTACGCGGGGTTCACCTGCGAAGGATACTGGCACAGAATTTAGCGGAACCGCTGGCGAGAGCGATGGCGGTTAACGGTATGCCGTGCAGTTCTGAGTAGATCGAAGCAAAGCTTTTAGTTGCTTTTGAGGAGCGTGTTTTGGTAATTCAATAATTGGTAACTAATGACTGTTGTCATTAGTTGCCAATGCGCAATGCCCGATTCCTAATTTCCCAGGCCCAAAACCCAATTCCCAATCGTATTTTGAGGAGAAATTCATGGCAATAAAAGTGCTTGAAATCGAGTTTACTGAAGAGATAAATCCAATTAGGGGACTAGAAAAATATGAACGTGTCCGCCTCTTGGTTCGCTACCGGGGACGGCCGCTCGGCTGGGCCTATGTTAATAACAATCCCTGGCAGCAAACAATCTCGGCCGATCGAGTGCGAGAAACGATTGTGGAGCAGATGGGCAAGGAGTTGATTCGATCGAGTTTGGAAGATCAGTTAGTCCCAGTAGCAGCAGATTTCGATCGAGAACTGCCACCAATTAGCGTTGTCATCTGCACGCGCGATCACACGGACTTACTCAAAGGCACTATGGAAGCAATTCTTGCCCTGGACTATCCCAAGCACGAAATTATTGTGATAGATAATGCTCCTTCCAACAGCAGCACCGCTGAATTGGTCGCGAGATTACCTGTACGCTACATTAGGGAAGAACGTCCAGGATTGAACTGGGCTCGCAATCGGGCGATCGCTGAAGCCAGCCACGAGATAATTGCTTTTACTGACGATGATATGCGGCCCGATCGGGGTTGGCTGCGGGGTATCGCTGCGGGCTTTGCTGACCCGGAAATTATGGCAGTGAGTGGTTTGGTGGTGCCGGCGGAACTGGAAACAGAGGCTCAAATTCAATTTGAATTCGGCTACGGGGGAATGCTGCAATACTTCCACCGCTTTAAAGTTGATGGTAGTCAGCTATCGGCGCAGGAGTTGCTGTGGGCGAGATCCTACGGCGTTGGGGCGAATATGGCTTTCCGCGTCAAAGTGTTCGAGGCTGTTGGCAATTTTGACCCGGCTTTGGATGTCGGGACGGCGACTCGGGGCGCTGGGGATATGGAGATGTTTCACCGGATTTTAGCTAAGAGATACGCGACTTTTTATGAGCCGAGAGCCCTTGTGTGGAACGTACACAGGCGTAGTGCCGATGCTTTGAGTCGGCAGCTACAGGACAATGGGCAGGCTTTTGGGGCTTATTTGCTGACTTGTGCTCGCAATGGTACTGTCAGTAGCGGGGCAATTTGGCAATTTGCGTTGTCTCAATGGCTGAAAGGGTCGCTGTTGCGACGCTTGATGCGGCCTGGCTGGTTTCCCCGCAAGTTGGTAGTTAGCGAGCTGCTAGGGGCTTTACAGAGTCCTTTTGCTTACAGGGAAGCGCAGTTACAGGCTCAACGATTGGTGGCGATGACGGATGTGGATGAGCAGCCACAGCCGGAACCTCTGACGGTGACTGGAGGTGCGGGATGAAAACTCTGGGAACGCTGGTTGAGAGGCGCAAAGTCGCTCATTTCTTCGATTTGCTGCGTGGATTGGTCGATCGCGATATGAAATTACTCTACAAGCGATCGACCTTGGGGATTGCTTGGACTTTGATCAGTCCGCTGTTGCAGTTGGCTGTTTTCTGTTTTGTATTCCGAACGGTAATTCCGGTAAATATTCCGCAGTTTGCTTCCTTTGCATTCAGCGGTTTGTTAATCTGGAACTGGAGTCAGACGGTGCTGTTTCAATCGACAGCACTAATTACTGGCAACCTGGCTTTAATCAGGCAGCCGAATTTTCCGACAGCTATTTTGCCTGTAGTGACAACTACAACCGGATTGATTCACTTTTTGCTGGCGCTGCCGGTGCTAATTATCTTTTTGGCAATGGACGGAATTCAGCCAAATCCTGTGCTATTTTTTCTGCCGATTTTGATGATTATTCAATTCATTTTGACGGTGAGTTTGGCTTATCCACTTGCTGCGATTAACGTGACTTTTCGCGACACCCAGCACACTTTGGGCGTGGTATTGCAGATGCTTTTTTACCTAACTCCGATTTTCTACGACCTGAAAAGCGTGCCTAAAGAATTTCAGCCTTTATATCAGTTAAATCCGATGGTGCCGCTGATTGAAGCTTACCGGGCAATACTGCTCAAAGGTACTCAACCGGACTGGCAAGCGCTGTTAATTGTGAGCTTGCTTGTGGCTGCTCTTTTGCCGATAGGACTGGCGATTTTCAGACGGCAAAGCGATCGATTTGTGGAGGAATTGTAAATGCGTCAAGCTATTGTTGTCAAGGGTTTGGGTAAACGTTTCAACCGCTACAGTGCCGATCGACCTATGACAATTATGGAGGCCGCTTTGTGGGGCTGGTGGCGGATGAAACCACAAGCACATTTTTGGGCACTGCGGGATATCAATTTTAGTGTTTCTCCAGGGGAAATGCTCGGAATTCTCGGTAAAAATGGAGCCGGAAAATCGACACTGCTGCAACTGATCGGTGGTATCGGCCGCGCTGAGGAAGGAACTATTAAAATTAACGGCAGAATTGGCGGTTTGTTGGATTTGGGTGCGGGTTTTCACTCAGATTTGACGGGGAGAGAAAATGTGTTTGTGGGTGCGGTGGTGGCCGGTTTGACTCGCAGGGAAGCAGCGCATCGATTTGATTCTATTGTTGAATTTGCAGAATTAGAACAGTTTATTGACAGCCCACTGCGAACTTACAGCACAGGGATGCGAATGCGGTTGGCTTTTTCGGTGGCAATTCATACCAATCCAGAGGTGTTGTTAATTGATGAATATTTGTCGGTTGGAGATGTGGCTTTTCAAGCTAAATGTTTGAAAAAGATAGAGGAGTTTAAAAATCAAGGTTGTGCGATTGTTTTGATTTCTCACAGCGCAGCTCAAATTCAAAAAACCTGCGATCGGGCTTTGTGGCTAAAATCCGGTGAAATCATGGCTTACGGGGAGCCGGAAGTGGTAGCTGGTCAGTATTTGTCGGAAATGCGATCCGAAACTGACAAGCGCACTCCCATGCGTCCTCCTGAAGTTACAAGTACGGGTTCGGAACTCCGAGTTAATGAGAATAGATTCGGTTCTTTGGAAGTAGAAATAACTGATGTTAAAGTGTTGCCGGATGATGAGGTAGACAGCGGCGATGCTATTACTATTGAAATTCATTACATGGTTCCGAAACCGATTGCTGCTGCGATTTTTGGCATGACAATCAGCCGGGAAGACGGTCAAAGTTGTTTTGAGACTAATACCAATCAAATGGGGCGGTTCATTCCGCTGGCGGAAGGTAAAGGCAAAATCCGGCTGCACGTAGACAGGCTGGATTTAGGAAACGGTCAATATTACATCAATGCTGGGGTTTACGAGAAGAGTTGGGCCTATGCTTACGACTATCACTGGCACGTATATCCGCTGTATGTGCGATCGACTATAAACCAAAAAACGATTCTCTGTCCGCCCTACCATTGGGAGTTTGACGGCAAAATGCAGCTTGCAGATTTGCCAGAAAAAGCTGAAAAAGTTCACGCTTTAAATAAGAACAATCCGGGCTACGTCAAAATTTCAACTCAGTTAAGAAATAAGCAGTCACCCGACTTTTTAGTAATTGGTGCTCAAAAGTCGGGCATAGAAGCTTTGCATGGACACCTGGCAAATCACTTGCAAATTATCAAAGAAGGTTCCCGGGAGATTCACTTTTTTGAGTTGAATTTCGAGCGCGGTGTAGAGTGGTATAGCAAACAGTTGACGCGGAGTGTAGCGGGTGACAAGGTGCTGCTGTGGGAAATGACTCCTTACTACATTTATCATCCTTTGGTAGCCGAGCGAGTATACAAGTGTTTCCCGGATGTCAAGCTGATTTTAATGCTGCGAAACCCGGTAAAACGAGCGTGGATGCACTATCATTTAGAAGTGGCAGTAGGTTGCGAAAAGTTGGATTTTGAAAAGGCGATCGCATCTGAACCTGACAGGCTAAAAGGTGAAATTGAAAAAATCAAAGCCGATCAAGGTTATTACAGTTTCAACCACCAACATTATTCCTACTTGTCGCGCGGAATCTATGTTGAACAAATCAAAAACTGGCTCGATTATTTTCCGAGGGAACAGTTGCTAATCCTCAAGAGCGAAGAGTTTTATGCAAATACAAGCCAAGTATTTTCTGAAGTCTTAGATTTCTTGGATATTAGTGGAAGCCCCCTCAAAGAATATGAGATTAATAGTATCGAGGATTACAGCAAAATGCCTACGGAAATTCAACAAAAATTAACCAATTATTTCAAGCCTTATAATCAGGAACTTTCTGATTTGTTAAAGGAAGATTTTAGCTGGAGTTAGGAAAATAGTTTTTAACCACAGAGAGCGCAGAGAGCGCAGAGAGGAAGCAGAAACAGAGATGTTGATAAATGATTTATAATTATACCTCTTCCTTCTCGCTTCTCTGTGTCCTCTGCGCTCTCTGCGGTTTATTAAAAAAAACCTCATTCACCAACCATTAATCAAGTATAAAAATGAAAAGAATATTTTTAGTGGGAACCCCTCGCAGCGGTACAACAATCCTTCAAAGTTTATTAGCGGCTCATCCTGAAGTTATTTCTTTTCCTGAATCTAAGTTTTTTCACTATTTGCTTTACGATAAGTTGGCGGGACAGTTGCGAAGTAGGATGAAAGCTTTCTTTAATGATGAGATTAAGCGTCCTGAACTTTTGAAAGATTTTGATGACAGTCAAAGTGTGGAAACTAAAACTCGTTGGTTTGTCGGAGTTTTGGATGGTTTGGCGGCGGAACAAAACAAAAGCATTTGGTTGGAAAAAACGCCAGAACACATATATTTTATTCCTGATATAGAGGGTTTGTTGCCGGATGCAAAATTTATACATATTTTGCGAAATGGTATGGATACAATCGCTTCTATGTATGAGAGCACTAGGATTTATCACGAATTGTGGGGCGCTGGTTGGGATTTAGATCACTGTATCGAGCGCTGGGTATATGCGGTGTTAAATAGCCATAAATATGTTAATAAAGCAAGTCATGTTTTAGTTAAGTACGAAGAGCTTTTAGATGACAAAATTAAACTTTTAGGCAAAATATGTAAGTTTGTTGACATTGAATATGACGGTGCTATGCTGGAATATTACAAGCAGCAAGCAGCAAATTTGAGTTTAAATGTACCTTGGCATAAAGGAATAGATAGAGATATCGCCAGCACTAAGTTTCACAAATATCACGCTCTTTTTAAGCAAGATGAAATTGCGTATATTTTAAATAAGATTAGCTGGGTAAATAAGGAAATTGCTGGGAAAGTTGCGGTGGAAGTTACCGAACAAATTTCGGATATTTGCGGTTTTTCACAAATGTGCGATCGCCTGTGCTGTAAAATCAACCTAGAAGGCAATGAACTGGGAACTGTGGAATTGCCCATCTGTGACGGGATTGTGACGGGTGCGGTGTTGGTAGATGCGATCGCAGCTCAGTTTGCTTGGCCAATTCTCGATCAATTTTTTCAACGTAATCCCGGAACTCCGCAACTTGAATGGCTACTATTTTTACAAGAAATCTGGAATCGTCCGCATTGGCTTGAGACTAATTTTTACAATCCCGAAACAGCCGATGAAACAGTCACAATCACCCTCGATGGAGACTTGATTGCTGTGGAAGTTAGCGCAGAATTGCCTAACATCAAAGTTGAGCTTTCTGAAATTGACGTGTTGGTGACAGTAGGCGGTGTGGCTATCGGTATTGTAACTGTTGCGGTGGAAAATAATTTTGTTTCTGCTCAAAAAGTGCGATCGACAATTACCCGAAATATCGGTTTTGAGTTGTGCGTCGCCTGCGTGCGAGAAGCTTTGCTGGGACAACCGCTCGATGGTGAGATGTCGCTGCGATCGCGCTTAGCCTCTGCTGCTCAACAAAGGTCGAATCTGCCCAACTGGTTGAATGCAGAGGGTTCTGGGGGCATTTACCCGCCAAATGCCGTGATGTTCGGCAGGCGATGTGGTGCAACAGGAACCAGCATCAGCCGCCGCGCCGCACTCCCAGCGCAGGCGCTGCGGGAATTAGCCAACTCAGCAGCAATCGCAGGGGCAGCGATTATCCAAATTCCCCGAGAAAACGAGTTGCCAAATCAAGTATTTTACGCACCAGAAATCATTTGGCAAAAATCGCCTTACCGAGAAGTTTCTCACTCAGTCAAACCTCAAATATTTGACAATAATAGCGTTACAAAAAAACTGCCGATTCTCGCCTACCGTCGCATTTCTCCCGATGGTTTAAATGCAGTTACTCCGCAGGTTTTTGAACAGCAGTTAGAATCTCTCAAAGAGAATGGTTATTACAGTACGACTTGGGAAGATTGGCAAAGTGCGAAACTAACTAAAACTCCTTTACCAGGTAAAGCCATATTACTTACTTTTGACGGTGGCTATCTCGACTTTTTCACCTACGCTTTCCCTTTACTAAAACGCTTTGATTTTACAGCAACTGTCTTTCTAGTAGCCGAGTCTATAGGAAAGACAAATAGTTGGGAAAAAGCAGATTCTGAAGAAGTAAAGTTAATGGGATGGCCAGAAATTAGACAACTGCGGGATGCAGGAATTGAATTCGGTTCGATGTCTGCTACTCATCAACCTCTGACTACCTTGTCGCCCACAGAAATTGTGCGCGAGGCGGCGAAATCCCGCGCAATTTTGGAACGAGGATTAGGGAAATCCGTCAGATATTTTGCTTATCCCTACGGGGATGTCG
Source organism: Lyngbya sp. CCAP 1446/10 (assembly GCF_026130175.1). GTDB lineage: Bacteria > Cyanobacteriota > Cyanobacteriia > Cyanobacteriales > Microcoleaceae > Microcoleus. Next base: position 20,987 of record NZ_JAIGNI010000034.1, on the reverse strand, counting down.
ATAAAATTGTAGAGCATTTAATCGGAGCGAGTGGGTATACTTTTGGTGTATCATATAAGTCAAATTTTAGCAATTTTGACGATAATTTAATGTCGCTACCGCGCATTCAAGTCACAGCAGAAAATTTCTGGCAATTAGGTTTTTAGCCAGATTAATTTGTCCTTATTCAAGATACAAGGGGCGGGTTAAGCTAGCAATCTCAACCAAAAGCAGACAATTTCGGTACAAAACCCGCACTAACCCAGCGACTTTCTCAGCCCCTGCACCAAAACCTGAAATTTCCGCCGCAAATAACCGCCAAATCCCCTAGAAATCTTCTCAAATTTATAATCAAATAAAATATCCATCACATCTTCAGTTTTCATGTACTTCAAATAAGAAATCATTTTATCAGTCAGTTCATCATTAGCATCATCAATATACTTTCTTACCGCCAACTTTTCCGAAATATGCCATTTCTTATCGAACTTGCGGTGCATTTCCGTCTCATAATCTCCAAAATCTGAGATTTTCCCATCCAGATATTTTTCAATGTATTTCCCGGCTATTTGGGCACCATCCATCCCGTGTCTAATCCCCTCGCCGCCCAGAAAATTAACTGTTGAGACAGTATCGCCGATCGCAATTATATTCTCCTTATAATAAATATCCCGCAAACCGCGACTGTACTTAAGCGTCGAACCGTGTTTGTCAATAATTGTATAATTTTTAGACTTCAAATATTCATCAATCAACAAATCAATATATTTTTTCAGCGGTGACAAATGCTTAATTGTTTTGGAATCCAAGAAAATGCGACCCGCACCAACTTTCAGCCTATTTTGTTCCATTGGAAATATCCAAGAATAACCTTTAGGCATCCATTTATCGCCCAAAAAGAAGATTAAATCATTGGCATATTTATTGTAAATTTCCGGTTCTACTTCAATTAAATATTCGATGCCGGTTCCCGACAAAAACTCAGGCTTATCATTTTCTTTTGCATACATAATCGCCCTAGCAAAGCCAGTAGCATCAACCAAGACTTTCGTGCTAACTTTGATAATTTGACCGTCAGATAACTGTTTAAACTCTACTGCGGTTTCGCCGTTAACTTGCGAATGTTCGGTGTAGCGACAACCAAGCCAAACTTCACCGCCAAATCGCTCAACTTCCTCGGCTAAAAATGCTCTAAATTTAGCAAAGTTGAGCACAACTCCCAAGTTTTCGGGAGACTCCCAAGTTTGACTGACTGTGCTAGTTTCAATAGTAAGTTTGTGCCAAAAACTGCCGATGACTGATTCGGGTAAATCGAATTGAGAGAGGGTTTCTAAAGGTGTGGCGGCGCTGGAAAAGTCGTTTTTATTAAAATTGTCGTTTTGTTCGGCAAGCAAGACTTTGCGGCCGGATTTGGCTAATATTCTCGCGCAGTGACCGCCTGCGGGGCCTGCTCCTACTATTACTATATCAAAACTTTTTAAAGTCATCTTGCTATTAATTTACTTCTAATGTCAAAACACCCGCCGAAATATCAACTACCAAGCGCCGATTTTTCAACAGTTGGCGGCCGATTAAAAATTCGGGAACTCCCGCACCTACGTGAATGGGAATGTCAAACTCTTGACCCTCAAGACGCACTTTTCCTGCATAAAGATCGAAATTAAATTCTCCTTTAGCTGTTCGCATTTTTTCTTGTTTCACATATATCCAATCAAGTCCCTCTAAATCTTGATCGTTCATAGCTAACCAGCCTGAAAAACCTGTATCTAGCAGGGCATCAACAGGTAATTCTAAGCCGTTATCAGCAATCAATTCAACTTCAAAAAATAGCTCGTCCTGATCGCCAAATCTTCCTTCAATCATATCGTGCCACAAACTCCAGTTTCATTGATCCGAAAGACGTGCAATTTAACTTTCGGGTATTTTTCATGGGCTATGTTTGCAACTAGCATATCATCCTTGTCGATAAAATATTCACCGCTATCGGGTTCAACGGCCATGTACCAGTTGTAGTGGGTTTTAATCAATTCTGGTTTTAGGCGATCGAAAATAGGTTTGCAGCGCTGATAAAATGCTTCTCTTTCAGCATACCATTGGGCTATTTCTTCTGAAGAACGTGTGCGTTTTGGGTGCAATCTTCTCCGGGGAGTTCTGCTAGTTGGGTTGAGATAAGTCATGGTTGATTCTCCTTTTGTGCAGTAAAGGTGAAGTAAGGTGAGCAGTGCCCACCCTACAATTATAGCTAATTAGACGCTAACGGGTGATTGTTTGCGGCTGAATGTTGCTAAGATGCGATCGCACATTTGCGACGGATTTAATCCCAAACTGGCAAATGATTGTTCAGGCGTTGCATGATCCACCAATGTATCAGGTACGCCCAAGCGCATCAGTGGTACGAGGATATTATTATCCATCAAAGATTCGGCTACTGCTGAACCGAATCCGCCCATCAAACAGCCTTCTTCCATTGTGACAACTTTGCCGATTCTCTGTGCTAAAGGCAAGATTAATTCAGTGTCCAAAGGCTTGACAAAACGCGCGTTGATGACTGTTGCTTCGATGCCGTGTTCGCTCAAAATCTCGGCGGTTTGCATTGCCGGATAAACCATCGAACCGTAACCTAATATCAGCACATCGTCGCCGTTGCGGAGAATTTCAGCTTTGCCGATCGCCAATTCTTCCCAACCTTCTTCCATCAGAGGTACGCCGTAACCGTTACCGCGCGGGTAACGCATCGCGATCGGGCCGCTGGTGTGGTTGATTCCGGTGACTACCATCCGCTGCAATTCAGCCTCGTCTTTTGGTGCCATAATTGTCATGTTTGGCAGACAGCGCAAGAAGGAAATGTCGTACATTCCTTGGTGGGTTGGGCCGTCGGCACCGACAATTCCGGCTCGATCCAAACAGAAGAAAACTGGCAAGTTTTGGATGCAGACATCGTGAATTATTTGGTCGTAGGCGCGCTGCAAAAATGTCGAGTAAATCACTACAACCGGGCGCATTGCTTCGCAGGCTAAACCAGCAGATAAAGTGACGGCGTGCTGTTCGGCAATCCCGACATCAATGTACTGTTTTGGCAGTTTTTCCTGAAGTTTATCTAGGCAAGTTCCGGTTGCCATTGCTGCGGTAATGCCGACAATTTTCGGATTATCTTCTGCTAGTTTGACTAGGGCGTGGGCAAAGACTTTCGAGTAAGCTGGAGGCTTGGGTTTGGTGGATGGAATGCCTTTGCCGGTGGCTAAGTTAAAGGGATTTTGGGCGTGATATCCTACTTGGTCTTTTTCGGCGATCGCATATCCTTTGCCCTTCACTGTCACCACGTGAACTAACACAGGGCCTTGGATAGTATGACCTTGTTTGAAAGTAGCAATTAACTCTTCCAAATTGTGTCCATCAACCGGGCCCATGTAAGTAAAGCCCAATTCTTCAATTACGGCTCCAACTTTGGACACTGCTAACCGTTTCATGCCTTCTTTGAGGCGTTCCATTTCTGGGGTAAAAGTTTCGCCCACAAAGGGAATCTGTTTGAATTGTTCCTCTAAGTTATCTTTGAGAAACTGCACCGGCTGCGAGAGTCGCATTTTGTTCAAATAGCGGGTAATTGCGCCGACATTGGGCGAGATTGACATCTCGTTATCGTTGAGCACCACCATCAAATTGGTTTTCGGCATATGGCCCGCGTGGTTAATCGCTTCCAGTGCCATGCCGCCTGTCAATGCGCCGTCGCCGATGACTGCTACAGTTTTAAAGTTTTCTCCCTTGAGGTCGCGCGCCATAGCCATTCCCAGCGCTGCGGAAATGCTCGTGGAGGCGTGACCGGCGCCGAAGTGGTCAAATTTGCTCTCGCAGCGCTTGAGATAGCCTGCAACGCCGTCTTTTTGGCGCAGAGTGTGAAAATTGTTGTAGCGGCCGGTGATCAATTTGTGCGGATAAGCTTGGTGGCCGACATCCCAGGTAACTTTGTCGCGATCGAGGTCGAGTGTTTGGTAGAGTGCTAAGGTGAGTTCGACTACACCCAATCCGGGGCCTAGGTGTCCGCCACTGGCAGCTACTGTTTCTAAATGCTTTTCTCGAATTTGTCGGGCAATTTGTTCAAGTTGATGAATCGAGAGGCCGTGTAATTGGTTTGGATGAGTCAGTTCGCTGAGATGCATATTTTAAAATCCCGCTCCTAAGAATTAGGACGAATCCTTAACAGATATAGGTTATGCCTGCGGCGTTCGGTACGCGCAAACGTTAGAATAGTTTACCTGTTATTTGAGAAAATTGTTAGGCGTAAAAATTTTGCTATTTATGGCCTGGTAATTATAATAAACAAATTGTGCGCCGTCAATATAAAAAATGCTTATCTTGTTAGCTGCTGAGGGCTAACTGTTAGCTGCACGGGGATTATGAGCCATAATCTGTTATAATTTTACTGAATTCAGTAACGAGGCAAACTATATGAACTTGACCGCTACTCAACACAAGTATATAGAACTGAATGAAAACAACGTTCCCTACATTGCGGGAACAACCATGAAAGTAATTGAATTAGTTTCCGGTCATCTTGCTTTTGGCTGGAGTCCCGAAGAAATTAAATTTCAACACCCATATTTAAGCATGAGTCAAATTTATTCTACCTTAGCTTACTACTGGGATAACAAAGCAGAACTAGACGCCGATATACAGCGACGACTTGAGAATGTTGAAAAATTACGTCAAGAAGCGGGTGAATCTGCTTTGGTTAAAAAACTTCGCACCCAGGGGCTAATTAAATGACTCTAGCCCTTTACATGGATGAACACGTTCGCCGGGCAATTATAAATGGTTTAAAGTTGCGCGGTATAGACGTTATCACGGTACAAGAAGATGGCAGAACTGGCACGCCTGACACTATTTTACTCGATCGCGCTACTGACCTCGATCGCGTTATATTTACCCAAGATGATGATTTTTTAGTAATAGCCAACCGTCGCCAGCAAGAGGGAGTAAAATTTAGTGGAGTTATTTACGCGCATCAACAATATGTAACCGTTGGGGAATGCGTCCGGGACTTAGAAATAATTGGGAAAGCCAACGAACCCGAAGATTTAGTTAATCAAGTTCAATACTTACCTTTATAATTAGTTTTTGCTAAATTAGCAGGTGACACAACTAAATACTTTGTCGTTATTACTAATTACCAATCTAAGTCGATCGATCGCCTTTTCGGTTAGCATTAAGACAAGAAAGCCGATCGCCCTTCACGATTTATCGCTTACCAATTCAAGCACAAAAGGGCGATCGCACTTATCCGTTAAAGTATTCGCTCTATCTCAGATGTCCGAGCATCTGGCAATTTCTCGGCCCCTGTCGTATCAAAAACGATCGCGTGTTTAGTATTTGGCAACAACCGCCGTAAAATCTGGATATAGCCGTCAGCATCGCCACGCCGATGGAAGCGCGCCACTACCAATCGCTGCATATTTGGCAGTTGCCGCACGATGCACCAGGGATGAGTGTTTAATTTTGGCCTTGATGTTGGTATCATAGGGTAATGTTTCCCCGCCGAAAGCGGGGTTGGCTAGAAAAGCGATCGCCCTTAAGTTTTCGAGGCTAGGAGGGCGATCGTTTTTAATGTACATAGATATTATATGTTGCATACGCATCAATGTCAAGTTAAAACATGGGATACGTTAGACTGCGGATTCGAGAACTAGCTGAACAAAAGGGTTGGACGCTAAAGCAAGTTGCCGATCGATCCGGAGTCAATTACAACACTGTCAGAAGCTACGTTCAGCGCGATACTTTGAACACAGTCGATTTGTCTGCTGTCTACAAAATTGCCCGCGCTTTCGACGTGACGATGGAAGATTTAGTCGAGATTTTGGAAGATTGAGGGCGCACCAATGGGGCGAGTCAGGCTAAAAATTCGAGAGTTAGCCCAAGAAAAGGGATCGACACTGCAAGATATGTCTCCTGGATCGCCACAAGGTTTGCTTAGAAAAATGTATCAAACTTTTACAAAGAAACCGATCGAACTCATAAAGCCGCTATCTTCGTGATCAAAGCACTTCGTCAGCATGAGTCTGGTTCTCCAAGTTTGGATTATTGGACTATAAACCGCGCTCAACACCCTATAGATAAAGATTTGTAAGGTTTTGTCAACATCTTTGGGCTACTGAATTAAAATCTTCTCATAAAAAAGACTAGCTTTTAGTAGGCGCAAATTATGAACAAGGTTTAAAACTCAGCTTATGAGACCGAGTTTGCTGCTCTTACAAGGTGCAATAAAATGTAACTTTTGATGCAAGAACCACTAGCATGAACTTTGCCGAAGGCCGAATGCCCATTTCTGCCAATACCTTCGGAAAATCGCTTTCCTCTCCGGGCATCAAATTTTAAGTGCAGTTACTTTGCTTGCACGACGGGAACCGGAGCCCGATAGGAAAAATTTAAGTCCAGGGCAGACGCACCAGAATTTTGAGCGATCGGGTTTTTTACCGAAGCGACGGCGGCAACAAAGTCTTGTCGTCCATCAAACCTGGTTTTTGTGTCCAAGACTCAACTCGATCGAATGAATGCAGTCGCAGCCAACATTTAGATGTTGCGATACTGCAAGTTGCGCGCTTGCACAGGGAGCTAACCGCAGTGATGGATCTCGATTGTTTACCTTACGGCGCAGGCCACGCAGAGGAAGGGGTCTGTCTGCTAGTGCGAATGGGGCCCTACCGCATTTTACTCGACTGCGGTATAGAGGATGTCGCACCCCTGTCAGCGACACTAGATCGATCGCCCCCAGCCGATTTCGTGGTGTGTACCCACGCCCACTCCGACCACGCCAGAGGTTTGCTAGCACTCCACCAAGCTTTCCCCCAGTTGCCAATTTACGCCAGCGAAGTGACAGCGCGACTGCTACCGCTCAACTGGCCGTCCCAGGCTCAGCAGCCGGAGTCCCATTTCTGTCAGGCACTGCCCTGGCAGTCGCGGATCGAACTGCACCGGGGACTGAGCGTGCAGTTGTTCCCGTCGGGCCATTTGCCGGGAGCGGCGACTGTGCTCCTAACTTATCAAGCCCCCCACCGCACCTACACCCTGGTTTACACCGGCGACTTTTTTCTGTCGAATTCTCGTTTGGTGGAAGGTTTGCCGCTGGGAGAACTCCGGGGCATGAAGCCGGACGTGTTAATTTTGGAAGGCAGTTACGGCACGGCGCGCCACCCTCACCGCCGACAACTGGAAAATCAATTAGCCGATCGCATCCACCGGGCGATCGCCGACGGGTACTCGGTACTACTACCTGCGCCCGCCCTAGGTTTAGGTCAAGAATTGCTGATGCTACTCCGCAGCCACCACTACTTTACCGGCCGCGACTTGGATATTTGGGTGGACGGCACTGTCGCCGACGGCTGCGACGCTTATCTGGAACTGCTGCCCCATTTTCCCACCGCCGTCCAAAATTTTGCTCTCCACCAACCTTTGTTTTGGGACGAAAGGGTAAAACCCCGCGTGCGCCGGCTGTCTGCCGAACAGCGAGCCGAATTGGGCAAAACGCCGTGTATTGTGATTACTGACCAAATAGCTGATTTGGGTTTGTACGTTGCCGATCGCACAAATCCTTGGATTTTACTCGCACCTCACAAACCTGGATATCCCACCAGGGAATGGCTGGGCAATTGGGCCGAATCAGGAGTTCGGCTCATTGAAACTTATTTGCTAGCCGATCACTGCGACGGGCCGGGAACTACCCAGCTCATCCACAATTTGCGTCCCCAGCACGTAATTTTAGTGCACGGTTCCCCTGCATATTTGGCTGACTTGGCTAACTTGGACGAGCTGCGAAACCGCTACCAGTTGCACACTCCGGCGGTAGGAACAGTTGTCGAATTGCCGATCGGGGAAATGTTTTTGCAGCCCGCCATCCCCGAAACTAACTATGAAGGAGAACTCAGCGAATTAGGTACAGAAGTAGCAATTAGCTTGCCAAGTCCGATTACAGCCGATCCTCGGTGGGCAAATTTTGCCGATACAGGTTTAGTAGAAGCACGCTGGCAAGGCGAAGAACTCGTACTGCGTGGCATCTCCCAGCGGGAACTGCTGTTTCAAGGCAGCGCCGTTCAGGCTAACCTGGAATGCTGTGGCAATTGCCAGCACTACCGCGGCCAGCGCTGTTGGAACCAGTCCAGTGCTTTATTTGGCTTTAAAGTTACCCCCGACGGTTACTGTCCGGTATTTGAAGCGATACCGGAGTCCGAACTTTTCTTAGATGAGGAAATAGATGGCGATTGAGATCCTCCCCGGCGTAAACGCACTCCTGATTCCCAAACATCGCTATTTGGGTTCTGCGTCCGGGACTGTTCTGGTGGCGCAGACTGGAAAACCTGCGATCGAGCTTAAATTTAAATACAAAACCAGCTTGATTGGTGACAATCCAGTAGATTTTTCCCCTCAACCGGGTTTTTTGCCCAATTCATCCACAAAAAAGGGAGAAAAGTCGTTTTCCTTTCCCCCAACTATTCTTTTTGCCTCAAGCTCTAGCTCAAAACTATTCTAAATTCGAGTCCGGGTAGTGATTGCGAATTTGCTCGGCTTCGGGACAATCGTCAGTAACTAGGGGTTCGCAGTTAGTTCTCGACACCGAAGCCAACTTCTGGGAAACAGCTCCAATACTCTCTAGACGCACCATTTCTTCCCAGGAGCTAATTTCGTCTTCTTCGTCGGTTTCGTAGCGCAGCGTGACTAGATCCCCTTCAATATCTAGGATACGAGCGCGCTCTATCCAACGTTGCTGATCTCGAAGAAAAATAGAAACCTCACGACCATCACAACAGAGTTGATAGATTTTGCGCTGTAGCATTTGTCAGTTCTCCTGCGCAGTGTATTTAATCAAAAAAGATTGCCTGTTTACAGTTAACGTACTTTGGGTTTTACATCGGAAGGCACAGCCCTATGGACTGGCCAGTTTCACCAAAAAACGAGCGGGAAGCCCCTGGCTTTAGACATGGGGAGGAACGTGGTTGCGACGACCCTCGCCTTGAAAATTCCCTTTCTGGAAAGAGGGGTATGGTTGCCCCTCTGTGGAGATATGGTTGTCTCCGAACTCCCATTTCTGGGGTAATGTTAGCTTCGACCTGTTATAAGAGCTTGTTAGACTTGCCGCACTGTTCCAGTGACCTTGGAACTGTTTAACTGCAAATGACAGAGCAGGGAACTAGCTACGCATTCGCCTGGTGTCGTGACTCAAATAACGGCTACCTATTGCTAGGTGGTCTGGTCAGAATGGCTTGTTAGATTGCTCTTTCAAGCCCCTAGCTTTTAGCTATGGGGTTCCTGACGTTTTCCGAAACTGTGGCACCGATGGGAGTTACCAAATTTTATTTTACCATCAAATCTCTCCTGTACGCCATTTATCGAATTGCAGATTTTGCAGCCTGCGACATCCCTCGCGGGAGGCATTTGCCAGAATAGATCGGAGCATCCGGACTTGACTGCCGCGATCGCTCAAACAGCCACCCTCAAAACAGACTGTGCTGCTTTGTCGATCGGGATTGCCGCTGTTCTCAAACCTTTACAATCAGTAGGTCGGCAGATAAATGGTACGTCAGTTTTGCCGTAAAAGCCTAAAAACTCCCCCCTTTGTACCATCCCGTTACAGAACCTACGGGCATAGACTTAGGATTATCCACGTTGCTCTGCCGGGAGTGACGGTAAAAAAATACAACTGCCAGTTTCCCTAAAAAAGGCGAAAATCAAGCTAGGGAAATTGCAGTATATCCATCGAAACAAACAGTTAGGCAACCTAAAATCGGGAAGAAAAGCCTCAAAAAACGCCAAAAAATATTAATTATCCAATCCTCGCCAAAAAACACGGGCATGGCATATTGCCAACAACCGACGAGACTTTCGGCAAACAACAAAAACAAAAATTAGCCAGAAATACGATACCGCTCTGGGTATTTTTGAAGGCTATCTGGCTGATTACCAACGCACTATTATTTAAAAATATGGGCACTGCCAAATGAAACATTCTCTACATATACTATGACTAAAGCATTGCTGTTTCTTGTTACAGGAAGTTCAGCAAATTACTTTCCTAGAGTTGGCTCTTCCTCTTTGTCTTTCTCCTTTTGGGTAGATTCATCATCAGCTTGACCGACCCCTTCCTTGAAACTCCGCAGCGTTTTGCCCAAAGCATTTCCCAACTCAGGAATTTTTTTGGGCCCAAAAATTAGAATAGCGACTACCGCAACAATGCCCAATTCGGGCAATCCCAGACCAAACATACAAAATCTCCGTGCTTACCTACTTGGCTTTTTCTCTGCGAATTACCGCTAGTGCATTCATTTTAGCGGAGAGTTTCGGCAAATGTTACCTATTACTCTGGTTTTTAGGGCAATTTATTGCCCCGTGCCGCTGGGAATACCTAGACTCAAGTCGCAAGGCTTTCTATCTTGGGCAGATTTTTCTGTAAAACTTGCTCGATCGCACGTCGCTCTGCTGGTATCCTTAAAAGTATCTACCTTTTTTACTGCATCCTGCAACCGTAGAATCAAGTTTTATTAAGCGATCGCCCGATAAATAGAAATGTTAGAAATATCCCAGTCTTCCCTGCGCGAGCAACAGCACCCTCTCATCCGCGAATTAGCAGACCGGATAGAATCAGTATGGCGTCGGTACCTCGACCTCGAACCCTACCACCTCCCCGCTGAGTTGGGATACGTAGAAGGGCGCTTGGAAGGAGAAAAACTGATCATAGAAAACCGCTGCTATCAAACTCCCCAGTTCCGCAAAATACACCTCGAACTCGCTAAAGTCGGGCCGCTGCTGGATATCCTGCACTGCGTGATGTTTCCGAGACCGAATTATGCTTTGCCGATGTTCGGCACAGACATCGTAGCAGGCAAAGGTCAAGTTAGCGCGGCGATCGCAGACCTTTCTCCCCTTAATCCCGATCGAACTTTGTCGGAAACCTATCGCACCCAACTGGAAACTCTGCCGGTTAACCAATTTTCTTGTCCCCGCCAAATTCCTGAATGGGGCGATATTTTCTCAGAATTTTGCCTGTTTGTGCGGCCAGATTCACCGGAAGAAGAAAGCCGATTTATCGACATAGTTGAATCCTACGTGGAAATTCACTGCAAACTCGCAGTGGCTTGCGAACCAGTTTCTGCCGCCGAAGCATCGAAAATTCTCGACGCTCAAATTTACTACTGTACGCAGCAGCAGCAAAACGACAAAACTCGCCGCGTACTCGAAAAAGCTTTCGGTCAAGATTGGGCCGAAAATTACATGACTGAGGTGCTGTTTGATTTCCCTAAATAGCTGAAATCGGTTTACACTACTTCATAGTGGGTGTGAAAAAATGTAATCAGGAAATCACCTACCTCATCTGTCATGGGCAAGGAATCACGGGATAAGGATCAATCATTTTTTAAACCCCCAGGGCCGGGAATCATCGGTTTAGCGATCGCCGCTACTCTCCTTACCACAGGAGTCGGTTTTTGGCAAGTATCTCAAATCAGAAAAGCTGAAGAGTTAAAGGCGGCGGCTGCAACTGCTGCTGCAACTACTGCCTCCACCCGCAACAGCGTCACAGCTTTGGGTAGGTTGACTCCGCAGGGGGAAGTGATCAAATTGTCTGCCCCTTCGGCGTCGGAGGGCGCGAGAATTGAACTGTTGAAAGTCGAAGAGGGCGATCGCGTCAGTCAAGGACAAATCATAGCAGTTCTCGATACGCGCGATCGACTCCAAGCAATCCTCCAACAAGCTGACAAAGAAGTCAAAGTCAAACAAGCAGAATTAGCGAAAATTCAAGCAGGCGCAAAAACAGGCCAAATCGGCGCCGGGAAAGCCGAAGTTGCCAAGTCTGAAGTTCAACGTCAAAGAGAAACCGAAGGCGAAGGAGCAAATGTTGCCCGCTTAGAAGCTCAAATGCGAAGAGACATCGAAGCTGCACAAGCTAACGTCGCTAAATTTGAGGCTCAACTACAACGAGAAACCGAAGCCGAACGAGCTAATCTTGCCAAATTTGAGGCACAACTGCAACGAGAGACAGAGGTACAGCAAGCTAAACTTGCCAGGCTGGAAGCTCAAGTGCGTGGCGAAATTACCTCTCAAAATGCTACAGTCGATCGACTAAAAGCCGAATTAGCCAACGCCCAAGCCGAAGAACAACGTAATAAAGAACTCTCCGAAACAGGCGCAATCTCTGCTTCCGCCTACGATACCAAACGCTTAGGAGTAGAGACAGGCCGCCAGAAAGTTAAAGAAGCTGAAGCTATATTAGAAAAAACCGTACAAACACTGCGACAGGAAATAATTGAAAATCAAGCCACAGTCAAACAAAAAGTAGAAACAGGCAAGCAGGAAATCAATCAATCCCGCGCCAATCTCAAACGCAAATTAGAAACAGGCAGGGAGGAAATTAACCAAGCTAGAGCCACTTTAAATCAAAAGATAGAAACGGGCAGAGAAGAAATCAATCAAGCCGAAGCAATGCTCAAGCAAAAAGCAGAAACCGGCGCAGAACAAATCAATCAAGCCAAAGCAAATCTAGACCAAATTGCCGAAATTCGTCCCGAAGATGTGCAAGCCGCCCAAGCCGCCGTCGAAAGTGCGATCGCCACCAAACAAAAAGCCCAAGTAGACTTAAACTTAAGCTATGTCAAAGCACCCGTATCCGGTTCCATCCTCAAAGTTAACACCCGACAAGGAGAACGCATCAATACTCAAGACGGCATCGTAGAACTAGGCCGTACCGATCAAATGTACGCCATAGCCGAAGTTTACGAAACCGACATCACCAAAGTGCGAAACGGCCAGCGCGCCACAGTTACCAGCTCAGTTTTTGTAGGCACATTAGAAGGAACAGTCGCTAGAATCGGCAAACTAATCGGCAAAAAAGATGTCCTGAATACAGATCCCGCCGCCGACACCGATGCTAGAGTTATCGAAGTAAGAATTCGCCTCGACCCCGAATCGAGCAAAAAAGTTTCTGAGCTGACAAACTTGCAGGTTGAAGTCAAAATAGCTATCTAAATAATAGTATTTTTAAATCAAACCCCCTTGTTTTTGCTTGTTTGTTTCTTGCTCCTTTTTTCTTCCTTCTTCCTTCTTCCTTCTTCCTTAATTAGATATGGCAAAAATACAGCTAGCTTGGGCACAGTTAACCCGCGAAAAAATGCGCTTAGTCATCGCGCTAGCCGGGATTGGTTTTGCCGATTTACTAATGTTTATGCAGTTTGGATTTAAAGACGCACTATTTGAAAGTTCCGTCAGCTTTCATGCGAAGTTAAAAGGGGATATTTTCCTCACCAGCACCCAATCTACGGCTTTAATAGCCATGAAAAGCTTTCCCCAGCGTCGCTTGTATCAAGCCTTGAGTTTTAACGGCGTTACAGAAATTAGTCCGGTATATCTAGGCTTTGGATTGTGGAAAAATCCCGATCCAAACGAGGGCAAAACCCGCCAATTGATGGTCATAGGTTTTGACCCGACTCGTCCGGTTTTTGATATGCCGGAAATCCAAAATAATTTGGACAAAATCAAAATTGCCGATGTGGTTTTATTTGACCAAGCTTCCCGCCCGGAATTTGGGCCAGTAGTGGAATATTTCAACCAGGGAAAACCTGTTGAAACAGAAGTTGACAACCGCCGCATTGTGGTAGATGGTTTATTTACTTTAGGGGCATCTTTCAGTGCTGATGGAAATATTGTCACCAGCGATTTGAACTTTCTGCGGATTTTTGCGACGCGGAGAACCAAAGGTTTAATTGATATCGGTATTGTGCACTTGCAGCCGGGAACGGATGTGAAGGCTGTTGTCGAAAAAATGAGGGCAACTTTGCCGTCAGATGTGCGAATTGCTTCAAAGGAAGAGTTTGTAGCTTTTGAGAGAAAGTATTGGGAAGAAGGTACAGCAATCGGATTTATTTTCACTCTCGGCGCGGCAATGGGATTTATCGTGGGGATAGTGATTGTTTATCAAATTCTTTATACTGATGTTACCGATCATTTGCCGGAATACGCGACGTTGAAGGCGATGGGATATAAGGATTTTTACTTTTTGATCGTGGTGTTTCAAGAAGCTTTGATTCTGGCAATTCTTGGTTATTTGCCTGGATTTGGGATTTCTGTAGTGCTGTACAATTTAGGGAGAAGTGCTACGAGTTTGCCGATGTATATGACTGTAGGGAAGGCTGTAACTGTGTTTGTAATGACAGTTGTTATGTGTTCTGTGTCGGGGGCGATCGCAGTTAGGAAGTTGCAGGCGGCCGATCCAGCAGATATTTTTTAGGGAATTAATCAATAAGTTCTGCCTAAGTAATTATGGCTCTAACGCTATAACGCTATGCTATTAAGAGAGCATCCATCTCGATCGCACTCTCCCTCGGTTCTGCGCTATGACCCAAAGCTTCAACCCCACAGCGTTGCCTCCCGCCTTTCCCGATCACACGCAACTCCCAGAATCTGACGGCACGTTTGTGAAGAACTTTCAAGAACATCCTCAGAGCATCCTGCTCACCGACTCCCTAGAAATTACACTGCAAAACCTGCATCCCGACGGACAGTATGCGATCGGGCAAGATTGTGGCATCTACTGGCGCGAAACCGAGCCTCCCGAACGCGGAGCCGAAGCACCTGACTGGTTCTACGTCCCTAACGTGCCTCCCCGCTTAGACGGGCAATATCGGCGTTCCTACGTGTTGTGGCGCGAGTATATGGTGCCGTTAATTGCGATCGAATTTGCTAGCGGTGATGGTTCAGAAGAACTCGACAATACTCCTTTATCTGCTTTGCCATCCGGGGGAAACCAGAAACCGGGAAAGTTTTGGGTATACGAGCGGATTATCAGAATTCCCTACTACGCTATTTACAAGATCCAAACCAATGAATTAGAAGTCTACAATTGCGTAAATACTAGATATCACCGCTTGGAACCGAACGATCGCGGACATTACCCGATCGACCTGATGGGTATAGAGTTGGGCGTGTGGTCTGGTAGCTATCAAAATCAGACACAACATTGGTTGCGCTGGTGGGATCGCGAGGGAAATTTGTTGTTGACGGGAAGTGAGCGAGCTAGACTGGAGAGCCTCCACGCCGAAAAGGAACGAGAGCGGGCTGAAGCCGAGACTCAACGCGCCGATGCTGAGACTCAACGCGCCGATGCTGAGACTCAACGCGCCGATCGCGAACGAGAACAAAAAGAGCGATTGGCGGCTTATTTGCGATCGCAGGGCATCGATCCGGATCTCATTTGAGCCTTGGCTGTTGCTCCATTTTTTGAGGATAGGAATAGGGAGCGATCGAACATTCGAGACTCTTCCTCGCTAAATAATGCCAAAACAAGGAGCGATCGTCAATTATTTATGAACGCTAAACCAGTTGTTTCAATTAAAAATCTCAATCATTCCTTCGGCGAAGGACAACTTCAGAAGCAGACATTATTTGACATCAATCTCGAAATTGATCCGGGCGAAATTGTGCTAATGACTGGGCCTTCTGGGTCTGGCAAAACCACATTGTTAACCTTGATTGGAGGTTTGCGATCGATCCAAGAAGGTAGCTTGAAAATTCTTGACCAAGAATTGCGCGGAACTAAGAAAAATAAATTAGTAGAAGTCCGCCGCGACATCGGCTATATTTTCCAAGCTCATAATTTGCTGAAATGTTTAACAGCGCGGCAAAATGTGCAAATGTCTCTGGAACTGCACAACCATCTTTCTGAGCAAGAAACTAATGATAAAATAGAGGGAATGTTGGAAGCTGTAGGGTTGGGTGACAGAATGGATTATTACCCCGACAGTCTTTCTGGCGGACAGAAACAAAGAGTTGCGATCGCCCGCGCTTTAGTCAGTCAGCCAAAATTGGTATTAGCAGACGAGCCCACAGCAGCCCTAGACAGCAAATCAGGTCGAGATGTGGTAGAAATCATGCGAGGTTTAGCCACATTACAGCACTGTACCATTTTGCTTGTCACCCACGACAACCGCATTTTAGATATAGCCGATCGCATTATTCACATGGAAGACGGCCACCTCGCACAAGACACAGCCACAACCGCCACAACCGGCGTTCTTTCCGGCAAATAACGTTAATTAACATCAACTTATTTGCGGGAACTAGGGCGCTTCACCCCTGTCTTTGTAGAACTCTTAGATGAACTTTTACCGGGCATCTTTGTCGTACCTTTCGTTACTTTTGAACCCTTAACAGCGGCCAACGCACTATCATTTTCATTCCCTGGTCTGCCCGCGGCCGCTCTAGTAGTCCTAAAGGTGACATTCACCCCTTCATTTGACTGTTCCAGCACCAACATCGGCGTTGGCTTTGCTTTTTGATCCCACTCAATGTGAACGATGCGACCTTGAATTGTCGGCTGCCAACTGTCGTGATCGTCGGAAGGACTAAGGTAAGTTTCCAAACAGTCAATAATTTGATTAATTGTTGCCGATGTTGCCTGAGTCGGCAGTTTCATCAGCTTAATTTGAATCCGAAACAGCACTCGCTTTTCTATTTTTACTGCCGGATCGCCAGTTTCGTATTCGATATCAAACATCGAATCCACTTGTCTGCCACTGCCCGCATTCCCACTTTTGTCTCCTACACTACTCTGAGTCGGACGCAGGGCAATACTAATTTTATCTTTGACTTTTACTTTAATTTGGTTCACAATGGCAAAGTGAAAAACTTCTTCCGCCATCCGCATTCTCAGGTAGTCTAAATTAAAGTCTCGCGAGTGGATGAGGTCGGGATTTTTCTCCATCTTTGACAGAGTTTCCAGAGCCATCTTGTATTTTTTCTGGAGTTCTCGATTTCTGAATTCCTCAAAGTTTAGTTTCTTGCTCAAACTGTCCATTTTTAGCTTGCTAAACACAGCTAAACCGACAAGCAATAACAACAGTAATCCCGACGCTCCCATCAAGATTTGATCTGAGGCTAAACCGGAATGTTTAGCCTGTTTGGGTTTGGGAGAGGCTACTGCCAACCTTGGTTCTACAAGGATGATTTGGGTTGACATGGGCTTTTAAAGGGTAAATTTTGACGCTATATTTATACAGGACTCCAGAGTAGAGCTGGCAGTGCAACTCGATCGACCAACATTGACATCATTCCACCACCATCTTGATACAACTGGATTTCTGCAACTCGAAGACGCACCCTCTAATTAATACTCGATCTTTAACTGCAAGCAAGTTCCCGAAATATCGGAAAATCCCGCGCTGGCACTGGCAAAAAGAAATGGTGAATTGTCTGTGATAGATTATACCAATATAAGTCAAAAAAATGTTGGTTCGGCGAGCTCCGTTTCTAGGCAAAAGAACAGTAGATACACATAAACTAATAGTAACTCTGCGATCGATCGCAAAAAACACTTCTCTCCGAACAACCCATCACCCGGACGATCGAGGGGCGGACTCTCGCTGGGGTGCTAATTGCTACTGTTCGATCGCTCCCGCCCTGCCAGTCCACCGGGCGGCTGGCTGTGAGAGTCGAACTCTCTTTGCGATCGAACAACGTGTCCTTAGCTAAGATTACAGCTAATACCACCAATATTCGATCGTGACCTACGAACCCCTCCACCACAAATACCGCCCTCAGACATTTGCCGAATTAGTCGGTCAAGAGGCGATCGCCCAAACCCTAACCAGCGCCATCCTGCAACAGCGCATAGCACCAGCATATCTATTTACCGGCCCCAGAGGCACCGGCAAAACCTCCAGCGCCAGAATTTTCGCCAAATCCCTCAACTGTATTTCTACCGGCGTTCCCACCCCAACACCCTGCGGCAAATGCAACGTTTGCCAAGAAATTGCCAGAGGTTCCACCCTAGATGTCATCGAAATCGACGCGGCCAGCAACACCGGAGTAGACAACATCCGGGACTTGATCGAACGAGCGCAATTTGCCCCCGTACAGTGTCGCTATAAAGTATATGTAATCGACGAAGTTCATATGCTCAGCAACCAGGCATTTAATGCCTTATTAAAAACCTTAGAAGAACCACCAGATCGCGTCGTATTCGTCCTCGCCACAACCGACCCTCAAAGAGTCTTACCAACCATCATCTCACGCTGCCAAAAATTCGACTTCCGCCGGATTCCCCTCGACTCAATGACCGCCCACTTGCACAAAATTGCCCAATTAGAAAACATCAACATTGCCAGCGATGCAATACAAATGGTTGGTCAAATTGCTCAAGGAGGACTGCGAGACGCCGAAAGCTTGCTAGACCAACTCAGCTTATTTCCCGGTCAAATAACAGTAGAAAAAGTTTGGGATTTAGTCGGCGCAGTCCCCGAAAACGACTTAATGGAACTGCTGCAAGCGATCGCAAACGATGACTCTACAGCATTAATAGACATGACCCGTCACCTAATGGATCGTGGCAGGGAACCGCTAATCGTGCTGCAAAGTCTCGCCAGCTTTTACCGAGATTTGCTCATAGCCAAAGCAGCACCAAAACGCTCAGATTTAGTCGCTTTAACAGCCGCGACTTGGGAAAAACTATGCAATTTTGCCCGCAATTGGGATGCCGAGTTAATTTTAGCAGGTCAAAAACACTTGCAAACCCACGAAGTGCAAATTAAAAACACCACTCAGCCGCGATTGTGGCTGGAAGTGACCCTGTTGGGATTATTGCCCTCAGCCATTAGAACTCAGCCACAACCAACAGCCGAACCAGGTAGAAATATTGCTCAATCCCAAATTCACCCCCCCCAACCCCCCCTTGCTAAGGGGGGGAGTTCCACAACTGATATCGAACAGCCTCCGGCAGCCAAACCTCAAAATCAACATCCAACTTCGCAACCTATTGCCGATCGCACAGAAAGCACACCTGCCGCACCGATTTCCGCACCTATACCAACTGCTGAAACGAATCCAACAAATTATTCACCAACTAATTCAGGTAGCGAAATTGATTTAGATAGAGTGTGGGAACAGGTACTTGATCGCGTGCGACCCAACGGGACTCAATCGCTACTCCGCCAACACGGACAGCTAGTAATTTTTAGCAATGATAGTGCTTATGTTAAGATTAGTTCCCAGCCGTTGCTCAAGATGGTTAAAGACAAAGTAGCTAATCTTGAAGAAGCTTTTGTGCAAGTTTTCAACCGTCAAGTCACAGTAAAAGTGGGAGTGACAAATCCCGCTGAAATTAATAGTTCCCGCGATTTACCAAATTCTCACGGACTTGTTGCCGAAAATCCTAGAAATTCTGCTTCTGTTATTGATGCGAATCAACACTTGCAGAACTCGGCGGCTTCTGAGATTTCCGATGATTTTTTGGGGAACGGAGCAACAGAGCAAACAACATCCTGGACGCCTGAAAATACCGCCACCAAGCTACCAAATGTTTCTGAACCGCTGCGGCAGACAAACATTTCTACAGACTCTCAGAATAAGTTAAATACTCAAGCTGTAGCGGTGCGGGCTGATGCTCAATCTGTCGCGAATACGAGTAAACAATGGGCTGAGATGTTTGAGGGACAAGTAGTCGATTTGTCGGATGATTTAGAAATTTGGGAGTCGGAAACTTTTAGATTGGAATCTGAACCGGATTTTCCTGAGTTATCTGCTGAGGTTGATGGGGATGATTTTATGGGTTGGTAAATTTCTACTGGGGCGGCAGCGAAATGTGCAAGATTTCGCCAATCGCCGACAATCCCGCCCTAGTGTAAACTCGAAATTCCTCCTCCTGTAGCGTCATCAAAAAAGCCACCTCAACACCCGCATCAAAAGCCTCTCGCAACAACCGCGCCGTCAAAGCCCCTGCGACACCCCGCCGCCGAAAAGAAGGGCGCACACCAATTCCCGCGATTTCCGTCGTTTGATTTTTCGGGGGCGTGCAGACTCCAGCGCCAGCAGGTTCGCCCGTTGCTGCGACGCGGGCGAGTACCGCAATGCCACCCGCCGCCAGACTTTGCCGAAGACTGTCAACATCTTCAGCGGTGGGTGCAGCCTCTCCGTAAGCCTCATTTTGTGCAGCCACAGTACCCAAAAGTTCGTCATCGGAAACTGGCAGAATTAGCTCGATTTCGGGCGGAATGGGAAGCATTTTCTCCGAGCCCGGAGTGCAAATCATCAGCGGTAAGCGTCCCTCAACGGTGAAACCGGCGGATATCAGGGCTTCTTCGACAGCGGGCGCTAGTTTCGTGAAATATTCCAAACGTGGCTGTCGCCCACGCCCAGAGTATGCAGCGATTAGCGCGTTGACATCGGCGAGGGAGGGTGCGGCACCGTCTTCGGGAATCGCATAGTTGAGATAAGGGTTGGCGCTGTGGGGGCTGAAGGTAGCGAGGAAGGGCCCGATGCGCTCGGTGTCGCGCTGCTGGCTGGCGGCAAAGCGCAGGTATGCTTGAATGCGAGATTCCATTGATTTCTGGCAAAAATAATTAAGACGGGCAGGATTCCCATCGCACAAAAACTTTTTTTCTTGTGGAATGTGCATCTTGCCCGTCCGAAAATTTGATGATCAGGACTTTTACAATTTTGTATGGTAAAATTGCTATCCTGAAAACCGATGCTTTTAGGCAGATTCTGGTTTTGGTAGCGAAGACGGAAGGACTAACAATTCGGCAGTCGATCGCTTCTCGACCATTTCCTTAGTAATCGTACACCGCGTCACATCCTTGCGCGACGGCAACTCGTACATCACATCCAACATCAACTCTTCGACAATTCCCCGCAGCGCCCGCGCTCCAGTTTTGCGGCGGTAGGCTTCCTGGGCGATCGCCCGAATTGCATCCGACTCAAAATCCAACTGCACACTATCCATCTTTAGCAGCTTTTGGTACTGCTTCACCAAAGCATTGCGCGGCTCAGTCAAAATCGCCATCAGCGTCGCCTCATCCAGCGGATCTAAAACCGCAGCCACCGGCACCCGCCCGATAAACTCTGGAATCATCCCATATTTCAATACGGTTTACTTAAGGCTTGGGAGGATTTAAAATTACAAAAACAGGAGGATTCATTTTTATGCCAGTACCTCTGTGTTTAACTTTTTTAGATTTAAATTTTGAAACGGGTTTTTTGATAACTCT
>NZ_JAIGNI010000033.1 GCF_026130175.1 Lyngbya sp. CCAP 1446/10 | reverse complement strand
GAGGGATATTACCAGCAACTAGAAACGCTGCTGCTGAAAATTGGCTATTTGCAGCCGCACACAGCAGCAAGTCGGATGGAAAAATTTCGGCGTTTGTACAATCGCGCTTATCCGACAGTGGATGAAGTCGCCATGCTACGGGGCGTGATTCGTCAAACAGAATGGGGATTAAAAAGTTATCCGCGATCGCCAGTTTCTGATATTCTTGATGGGGCTCTGCCCGAAAATCCAACGGATACTTAGGGCAAATGGTGATAATTTGGGATGTGAGATTAACAATTTTTGGTGACAACTTGACCTACCCACTTGTCACCAAAGAAACCGGGTTTCTTGACTAAAAACCTACGCTTTAAGGTAATTTCCCAGCAATCAACCCGGTTTTTGATACCACGGGTGCGTTTGGGATCAATCCAAAATCTCAAATCCAAAATCTCAAATTGATTGGCTGGTAAGCTAAAAAATCTTAAACTTAAACTTTACAGTGTACAAGGAGTAAGACGTGGCAGAGCGGTTTCCCAAACGATCGATATTATCAGTGATGTCCTCGCTGGCCTCTGCCGACTCCGGCCCAAAGCCGCCTAAATCCGGCAAAGCAAGTCAGTCTGGCAAATCCGGTAGCCGCCGCCCTCCTCAACCGCCAAACGGCCCGGAAATTCCAACATCAGAACCTGCGACTTTCCCACCACAACCAAGCCGCAGCAAGAGAAGTAGAGCCAATACTCCCGCACCTACCGCCGCAGAATTGAGCGCGCAGGACTTTTTGTCAAATCCCCAATCGGCGATTAATCCCAGAAAACCCCGAACTACCAAAACTCCCCAGTCGAAGACTCGCCAACCGCGTAAAAAAGGCCTCGCTGCTGTGGATATGTTCGTTTTTCCCGAACCGACTTCTCCTGTCAGCACTCCCGCCAGCAATCCCATCAGCGAAACCCAAACTACAACTCCCCTCGCACCTCGAAAAAGTCGAGCCAGCACACCACCAGAGAGCATTCCAGACTCGGTAATAGCCCCCAAGCTCAAAAAAGCTCCCGTGCCGAAGCCACGCTCGCAATCGAGCCAGAGACCGGGCAAACGCTCTGCAACTCGGAACGTGCCACCGTTGGTATACGCTACTCGGTTGCTGATTTTGGGAGTTGGGATTGCGGTGATTTGCGGTACGCTGCTGTCAGTGGTAAATGCTGTGAGTCGATCGAGTGTAGCGACACAAGAAACGCCCGCAGGCAAGAACCCAGCCGATAGCGCAATTGCAGCCCCAGCCGCCCCAGAAGCATTGCAATTGAATCAAGAATTAGCAGCTTTGAAAACGGAAGTTCAGGTTTTAGCAACAGAAAATCCCACTTTGACAGCAGGAATATTTCTAGTTGATTTAGATAGTGGAAGCTACCTAAATTTTAACGGCGATACTCCTTTTGCTTCAGCGAGCACAATTAAAGTGTCAATTTTAGTAGCTTTTTTCCAAGCAGTAGACGAGGGCAAAATCCAGTTAGATCAGATGTTAACTGTGAAGCCGGAAAATATTGTGGGCGGTTCTGGAGATATGCAGGATGACGGGCCTGGTAAGAAATATTCGGCTTTGGAAGTTGCCAGAAAAATGATTGTGATCAGCGATAATACGGCGACAAATATGATGATTGAGTTGTTGGGAGGTGCTGAGGTTTTGAATCAGCAATTTGCCAACTGGGGATTGAGGGCGACGGTGTTGCGGAATAAGTTGCCGGATTTGGAGGGAACGAATACTACCAGCCCAAAGGATTTGATCAATATCATAGCCCAGATCGATCGCGGAAATTTGGTTTCTGTCAAATCGCGCGATCGTATTTTGCAAATCATGCGCCAAACTAAAAACGATTCTTTGCTACCGAGAGGCTTGGGCGAAGGAGCAGTGATTGCTCACAAAACGGGCAACATAAATACAATGCTAGCCGATGCAGGGATGGTGGATTTGCCAAACGGTAAGCGTTATTTAGTAGCGGTGATGGTGAAGCATCCGGCGGAAACAGAGAAACCAGCTCAAACATTGATTCGGGATATTTCTAAAATGACTTACCGCTATTTGAACGATGGGGAAACGCCCGCAGATTCAAAAGTGAAAATTAAAAATTAATTGATTCACTGTAAAATTGGTTTGAGGAAAACCGGGCGAATGGAATTCGCGGCTACAAAAACAAAACCCGCCTCCGTGGGTTGAAGAAAACCGGGCGAATGGAATTCGCGGCTACACAAACAAAACCCGCCGACGCGGGTTGAAGAAAACCGGGCGAATGGAATTCGCGGCTACACAAACAAAACCCGCCGACGCGGGTTGAAGAAAACCGGGCGAATAGAATTCGCGTCTACAAAAACAAAACCCGCCGACGCGGGTTGAAGAAAACCGGTAAAAATTATATTTTACGTTATTTTCTTGAGTCCCTCTGATCTCGGACATCGTTTGTGTAGACGCGGTTTCAACCGCCGTATTCTCTATTCCGGGTATGTTAGCGCAAGCCCTGTAGAGTTTAGAAACTATAAAGAGTTTGTATTATGAAACTAAACACCCGACTGACTTGTTTGATAGCGCTTTCAACCTTAGCTGTTGGAGTCTCCCCCGCCTTGAGCAATCCCCTTCGCTCTTCTCAAAGTCAACTCACCGATATTACAGTTATTTCCAATAACATCGAACTGAATCGAGCCAAAAACTTAGCCCGTCAAGCAGCAGAAAATGCTAACGGAGGTTTGGGACAATATCGAGCCGAAGCATCGATGCACGGTGCATCAGCAGAATCGCCTTTTGTTGACAATGGCGATGGTACTTGGACATTTACTTTTCAAGGTTACAAACCCGGTTCGTCTGTCTATACGGTAGAGACGGTTGTGACTGTTTCCCAAGAAGGAAGCATCACAGTCAATTACAACGGGCGCATTCGTAGCTCTAACTAATTTTAACCATGCTGGGGAAAGTTGCGATCGCCAATCCTAGAATTATTTTAGTCGATTTGGGCGATCGCACTCTCAGTCAATTTTAGATTTACAGAGATTCAAAACTAGCAGTAAAGCCCTCTAAAGTCAAGCATTCTTCCATAAAATCCTCTACATCATTGACATTCTCAATCTGATATTCCATGATCCGTTCACCGTCGCCTTTCATCTTTTTGGAAGAAAGAGGCGTAGCCGGATATTTGTCAGCAATGACTTTGAAAGCTTTGGAATTGAGAGTCCAGCTTTCCGCAGAACATTTAATGATTAACAGCCACATGATAAAATTCCTCCTTTGGTTTGGTTTATTAATAGTGTGAAACAGATTGTGCCACGATCGGGTAAAGGTGAGGTGCGATCGGATATTATTTTTTGGATTTTGGATTTAGCCACCAAGGAAACCACCTATGGGAGGGGTATCATAAGATAAATCACAATTACGTATCTTCAACTTTATGAGATACCACATCATCCCCTATAACCCCAAACTTAAGGAATTTGCTCGCCAGTTGCGCAACAATATGACCCCAGGCGAGATCAGTCTTTGGAAATATGTCAAAGGCAAACAAATCATGGGCTATGATTTCGATCGCCAACGGCCTATCGATGAATTCATAGTAGACTTTTACTGCAAACAATTAATGCTGGCGATCGAGATTGATGGATCTTCCCATGACAGTGAGGAAGCGCAAAAGCGCGATCGAGAACGACAATCTCGGTTGGAATCGCTTGGCGTGAGATTTTTGCGCTTTACAGAACAAGATGCAAAGTATCACGTTGAAGGTGTTCTAGAGGTTATTCAGGGTTGGATTTTGCAGAATGGATACAACCCAATCCCGCTCAAAGGCCGAGGCGGAAACAGACCCCCAGCCCCTCTCTAGAGGACACACCCCCAGCCCCTCTCTAGAGGGGAGCTAGATCCGGTCCCCCTCCCAGGAGGGGTTAGGGGTGGGTCTTATCTCCATAGTGCCGACAAATCAAGGGATTCTGTTGTTTGGAAAAAAGCTAAAAGCCGATCGACTATTTGAGCAACACCACCCTTAATATTAGACTCAACATTCAAAGGCATCACCGGATCGTGCAGTGACAAGCGTAGCAGAAACCAGCCCGATTCGCTAGCTGACGTGCAGGAAATTCGCAAACCTTCGTAGTTATTGGGCACGATTTGCCAGTCCGTTTGGGTTGAGACAAATTCTTGCAGTTGCTCAATTACCTGATTTCCGTGGGCTTTGAAATCATCCACACCAATTTTAATCCGAAACTCTGCACTTTCTTCAGGTTCTTGTAAATTTGCAATCAAATCTGGCAAAGATTGATTAGCCAGCTTGGATTTAGCCAATTCAATCAACAATTTGCTGACCAAATAAGCGCCATCATCCAGAAAGTAATTTTCCTTCAAAGCGCCATGTCCAGAAGTTTCAATGGCTAGCCATGATTCCTGTCCGGCTTGATTGAGGCGAATCGACTCATCAATCACATTTTTGTAGCCGCGTTTAAACCGATGGTGAATTCCTTGCAAATCCTGTTCGATGAATTGCGTTAAACCATCGGATGTGATAGAATCGGTGACGATGGTTGATGCTGGGTGCTCTTGGAGGACGATCGCCGAAATCAACGCGATTAACCGATTGCGATTCAGTTCCTTGCCAAATTGATCCACAGCCGCACTGCGATCGACATCCGTATCAAAAATAATCCCAAAATCAGCTTGATTGGCAATTACCGCTTGACAAATTGACTGCATTGCCTGTTTATCTTCGGGATTCGGCACGTGATTTGGGAAAGTACCATCTGGTTCTAAAAATTGACTGCCGGTGGTGTCTGCACCTAAAGGTTTTAAGACTTGATCAACATAAAATCCGCCCGCACCATTCCCCGCATCCACAACAATTTTCAATCCAGCTAGTGGCTGCTCAAAATTATCGGGATGATTGACTGATTCCCTAATTTTCTCTACAAATTGGTTGCCATAAACTGAGATAAAATCATGCTTGGTAATCTTACCGGGCGCTGCGGCTGACTGAAATTCATTGCTGGCAGCTAGTGTTAAGATATCGGTAATATCTTTTTTTTGTAATCCACCATTGGCGGTGAAAAACTTTAAGCCATTGCGATTAAATGGTAAATGGCTAGCTGTGAGCATAATCGCGCCGTCGCACAGAAAATCGGGGGTGATTGTACTCATAAACATGGCGGGAGTTGAGGCCATTTCAAAGTCGTAGACTGTGGCACCAACTGAGGCGATTCCGTCCATGACTGCTTGCATTAATGTTGGCCCGGAGAGGCGGCTGTCACGCCCGATCGCAATTATTAACTTTTCCACAGGTTTGTGGACTTTTTGCACCAACCAACTGACAAAGGATTTACCTAGGATTGTGGCAATTTCGGGCGTGAGGTTGACTTGTTCACCGAGAACCCCTTCGAGGGCGATACCGCGAATGTCTGAGCCGTTTTGCAGTTTTGTCCAGTTATAATTTTGCATAATCATTGATGGTAATATTTTGGAAACACCTTATTTTACAGCAAATTTTTATCTAAAATTGTTACATTTATTGCATTTGAGAGTATTAGGACTTACACATAAGTACCAAAGAAACCGGGTTTCTGTGAAAAATCTAAGATTCTCAACTAAATATCTAGGAAGAAACCCGGTTTCTGGGCTCGGCGCGCATCTACAATATCACCTGATTTCATGGTTGATAGATTTCTTGAGCATCTTCTAAAGAATATTCAATCTCATCATTTTCGCCGAAAAGTTGCGTTAATGCAAAATCTTGCCACTGGGTACTTTGCCATTCCGTGTATTCTGATGCTGGTATTTTCTGTTGGGTGGTTATAGATAGGATTAAGCTGGCAATTTGTTCAACAATATGATCTGGTAAGCTATCAATCTGTTGATGTAGTTGTTCGCGAGTAGTGGAAGACATAAATAAAATTTCCTCGTCAAATTTGTTTGTGGTCACAATACCAGATGTTCGCTGTTGATTTTCCTATAACTTTTCTTGAGATATCATTATAGCAATATCTCTGAAGGTAAGACATTCTTCGTCGTTACGGTGACAGAGTTTTTCAATCCAACTCTGGGAATTTTAGCTCCATCACCGCTGAGATTAAGCTCTCATCTATTAATCGCGTTCAACGCTATAAATTGCCTGCAAACTGAACTCGCCATGCGCGGGAACTTCCACAATATCCGTCGCAGCATTGGTCGTTTCTACGCAGATTAAGCGCTGATAATCTGCATCATCAAGGTCGGCCATGTTTTTAGATATTGTCACCCAGGGATTCCACACAACGGCGGATTTACTGCCAGATGATTTAATCCGAATTCGACGATTGAGGGCGCTATCGTCTATGACGAATTCGTTGGTGACATCGAGATAAATTCGATCGACCTCACCGACAGCTACAACTGCACCTACTTGAGTTTTTTCGACTCCACCGTCAACTTTATCAAGATATTGGCTGTTTTCTAAACCCAAAACCTGCACGCGGTTGATGTCGCCGACTAGGAAGTAGGTGTGGAAAGCTTGGGTGAGGGGAAATGCTTTGTCACCGAGATTGCGGGTGATTAATTCTACTGTGAGAGTGGTGCCGACGGTAATTACGATCGCCAGTTCAAAGGCTTGGGGCCAAATTGCTCTAGTTTCCTCGGTATCCTTGAGGCCTAAAGTGACTTGGGTTGCGCCGTCTGGTGTGGTGGAGGTGTTGACGACATTCCAGAGGCGATTGCGGACAAAACCGTGGGCTGGGCGGCCCAAACCTTCGGGATCTGGGCCAAACCAGGGCCAACAGATTGGTACACCGCCTTTGATGGCTTTTCCTTCGGCGTAGTAGGCTTTGTCGCTGAGGAACATCAAATCTGCGGTTTCGGTGGCTGGTTGGAAGGAGAGCACTTGGCCGGAATACACAGAAATTAAGGCTTTGGCTTGGCCGTTGTCGATGTGAATCATCGGGAAACCGCCGTTTCCGGTGGCGAAGGTGAGGTGGCCGGCGATGCTGTAGTCTGTGTTTAGTTGGTCAATACTCATGCTGGTGGCCTGGTTAATTGCTTCCCAATTATCCGATATTATGGTGGCTACGGTTGTTTGTATTGTTGAGTTTGAGTGGGATGTGCGATCGGTTAATACAGTTGTAATGTGGATAATATTGATGTGTTCTGAGAAAATTTAGGTTTGCTGGCGAGAGTATCTGGGAAGAAACCCGGTTTCTGGGAATTACGCAAAGATTAAGAAACCGGGTTTCTCAGAAAATCTAGGTTGGTGGCGAGAGTATCTGGGAAGAAACCCGGTTTCTGGGAATTACGCAAAGATTAATACCACTGGTTTTTGATATCAATTGCCAAAAATAATACTAAATCCCCGATACGAATTTAGGGTTTTTCTTGCTGTTTTTGATTGTGCCAATCTGCACAGGTATAACGGTTTCAAGCCCTAGACCGGAAAATAGGTATTTTCCGGCGTAGTGATTCAAAAGCGCCGAGGTGTAGCGCTTTTGGTTTCAATCCCTAATAGGGTTTTAGGTATTTTCCGGCGGTATTGATTTAAGAAAACGTACTCCCATAAATTTAAAAAGTTTCAATCCCTAATAGGGTTTTAGGTATTTTCCGGCAATCGGATCAAGAGTGGATACAACAAGCGAACAGGTTTCAATCCCTAATAGGGTTTTAGGTATTTTCCGGCCTTCCTTCATTCTGCGGATCACCTTTGTCACGGCTAGTTTCAATCCCTAATAGGGTTTTAGGTATTTTCCGGCTCACAATGCCATTGCGGATCGATATCATTGGTATAGTTTCAATCCCTAATAGGGTTTTAGGTATTTTCCGGCGATACGCTGTGGTTAAGCTCAATTATTATGCTTGTTTCAATCCCTAATAGGGTTTTAGGTATTTTCCGGCCTGACTGGAAAAAGGGGAAAAAACATGAGTCTTAAAGTTTCAATCCCTAATAGGGTTTTAGGTATTTTCCGGCTTTTCGATTGCGGAACGACGCGCTTTGTTGTACACATAGGCGTTGGTTTCAATCCCTAATAGGGTTTTAGGTATTTTCCGGCCTGTGCTAAGCATCTTGAAATGTGGTACGAGTCCGACTTTGTTTCAATCCCTAATAGGGTTTTAGGTATTTTCCGGCCCATAGAAAAGTTGTTGAAATCCCCTCCTGCTAGTTTCAATCCCTAATAGGGTTTTAGGTATTTTCCGGCCAAAACTGCTGGCTCGGTACTTCCAGAAATTAATAGGTTTCAATCCCTAATAGGGTTTTAGGTATTTTCCGGCTTGAAAACTACTACAGCAACGTCAACAAACGCCCAATTCCGTTTCAATCCCTAATAGGGTTTTAGGTATTTTCCGGCTTGGCAAAGGATTGCTAGATTCGATATCTTTTGCGTAGTTGTTTCAATCCCTAATAGGGTTTTAGGTATTTTCCGGCGTGGCAAACGAAACCCTAAATTAACTATTTCAATGTTTCAATCCCTAATAGGGTTTTAGGTATTTTCCGGCTTGAATACGAATATTGGAGAGATGAATGCTATGCCGTTTCAATCCCTAATAGGGTTTTAGGTATTTTCCGGCTTTGGACTAAAAAAGGTTTGGTGCAATCACAGATGTTTCAATCCCTAATAGGGTTTTAGGTATTTTCCGGCGTAAGAACTCCCGGACATATATCTAAGTTCGGGGGATGTTTCAATCCCTAATAGGGTTTTAGGTATTTTCCGGCTTGCAAACACATTTGGCAAACTGAAATCGCACCCGAAGTTTCAATCCCTAATAGGGTTTTAGGTATTTTCCGGCGTAAGCAGCCATTCCAGCAAGCTGCCTTTCGTTCCGTTTCAATCCCTAATAGGGTTTTAGGTATTTTCCGGCTTCCAACTGTTTGGAGTGTAGCTGTAGATGGCACGTTTCAATCCCTAATAGGGTTTTAGGTATTTTCCGGCATCGACTGGTTTGTGGTAGTTCTGGCACTGTTTGGTTTCAATCCCTAATAGGGTTTTAGGTATTTTCCGGCTGCGTCAGGCGTGGCTCCTAGCTGTATACAGGGTGTTTCAATCCCTAATAGGGTTTTAGGTATTTTCCGGCTTTTTGTCTGCGCGCCCGCAGCGGGAGGCAGCGGGTGTTTCAATCCCTAATAGGGTTTTAGGTATTTTCCGGCGCGCTGGTAAAAAGTTTGGATTTCTTCATGCGCGGTTTCAATCCCTAATAGGGTTTTAGGTATTTTCCGGCCGCCCGTTCCAGAAGGCTTGCTGTATTTGGTTTTCAACGTTCATTTGCGTCTGTATTAGCAAAAATACCATTTCAGCCACCGGCTTGTCAAGAGGCAAAATTTTCAACAGCCCTCAAAACCAATCACAGCAACCATTACAGAGTTTGCGGAAATCGTTTTTTTCGGCTAAGTACCTCAAACCCATGCTCTGCAAGCAATACAGCCGAAAAACTTGACCCCTCAAAAAAAACACCTACCGGTTCCCGCAAATTCTCATAAATCAGAACCGGGCTACAAAACTCCGACTGCTGACAGCGCCTCCGCTTCAACCTCGTTCATCTCATCGAGTTTCTGCCAAACTTGGTGCATCAACTCATCCAACCCAACTCGACTCACCGCCGAAATCATCAACACCGGAGCACCGCTGATTTCCTGCAATCGCGCGATCGCATTTCCAATTTCCTCATCCTCAAGATCGATCGCATCTACCTTATTAAAAGCCAAAATCTGCGGCCGATCGCCCAAACCTCGCCCATAAGCCTTCAATTCTTCTTGAATTGTGATGTAATCGGCGATCGGATCTTCATCAGTAATATCCACCAAATGCAGCAACAACCGAGTCCGTTCAATATGCCGCAAAAACTCATAACCCAAGCCCGCGCCCTCGTGAGCCCCAGCAATTAATCCAGGAATATCAGCAAAAACAGTACCGTCGCCGCTCGGTTTCCTGACTACGCCCAAATTCGGAATTAAAGTTGTAAACGGATAATCTGCAATCTTCGGACGCGCCGCCGACAAAGCAGAAATTAGCGTCGATTTGCCCGCATTCGGCAAACCAATAATTCCCACTTCAGCTAATAGCTTCAATTCCAAACGCAAAAACTTATGTTCCCCTTCTTTTCCCGGCATCGCATAATCTGGAGCCCGGTTAGAATTTGTCAGAAAACACTTATTTCCTAAACCGCCTTTGCCACCTTTGGCCACACAAAAAGTCTGTCCCGGCGTGACTAAATCTGCTAAAACTGCCTGAGTTTCCGCGTCGTAAACTACTGTACCGCAGGGAACTTCAATTGTGCGATCGTCCCCAGAAGCCCCAGTCATATTCTTCGGCGCGCCCTTCTTCCCGTTTTCGCCTTTAAAAATCCGGTTGTACTGGAAATCTAGCAGCGTTTGCAGGCTTTCCACCGCCACCATAAACACAGAACCGCCCCGCCCGCCGGTGCCACCGCTTGGCCCGCCCGCCGGTATATACTTTTCTCTGCGAAAAGCTACCATACCGTCGCCGCCTTTGCCGGCTGCGACTTGAACATCCGCTCGATCGATAAATTGCATAATTTAGTCAGTTGTCAGTTGTCAGTTGTCAGTTGTCAGTTGTCATTAGTTATGATACCAGATCCAAGTACAATGTTTATCTTTTGGTGCGCTGTGTACCATCCTAATCAACTAATTAGTAGTCATTGGTTAATAGCTGACACTCATTAATCGAACATTTCAAAAGAATGACAACTAACAACTAGCAACTGACAACCTGACAACTGACAACTAGCAACTAACAACTGACCAATGACAACTGACAACTGACTACTAACAATATGTCGATACATCTTCCTTACAATCATCTGCCAAATAGCAGAGAGCTCGAAAGCGCATCCCCACCAACTGTTCGTAAAGTGGGTTAATCTGGCACATCGCCGGAATGTGGACGATTTTGCGACCAAATAGTACGACATCTCGCTCAAACGGACACTGAGACGGAATCATTTTGCAGACGAAATGTGCCACTCTGGGATCGTGAACTTCCCAGGCGTCAAGCCAGTCTTTGACAGGTTGCAGGACATTTTTGTGGTGAGGTTGAGGTGGCCGCGCCGAAAGCGGTGTTGCTGCATAATCAACGACTGCTTGGCTGCTTGGGCCCTGCGGCTGACAGTTGCTGTCTTCGATGGTGTGTCGCAGAGATTCGATCGCCTCGACGTTATGACCCAAAGCTATGCAAAAATTGTAAAGTACCTCGTCTTCGCTGAGCGAGTACGTACCGTCTGCTAAGGCTACCATGACTGCTGTTCTCAAAAAATTCTCGCCGTTGGCGGTTCCTTTCCCTAACACAGCAGCTAGTTCCTCTGGGGCAATCGGTTCAAAACCGGCATCGAAAGATACTGGATGTAATTGATCCTGAGTTAGATTCGCAATCATTTTTTGCTCGTTTTCGTCAAAGTTGCCGTCAGCCCAAGCAATTGTCAGCAATCCCCGCAGCCAAGCGGCAATCTCTTGATCCGTGCAGTTGCATTTCGCGTTACTCATCAGCATTTCCAGTTCGATATACCAGTCGATTTGTTGGTTTGGAGCGGGATCAATATTCCACCCTAAATAATTTTTACTGCTTTTTTGCTCGATCGATCTTTTTGTTGAAGGTTTGTGCCCGAAGATTGCTCCAAACGCTTGTAGTGGACGTGTTAAAAGCATATTTGTGTCTCAGGAGTGTCGCTGTCTAGCGAGCTAATCTATTGGCTAATTCTATTCCCCTAAAGTGTCATCTATCTGGAGGAATAGGTTTGTCTGATTCATCTTAACTATAGTTGCACCGATTCGAGATGGCGATCGAATTTTTGGCAAGAAATAACAGATTGGCTAATATAGGATCTGCTAGGGAACCCAGTTTCTCGCGGACGGGGCGATCGAACTTCGCTATGTTTATATCTTAATATATATTTTTGTAAATTTTTGTGTATCGGAGCGCAATATTTGACAGCGAGCCGGCTTAATGCTTTGGAAAGAACAAAAGCTGATGCAACTATTACCGTCTATCAAGGGTTATGATTGCTGTGTTCGTCTAGAAATAATACCATTTATCAAAAAAAATTACTGCAAAAGAAGTGTTGGGTTTGTTTGCTGAATCTGTTTGTCGGGTGCGTCGCTGTGAAACTCTCTATCGAATTGAGAGCTTCTCGACAGGGACCCACCCACGGCTTTATGTATACTATTCCCTTCTTCCTTCTGTCAACAGCCAACTATCAACTATCAACTGTCAACTGTCAACTGTCAACTGTTACTTAACTGCGGCGACACAAAATCCAACGCAATTCCATCGGCGGGCGTCCATTTGCCATCGGGAAAACATCTCTACCCGTGGCCCAACTGGGAAACCAGGGCGTCGGAGGCCAGGCTTCTTTTGGCAGGTGGTGGCGTTCGTACTCCCACACCAATTCGTCGGAGATTTGGACTAAGGGTAAGCCTTCCATTGCGGTGGCGAGCTCTTGGGGCGTAAATAAAGTAGACCAGGAGAGTTGGGCAACTTGTCGCACGAGGGGATCAGGCTGGTAGTCGCCGACAGTTAAGAATGTGCTGAACAACAACACGCCTCCGGGACAGAGGAAATCGCACATTTTAGCGAGGAAAAGCCGTACTTGATCGATGTCTCGAAAATGTGAGATGACTTCGGCGGCAACTGCCAACTGGTAGCGGGCTGGTTTCATCCGCATTAACGGGTCGAGCACATCGCCTTCTGTTACTGTGACGGGAAGGTTTTCGGCGGTTGCGGCTGCTTGCAATTGTTCTGCAAAAGCTGGGGTGAGCTCGATCGCATCTACAGAATAGCCTAATCTCGCCAGCGGCAAGGTATTGCGGCCAGTACCAGCACCCACGTCTAAGATGCGGATGCGATCGGGATTTCCCAATTTAGCAGCCGTTGCCATCAATTTTGCATCGGGATGGGAGCCAAATAGAGGCGGTTCTCTAGTGTCAACCCAGCTTTTATATTGTTCTCCAACTGTTGAAGTAGTGACAATTACTTTGCAAGCTAAACCGGTTTGTGGCGGCTCCACAGATTCGTATTGCAGGATCATCATTGATGCTGTTGAGGTGCGATAGCCCTGTTCTAACTTAGTAACTAAAAGCTTTCTGAGTTCCTCTTTACGGTCTTCTGGGAGGGGTCTGTCAAGGGTGCTAAATAGCTTTTCGATTGACTTGAGATAGTGGTTTACCATTCCCGGTACGCAGGGGAAAGCTAATTCTCCGCGTGCGGTGACACGAGTATTGATTTTGTAGAGGATGGCTTGCTGGAGAATGTCGGGATTTACTACCAGCGGTAGCTGTTCGGTTTGGTCGATCGTGCTTTCGGCGCCCATAAGTTCAGTTGACAGTTGACAGTTGACAGTTGACAGTTGACGGTTGACGGTTGACAGTTGTCAGTTGTTAGTTGTCAGTTGTTAGTTAAAAAAAATAGTATCTTGTAGATACGATGTTTTTGCCCTGATCTACTTAGAGCTTTGTTTTGGATAAATCTTAAATTTATAATCTCAAATCTACCAAGCCCAAAATCCGATTAAGTCTGAAAATTCGAGTTAATATCTCGATCGACTGTAGCGCATTTAAATTGGATCTTTTACGGCGAGGTGGAAAAAGCGTCAAATCTTCCCGCCTTCTCCCCCCGTCAGCCATCACAGGCAATTTATCTGGGTAGCAACTTAAAGCAGGGCTTAGTTGCTGCCGGTAAAAGTCACTTCGGGGAACTTTGACTGAGCCTCAGTCATCGGGCGCCGTCTGCCTTCCTCTTGCCAGTAGTTGATCACTTCTGTGGCTTGGTTAAGGACTTCGACGCGATCGTTGTCAGCAATCCAGTGTTTGGCTTCGAGTTCGTTTTTGAGTTCTTCCCACGCATCCTTGCGGGGCCAGAAAAAGTAAGCAGTCAGCGGGCTAGTTCCTTTACCGACCACTTGGTCAACGGCGAGGGCAACATTCTCTTCTAGCCAGAGAACTTTTAAGATGAACTTGGACAAGCAAACCTCCGGGGTTCCGATCGAACTTATTAAAAATTTCTACAATCGCTAAGTGTAGCACATTCTGTTCAATAATGAGTCATCGACGATTAAAAGTTTTGTCGCGCGGCTGGGTTTCCCGCTGCTTATGGGCTGGAAACCGATAAAATTTGTGCAAAACCCGCCCCAGCTACAGGGATAATTAAGTTGTGAACAGAGTTATTTTAGTTTTTGACATTGACGGTGTGGTGCGGGATGTGTCCGGTTCCTATCGGCGGGCGATCGCCGATGCGGTAGAACATTTCACGGCGGGTGCTTTTCGCCCGAATTCTCTGGATATCGACTCTCTGAAGTCGGAGGGAGTGTGGAATAATGACTGGCAAGCGTCTTTCGAGTTAGTTTGCCGTTATTTTGAGCGGATTGGGCGATCGCGAAATCAACTTGCTTTCAACTATGACGAATTAGTCGCTTTTTTCCAAAGTCGGTATCGCGGAGATGACGATCAAAATTGGACTGGTTACATTTGTGACGAACCGCTACTATTAAGTCCAGCTTACCTGGAAAATTTAACAGTTGGAGGGATTATTTGGGGCTTTTTCAGCGGGGCGATGCGAGATGAAGCAGCTTATGTTTTGAAAGGGAAACTCGGCTTAAATTCTCCCGTGTTAGTGGCGATGGAAGATGCACCGGGAAAACCAGATCCGACTGGACTTTTCGCCGCAATTGAACAGTTGGAAAACCTGCACGATTTAGACAAAAATTTGCCCGTGATTTACGCCGGAGATACAGTTGCCGATATTTACACTATTGTGAAAGCGCGGGAAGTACAACCAAATCGGGTTTGGCTGGGGATAGGAATTTTGCCACCTCACGTTTTGGATGATGCTGTGCGCTGCGAGGCCTATGCTGCGGCGCTGAAAAATGCTGGTGCAGCAGCAGTTTTTAGGAATGTCGAAGAGTTGACTGCTGCACGAATTGGAGAATTAGACGGCGGTTGAAACCGCGTCTACGGAAGATCAGAAGATCAGACGGCGGTTGAAACCGCGTCTACACAAACGATGTCCGAGCTCAGAGGGACTCA
Organism: Lyngbya sp. CCAP 1446/10; assembly: GCF_026130175.1. Classification (GTDB taxonomy): domain Bacteria; phylum Cyanobacteriota; class Cyanobacteriia; order Cyanobacteriales; family Microcoleaceae; genus Microcoleus. Next base: position 49,026 of record NZ_JAIGNI010000033.1, on the reverse strand, counting down.
AGAAAATAACATAATTTAAACCGTCCGATCTTCAACCCGCGCAGGCGGGTTTTGTTTGTGTAGACGCGGTTTCAACCGCCGTCTTCTTCGGATAATATTGGCATTTTTGGGGAGAATTCCTGATTGCAAAATGCCGTACAATCATCGGGATTCTCGAACTTTACCATTAACACTTTGAAATTATTTCAAATTCAAAAAATCGTCTAAGGCGCTAACTACAACTGGCGGCCAGCGACGGGTTTTTGCCACCCAATCGAGGTGTTTGTAGCGGGAATCGAGGCCGACTGCGGCTACCCAATTGCTCTCAGCTTCACCGGGCTGTCCTGCCTCCCAAAGACAGGCACTGAGGGCTGCTCTCATGTCAGCAAATTGGGGATATCTGCGGACAATATTTTTCATGTTGCGAATTGCTTCTTTGGTTTGCCCGTTTTGATAAAGTGCGAGGGCGTGGTTGGCGCGGGCAAAGGCGTATTCTGGAGCTAATTCAAAGGCTTTTCCGTAGTCGGCAATTGCTATTTCCCATTTACCTAAACCTGCTTCGGCGTTACCTCGGTTGTTGTAGGCTGCTGGATCTTTGGGGTCTAATTCTAGTACATGATTGTAGTCGGCGATTGCTTCTTCCCAGCGTCCTAAACCTTCTAAAGCTGTGCCGCGATTTAGGTAGGGATCGGGGGCATTGGGAGCTAGTTCGATCGCCTTTTCGTAGTCAGCAATTGCTAGTTCTAGTTTATTTTGGCTAACTCTAGAATTACCTCGGTTACTCCAAGCTGCGGCTTGTGAGGGAAATTTGTCAACGATTTGAGTCCACAAAGTTTCGGCTGCGGGAAATTTGCCTTCGTTTGTAGCTTCAAAAGCTTTCTGAACAAGTTCTCCTAATTCCTGCTGGGGATCGGCGAGATCTGTTGGTTGTACTTGTGCGGTAGCGGGCGCGATATTTCCCAACCAAACTAACCCAGTTACAATTAATACTGTAAAAAATGTGAAAAGTGAGCGAATCATCTTTGGTGGCAGTTGAAACTTTACTTAAAGACATTATTAACCGAAATTCCGGGTATTGGTTCGATATTTTAGGAGTAATTTTATGAAAAAACGCTTATTAATTTTGGGCGGAACGGGTGATGCTGTTGAACTAGCTGCCAAAGCGTCTCAAATCGCTGATATCGAGGTGATATCTTCGTTAGCAGGACGCACTAAACAGCCTTTGACCCCAAAAACGGGTACGGTGCGAATTGGGGGGTTTGGTGGGGCGACTGGGCTGGCTGAGTTTTTGCGTTGTAGCCCGATCGACTTATTAATCGATGCGACTCATCCGTTTGCGGCGCAGATTTCTGCCAATGCTGCGATCGCTGCGGTTGAGTGTAATGTCCCTCATTTGATGATGGTGCGCCCTGGTTGGGAGATGGTGGAGGGCGATCGCTGGATTGAAGTTGCCAACCACTCGGAGGCTGCAACGGCTTTATCAGGGCAGTCTCAGCGGGTGTTTTTGACGATTGGTAGGCAGGAATTGGCTGCCTTTGCGGGTTTGGATGCTATTTGGTTTTTGATGCGGGCGATCGATCCTCCTGCACCCAATACTCCTGTTCCTAACGGTAAATTGTTATTAGCAAGGGGGCCTTTTTCTTTGGCAGATGAGCGGCAATTGCTGTTAGAATATCGCATCGATACAATTGTCAGCAAAAACAGCGGCGGCGCTGCTACCTATGCGAAAATTGTGGCTGCTAGGGAACTGGGTATTCCGGTTGTGATGGTGCAGCGGCCGCCGATTCCCGATGTTGAGCAGGTTGCTGATGTTGAAGGGGCAATTTCTTGGTTAGTTGAGCAGTTATGAGTTATTAGTTATTAATTACATCCTTTTGGCGATCGGAATGTACCCGATCCAGAAACTGAGGTTGTAGCAGCCAGACTGCAAAAATTGCTCTCCCCCTTAGTGTCTAATCAACTAGCCTACTAGCAGCAGTTGGGGTTAAGGTCGCAGATCTGACGGGGTGACAACGCTTCTGTCTTTTTAATAGCGATCGATTTAAACTCTTATAAGTGCAAGGCTTTCCGGTTGCTGGTCACTGCCTCAGTAAAATTATTCTAATACCCATACCAAATAAGGAGACTCAAATATATGCAATACAAAAACGGTATGCCCATTGCCATTATTGGCGCGGGAATATCAGGCATTACGACAGCCCATATTCTCAAGAAAAATGGTTTCCAAGCAGTTGTTTTCGAGAAATCCCAACAGGTTGGCGGAGTATGGGCACTTGCATACCCAAACGTACACCTGCAAAATATCAAGGAACAGTATCATTTATCTGATTTTCCCTGGCCATTCACCCCTGATTTACATCCCACCGGAGAACAAATCCTGAATTATTTGGAGCAAGCGGTCAACCATTTAAATCTTGATGTGCGGTTAAATCACGAAGTTATCGAACTCAAAGAAACAGAAGATGGTTGGCTATTAAAATATAAAAACGAGGATGGCGTTCACGAAGAATTATTTGGATACGTCGTTATCTCAGTTGGGCAATATACAGAAGGAAAGTATCAACCTGAATTTCCAGGTATAGAAAATTTCGGCGGCAAAATCATCACTGAACGGGATGTCCACACCCTTGATATATTCGACAATCAACGAGTTGTAATCCTTGGCTTCGGAAAAAGTGCTTTGGACATGGCGACTTTCGCAGCCAAACAAGGCGCACAAGTAAATCATGTATTTCGTACACCGCGCTGGCTTGTGCCAGAATGGATTTTGGGCGTACATTTTACCCACGCATTATTCAGCCGTTTTGGAACAGTGATGATGACAAGTTGGGCACATCCAACCGCCATTGAACGTTTCCTGCACAATCGCCTTGGTTTCATTGTTTCAGGTTTTTGGGATTTGATTGCATCCATCTTCCGCTTTCAAGTTCAGCGAAATGCTTCTGGAAAAGGTCAAGAGGCCCAGCGCCGCATCCAAGCTGTACAACCAGATCACAAACTATTGCCTGATTTACGTTCAGCCACAGCGGTTGCGCCTGAAAATTACTATCCGTTTATTGCAGAAGGAAAAATCTCGCCCCACCGTGCAGAATTATCTGGTTTTTCGCGAGAAGCAGTAAAGTTGAAAAATGGTTGCGAGATTCCATGCGATTTAGTCATTCTATCTTTGGGTTCGCAAACGCCGATTTTTCCATTTTTGCCTGATCAATATCGAAAAATGTTGGAAACCGAACCCGATGGCGTGCAGTTATATCGCCACTTGCTTCATCCTCGCATTCCTGGCATTGCCTTTGCCGGGTTCAATCATGGATATATGCACGTGCCAGCAGTCGAAATTGCCACACAATGGCTGTGTGCTTACTTGCGTGGTGAACTTGAGTTACCTTCCAGCGAAAATATGGAAAAAAGTATTGAATATATCCGCCAGTGGAAACGCGCAAATATTCAATTTGAACCTTCGCGATCCTGTGCGATTAACACTCGCTTTCAACAATATATTGACATCATGCTTAAAGATATGGGTGTTTCTCCTTACCGAAAATTGCCTAACGTTTTCGCTGAGATATTCGGCAGATATCAATCATCCGATTATCTTGGCGTATCGGAAGAATATAATCACAAAAAGAAAAGTCGCTCTACTCCACTACACCCTCTTCCGTTGGATACATGATTGCTTCTAAAGCTTACCAGGGGGTCAATTGATATAAATTCCGGTTGCACCGGAATTATTGTTGACTGTTGACTGTTGACTGTTAACTGTCAGTCAACAAACTGAATGATAGTTGAGTATTGACTGTTGGTTCGATTGTACAATTCCGATGCTAGCGGAGTTGATATGACGCGCTATTCTGCTGTCCATTTCGCACTTATTGGAAAGGATATCCAAGTTTGGGTAAATTTATTTGCTGACAATTCGGCATGATTGTTCGATCGCCAAAATCTAAGTTTTCTACCCAAAATTTGAGTAAATTCTGAGCATAATTCCTGATTGAAAAATGCTTCCCTAGCTGAAGTTATTACCTTACCAATGGGTACTGCCTGGGAATATAAATCTCTCGGCTATGCCTTCAATTCCAATCACCAATTCTAAATGCCAAATTACTTTGATTTTTTCTGACTATTCAAAGAATTAAGATGATTTTTCATCTCTTGTAAATATGCTTTTAAAACTGGATACTGCGAAGTTGTTAGCAGCGCATCTTTTTTCTGGGTGACAGTTGTTTCTAATGGCAGAATGCGATAGTTAGATTTATTGTTCAGAGTATAGCGGTGTACCCAAGTTGGAATTGCTTTGATGCTAGTAATTTCTGTAGTTTTTTCGGGAAATTTCTTGCGAATATTGATTTGCAAAATTACGCCTAAGTCTGTATGATCTTGAGTCTGACCGGAGATGAAGTTTCCCATTGAATAAATTGCTACGGCTTTTCTTGTTTTCCCGTTTTTTCCGGGGAATTTAAAGATTTTGTAAGGCTGCACGACGTGGGGATGACTGCCGAGAATGATGTCTGCACCGGCTTTTAATAAATTTTCAACTAATTGTTTTTGTTGGGGGTTTGGCTGTCGCTGATATTCGTCGCCAAAATGTAGGGAAATTGCAATTATATCTGCTCCTTTTTTTCTGGCTTTGGCGATGTCTTTGACTATCTGTTTTTCGTCAATTAGCGAAACCAGGTAATCTTTGCCTTTGGGTATCGGGATGCCGTTAGTGCCGTAGCTGTAGGCTAACATCGCAAGTGAAATCTTGTTTTTGGTGATGATTAAAGTCGTATCGCCCGCTGCTTTCGATTTGGCTGTCCCTGTGGACGCTATTTTGCGATCGCCCAAATTCGCGATCGTCTTAATTACTCCTGTTTCTCCCCGATCCAAAGCATGATTGTTGGCAGTTGTCAAGATATTAAATCCAGCTTTTTTAGCCGCATCCAGTAATTGAGCCGGTGCGTTAAATAGCGGATATCCCGTATATCCGCCCGCATCTTTGCCCGCTAAGGGTGTTTCGAGATTTCCCGTTACCCAATCGCCTTTTGACAGGATGCTTTTAACTGGTGCGAAGAAATTATCAAAATTGTATGTTTGCTTTTTTGCGTCGTAGCCCGATCGCGTTTGCGTACTGTGCATCATGATATCGCCCACAGCAATCAGTTGTGCTTCTTTGATTTCAGACTTGGGTTTTGCGCGTATAGTGGCTGCAATGGGCGATGGCATCCCGCCCCGCAAGCTACGACTTTCGCGCTGTATATTGGGTTTTGGCGTTTGGATGTCGCAGCTTGCGATCGAAAGCACAGCAATTACCGAAAGCAACCGACGAAAATCCATAACTTTTAATAGTGATTTATCGGCATCTATGGTATCATAACTAAATTAGTTTTCGCGAAATAAATGACTAAAAAATATCTAATTATTGCCTTTTTTATTTTTATCTCAATTACCACTTTTAGTATTTTAACTTACGCTCAAAATTCTGGCGATAAACCTTTTGAATTTGCCTTAATTGGCGACTTGCCCTACAGTGCAGAACAAGAAGCAAAATTTCCGAATTTGATTGCAGAAATCAATCGATCGCCCGCAGCATTTGTCGTCCACGACGGCGATATCAAAAACGCTTCTAGTGTGTGCGATGATGCAACTTTTGTCAGTCGCCAGCAGTTATTTAACAAATTTGAAATGCCGTTTATTCTCGTCTATGGCGATAACGAATGGACTGACTGTCACCGTTCAAATAACAGCAGTTACAATAATCCCATAGAAAGACTCGCTAAACTGCGGGAAATCTTCAACAAAGGTACTCAAAGTTTGGGAAAGCGCACCTTGACTCTCACCCGTCAAAGCGAAAACCCACAGTTTGCTAAATACCGTGAAAATGTCCGCTGGACTTATAATGGGATGGTATTTTTTGCGATAAATATGCCGGGAAGTAACAACAATTTTGGTCGCAAACCTGAACAAGATCAAGAATATGCCGATCGCAATTCAGCTAATTTAGCCTGGATCAAAGAATGTTTTACCTTAGCCAAACGCAGCAACAGCAAAGGAATTATGTTAGTTGCTCAGGCAAATCCGGGCTTTGAACTCGATCGAACCGACAAAAGAATAACTGGCTACAACGATTTTATCACAACTCTGGAAACAGAAACCCGCAGTTTTCCGGGACAAGTCGTATTCGTGCACGGCGATACTCACTACTTCCGCATCGATAAACCTTTACCCCGTTTTACCGATGAAACTCAACTTCCGAGACTGAAAAACTTTACTAGAGTTGAAACTTTTGGTTCTCCCAACGTGCATTGGTTGCGCGCTACTTACGATCCTAAAAGTCCTAATTTATTTGAATTTAAACAGCAGATTGTTCTGCAAAATTAGGCGATTCAACAGCACTTTTATACAAGATAAATATTTTTTGTCTTACAATGAAGATCGGTAGCATTGAGGAATTTATTTATGACGATCGCAATTGAGCGCATTACCCTTGAAGAATTTCTGAAACGGCCAGAAACGAAACCAGCCAGCGAATACATTGAAGGCGAGATCATCCAAAAACCTATGCCGAAAACAAAGCACAGCCTATTGCAATTAAGAAGCTGCAACGAAATTAATTGTGTGACTGAAACTCCCAAGATAGCTTATGCTTTTCCTGAGTTGCGGTGTACGTTTGGCGGGCGATCGATTGTTCCCGATGTTGCGGTACTATTGTGGGAACAGATTCAATTTGATGAGAACGGCGAACCGTTGGATGATGTGCTAATTGCACCCTATTGGGCGATCGAAATCCTGTCGCCACAACAAAGCTCAAATCGCGTAACTAAAAAAATTATTCACTGTCTGCAACATAATTGTCAGTTGGGATGGCTAGTCGATCCAGGCGATCGATCAATTTTAGTATTTTTACCCAATCAACAACCGCAATTCTGCGAAGGTAGCGATGTCGTTCCCGTGCCCGAAATGATTCCCCTAAAAATCACCGCCGAACAAGTGTTTAGCTGGCTGAGAATGCAAGCATAAACAGCAGGTTCTTAGTGAGGACTTGGCGTTGCTGATTGACGGTATGAATTAAGTTCTACCCAAAACCTCAACGACCCAAAAAGTCTATGTTTTACTCAATGGTAAAAAAAGTCAATTCATACTCAAGTTCAGCAACGCCAAATTTTCGTTCCTTATCTCTAATTTCCCAGCGGTGGAATCTTCGCCAAAACACCTTTTTTCAAAGCTTGAGGACGCTCAGACCAAGGCAATAAACCATCCGGCTTAGCATAATATTGACTCGCACATTCAAGCACAGCCTCGACGCTTTCCGGCTCATTGGCAGGCAAATCACCAAACAAATAAGTATACTTTCCAGCAGCAGCAAAAGACACGGCACAAGCATGACTGCAAGCACTCATACACTCAACTTCCCGAATATCAAATTCATCTGAAAACTTCCAATCTTTAGCGAGTTTCGATAAATCTTCCATGAATTGTTGGCCGCCACTTTTACCTTCGCGCTTGCCATCTTTCCAAACACTAGCGCAAGCAGTACAAACTAAAAGACAGTGTTTTGTGCGTACAGCCGTGTTAGTTCCATTCATCATCCATACCTCGCAGATGCGTTTAAAAGTGAGTTAGATATCGGCGGGCATTCTGACTTGAGAAACCACAAGGATTTCATTACAGTTGCGGGACAGCGCCGGACTTGCACCGAACTTTCCCCGTTTCCTCTGGCGGCTGCTCCCCGCTAGAACCGATCGCGAATTCAAATCCTACCACACTTGCCGCCTTTTTCCAAAAAAGTTATCTTGGTAACAGCGCTTTTTAATATCTACCCACATAAACCCCGTTCGTAGTAAGGACTTTAGTCCTTCTTAAATAACGGCTGAAGGACTGAAGTCCGAACGATCAAACCTTATGAACACTTTTCCCGACTTTTCCACCCACGGCTATCAAATAACCCGCGAACTCGGATACAACAGTTTGGGCGGCCGCGTCACCTATCTCGCCACAAAAGTTAACACAAATAAGTCCGTTGTCATCAAGCAATTTCAATTCGCGCAATTAGGTGCTAGCTGGACAGAATACGATGCTTACGAACAAGAAATCAAAGTGCTCAAAAAGCTCTCACACCCTGGAATTCCCCGCTATCTCGATGCTTTCGGGACTGACAGCGGATTTTGTATGGTGCAGGAATACAAAAATGCCGAATGTGCGATCGCCCGGACTTTCTCGCCGCCGGATATTAAACAAATTGCGATCGCCACTTTAGAAATTTTAGTTTACCTGCAATCCCAGAAACCGCCCGTAATTCACCGGGACATCAAACCGGAAAACTTGTTAATCGATGACGAGTTAAACGTTTACTTAGTAGACTTCGGTTTTGCCCGCTTAGGAGGCGGAAACATCGCCGCCAGCAGCGTTGTCAAAGGCACAATGGGATTCATGCCACCAGAGCAAATGTTTAACCGGGAATTAACACAAGCATCCGACCTTTACGGCTTGGGCGCGACGCTGATTTGCTTGTTGACTGGTACCAAATCTGTGGATGTCGGCAACTTGATTGATGATAATTATAGCATTCATTTCCGGCATTTAGTACCGCCGTTGCAGCAGGGTTGGATGAATTGGCTGGACAGGATGGTAGCGCCGAGAATTCAAGATAGATACAAGTCGGCTGCTGATGCTTTGGCTGTTCTGGAATCTCTGGATGTTAGCAGCTTGCCGAAAGTGAGAAGTAATCGCGATATGCTGGAATTTGCCGCTACAGAATATGGAGAAACAATAACACAAACCATCGAAATTAGCAACCCAATTCCCGATACAATACTTTCAGGGCGATGGGAAGTCGCTCCGCATCCGAACGACCGGCCGCACACGCCTTACGACCACTCTTGGATATCTTTTGAACCGGAGGCATTTGACAGCAATAATATTCAGTGCAAAATCGCAGTCGATACGAGCCAATTGCTGGCAAGTAAAACTTACAAACGCCAAATTATATTGCGCGCCAATTCTGAGCCTGAAACTCATACAATAGAATTACAAGTCACCACATCTGCCCTGCCAGTACCTCAAAAAACTAACGCTTTGTCGGCCTGGCTGGCTTTTATGTGCAGTTTTATTTTTGCAGGTTTTAGGCTGCACCAGATTGCAATCCCCAACTTTTTTGACGACAAAAATACCGAGAATTATATTGTTGTTACCATTTTTATGAGTGTATTATTGGGATTTTTAGTTGCTGAAATCACAAGCACGACCAAATTCAACAAATACAAGTCTAATTGGTTCGGAGCGTTATTTGTAGGGGCAATTGTAGCTCTATTATCGGTTATATTTATGGACTTCTTAACGGCTACTAATCCTTTACTCTATAACAGTAATATAAATCAGTTTATTATTAGAGTGGTTGTTCCTATAGCATTAACTTTACTGGGAGCTTTGGTCGGCAATATAATGAATGTTATGGCAGTGGCTTTGCTGTTTTTATTAGTTTCATTGTGTGGTTTGACGTGGCCGTCATTGTTGCTGGTTATTGTGCCGCTCGCATTCGTGATGTTGATATCCGCTTTGGCTTACGCGATCGTCAATCCGATAGCTAACAATCTAGTTTCCGATCAGACAACCAGAAAAGTTCTTAAAGTAGATGCTGCCAAAATAGCCTTTCTTACTGCCGGATTTTGTACTAGCTTGGGAGCAGCATTTCCACTGTTTTTAAAAGTCGGTACTCAATTAGAATGGGTGGAACCAATGGAAATGATAGCTGTTGGAGGAACAACAATGGCATCTCTAGCCGTCACTGCAATTCCGTTAATTGACCTGATTGTTTTTAAACCAAAAAGAATTATTGCCAAGTATCGCAAATCTCAACCAAATTTAATCAAACCGTAAAAACTTTTTCGTAGTAAGGACTTCAGTCCTTACTACAAGCTTTTTCAGGACTGAAGTCCTTACTACAACCCTTACTAATTTATGAACGATTTTCCTGACTTTTCCAACTACGGCTATCAAGTAACTCGCGAACTCGGACACAACCGCGCGGGCGGTAGAGTTACCTATCTCGCTACTGAAATTAATACCAAACGTTCCGTTGTTGTCAAACAATTTCAATTTGCCCAGACTGGCGCTAATTGGGCGGAATATCAAGCTTACGAAAAAGAAATTCAGATTTTGCGTGCACTCGATAACCCCAACATTCCCCGCTATTTAGATTCTTTCCAAACTGCATCGGGTTTCTGCATGGTACAGGAATACAAAGATGCCAATTCCCTCGCTACTTCGCGCCAGCAAACACCGCAAAAAACCAAGCAAATTGCTATTTCTGTGTTAGAAATACTCAAATACCTGCAAAATCGGATGCCGCCAGTTATCCACAGAGATTTGAAGCCGGAAAATATCTTGGTGGACGATCGCCTAAATGTCAGCCTTGTCGATTTCGGATTTGCTAGAATCGGGGGGGGAGAAGTGGCCGCCAGCAGCGTTGTCAAAGGCACCTTGGGCTTTATGCCGCCCGAACAAATGTTCAACCGCCAGCTAACCGTCGCATCGGATTTATACAGTCTCGGCGCCACGCTAATTTGCTTGCTAATCGGCATTAATTCTACCGAAGTTGGTAGTTTGATGGATGAGACGGGCCGGATTAATTTTAAACATCGCTTACCGCAGTTAACTCCAGAATTTCTTGACTGGCTGCAAAAAATGGTGGAACCAAATTTTAAACACCGCTATGCTTCCGCAGATGCAGCCCTCAATGCTTTGATTCCTTTAGAGGTAGTTCAGCAGCGTGAAAAATCAAAATTTGCACTGATATCAGTCGGAGTATTAACAGCAATTGCTGCTATTTTCATTCCGTTGTTCTGGAAATCTCCCGAACCCCAAGCAGTGAAACCAAAATTAAAGCCAAATGAAAAAATATTGAATTCTCAAACTCAAGTGATGTTAACTAACGAATTAGAATCGACAATAACTAGAGATGTTTGGTATCTGAACCAAAAGAATAAAGTTTATTTTGCGGTAAGTGCTACTGAATTGCCAGAGGGAGAATATGAAGGTTCTTGCAAAGTTGTCAACTCTCAAGGAAAAATAGCAGCCGAGAGTCGAGCTTATTTAAAAACGACGGGCGATCGATTAAATACTTGGTGTTGGTACAATTTTAACAAAGATGACAAACCAGGCTATTGGCAGTTTCAATTTTACTTAGACGGTCAAAAAGTGGCACAAAATAGTTTCAAAGTTTTACCTTAATTCTCCAATCAGCATAGTTGTTCCGGGCTGGCAGCGAATTTCTTTGCCATCAAAAGTTGGCGGATTCCAAATCACTGCATAACTTGGATTAACACTATTACTTTCGCAAACGCCCGCAATAGTTATTATTTGAATTGTCCACTTTGGTTTAAAAGCAAATACTGCGCTTGTATAGGATTTTCCGGTTTTCATATCATTAGGTTTGGCAATCGCGATCGCGCTTTCAAATTGTGCTGGTTTGCGTTGAGTTTGTAAGGTTTGAACCGGCCCCATTGATGACACGATTGTGTAATTATAGTTATCGGTGTGTTCTTTAATTCCCAAACCCAATTTGGCAATATCATTGCTAAATTGACCGTTTTTTGCATAGTAAGCTTGCTGTCCTTTATTGATCCTAGCAATATATTGTTTGGCTTCTGATGAGGATTTCGTACCGATTGAAAAGGAGAATGTATTGAGTTTGAAGTCGTAAAGTGATGATATGATGCCAGCGACAACTGCACTGTAAATTGCTATTCTCGGCAGCAAGCTGGATACTAGCAATCTCGATTTTTGACTGGCTTTAGTTAAATTTGCTGACATTTATTTTTTTAGCTGGCATAAGGTACATCTGCTAAGTTTGCAGGGTGCGCGCCGCACACCCTACAAACTACAAACTAAGCTGTTTCGTGCTGTTTGTGCCATGCGGGATGCCACAGCAATTCGGCAGTCGATCGCTTCTCGACCATTTCCTTGGTAATCATACAGTTAGCAACATCCTTGCGGGAAGGCAATTCGTACATCACATCGAGCATTAACTCCTCTAAAATGCTGCGGAGAGCTCTCGCGCCGGTTTTGCGCCGATAGGCCTCCTGGGCGATCGCCCGTAGCGCATCCGGCTCAAATTCCAACTCCACACTATCCATCTTCAACAGCTTCTGATACTGCTTCACCAGAGCATTTCGGGGCTCAGTCAAAATCTGCATCAAAGCCGCCTCATCCAGCGGCGAAATCACCGTCACCACCGGAATCCGCCCGACAAACTCAGGAATCAAACCAAACTTAACTAAATCGTCCGGTTGTACCTGCTGCAAAATATCAGCCGCCCGCTTATCCTTCGCCGGCAAAGTTGAGTTACTTTCGGTTTCTGTTGGCTGAATAAAGCCCAAGGATTTTTTACCCAAACGCTGTTCAACTATTTTTTCCAAACCGACAAAAGCACCGCCACAAATAAATAAAATCTTGCTAGTGTCAACTTGAATAAAATCTTGGTAAGGATGTTTGCGGCCACCTTGCGGGGGCACGTTAACTACCGTTCCTTCCAACATTTTTAGTAGCGCTTGTTGCACTCCTTCTCCCGATACATCCCTGGTGATCGAAGTGTTTTCACTTTTGCGAGCAATCTTGTCAATTTCATCAATATAAATAATCCCGCGCTGTGCAGATTCGACATCAAAATCCGACATTTGCAACAGCCGCAGCAAGATATTTTCTACATCGTCGCCCACATATCCAGCTTCTGTCAGCGTCGTCGCATCGGCTACCGCAAACGGCACTTCCAGCATTTGCGCCAAACTTTGCGCTAACAAGGTTTTGCCGCAACCAGTCGGCCCGACTAGCAGGATGTTGGATTTTTGCAATTCGACATCGCCGTCGGGGGAAGATTTGCCGCTCTCTTTGGCTTGGTCTACGCTTAAGCGCTTGTAATGGTTGTAAACTGCGACAGAAAGGACTTTTTTGGCTGAGTGCTGGCCGATGACGTGGTTGTCTAAATGCTGTTTAATGTCTGTGGGTTTGGGAATTTGGGCTAATACAATTTTAGATTTGTTCGATCGACTCTGGCGTCGTGTTCCTTGTCCCTGAGACTCTCGCACCTCTGATTGGGGAATCTGTTGACCAACTTGTGTTTTGCTGGAATCAAAGAACTCTTCTTCTAAAATTTCATTGCACAGTTCCACGCATTCATCGCAAATGTAGACGCCGGGCCCAGCTATTAACTTGCGGACGTACTCCTGGGACTTACCGCAAAAGGAGCATCTGAGATGGGAGTCATATTTTGACATATTTAGCCTCTTACTTTACGGTTACGGTTGCTTGTTTTGACTGGAGAAGTTGCGGCGCGATCGAATTCTTTGCCCTAGAAAGGTTTCCCGATCGGACACCCACGCCAGTCTGTCGATTTTAGATTGAAGAATTTTAGATTTTAGATTTACTCCACAAATAAATTTTGGAGGTTGAACCTTCGTCTAAAACTTGGGGATATACACAAATTAAGTCAGGGGCTTGTCTCAATTTTTTGCTTGGTCAAGCTTCGCGGTCTCTATTTCTAAGTTAACACTTTTGAGGCACGGTCATTAGTCGTCAGCCCTCCGACCCAATTTTTAATTTTTAATTTTCACTTTCGAGCAAAGCGGCACGGGCTTACCATTTTTTGTATTCCAAAAATTTTCCCGACATAATTATTTTCACTCGATCCCCTTTTGAGTCTGCTTCTTTCTCGACATCCAAAGTAAAGTCGATCGCGCTCATAATCCCGTCACCAAATTTTTCGTGGATTACTGCTTTGAGTGGCATTCCGTACACCTGCATGATTTCATAGAAGCGATAAATCAGCGGGTCAACCGGAACAGCAGCATCCAAAGAACCTTTTAACGGAGGTTCACAGAGAATCGCAGCCGTCTCGCCCGACAGTCCCAAAGCCGAGAAAATTGTCTCGGCTTCATCGACCGATGCGGTAGCTTGACGGTAAATAACCGCAGCAATCCAAACTTCGTCGCGCCCCAAAACTTTTTCCAAATCTGCAAAACTAATTCCCTGAGCTTTTTTAGCCGCCAAAAGCTTTTCTGTAATTCCTGAAATTGCCATTAAATATTCTCCCTTCACTTCAGTCTCAGATGTGCAATATCTCTCACATTTTGGTGATTTTGTCAATACTAACTTGAGAAAAAAAATCGAATTGATAGCTCGGAACTTCAGCAAAAGCTGGTCTCGTCAACCCCACAACTCATACAATTTGAGATTTGAGATTTGAGATGTTAGATTGGCAATGACTGATGACTATCAGGGTTTGGAGCTAGTCAACAGTTGCATTCTTTTTTCCAACAGGTATCACAACTGGTAAATTTTAAAAGAACTCATAACTGCCTGTGGCAATGGTACAGTTGGCAGTATATGTAATAAAAGTTACACACGCAAAGGCCTTCGGCATTCGGCAAACGGCTGAATTTTGATCGTGCTAGCCTGAAGCTCAATCCTCGCTCACGTAGCCAAAGCCCCTTTACCGGAAGAACGAGACGAAAGCCCCTAGCTTTAGATATGGGGATGAAGTCGGGCGCGGTTTCAACCGCCTTGAAATTAATTTCCCAATCTTCCTGATTGCTTATTGCTTAGTATACTATGGTATAGTAAATTAAGAACACAAAGGAGGGGAAATGAAAGGGCGGTATCAATACAGATTCTATCCGACAATTGAACAAAAAATTAGATTATCTAAATTGTTTGGCTGTGTGCGGGTAGTCTGGAATGATGCTCTAAGACTTTGCAAACAGTCAGACAGAAAACCTAGTTCTGCCGAATTGCAAAAATTAGTTTTAACTTTAGCTAAAAAGACACCAGAAAGAGAATGGTTGGGAGAAGTTTCAGCTATTCCTCTACAACAATCTGTCTCAGATTTAGAGACTGCGTTTAGCAATTTTTTCAAGTCCTGCACAGGAAAAAGAAAAGGAAAAAAAGTCGGCTATCCTAAGTTCAAGAAAAAGACAAACAGCCAATCGGCAAGGTTAACGCGCAACGGTTTTGTATTGAGAGGTAATGAGGTTTATCTGGCCAAAATAGGGGACGTATTTCCCGTTTGGTCTAGAAAATTACCATCCAATCCTAGCTCTGTTACGATAATCAAGGACTGTGCAAACCGATATTTGCTAAGCTTTGTTGTAGAAGTTTCCACCATCCAGAGCGAGGCTAAAGACCAAAGCATCGGTGTAGACTTGGGCATTAAAACCTTCGCTGCAATGAGTGATGGTACAACCGCACAAAGTCCAAGCTACAAAGTGCTAGATCGTAAAATTCGCAGACTACAGCGCCAGCTATCCCGTCAAGTCCAGACCTCAAAACGTCGGGATAAAACTAGGCTTAAAATTGCCAAGCTACACAACCAGATTGCTGATACTCGAAAGGATTTTCTGCACAAACTATCTACTAAGTTGGTGAGTGAAAACCAAACCATTATCTTAGAAGATTTGAACGTAGCAGGTCTGGTTAAAAATCGGAGATTGTCAAGGGCAATAAGTCAGCAAGGATGGGGAGAATTTAGGACGCTTTGTGAGGGCAAGTCGGAGAAATACGGCAGAGAATTTAAGGTAATTTCTCGCTGGGAGCCGACCTCTAAAATTTGCTCAGAGTGCGGGTTTAGATGGGGAAAAATAGACCTCTGTGTGCGCCGGGTCCAGTGCTTAAACTGCGGAGCTAAACACGATCGAGATTTGAACGCCGCTAAAAATATAGAAAAAGTCGGGATGGGGCATCGCCACGACTCTAAACGAGCACAGAGTTTGAGTAAAACTACTTCGGTAGTATCGGACAATGAAGTGAAGCGCCTAAACTTCGGAGACTATTTATTTTAGTCCGGGTTTAGAATCCCCTCGCCTTTAGGCATGGGGAGTATGTCAACACTCAAAACCGGCAACTGACAAAAGTATGGAGATTCAGACCAAAGATTACAACATCCATTACGATCGCCCTACACAAACAGTCACCTGCTGCGGCTCGTTCCGGCTCAGCCAGGCGGAAGAATACGCACCGATCGTCGATCTGCTCAACGAAGTGGCTGACTCCTGCCCAAACACCGTTACTCTAGACTTGCGAAAGCTAGAATTTTTAAATAGTTCTGGAATTAATATTTTCTCAAAATTTGTGATCAAAGTGCGCCAGCAAAAAAATATTCAAATCGCCATCAAAGGTTCTAAACAGATCCCCTGGCAGATAAAATCCCTGAAGAACTTGCAGCGGCTGATGCCTTCCTTGCACTTAGAATTGGAAGAGTAGCGAAAAAGGTAAAGATGAATCCCAGGCTAAGTCCGGGAACCAGGATGAGGGTGGCTGAAGTTAATCGGAATAAGTCATAGTTAAACTAGCACAAAACCGTAAAAAACTTCAGCACAGACTAAAAATTACCAATTTTCAATTGCTATGCAGGAAGAACCATCGAGAGAACAGCTACTTTTGGACGTTCAGCGGCTGAGTGCGGAACTTGAAAACTTGAAGCGCGAAAAGGTTGACCTAGAAATTTTGCTGGAGACTACCACCGAACATTCAGATACGATGGAAGCTCACTTGCTGAGCAAAGCTCAGTTGGCGCTGCGTTCAAGCGAAGAGCAGTTTCGGGCGATCGCCTCGGCAACTCCCGTGCCCGTATTAGTTTCTCGCCTCTGTGACGGCTTAATTCTGTATGCGAACGCTCAATTGGCTTCTCTCCTGAACATACCCCTAGAAAAATTGATCGGCTGCACCACTCCAGACTTTTACTTGAACCCCGCCGATCGCCCAAAGGTACTTGAGGCACTTGCTAAAGAAGGACACCTGCAAAACTACGAACTCCACTGCAAAAAATCAGACGGCACCGTTTTCTGGGCGATGATCTCGGTTCAGTCGCTGGTGTTTAACGGGCAGCAGACGGCATTGTGCGCCTTGTACGACCTCACCCAACGCAAGGAAGCAGAACAAACTCTCCAAGAGAGCGAAAAGCGTCTCCGCCGCCAGAGTTTGGCTTTGTTGCAGCTAGGTAGGCAGAGGACTCTCAACAACGGCGCGCTGAATGTGGGAATTCGCGAAATTACCGAGGCTGCTTCCCGCACTTTGGAAGTGGAAAAAGTCAGCGTCTGGCTTTACAACCACTTGAGATTTGGAACTCGTTACCCCAATCCGTCTCAGCTAAATTTTACCGAGAGAGTGCTCGCCCAGAACCAAACAGAGGCACTCGATACAGAGGCCACTGCCCCAGAGCAACACGAGGGGGTGAATCATTCTAAGTTTAAAATCCCCAACCTCAAATTAGTTTGTCTCGACTTGTACGATCGCACCCAGGAGAATCATTTGAGCCGGGAGTCCACATCGGCAAGCGATTTAAATTTATCAATTTTAGAGGTTGAAGGCGACACACCGGGCGAAAATTTGCGATCGGACAATGCTTTAGAACCTACGACAAAAACTCAAAAATCTCTACAAACAAATTTTTCCCACTCATCTTCGCTAGCCGAACATTCCACTGTGCGGCCAAATGCCAGCAAGCCCAATTCATCCATATTAAATGTAGCAATTAGGCTCGGCGGCCAGATCGTGGGCATCCTCTCTCTCGAACATATCGGCGCGCCCCGCCAGTGGGCTTTGGAGGAGCGAACCTTCGCTGATTCTTTGGCAAATTTGGTAGCGTTGGCGATCGAAGGATTTGAGCGCCAGCGGGCTCAGGAAGCACTCTCCAAAGCCAAAGCGCAGCTAGAAATGACCGTCGATCAGCGCACCGCTCAACTCACCGCCGCCAATAAACTGCTCCGCATCGAAATTGCCGAGCGCAAAAGAGCCGAAATAGCCTTGCAAGAAGCCTTACACAAAGCTGAAGCAGCTTCGAGAGCTAAAAGCACTTTTTTAGCCAATATGAGCCACGAGCTGCGGACACCGCTCAACGCGATTATCGGTTACAGCGAAATGCTACAAGAAGAAGCACGCGAATCGGGACTCGAAGACATCATTCCCGATACCCAAAAAATTTATAACGCCGGCAAACACTTGCTGACTTTAATTAACGATATTCTAGACCTTTCTAAGATAGAAGCTGGTCGGATGGAGCTTTATTTAGAAAAATTTGACCTCAGTAATTTAATAGAAGAAGTCGTTGCAACTTTGCACCCTTTGGTCGAAAAAAATCAAAATCAATTGCAAGTTTCTTGCTCTGAAAATTTGGGAGTGATGTATGCAGATTTGACTAAAGTCCGGCAAATTCTGTTCAATTTGCTCTCGAATGCCCTGAAGTTTACCGAAGGTGGAACGGTGCTGTTGAGCGCGACTCGCGAACCAGCAGGCGACAGCGATTGGGTTTATTTGCAGGTATCTGATACGGGGATTGGAATGTCGCCAGAACAGCAGCATGGTTTGTTTCAACCTTTTATGCAAGGAGATGCTTCGACTACTCGCAAGTACGGTGGCACCGGTTTAGGATTGGCGATTAGCCGCTTGTTTTGTCAGATGATGGGCGGCGATATTACTCTTGAGAGTCAATTAGATATTGGCTCTACTTTTACAGTTCAATTAAAAGCAAAAGTTGATATTAGTCAGTAGTCAGTAGTCAGTAGTCAGTAGTCAGTAGTCAGTAGTCAGTAGTCATTAGGAAGAAGGCAAGGAGTACGCGATGGATTTAACAGATTTAACGGATGGGTGAAAGATGCAATAATTCGCCATGACCAATGACCAATCACCAATGACCAATGACCAATGACCTATTCCTGTTTTAATTGTGACACCGATCGCGATCGACCTCTGTTGCCGATCACACAGTAGCATTTTTTCCCAGCCTAGAATACCTGTATTATCCCAAAATTGTGTCGCAGGCGGGATCAGGCGCCTCGCTGCATTCACAAGTCGCACCTCAACCTGATTAAGGGGGTGGGGGGTTGCTTGCAGAAAGGCAATTGGGTAAAAGTAATGCTATGGTCGGGAACCAGTAGAAGGCAAAAGTTAACAGGAAATCAGGAATTATCAAAGGTCTCTGGACGCAGAAACACAATTCTGCTTTTTACCTTCAAACTGCTGCCTCTACTGGCGAGATAGCAATGCCGCCTTCATCAGCGCGCAAGTTCTCAGAATCAAAGGAGTGCATCTACATGATTAAACCTTGCAGTCAACCGCTAAAAATAAATCCTTTCACTTGTCATCGCGATCCCGCTACAGGCAGGTGGATTGTAGTTCCAACAGTTCAGAATGCTTGCGAAACAGACTCTACTTTTAAAGCAAAAGCCGAAGGCGAAAACGAGGGTAAAGTAGAAACGATTCTTTCTGCTTCGCCTACGATTTCGCTGCCGAAAAAAACCCTTTCCTTCTCCTTACTTCCGTTTAAAAAGCTTGGTAAAAAATCTGTTGTAACTTTCAGCAGGTAGCTATTGCAGGGGTCTAATCTAGTTTCCACGGTTAGTCCCCAGTTATTGCCAAACAAAAAAATGAACTTATCCCTAGCCTAAATTGCCAAAAAGCGATATACTGCCAACAAACTTTATCCTTCAATATCCGTGAAGTATTTGCTCGATCGCTTCATCGAACTTACATGGACAGACCGACCGATTCGCCAGCGGGGAACAGTCATCGTTGCTATCCCCGTGATTTGTCTGTTTGCTTCACTTATAGCAATTGTAGGTATCCGCGATATTACCCTAAAAATCAGACAGCGAGCAGATACTAATAGGGAAATACTTCAGGAAACTAACCGCTCGTTAACACTGGCGGTGGATGCGGAAACGGGCATTCGAGGTTACGGGTTGACGAATCGCCGCGATTTTCTAGAACCCTACTTAAAAGCAAAGAAAAGTTTGCCTCCGCTGCTGGCTAAAATCAAAGTTATGGTTCGAGAAAATAAACTGCAAGCTCAGCCATTTGAAGAAATCAAAAAAAGTAGCGAACAGCAAATAACTTTCTTGCAAAATACTTTGAATAAGCTCGACAGTTCTGCCATAAAAGTACAGTCACCGGAAATAATTCAGGTGTTTGCTCAAGGCAAATTGAAGATGGATAAGCTGCGCGCACAAATTAATGCGTTTCTTGATGTCGGCGAAGCCCAGCAGAAAGCTTTAGATCGGCAAAGACGAGAGTTGATAGATTTAACTAATTTCGTACAAGTTGCTGGTTTGGTTTTCGGCTGTTTAGGTGCAGGGGCTTCCTGGTATTTATTTGATAGTTTAGAGCAGGAATTGAGGAAGCGGCAAGCAGGCTTGGAGGAAAGTAAAACTCGGATTCAAGCTGTGGTAGATAATGCGGCTGACGGGATTATTACTTTGGACGAAGGGGGAAATATTGAGTCTTTTAATGCGGCCGCAGAACGGATTTTTGGCGCTCAAGCCGATCGCACAATTGGCTCGAACCTACGCAGGCTGATAGCTCAACCACAGCCGTACAACACCGCGGGGGATTACTCGATAGAATATTTTATGTTAAATCCCGATGCTAAGCTGAAGACTTACCAGCAAGAAACAGTTGGACTTCACAGGGACGGAACCAAGTTTCCGATGGAGTTGGCCCTCAGCGAGATGCGTCTGGCAAATCAACACTTGTTTATTGCGATTTGCCGCGATGCTAGAGGACGAAAACAAGCTGAGGAAACTCTGCGCAAGCAAGCGCAAATGCTGGATTTGGCGAACGATACGATCGCGGTACTCGACTTGAACGGGACGATTTCTTATTGGAATTTGGGCGCGAAGTGGCTCTACGGATGGCGGAAGTCGCAAGCAATCGGAAAAAATATTCACGAGCTTTTGCAAACAGAATGGAAGCAGCCTTTGGAGGAAATTCAAAAAGTATTTTTCGAGCGGGGTTCTTGGCAAGGGGAACTGGTGCGTACCAAGAAAGACGGCACAAAAATAATGGTGGCAAGCCGGTGGACTTTGCAGTACGACGATCAAGATCAACCCGTGGCTATTTTGGAAATTAGCAACGATATTAGCGATCGCAAACGCTCAGAAATTGCTTTAGCCGAAAGCGCACAGCGGTTTCGAGATACCTTTGAACAAGCCGCAGTCGGCATGGCTCAAGCGAGTGTGGATGGCAAGTTGCTGTTAGTCAATCAAAAACTTTGCGAAATTTTGGGCTACAGTCGCCCAGAATTGGTTGAGAAAAGATTTCAGCAGATTACTTGGCCCGGAGATTTAGCAAGCGAACAGGAACTTTTGCGCCAATTGTTAGCAGGAGAAATTGAAAATTTCTCTCTGGAAAAGCGCTACATCCGCAACGACGGAGAGTTGGTTTGGGCAAACTTGACGGTTTCGCTGCTGCGAGAACAAAATGGCAGTCAATTTCTGATGAGTGTGGTAGAAGATATTAGGGAACGCAAACAAGCTGAAGAAGCGCTCAAGTTGCGCGCTGAAGAATTGAATTGGATGGCGCAGTCGCTGGCTAAGACGACGAGTGTTTTGAGAAAGCGGAATCAAGAATTAGACCAGTTTGCTTATGTAGTTTCTCACGATTTGAAAGCGCCACTCAGGGCGATCGCAAATCTCAGCAGTTGGATAGAAGAAGACCTCAGCGAGTCGATGACAGAGGATACTCTGCACCAAATGAACCTGCTGCGCGGCAGAGTTCACAGGATGGAAGCTTTGATTGAGGGACTGCTGCAATATTCCCGCGTCGGACGCATTCAAGTGCCTTCAGAAATGGTAAAAGTTGAGAAGTTATTAGCAGAAGTTATTGATTCGTTGGCGCCGCCGTCGGGATTTGAGGTGAAAATTGAACCGGGAATGCCAACTTTTGTGACTGAAAGATTGCCGTTGCAGCAGGTTTTTGCTAATTTAATTAGCAACGCTATCAAGCACAATAGAAGTGAATCCGGTTACGTAAACATATCGGTTAAAGACTTTGACGATTTTTACGAGTTTGCTGTGGCGGATGACGGGCAGGGGATTGCTGCTCAATATCATGATAAAGTTTTTGTGATTTTTCAGACTTTGGAAGCTCGTGATAAAGTTGAAAATACTGGCATTGGTTTGTCGCTGGTGAAGAAGATTGTTGAAGGTCAAGGGGGCAGTATTTCCATAGAATCAGCCGAAGGTGAGGGAGCAACTTTTCGGTTTACTTGGCCAAAGCAATCTGTTAGCAAATAAGATATAGCCTTTCTCAGAAAGATCAGGTACGCTTCCAACATAGGGCATAGCGCACCGCGAAGCCGATCGTAAATGTGTGGTGATCCGTGCGCACCGAAAGTCCGATAGCGCCTGTTTAAACGGCATCGCAGCGGATTTCGATGATAAATCCATCAGGATCGTAAAAGTAAATGCCGCGTCCTGTAGCGCGCGTGACGGGGCCACTGTCGATCGCAATTTGATTAGACTTTAGCACTTCCAGAGCGCGATCGAACAAATCGCGATCGATATCAAAAGCCAAGTGGTTAGCGCGAGTAAAAGCCTTCTGGGGATCTGGGTTTGGCGGTTCCAAATCTGGCTGCCAAAATAGGTCAATCACAGTCCCGTCTGGAGTGATGAAATTAGCGACTTTACCAGCGGCGACCATTTCTGTTAAACTTGCGGGAATTTCCGCACCTGTGAGTTCCTGCAAGCCGAGAATTGTACCGTAGAAGTGGCGGGAAGCATTCATATCGCGCACGTTTAAAGCGATATGGTGAACGCGGCGCAAGTTCCCCGGCGCGAGGACAATTTTGACGGTGCTTTCGGTAGTTTGCATGATTGTCAATTGCGAGTGTTAAAATTGAATGCTGTTAAGCTATTCTGCATTTAAATTATATGTCAAAAAACAATCAAACTCTTGTGGTACGTTGCTCTGAGCATCGCCCCGAATATATAATTTAAATGTGCAACAGCTTAGTGAGGACATTAGCTAAATTATGATTATTTGTCATTAGGGAACGATGCCATACCTACAAATAGCATTGCTAGCCCGCCTCCCAGAATCGCGAACGCCAATAAACCCACAGCTAAATCTAATCCCGATGTATTTTCCATTAAATTAAACCATTCTCCAATTAAATCTAATCATCGGTATTTGTTAATTGCTGATTGCTTGTCAACAATGGTGAAGAGAAGTAGGTGCCATCTTATAGCATCGGCTAATCTTGTAGAGTGCGAATTTCGCACCGAAAAAGTCAAGCGATGCCGAAGCGATGGGGGGTAAAAGTCAATCGGTGCGTAGTGTACACCCTTCTTCCTTCTTCCTTCTTCCTTCCTTCTTCCTTCTTCCTTCTTATTTCTTATTTTGCCAATTCTTTGTCAATCGCAGCGATCAATTCTGCCGAATCTGGGCCCACGCTGCTGCCGAATCTGGCAACTACTTCACCCTGTTTGCTAACTAAGAATTTTTCAAAATTCCAGGAAACCTCACCCTTGGGATCGACTGCACTCGTCAGCTTAGCGTACAGCGGGTGCTGCTGACTGCCTTTAGCGTGTACTTTGTCAAATAATTCAAAGCTGACACCGTATTTTGTAGTACAGAAATTGACGATTTCTGCGTTACTTCCTGGTTCTTGACCTCCGAAGTCGTTGCAGGGAAATCCTAAAACGCTGAGTCCCGCAGCGCTGTACTTCTGGCTCAATTCTTCGAGTCCTTTGTATTGAGGTGTATAGCCGCATTTGGAAGCTACGTTAACTATCAAGAGTACCTGGCCAGCGTACTCTCCTAGCTGCTTGTCTGCGCCTGCGATCGTTTTTACTTTAATGTCGGAGATGGTGCTGGGCATTTTCAAATACTTCTAAATTTGACCACCACAATTTTACTGCAATTTGGTACATATTTGTCGATGTGTCGATCGCTCAAAATTTCAAGATGTTTATAGTGAGGACTAAACTCCTCATAAATATCTCAGGACTTTAGTCCTCACTACAAACTAATGTGATTGTTAATTTTGGTCATCTGAGTGGCTTTCCGTCATCCATTTTTGGTAAGTTTCTTCCAGTTGCTTGTTCTCTAGAACGAGTTCTATGCGGACTTTGACGCAACCGTGGCGGGGTTGAGAGGCGATCGCATTTAAGATTTTGCTAGCTTTCTGCACAGAGGTATATTCCGCCTTAACTGTCGGTTCCTGGCGATCGCTCTTAGTCTCCGTCAAGTCTATACCGGTAATGTGTCCCTCGCCCAAATCTATTTCTGCCAACACCTTCGGATCATCGCCCACTTGTTCGACAATCAGCTTTTCCCACTGGATAGGCACTTGTACCATCCGAGTTTCAATTTCTTTGCGGACAATGACTTCGCCGACTTTACGCTTGCTGCGATTGATCACCAATCGTTCTTCTAGCAAGCGAATTACATCTTGATCGACAATATCAAAGTCTTCCTCGCGCTCATCTGTCTCTAAATGTTCATTTGGGCGATCGGTATCTGTGAGATTTGACATAACTGTTGAGGGATTAGTTGACTCGCTGTTGCTGACTTCACCAAGCTGTTCTGAGGGATTTTCCCAAGACTGAGGCTCGGCATTTGCCGAAATCACCGGCAGCCGATCGACTTGCTCCGAATTAATAATTAAAAACAGCGCTTTTTGGTGATAATCAACTTTTTTTAGCAGCTTAATACTTACTAAAAAAATCTTATAATTTTCGCTACCTAGCCCTGATACCACAAAATTTAGCTGACCGCTAGCATCAAAATAGACATCTTTTATTTTGCCTACCAAGTGACCTTGGCTGTCTTTGACTGTAAAACTTTTTAGCTTAGTTCTGACTTTTTCCGGCACTCGGTTGAGATGGGTAATTGATTTTGCCATTGCTATTTTTTCGGCTGATGCTTGACCGTTCATTTTTTAAACTTTCCTGCTAATGGATTTTTATTATGAATTGGTAATGGCGAATTGGTAAAGGCGGGGAAAGTGCATAAAATTTGCCAAAACCCGACAATTTTCGTACTCCACCCGCCGTTATATAGGAATACGATTCAGTTAAGAAAGATGCCCCCTAGCCCCCCTAAAAAAGGGGGGGACAAGAATCTGATCAAAGTCCCCCGACTATCCGGGGGATTTAGGGGTATCTCCGGGAAATAAACACTGTTAACCCAAGCGTATTGCGTTATCTAGGAATTGCGCGATCGCACAACTCAAACCTCTGCGGTGACAGAATTGTGTGATGAATGCGCAATTCCTATTCAAGACTTGCTGCGGTTGGTTTAGATAGTTTTATTATCTACAACCGGAGTGCCATCGGTGTTAATGTCTAATTCTTCACGGCGCAAGGTTTCTTCGCCCTCAACCGTGCTGCGGACAACTTCTTTTCTGATGTTGACTTCTTCGCGCACGAAGGCTTCTTTGTGAATGTCGGCCGTTTCTTCGTAGACTTCCATGCGTGCAACTTCCCCTGATTGGAAATCAGCTTCACCGACTGAAACTACTCGACCCGCTTCTACGGGCGTTACTCGCTCGATTACGACTCGTTCTTTTTCAATGGGTACTGAAGCTCGTGCTGTTTCTGTTTCCACGCGCTTACCAACTGCTACGGAGCCGGTTTTGGCGCGGTTTTTGTTGGCAATCAAGCGTTCTTCATAAAGCTTGAAATTTTGGTGGTTCTGTTCGTTGGTTTCGTAGAGGGGGCGATCGATATCGTAGCTGTAGCTGCTGCGATCGTAGCTAGCAGGAGCTGCTGTGATTGCTGCTGATGTGCCTTGATTGCGGTAAACGCTTCTTACTTCTTCTTCGCGATCGTAATCTACGGGTTCTAATTCATTGTAAGCCGGCAATAGTTCTGCTTGCTCTTTGCTGCGAAGGCCTGTGGCGTGGACGCGATTGGCTGCGTAGTCGAAGCGGGCCGAGCCGATCGGCAGCAACACTTTTTTACCAAAAATCCAAATACCGGTATCAACTACCAGATAGCGGAAACGACCCGTTTCATCAACCAAAGCGTCATAAACAGTACCTACTTTTTCGTCAGATTCGCCGGCATAAACATCAAATCCCTTGATGTCGTCTCCAGCAAAAATTTCATCCTTATAATTGGGTTCAAAATCTGCAATTCTTTGAAGTGCCATGTTTTTATCCTCGTTGCTCTACTTAAATTAATAGTAGAAATTAATGGCTTAACTTCCCTCTCCCTAAAGTCTGAAGTGTTTAATTTAGGGTGTTTAATACTATAGGAATACAGCGCGGTGTCGGTGTTGACGCACTCAGCAATTCAGAACCCGATCGAGAAGACCGGGCGGTTGAAACCGCTTCTGGACAAACAAAACCCACTCCAAGCGGGTTAAAGACTGGGCGGTTTAAATTACGTTATTTTCTTTAGTCCACGGAGGTGGACTACCGTTCAAGAAGGCTAACACGTTTGTTTAGAGGCGGTTTCAACCGTACCTCCTATCTTAAAGTTGAGTTCTGAGAGTCTCTATCCTTTTGCGGTTGACTCCTAAATCTGACTCTCCCAGACGCGAAGCCGATCGCACATGAATCACCTTTGCCCCATCATCTACCAAAAATTCTACGTCATCAACAAACCCCATCAAACCACTCGTGAACTCCGCATAGAGGTAATTATCAGTTGCGGTGATAATCTTAGTTTTTGCAGAGGACTCGATCACCCCTTTGAGCTTAGCCATTGCCTCAGCAGGCGACGAAGTGTATGCCAAAGGCTCGATTTGGTGTTCGGCATCTTGACTGAAGCTGCTGACGCAGTTGGGGGAAGCAGGGCACGCGGCGAGTTTTCCTGACACAATGCCGATATTGGCAGGTCTTTTTCCAGCAAACATGGTTTTTTCTCCGGGAAGTGCGATAAAAATAGCGATCGACAGTACCGCTACCGCTATCAGTGATATTAAAATAACAAGGACTCTTTTCAATGCTGTCGGCGATTTTGTTTCAACTGTCTGCAAAGGATTAGCCCTCCTAAAAGTGCAAATTGGATCTAATTTTAATATTAATTGAAATTGACATCAAAAAATTAAAAACATTTATCATAAAGAATTGGTTTAAAGCCGGAACCCTGATCGGGATCAATTGAAATCAGACTATTCATTACTGCAATCCTAGGACTTCTTTTATCAACTGTCAACTGTCAACTGAATGAATTTGTTCTTCAATCAACCAGTAAGTCAGCATTGTTCCTTTACCTTTAACCGCAATTTGACCACGATCTTCAAAAACAAACTGCTCTTTCAAACGCTCGTAAGTCTGTGCAGTCACTTGAATTTTACCCGGCAATCCGTTCGACTCCATCCGCGAAGCAACATTCACAGTATCCCCCCACAAATCATAACTAAATTTGCTAATTCCAATAATTCCCGCCACCACCGAACCGCTGTGAATTCCGATCCGCAATTGAAAACTTTCTCCAATTTTGAGATTAAACTTTCTCAAAGCTACCTGCATCTCCAAAGCCAAAAGTGCGATCGCCTCAGAGTGATCCTCCCGCGCCGTCGGCAAACCCCCAACCACCATATAAGCATCCCCAATCGTCTTAATTTTTTCCAACCCGTGCAACTCAGACAACATATCGAACTCCGAGAAAATCCCATTCAAAATTTCTACCAACTGCGTCGGACTTTTGTGAGCAGAAAACTCTGTAAAACCCACCAAATCAGCAAACAATACCGTCACCTCATCAAAATGATCCGCGATCAACTTTTGCTCTTTTTGCAAGCGCTCAGCAATAGGTTTCGGTAAAATATTCAGCAGCAATTTCTCTGTTTGCTCTTGCTGCAACTTCAGCGCCGCCTCAGCTTGTTTCCGCTGAATCATCGAACCGAGCTGCGTAGCAACCGCACTCACCAATTCCAACAAGCGCGGCTGGCTTTTCAGAACTTTCTCGCGATAAAAAATCAAAATAGCTAACACTTGGTTGTCCGCCAAAATTGGCAAACCAAAAGCTGCTTTCAATCCCACATTCACCGCAATTTCCGATCGCAAAAAAACCTGATATGGTGCAATAGAAATATCCTCAATCCATTCAGACTGATGCGACTGCCAAATCCTCCCCGGCAGTCCCACACCAGCAGGAAAAGTTAACTGCCAACTTGTCTCTCGGAATTGGGCAAAAATCGAGTCGCTGACATACCTGCCTTTAGCGCATCTTAAAACGCCGTCACTGCAAGGAATCCAAGCTTCGCCCAGATTCCATTCAATAGTTTGGCAAATTAAACCTAAAATCACATCTATAGCCGACTCAAAATCCTCAGATTTGCTAATAGCTTGAGTGGCCTGTAGGAGCAATCTTGTTTCCATTTCAACCTGACGGCGTTCGGCAATTTCCTGGTGCAACTGAACATTTTGATCTGTCAACTTTTGATTTTTTTGTTGCAATTGCATTTGCAAGGAACGCACAGTAAGTTGATTGCTCACTCGCGCCAATACTTCTTTCACCTGAAAAGGTTTTGTGATATAATCTGCTCCGCCCACTTCAAAAGCTTGTGCCTTATTTATTCCTTCTTCTAGCGCGCTCAGAAAAATGATGGGAATTCCCCTAAATTGCGGTTGTGATTTCAATTGTTTACAGAGTTCGTAACCGTTAAAATCCGGCATCATAATATCGAGCAAAATCAAATCTGGCGCGCTCGATTGAATCGCATCTAGGGCAGAAAAACCATTAGTAACAGGTCGAACTTTATAGCCATTGTTCTGCAATATTTTAATCAACAAACGCAGATTATCTGGCGTGTCGTCAACTACTAAAATATCTGCTTGATAGTTTTCAGTTTGTTCCGCCTTCATATCCACGATCTGATTCCTCCGCCTCGGCAATTAAATTGAGAATTTTCTGGTAATCAAAATTATCGAGATGACCCTGGAGGATTTCGACAAATTCAGGATGAGCATCCCTTAGTTCTTCGATTGTCCTGGCAATTAAGTCAAAATCAGCACTGCGGATTACCTGCCTAATATTATCTATCCATTCTGCGGGCAGTGTGGGTAAATAAGCAAGCGCAGCATTAGATGTGGAATCAGATAGATGATGCCGATCGCCCGTTGGGATAAAATCAGTTGAGTCAGAGTATAGATACTTCACCCCCAAATGTTTGTTAAGGGTATCAAATATATCATTTTTGCGGAAAGGTTTGCTAACAAAATCGTCGCAGCCGACCAATAAAGCAAACGATCGCCTGCCTTCAATTGTACTAGCTGTCAAAGCAACAATCTTCGGAATCGGGGATTCTTGATGGGAAATACTCATTTCCCAGTTTCCTTGCTGCTCTTGCTCTCTCTGCTGTATTCTGGCCTTAATTTCTTTAGTAGCTTCGTAGCCGTCCATCACTGGCATTCGCACATCCATCAAAATTAAGTGCGGGTGCCAATTTTCCCACATTTCTACTGCTTCGCGGCCGTTGGCAGCTTGTTGCAGCTTAAAACCCAAAGGAGAAAGCATTTTGACTAAAAGTTCGCGGTTGTCTTCGCGATCGTCCACAATTAAAATCCGGTAGCACGGTTGATTTGGTTCCAACCCAGCAACTTCGCGGTTAATTTCCGGGGCTGGAATATCAGCAGTACCAACCGCACAGACTGGGATTTCAATTTTAAAAGTAGTGCCTAGTTCCAGTTGACTTTCTACCACAATTTCTCCTCCCATCAGGCGGACAAATTGACGGCTGATCGTCAATCCTAAACCCGTGCCTTTCTGAGTTTTTTGACCAGAAGCTGTTTGCACAAATGCCTGAAAAACATTGCCCAATTCTTCAGGAGCAATGCCAACTCCTGTATCTTCTATTTCAATCCGAAGGAAAACAATCAGATCCCGATCAGAATTATCAACATCTTCTCTCAATTCAATAGTTGCAGAATCACCTCTATCGATCGCAAAGTCCCTAATACTTTTTGTGGTATCAAAACACACTGTTGGATTCGCCAGTAAATCAACAATTTCCGAACTCTTTAATTTTACAACTCTTAATATAATCGTGCCTGTCTGCGTAAATTTAATCGCATTACTGAGGAGATTGATCAGCACTTGCCGCAGTTTAACATCATCGGTTCGCACGTACTGGGGAACGTCATCCTCACGCTGGAAAAGCAACTGCAATTCTTGATTTTTTGCCCGCAATAAAAACATATCTTGCAAGTCGTCCAGCAAATGGTAGAGATCGAAGTTTTTCGGATCGACAATCATCCGCCCAGCTTCGATTTTTGACAAGTCTAAGACTTCATTGATCAGGGTGAGCAAGTGTTCGCCACTGCGGCGAATTATTCTCAGATTTTCTCTGTTTTCGACAGTAAGATTGGGGCTGCCTTCCATGATTTGTGCAAACCCCAGTATGGAATTGAGAGGAGTCCGCAACTCGTGGCTCATATTTGCCAGAAACGTGCTTTTAGCTTTGTTTGCAGATTCAGCAGCTAAGGCGGATTGTTGCAGTTGTTCTGTACGTTCGTCAATTTGGGTTTCTAAGGTGTGCTGGTAATCTGCTAGTATTTTTTCGGCTTGTTTGCGATCGCTAATATCTTGAAAAGCTGCGATCGCATAAACAATATTTCCGCTCTCGTCAAAAATCGGCGTAGTATTGATCTCGATCGCAATTATTTTGTCATCTTGACGGATTTCTACATCGTCAACCTTGACAAAATCTCCTTTCAGTGCACGCAAAATTGGCAGATTATCCGGCGGGTAAAGCTGATCAGTATTGGCAACATACAGTTGATAAGTTGCAGCTAATTGTTCCGCTGTGCTTTCCGGGATCGTGTCTGCACCCAGCAAATCGCGCGCTGTCTGGTTGAAATAGGCGATCGAGCCGTCGGGATTGTAAACAGATACCCCCACTGGCAAAGCTGCTAAAAATTGCTTCAGGCGGCTTTCACTCGCCGACAGAGCCACATTTGCTAGCTTCAACTCCTCGTTTACCTCTTGCCTCTTCAGGATTTCATCTGTTAACTTTTGGTCTTGCAAGTAACTGTGAATTGCTTCTACCACAGTTAATTTTAAGTCTTCATTTTGCCAAGGTTTAGGGATATAACGGTACAATTTAGCATACTTGATAGCATTGCTCAGAGCTTCCAAATCTGCTTGCCCCGTCAGCATAATCGTCAGCGTATCCGGCGAGCTTTCGTGAATTCTTCTGAGCAGTTCATCCCCTTTAATATCCGGCATGATATAATCGGAAAGCACCAAAGCAATCTCGTATTCATCTGCCTGCAAATCTGCCAGCAACTCTAAAGCATCTTCCCCTCCTTCAGCCGTTTCAATAATACACTGATCGCCGATCGCCTTTTTCAGTTCAATCTTTAAACTGTTCAAAACATCAGGTTCGTCATCAATACACACAATCACAGGTTTTTTCATAATAACTTTGCCAGCCCAGATTTGATCGTCTCTATTAACTGTTTGCTATTCCACGGTTTGTACAAACAGCAATATAAATCAGCTTCTTGTACTGCCCGCTCGACTGCCGCTGCATCCGCTTGTCCGGTCAACATCACCTTAATAATTTTAGGATATTTTTGGTGAACTCTAATTAAAAGTTCATCACCTTTAATTCCCGGCATCAGCCAATCAGAAACAATCACAATCACCTCAGCTTCTTCTTCAAAATCCTCAAGCAAATCTAAAGCTTCATCACCACTTTCAGCTAATTCATAAAAGTAATCATCTTTAAATTCATTTTTGAGCTGCATCTTGAGAGTCTTCAAGATATCGGGTTCATCGTCAACGCAAAGAATTACAGGCTTATTCATCTTTTCCTCTCTGCTTGAATTTTAGTGGGTTTACCGACATGACTTGCTCCTCTGTGATTGATTTCGGGCGAGGATGCACGATATCTGCCCCGTATCTTATTTTAAGAGGACTTCCGAAAAGAAACCCGGTTTATCGCAATAAATCTTGTCTTTGTCAGCGAGACAGCCCCTGGCGCTACCGGGAATCAGCCCCCTGCGGGTAAGTTTTGTTTAATAGATTGGCAGCGAGACGGTAAAAGTTGTCTGCCCCGGTACCGATTCTACAGCAATTGTACCTTCATGTTTGTCAACAATTTTTCTCACAATATCCAATCCCAAACCGCTACCTTCGCCCGCAGATTTAGTCGTAAAAAATGGCTGAAAAATCTTAGGAATAATTTCTGGGGGAATACCTTTGCCGTTATCAGTAAATTTGAGCAAAATATTTGCCTCTTGCAGCAGAGTTTCAATCGTCAAAATACCTTTATAATCCATTGCTTGCAGGGCATTGTGAACAAGATTCGTCCAAACTTGATTTAAGTCATCGGGATAGCACATAATTTTCGGTAAATTTCCATAATTTTTAACGACTTCTATACCGTGTTTCAGTTGATTTTGATAAAGGGTTAACACCATTTCAATGCCATCGTGCAAGTTCGCCTGGACTTTTTCTTGCTTGCTATCGAAATGAGCGTAGCTTTTTAAGGCAAATACTACTTTTCCCGACTTAGCTGTCGCTCTTTGGATTAGGCTAATACTTTTCTTAAAGCTCACAAACTGGTAAGCTGTATTGAAAACTACTTCCCAATCCGGCAATTTAAAAAGTGGCAACAACTGTTCTATGTTATCGTAGATTTCCATGTCAACTAAAGTATCCGCAATTTCTTCAGCATTTTTAACAGATGCTGCCCTCAAATCCCCAGTCAACTGCTGCTTAAATTTTCGCTTCTCTCTGCTAGTAAATAAAATTTTTTGATTGGTAGATCTGTAAAGTAACGCTAAAAAGTGAGCTTGACTTTCTTCGGAAAGTTGTTGAAAAAAATGAGGCATTTTTCCTAAATTATCGTCCCAGAAAGTAGCTATATTATCAATAGAGGAGCCGATAATGCCCAGGGGGGTATTTATTTCGTGGGCAATGCCGGCAATCAGTTGTCCCAGTGCCGCCATTTTTTCCGATTGAATCAAATGCTCTTGGGTGGCTTGCAGTTGGTAGATGGCAGTTGCTAAATCTTGATTTTTTTCTTGCAAATTTTGTTGCAGCGAACAAATTTTTAAATGAGTTTCGATCCGGGCTAAAACTTCTTCAACCTGAAACGGTTTGGTAATAAAGTCCACTCCCCCAACTCCAAAAGCTTTAACTTTATCCATCACGTCGTTAATCGCACTGATGAAAATCACCGGAATGTCTTTGGTTACTTCAGAATCTTTGAGCCGCTGACAAACTTCATAGCCATCCATCTCCGGCATCATAATATCCAGCAGCACTAGATCCGGGGGCATTTTTTGAGCGGCAGACAGTGCTAGCTTACCGTTAGGAACTGGGCGAACTTGATAGCCTTTTTCGCTCAAAATTCCTGCCAGCAGCCGCAGGTTTTGTGGTGTGTCGTCTACTACTAAAATATTAGCTCGATTGGTGTTGGAGGAACTTGAATTCATCGGGTATTTAATGATGATCGCTGAGCTCGATTATGTTCAAAATTTTGTCGTATTCAAAATTATTAATGCAATCTTGAAGTGTGGCAGCCAGAGATGGGTTGACGGTGCTGATTTGTGCGATCGAACTGGCGATCGCCTCCATATCCACACTCAAAATATTTTGCTTGAATTCAACCATCCAGTCTGGAGAAAGAGAGGCGATCGCCTCCGGTGTCAGCACATCCTGACTGGACTCCCCTACACCCGCCACACTGACTGCTGTTGGATCTTCATAAATATAACGTACTCCCAAATGTTTGCCCATTGCCGCAAAAATATCCTCCTCTCGGAACGGTTTCCGCATAAAATCATCGCAACCCGTCGAAAGAATCACCGCCCGTTCTTCCTCCAAAACACTAGCAGTCAGAGCTACAATCGCCGTTGCTTGCCCGCCAGTTGTAGTTTTAATCTGTTTCGTTGCCTCGTACCCGTCCATCACAGGCATTCTCATGTCCATCCAAATCAGATGCGGTTCCCAATCCATAAAAATATCCACCGCTTCTTGACCGTTATTCGCTTCTTTCAACTCAAATCCCAGCGGACTGAGAAGTTTGACCAACAGTTGGCGGTTCAGGGGTTTGTCGTCCACAATTAGCAAGCGGTAACTCGGCTGATTCGGTTCGAGGGCAATAACTCGACGTAGAGCTTTTTTGATTTCAATATCAGCAGCTTCAACCAGGTGAACTTGGATGTCAAACTGAAATAGTGCACCCTTGCCAACCTCGCTGCTAACCGTAATTTCACCTCCCATCAATTGCACGAACTGTCTGCTGATCGCTAAACCTAAACCTGTGCCTTCCTGAGAATCTTTACCTGTTTTTGTCTGTACAAATGCTTCAAATAACTGATGAATTTCCTCAGCAGCAATGCCTGCACCAGTATCTTGAACTTCAAAATGGAGCGAGTAGCGGCCGGGCAATTCATCAGGGCTGTTTTTGTGCAAATTCCGCTTTCTTCCTTTAACTTGCACCGAAACTCCCCCTTCTGAAGTAAACTTAATTGCATTATTAAGCAAATTAATTAAAACTTGACGTAATTTCACTTCATCGGTGCAAATGTAATGGGGAACTTCCGCGTCCCGATCGAAGATTAATTGTAAGTTTTTTTCCTCAGCTTTGAGAGCAAACATATCTTCTAAATCGTCGAATAATCGGTAAAAATCGAAGCTTTTTTCATTGATAGTAGTGCGTCCCGCTTCGATTTTGGACAAGTCTAAAACTTGGTTGATTAAAGCCAGCAAATGTTCGCCACTCCGCAGGATAATTCCGACATCTTCTTGATTTTCGGGAGACAGATTTTTACTGCGGATCATGACTTGAGCAAAGCCGATGACTGCGTTCAGGGGCGATCGCAATTCGTGACTCATATTGGCGAGAAAGGTACTTTTAGCTTTGTTGGCTGCTTCGGCAGCTTCTTTCGCCTGCTGCATTTTCATTTCCGCTTGTTTGCTATCAGTAATGTCTTTAATAAAACCTTCGTAGTAAAGTAAATTTTCTGCGGCATCGCAGACAGCGCGACAATTTTCCGAAATCCAGATGATGCTGCCATCTTTGCGGTAGATTTCCGCTTCAAAGTTTGACAATATCCCGTACTCGTCGATCAGCACTGTAAATTCGCGGCGGCGGTTGGGATTTACGTAAAGCTGGTTATTGAAATTCGGCTGCGCTGCGATCAATTCTGCGGGCGATTCATAACCGTAGAGTTCAGCTAAAGCGGGGTTAGCGCTGATGTATTTCCCGTCAGCAGCAGTTTGAAAAATGCCGTTTAAAGCATTTTCATAGATGTTGCGGTACTTTTCTTCTGCTTCGCGGAGGGCTGCTTCTGCTTTTTGGCGATCGGTAATATCGCTAGAAATCGACAGAAAACAAGCTTCTCCGTCAATATCAATGGTTTCAATCGACAGCAGCGCCGTTCTTTCTGCACCACTTTTATTGCGAAACCTCAGCTCGTAATTGTGAATTGCCGTCTTGTTTTTCAACATTTGAATCATGCGATCGCGCTCTGCTAAAGTCGCCCAAAAATTCAGATCTACCGCTGTTTTTCCAATAATTTCTTCGTGACTGTAGCCCATCATTCGGCAAAAGCTGTCATTAACTTCAAGGTGGCTGCCGTCACTGATTCTCGTGATTGTAATTGCATTGGGACTGGAACGAAAAGCTTTAGAAAACTTTTCTTTTGCCTTAGCAAGATCGCCCGTGCGTTCTGCAACTTGCACTGCTAAATTTTGGTTGTATTCAGTTAACAGTTTATGCGCCTGTTTGCGTTCAGTAATATCTTGAAAAGCGCACATCCCGTAGACAATGTTGCCTCGATCGTCGTAAATAGGAGTGCCCCAAATTTGCAGGGGAACAGTTTTGTCAGTCAAGGAGATTTCAATGTCATCAACAGTTACACTTTTGCCCTGCAAAGCATTTAAAATTGGGTCACGCTCCGCTGGGTAAATTTCTTGAGTTCCAGCTAAATAAACTTTGTAAGCTTGGCGCAAATTTTCGGCATCTGCTGCTATAATTCCTTTACCTAAAAGTTGCTCTCCTGTAGGATTAATGTAGTGAGGTTGACCGTTTGGCTCGGTAATAAAAATGCCTAGCGGTACTGCATTGAGAAATTGTTTGACTCGGTTTTCGCTTTCCGATATCGAAGTAAATGAATGCTGCAATTGCTCTGCCATGCTGTTAAAAGCAGTGGCAAGTTCTCCGAGTTCATCTTCGCGATTCAGAGTGAGGTTTGTATCCCATTCATTCTTTGCCAAAGCTTTGGCCGCTGCATTCAATCTTAAAATCGGCCGCACCACCCATTTAGCAGTAAGAATTCCCAGAATTGTCGCCACAATCAAAGCTGCAACCGACAGCAAAAAAGTCGTGCGGGTATTGGCGTTAATTTGCTCCATAAAGTCGGACTCTGGCACAACTACGACAATCAGCCAATCCAACCCCCGATCGTCTTGAAAAGGAGTTACCTCCATAAAATTGCGCTTCCCGTCAATATCAAAAGGAAGCTGTTGAGAATTTTTGATTTTAGCTAAGCTTTGGTAGGTTTTTTCTAAATGCTGTGCGGTTTGGCGAATTACGGGATTCTCGCTTGCTGAAGCTTTGATGCGTTTTGCTTCTTTACCTTCCACTGCGAATTCTTGGCCCGCTGTTGAAGTGGCAATTAACATTCCCGATCGCTCCATCACAAAAGTTTGCCCAGATTTACCAATTTTGAGGCTGACGAGAAACTCTTTGATTTTGGAAAACAGCAAATCGCTGCCAGCTACTCCTAACAGCTTGCCAGCGTCGTTGTAGATAGGCATAGCAGCAGTAATTGCCAGTTCCCTAGTCAAAAAATCTGTATAAATTGGAGTCCAAACAGGTTTTTTGGCGGCGGCTGCTGCTATGTACCAAGGGCGAATTCGCGGGTCGTAAATGTTGGGCGAAGTTTCCATTAATTGAACGCGGTTTCCCTGAGAGTCACCAGTATATCGAGCTAATTTGTTGCCAGTCGATTTGTCAGCCGCAGATATCATAATCTGATCTTTAGTGCGGATTGCTCCAGAGTGGTCTCCATTTTCTTGGGCTATGTAAATGATGCTGATTGTATCAAAATATTGAATTTGTTCGAGAAAATGAAGTTCTAATCTTTGTTTATCTTCTAGGTTTAATTGCCCCAATTTTACGCCTTGAACGTTGAGGTGATTGACAATGTGGGGAATTGACATATAGTTTTCCATGCGGTCTTTGATGCGATCGCTAATTTCTCCCCGCAACTGAGCGGCAACATCGTTGACCGCGCGCTGACCGTTTTGGAACGACAGCCAACCTACAATTCCTACGGTGCCGACAATTTGCACTAAAAAAGGAAGCACGAGCACAGTTTGTAATGGAGCTTTGCCGATAATTTTGGTAGCAAAGCGATTGAGCGGTTTAGGAAACATATTCATCCTAAGAGTAATTGGTAATTGGTAATTAGTAATTGCTGAAGAGAAATAAAAAATAGTTATCGGTGTATCCGTGATTTTCGCACCGTGAATATATGGTAATAGTAGAAGGTATGGATTTAAATAACTATAACGTATTTCTGCTGACAGTTTTTCCGTAACTATTAATACAGATAATTGATGCGATCGCTCTGTTGGTCACTGCTGCACGATGCTGTTTTCTCTTTTGCTGTTTGGTTTTTGGCGCAGCGCCTAGGGTTGGCAGCAGCGCTGCCAACCACGTATGTGTAGCACGTGTTTGTTGAAAGACTAGAAGGAACCGCCCGATCGCACAAAAAGCTGATTTTACCTGCGATTTAACTCCACCCTTTCGCCGTAACGCAATAGCATATCCAAACTCTCCAAACGATTTTGCCAAGTTTGCACCTGATAGCTATTGTCGGCAGAATGCAAGCGCATGGAAGATTGAAATTGAGATTGAAAACTCGCCAACAATCTTTTAGCAGTTGCTAAACTTTCGGTAGAAGGATTGGCTGCCAATTTGCTGAAAGCTTGCGCCAATTCGTCCGATCGACTTTTGAGCACTTTCAGTTCAGATTCCGACACCCGCAACTGATTGTTAGCCAACAAAAAACTCCATTCCTGCTTGAGAGTAGTATACCGCGAAGCCGCTGCTGCAAAGGGCTGGCGGTAAGGAATTGGTTCGGAAGCAGAAGCGGAACGCACGGGGCGCCCTTGAGTGCGGTTAAAAAAGCCCTGCATCCCGCTGTTGATACTTTCCACCGCAAAAATAGCATAGCCCCCAGTCGGCAAATCGCGCAAAGCTTGAATTTGGTCGATCGCCACAACTTCCGGGAGTGTCAACAACTTAACCGACGGAGAAATCAAAGCCGAACCGAGCATTTGTTCCTTTGCTAGCGGTTCAGTTATGCGCTGAAGTCGGTTCGTATCCAAAGCATAAGTCATCGGCACAATCAAATCTACAATGCCTTGACGGGCCCAAACTTCCCAATTTTGTTGAATTTTGTAAATCCGCTGACTTTCTGGGTGCGGAAACACCGCCACCGACAGAATTGTGCGGGGAGAATTCGACCCCAAAAGCCGATAAACTTCAGCGACAAAAGTATTAATTTGAT
Organism: Lyngbya sp. CCAP 1446/10; assembly: GCF_026130175.1. Lineage (GTDB taxonomy): Bacteria > Cyanobacteriota > Cyanobacteriia > Cyanobacteriales > Microcoleaceae > Microcoleus. The sequence goes on along the minus strand of NZ_JAIGNI010000033.1, from coordinate 10,814 downwards.
TAGTTTTAAATTCAACCCACTGCCGCCACAAACTGCCGTCTTTGGGAGAAATATTCACCGGATCTACACCAGTCAACTGCTTAAATTGCTGTCTCGCGGCAACACCGTAACCGTAGGTAAAACCCGCATTGTCATTTTGAAAAGGATAGCGAATATAGTCTAATTGGACTCCATCTACTTTGTAGCGGGTAGAAATTTCGCTAATAATTTGGAGTAAATAACTGCGCGCTTCCGGGTTTGCCGGATCGATATAAAATTTACCGTCATTAGGATTTTGGATGCGTCCTTTATTGTCAATATTTGCCCAAGTTGGATGAGCTGAAAGCACTGGCCCAGGATAAGAATTAGGTTGACCAATTAAAGCATTGTGGCGCTTATTTCCGGTGGCAAAAATCCAAACCCAAGCATGCAATTCGATGCCTCGCTCATGGGCTAATTTAACCGCAGATTCCAGGGGGTCCCAGCCCACTGTCAGGGGGTTTTGTTGGGGTGCAACTTGACTGGGATAAATCGGATATCCGGCATTCAAAGTTTCAAAGAAAACGGTATTGATCCCGGCGGCGGCAAGCCGATCGAACACAGCGGCCAAACCCTGTTCCGATCGCGCTGCGACGATCGTACCGCGATCGAGCCAAACCGCGCGAATTTCCGCCCCAAGGCGCTGTCCTTCCTGGGGATAATTTTGCCACAGCAACTGGCGCGCTTGCACCCACTGCTGCCTAGCCTCAGCGTATTTTTGCTCTTGTAGGAGTTGGTCAAAATTTTGCAAAACCTGCCGGGCTTGGGCGACCGCCCGCGTCCTTGTGCCTTGCAAAGGCAGCGGGCGACTCGCAGACGGCCCTACACTGTTGGTTGACGCCACCAGTTGAGGGGGGGTAGCAGCATTGAGATTGATGGGGGTATTGGCTGAATTAGCTGCTGTCAGGGCGCTTTCAAACCGGCCGAGGAGGTTGGTGAGTTCTTGGCGCATCAAGTACGCTTCAATGCTGACGATCGGCTGATTGGAATTTGCCTGCACATCCAAACCCGCCGGCGCCGACTGATCCGAAGGGTCTGTAAAAGTTGCAGGTACTGGATCGGGAAGGGGGGGAGAAGGAGAAAGTCGGCTCAGCGGGGTATTTCGTGGCGAACTAGGCGTATTTCTCGTAAGTCGGTCGGGGGGATTTGGTAGCGGGGGTGTGGCTGCTATAGGCGCAGCAGGGGAGCCGACAGTTCCGCCCCAGCGGGCGATCGAGGCCCGCAGCCAAGCCGAGTCTATATTTGGGGAACCGTCGCTACCCCAGCGCCAGCCGAGATAGGTAGCGCGATCGGTGGCGATCGCAGCGGAGGAACCGGAACTATCTTTCCAAGTAGCGACAGTTTGACTGTTCGCGTCGGCAGGAATCAAGACACCGCCTTGGACTGAGGCATTTTGTTGTTCCGGTGGCACCCAATTGCTAGAAGCGGTGCAAGCCAGATCCCGGCAGCGGGTGCGGGGTTGCACCGCCCCCCGCTGAGTCAAGGGAAAAGCCCAATAGGCCCCAAGGAGCGATCGTAAAGATTGACGCACCAAAGCCGGGGAACTGCGGCCGACTGGCCCCGAAGCAATCAAGCGGCCGCCCTGTTTTGTCCAAGCTTCTAAAACTTTTATTTGCGCTGGAGTCAAAGTTTCAATATTGGCCAAAAACAGCACGTTAAAGCCTGCTAAATCTGCCAAATTTTTGATGTCTTCGAGATTGATTGGTTTGTAAGCAATGCCGCTTTCCCAGAGGCGCGTGGTAATCTTTACCCAATCGGGGGAATTCTCGGAACTGCGAACAACGCCGAGAACTACTTCCGCGAAACTGGGAGAGGGAAATAGGATGGAGAGATTGAGTAATGTACTCGCTAGAGTTCCAATTAAGACTCTTTTCCAGAAGGTGAAAAAGCGATTTTTTTGAGACTGAGAGCAGGCTTCAGGCATTTGACCATGCTCTTTGATTTGTTGCATTGACACGACAATTACCCACCACACCGCTTATTCAGTTGACAGTTGACAGTTGACAGTTGACAGCTTGCCTCTACGTGGAAGTCCGAGGATTGAAGCAATGAATAGTTATTGTAGGGCGATGCACACCGCACCGGTTGATTCAGTTGGTAATTTTTTTTACTAATATCATTTTTACAAAATTTTGCGACAAAAGAAGTGTTTGGTTTGTTTACACTGGCTTTGTAAGCAGAGGTGCGTCGCTGTTAGATTGTCGATTTTAGTTAGGGATTTATCCCAGGCGACGCACCCTACAATAACTTAGTCAACCGGCGCACATTGCGCACCCTACAAATTGAATTGGTGCGCATTGTGCATACAAGATGTTCGACGATCGCAAATCCCATCCCCAACTCACAACTCAAAAATTATTGAGTAGCAGCTTCATTCACTGGGAATCGATCGATCAACTGCATCGCCCGACAAGCATTCCTCCGCAAAGAATCAGAGACGTGAGGGACATGAGGAATCTGAGATAAGAAATCCAAAGTCCGGCGCAAAATCCGCACCACATCCCCTTCATCCAAACTTGTATGACTAATCAGTTCCAGCCATTCAACGCCCAGAGCCCACTGTTCCACCAAAGTTACTATATCCCGTTCCAGCCAAATCGGGATTGCAGCTTCGTGGCGGTACTGTACTTGAAACAATCGGCGGCGCAGGCCTTTTTGCAGATTGTCCAAAGGTGCCAAAACTTCCGCAGACAGCGAGTAATGAGTCCAACTGTCAGGCCTGGAAACTTCTGTAACTAAGGCCGCGCAAGCAGCAGCGAGGTGGTGGGGGTCGAGTTCGTCAAACTCGGCAGACATTAGGGACAAACCCAGCCACAGTTCATTATCACCGCGAATGGCGGCGCAGGCTTGACCCAAGATTGTGGGCACCAACCTCTCGGAGGCATCATCTCGGTTGACATTTGCCGAAACTACTCTTTCCAAGCAGCCGAAATTCAGCAAGATGTCAATTAAATTGAGAAATTGCTCCCAGTAGCGAGCTCGCTGTTTTTCTAAGTCTTGTTCGGCTTTGCGAATTTCTTTTTTCAATTCTTCCCGGCGGCGCTGGCGCTTGAGCAAAGTACCGGGATTGCCCCATTCTAGAACTGGGTGAATTTCTAGTTGATCTTCTACGGCGGCGATTTTCTGCTGTTGCTCGATCGCCTCTGGGCTCGGTTCCGGTATCGGCAATTCTGGGATAGATTGAGCAATGGAGATAGTGTCTTCATTTCCCAAGCGGCACTGGCCGAGTCTCAGGGTCAATTCCGGCGGCGGGATCAAGGTATCTGCAACGCTCAAACGGGGTAATTCGGCGTGGAGGGTGGCGACATCGCTAATGGCGACGATATACCAGCGGTTATCTTTGCCCAAGCATACCAAGTTTGGTGCTTGCCCAGAACCTGCGATTTTGGCAACCAGTACGGCGGGCACGGGAGTTGTGTGCGATCGTTTAGCTGTGGGAACGTGCTTACCTTTGAGACTCAGAACCGTTCCTAGCACTGCAAAAGCCACAGCTACGGACATCTCCTTAATTCGAGCTTCTTCTGCTTGGTGCAATAAAGTTTTCAGCAAACGTTTGTCTTCTTTGAGCCTTCCCTGCAATTTTTCGTAATGGGCGAGTTGTTTTTCCAGGGTGGAGACATTACCTCCGGCCGCCAGAGACTCTTCCAGCACAGCCAATTCAGCTTGTACCCGGTCTAATTCCGATTGCTGTGGCTGCAAATACAAGGTAGACAGATATTGACCAAAACTCCGTTCTACCAACTCTTGAGCTTCATCAATAGTGTGAGTTTGCAGCAAATTCAGCACCATGCCGTAGCTGGGCGTAAACTGACTGGCGAGGGGGTCGGCTTTGGCTGTTGCCAAATAGGAGGCTTCTTTTGCGCCTTCAAAGCGCGTCTGAACTGCGACTACGTGCCCCAGCTCGTCCATGCCCCTGCGACCAGCCCGACCGGCCATTTGCAGGAATTCTGAAGCGTTTAGCAGTCGGTGTCCCTTGTCGGTGCGCTTGGACAGGGTGGAAATGACTGTGGTGCGGGCGGGCATATTGATCCCGGCTGCGAGGGTTTCGGTGGCAAATACAACCTTAATCAAACCTCTGCCAAAGAGTTCTTCTACTAAACCTTTCCAAGCGGGTAAAATGCCTGCGTGGTGGGCTGCGATGCCTTTTAAAAGTGCTTCTTTTTGACCGAAGCGTTCTGCTTCTGGGTTTCGCTGTAAAAAATCGTCGATGATGCGTTTGAGTTCGGCTGTTTCGGCTTCGTTAACCAGGGAGAAATTGCCTACTTCTGCTACTGCTTGGTCGCACCCGCGACGGCTGAAGATGAAGTAGATTGCTGGTAGCATATCTCGATCGTCCAACCGGGACAAAACATCGGTCAAACTGGGAGTAGGAATGCTACCTCTTTCTGCTTTTTGCTGCTTCTTTTTGGGGACTAACCGCGGATTAGCTCTTTTGCCGGTTTCGTCTAGCAGCGGGAATATGCCTTTTTGATTGGCGAAGTGGAATTGCAGCGGTACTGGCCGAAAGTCTGAGTAGACAAGCTCTGTGGGCCCGTGAACTTTGTTAATCCAGTCTGTGAGTTGCCCACTATTGGCAACGGTTGCTGAGAGGGCGAGCAGTTGAATTTCGCTGGAACAATAGATGATCGATTCTTCCCAGACGGTACCACGCTGGCGATCGTTCATGTAGTGACACTCATCGAGCACCACGGTTTCGACTCCGGTGAGCGAAGCACCAACAGCGCCGATCGGTGTACCGTAGAGCATATTCCGAAATATTTCGGTAGTCATCACCAAAATCGGCGCATCTCGATTGAAGGAGATGTCACCCGTCAGCAAACCTACCATCTCGTCTCCAAATTGATGGCGGAAGTCGCGCAGCTTTTGGTTAGAGAGGGCTTTCAGGGGAGTGGTGTAGAAGACGCGCCGCCCCCTGGATAGTGCTTGATGGATGGCGTATTCGCCGATCAAAGTTTTCCCGGAGCCTGTGGGAGCACACACCACAACGGATTTACCTGCATCGAGGGCGGCGATCGCCTCTCTCTGAAAGTTATCTAGCTCGAATGGAAATATAGTCTTCAGATCCAGCGCTGGGCGGTTCTGGGCAAATTCTGGCACAAGGGTTATTATGAGGTTTCAGGGTAAGTATGCTTAAATCTTGCCGAAAGCAAGGCAGCAGAGGACTGTACTGATTTTAGACCTTTGTTAGCCGATCGGCACTCGCAGGAAGAAGAGACGAGGAATGGGAGAATTTTTCTTTTGCCTTCAATCGTTCCTTACCTCAGCTTTCAGCGGTCAAGTTCTGACTACAAACTTACAGCACTTTTCAGGTATCTAGCTACGCGAAAACCCGGTTGCTGTAAGGGCGTGTCCTCTGCCCGCCCTGATTCCCGGCTTCTGCCGTGTAGTCGATCGACCTGGAATCTGCTATCTTATCGCAAAAATTCTAATTTTTTGAAATGCTATTTCATTCAGTTGACAGTTGACAGTTGACAGTTGACAGTTGATAGCGACCTCTACCTGAAAGGAAGAGGATTGGAGTAAAGAATAGTCTGATTTTAATTTCTCCCTAGAAGGGTTCCGGCTTTAAACCAATTGGCGTTGCTTAATCAGGGTATGAAATAAATAATTTTAAAATCCAGAAACTTTGTAGACGCTGGTTTTTATGAATTGCATATTTAGCCTTTCATACCGTAAATCAGCAACGCCGAAGTTTGTAGTGAGAACTTTAGATCCGGGAAAAGGACTGAATTCCGAATGCTCGAACCTGATTTAATTTGGTCGATTTTGCGATCGATAAAATGGCTTTTTCACCACTGTAGCCGGGTAACTTTTCCCGCGAATCTCGACTTCTAACTGCTGACCGATTTTAGCTAATTTTGCCGGAACAACCGCGAGGCCTACCGCCCGATTCAAAGTAGGCGATAATGTACCGCTAGTAACTTCTCCTACAATTTCGCATTCAAAGATTACCGGATAGCCGTGGCGCGCAATGTGCCGCCCCTGCATTTCTAACCCTACCAACCGTTTTGATACTCCCGTAGCTTTCTGCTGTTCCAAAACCTCGCGCCCAATAAAGTCACCTTTGCTATCGAGGTGAACTACCCAACCCAATCCCGCCTCTAAAGGCGTGGTATTGTCGTCAATATCTTGACCATAAAGTGCCATTGCTGCTTCTAAACGCAAGGTATCTCTCGCACCCAAACCGCAGGGAACAACACCAGCATCTAGCAATTTTTGCCAGACTTTTTTCCCAGTTTCTATATCCACCATTATTTCAAATCCATCTTCGCCGGTGTAACCTGTTCTGGCGATAAAACTCGGCTGTCCCAACAGCTTGGTTTCTAAGTGTCCGAAAGCTTTGATTGGTGCGAGATTGTCTTCCACGAAAGGCTGGAGATATTTAACAGCTTCTGGCCCTTGAATTGCGATCAAAACTTGGTCTTCGGAGATGTCTGTGAAAATAAGTTCGTTCAAGTCTAAGTGGGCGAGAATCCAGGCTTTGTCTGTAATGCGAGTGGCGGCGTTGACAATGATTACTGCACGTTCTTCACCACTGGTGGCATCGGGTTCTTGGCAGTAGAAAATAATGTCGTCTAAGATGCAGCCTTTGTCATTTAGTAAGACTGTATATTGAGCTTGTCCTGGTTGCAAGCGGCTCAAATCTGAGGGTACTAAGGGTTGAAATTTTTCTATTACTTGTTTTCCTCTCAAGCAGAACTTTCCCATGTGGGAAATATCGAACATTCCTGCTTGCTGACGTACTGCTTGGTGTTCGCTGCTGATGCCTGCGTACTGTACTGCCATCTCCCACCCGGAAAAGGGCACTATCCGACCTTTGAGCTCTAATGATAGTTCGTACAGAGGCGATCGCGCAAGCTGACTCGGATTCTCTGGATTGTTGGGTTCAGTTGACTTTGCCACAGGTAGCGCTTTGTTTTTTTGCGGGTAGACTTGTTTTGATTTTAGGGGAAAATTGGTTTTTGTGGTGTGCGATCGAATTTCAGGTAATGCCCAAAGAAGACCGGGCGGTTGAAACCGCGTCTATACAAACGAAACCCGAGCTGAGAGGGGTTGAAGAATGGGCGGTGAAAATTGCGTTATTCTCTTTACACCGCGGAGGCGGACTTGGTTTTTGTAGACGCGGTTTCAACCGTACGTCTTATCTAATCTTGATTTATGGAGAATAGCGGGCTCGAACCGCTGACCCCTACAATGCCATTGTAGTGCTCTACCAACTGAGCTAATTCCCCTTTCTTTTCGCGCTCTCAATCATGCCTTAACTGACCGATGTTTGTCAAGCCTTTTTAAGAAAATAGTTTCGAGCCTTGGACTCGCAAGGCTTTTGGCTTTTTTTTTGCATTCCTCGCTTTTTGACAATTGTCGATCGCTACTTTGATTTAGTAAGTGTGCTGGGATATTTCGGTTAAATGGCTCAAACAAGACCCCATGAGGAAGTAGACGACTACCAGGGCCGCTGCTGAGGCAGCAACTAGGGTGCCGGCTAGCATTAGTGAAAATTCCCGTTGCGCGATCGCCTCTTGCATTAGATGCAAAGACCAGGCAACTAGGGCTACGTCAATTATTAAAATAGAAATCAGCATAAGTTACGATTTGTAACAGCTTGACCATTGTAACAAAACTTTGAGATTCGTGCAGATTAGCTTATACGTATTTAATTATTGCTGTAAAACCCGGAGGGAGCAGCGGAAAGCCATCAAGAAAAAATTATAGGTTTTCTTGATAATTACAATATGCTAAGTAAATGAGAGCTAGCTCAGCTTGTTAGGGCGGTTGTGCGATCGCGGGTGCGATCGCCTTTTTTGAAGGTAGGTGCGTTAGGGAAGCCCGCGCCTGCGGGAGGCTGATCAACGAAGAGCGATCGCCCGTTTTGAGTATAACTGGATGGGAGAATGGCAAAATCTCAGCCGTTGTTGCACTTAGATGCGGTAAAATTAACTTGATTAATCTGCTTTTAAAAGATGACCAATCGCTCTACTCGCGCCCTTTTTCACAGCAAAACACTCAACACAGCTTTGCGTGCTTTTAGTTTTCCGCAAGATATGGAAGTGCGCCGCCAAAAATTGGGAACGTGGATTGCTGCACTTAAAACGGGTACGTTAGACGAAATTAAAGAAGTTTCGCTGCACGGCAGTTTTATTAATGATATTTTTCAGGATGTGTTGGGATATTGCTCGGTAATTCAAGGTGCGGGGAAAGCTTGGGAAATTAACGCGGAACAAACGATATCTGATGGCGGCGGTTCTGCTGACGGGGCGATCGGCTTTTTTACTGCTGCTAGCAATCCTAAAGGCAAAGCGGTGTCCCTGCAAGGTAAAGTGATTGCTCCGATCGAACTCAAGGGAGCGAAAAATGATTTAGACCGTCCCGCATCCGGGCGATCGGAATCAGCAGTTGACCAAGGATGGCGCTACGCTAATTATACACCAGATTGTCGCTGGATTATCGTCTCGAATTATCGAGAATTGCGACTTTATCATACCAATAAAACTCCCGCTTATTACGAACAATTTTTTCTGACTGACTTGGCGGATCTTGAAGCTTTTAAGCGGTTTTACTTTCTGCTTTGCAGGCGCAATTTTCTGCCTCCCACAAATCAAGCTCAAACAGTTTCTGCGATCGACAGACTGTTAAAAGACTCTGACGAAGCTCAAGAGGAAATTACCAATAAATTATATCAAGAATACAAAGCAATTCGACTCGATCTAGTCAAGCATTTTCGTTTTACCGGGCCGCAGGACATTCCCAATCGCGATCGCCTACTGATCGAAAAAGCTCAAAAAACTTTAGACCGCGTTTTATTCATTGCTTTTTGTGAAGATAAAGGATTGCTGCCACCAAAAACCATCAGCAACGCTCACGATAACAAAGACCAATATAATCCTAGATTAATTTGGGAAAATTATCAATCAGTCTTTCGCTGGGTTGACGTGGGAAATGATGACCCTCCCGTACCGGGATACAACGGCGGTTTATTTAAATTCGATCCGATTTTAGACGCACAATTGACTGTTCCCAATCTTCTATGCAGTAGGCTTAATAAGCTGACCAGATTTGATTTTGATACCGAAGTTTCTGTCGATATTTTGGGACATATCTTCGAGCAATCTGTGACAGATTTGGAAGAGTTAAATGCTGAAACTGCCGGACAGGAATACAATCAGAAAAAAGGCAAACGAAAAACTCAAGGTGTGTTCTACACGCCTGCTTTTATTACTCAGTATATTGTCGAGGTTTCTCTCGGCGGCTATTTGCAGCGGCGAGAGCAAGAATTGCGCGATTTCTTCCAGATGGGCGAAGTTGCTGAAGTGTCCGTTAAGCCACCAAAGAAAACAGCAATTAAGTTTTGGAAAGCCTATCGAGACGAGGTGCTGCAAAAAACGCGAGTCATCGATCCAGCCTGCGGTTCGGGAGCTTTTTTGATTGCGGCTTTTGATTATTTGATGCAGCAGTATGAAAGAGTCGATCGCGAATTGAATGCTTTGGGGTATAAACCAAAAAACGGCAACTCGCTGGAATTTGACAGAAGCATTTTAAGCAACAACCTGTACGGCGTAGATTTGCTGCCGGAATCGGCGGAAATTACCAAACTTTCTCTGTGGTTGAAGACGGCCGAACCTGGTAAAACCCTGACGTATTTGGATGATAATATTAAAGCGGGAAACTCGATTGTCGCTGACAGTAATGTAGCAGATACAGCGTTTGATTGGCAAGCTGAATTTCCGCAGATTTTTGCTGATGGCGGTTTTGATGTTGTCCTTGGCAATCCGCCTTACGTGCGCCAAAAGTTGTTTTCCTCGCTTAAGCCTTACCTACAAGCTAATTACGAGTCTTATCATGGAATGGCGGATATGTATACTTATTTCTATGAGAAAGGATTTAAACTTCTTAAGCCAGGGGGGATTCTTTCTTATATTGTAACTAATAAATGGCTGAGATCAGGTTATGGCGAACCGCTTCGCAAGTTTTTTGCTTATCATGCCGTGTTTGAGCAGATTATTGATTTTGGACACGCTCCAATTTTTGAAGATGCTGATACTTTTCCTTGTATTGTAGCAGTACGAAAACCTGAGCCATTTTCCTCTATATCTGAAACAAAGAAGGAGATTGAGGAGAAAAAACCACAACCTAATTTGCCTGTGATTATTTGTCCGGTTCCCCGTGAGGAACTTGCTAATATCAATCTCACCCAATACGTGAAACAAAACGGTTACGACATTCCTTGGTCGCGCTTTAATGGTGAGGCATGGAGTTTAGAAATACCAAAGGTTGATGAGTTGATGCAAAAAATTCAGCAAGCAGGCATTGCACTCAAAGAGTTGGCTGAAATCAAGCCTTATTGGGGAATATTAACTGGATTAAATGAAGCATTTTTAATTGATGAAGCCACCAAAAATAGTTTGATTCAATCCGACCCAAAATCTGCTGAAGTTATCAAACCATATCTCAGAGGTCAAGATATAAAACGTTGGCACTCCCAATGGCAAAACCTCTGGATGATTTTTGCTCGCCGAGGAATTGAAATTGATAATTATCCAGCTATTAAATTTTATTTAAATCAGTATCGAAAACAATTAGAACCCCGTCCCAAAGAATGGAATGACACTAGAGATGGTGATTGGGGAGGACGCAAAGCTGGTAATTATAAGTGGTATGAAATTCAAGATACTAGACCTCTTGCAAAATAATTTTATGATATAATGGAAAGTTTTGCTTTACTGGATTGAATCCAAAGTCTTAACTTATTTTTACTCTTGCCTTGCTAGAAACAGGATAAAATACTAGAAACTTATATT
>NZ_JAIGNI010000032.1 GCF_026130175.1 Lyngbya sp. CCAP 1446/10 | reverse complement strand
TAAATATCTCGATATTTTTGAGCTTGGGAGATTCTAATAATAATTCTCTGTAATTCACTGTACTGGTTCTCTTTTTTGTACACGATACCTAGTTTACCTCTTGTCCTGCCTTAAGTAAACCGTATTGCGCTATTACTATCTTTTTCACACTCAGCGATAGCACTTAAATATGAGTTTTATTTATTCTTATATTCCTGCTTTCATTGATGGATAATTCAACCAAGTCACAACCAATTCTCGTTATCTGATGAGAATCGATTATCAACGTCAGGCTTTGGTTGAATGAAATCTGGAAGCAAGTCGAGTTGCTTTGGTGCAATGGGTGCTTCGGCGTTTGTCTCACCTATAGGTTGTGCTGTTACAGCCCCAACAGTTAATTCGTTAGCGCAGCCCGCCCCTACGGGGGCTACAACGAAGAGGATCGCTTCGGCATACCTGGATGCAGCCCTATCAAATAATCCTGATGCTGCGATTCTTTCCGCCCAATTCCCGATGCCCGACAAACACTGAGTCCACCAATCGAACTGCTGCCACTGAGCGTTGAGAACGTCTGCGCCAACACTACCCCACCAAGTTTCGATGATGCCGATCCACCTCTGGGTATCTTGAGGAATCCGCTGCTCGAACTCTTTCCTCAACTCTGTGAGCCGCTCCTTCACCTGGGGCGTTAATGCAGCAAATACTTGTTGACTCAAAGACTCCGGCACTCCCAGTTCCTTCACCGCTTCATAGCGAAGACCTTGCTGCTGCGCTACTTGGGAGAGTTGAACTACCCAGTCACCAATTGATTTTGTACGCTCCAAGCGTAGCGAAGCGGGGCGTAAGCCATCGTGGTGATCGGGGTGATCAGGGCTGCTCAAAGTACCCTGATCGGCTCCACTTACTCCGTTATCTCCTTGTTCTGTATGGATTCCATGATTACCAACCGAAGCGATCTTCTTCGTTGTAGCCCCCGTAGGGGCGGGCTGCGCTAACGGGGCGATCGAGGTAGAATCCAACTCCTCCTCTGTTTTATAAGGGGGGGTTTGTTGACTAGGAACCACCCCCACCCCTTCATTTTTAGAGATAGTAGTACCCTGATCACCCTGATCACCCTGATCACTACCCTCAAACCCTTGCTTTTCCGTTGTCTTTAAGGTGATCAGGGCAGAGTCGAGGGTTTGACCCCCCGTTATGCCCTGATCGTTTGGTTGATAGCCGTTCAACCTTTGATTTTGCGTTGTATCCTTAGCGTTCAGGGCACAAGGAATAGTGTTACTCTCCAAAGTATTAGAGGCGATCGGGGAATCCAGGGTTTGAGCTTCCAACAAACTTCGATCGCTCCAGAATTCCTCAAAAGCAAGTAAGCCACCTTCAACACAGCGGAATTTGGCACACCGCCATTCAGGTTCGGAGTGTTGGTTTGGTTTACCTAGATAGCCGTTGTTCGCTTCCTCCGCTTCGGAAACATCAACCATGACGCTGGGCAAGAGAGTCATGTGAGTCCAGGATGCAGAAACTAATTCACCATCTTGGCGGTGTCGGGGTACGTGGTTTTGGGGAATTACGGTTTTGAGGTGGGAGGTGAACTTGCTCATGCCTCGGTTGTCCGAGTAGCCGTGCGCTTTGCAATAAGCAATAAACCAACTGTGGAGTTCGTGGTTTTGGATGGATGAGGTTGATTCCGAAGGTCGCAAACACAGGTCAACGAAGCTGCGTACCGGGTCGCCGTAGGTAGCCGCATCAATTTTGGCAAGGCGGATGCGGCTGTTCTTGGAAGGTTGTATCAGCAGGGCATCGCGTTCTTCTCGCGGCATTGCCATCGCCCAGGATACAATATCCGCCTTGGCAGCCGAGAGTTTGTGGCGCAGGTAGGGGTCTTCCAATCCTTTCCGCCCCTTCGACAACAGTGGCAGACATCGCCTATCCCAACCGTCGCCCGCGTTTTCGATTTGGAGATGGTCTACCGATGCCGCGACAAATCGGCAGTTCCATTCTTTGGTGTATCCGCAGGACGAATAAAGGCTACGACCCGATAATTTGCCGTTGTCCACTAATTCGTAGAAAGGGCGAATTCCGGTGATGTAGCCTCCGGTGTCTGGGATGGTGTAGAGCGATTTGCCGGTGAGGTGTTGGTGTCGCGATTCAGGATTTGCTAGTTCTGCAAAATCACCGGAATGGGAATCCTCCAAACCGAAGATTTCGCCCCAGAGTCTGAGTAATGTTCCCTTGCCAGAACCCGAAGGCCCGATGATGTGAATGAATTTGCCATAGGGTGCGGTGGGGTCGAGCAACATGGAAGTGTACGCCCTCACAGCATCCAATTGGTCTTCACCGAATGCGGAGATGATGAAGTTGAGGAAAACTTCGGGGCAAGGGCGATTGGGGATGTACTCGGAATCGATCGCCGATGTCAAATAGTAACTGCGATCGTGCGGCAACATTTCACCGGTTCTCATATCCACGGTACAGTTCGAGAAAGCTCGAAAATGCCTGTTCGGTGGAGGTTCTAGGTAAAGCCGCTTCAATGCGTATTTGAATGCTGAATTGATGCAGCCTTCACTAGAAAAAGGGAAAGTCTCTTCCCATTCGTACTTACTGAATTGCCCTAGTTTGAACACTTTTTCGCTCTTAACGGCAATCATGTGTTCGCATCGCTTCTCATCCTGCCGTTGCCACCATCCGCTACCCGTATATTGGTACATAGCGCTGTTGATGGCTTTGTAATCCGCTCCAAATACTTTCCTAGCGGTAAAGTCGTCGAAAGTGCGTCCCCTGGTGTAGTGATTGAAGTCAAGTCCCAACTTATCGCAGAGGTTTTGGTAAAACTTATCCCGCTGGCGATCGGGACACCGGCGTACTTCCGAAGATTCGGAGTTACCTTCATTTCCTGGATTAATCGAGTTACTAAATTCCTTACCAAACTCTACCAACCAAGGTGGTGGGGAACTTCCCAGCGCTTCGCCAATGGTAGGCCAAAAGAATATGTTGAGCGCTACAGCATCCTTATCCTTAAACTGTGCAGCCCATTTAGTAGCGGACGCTAATGCAGATTGTTGGCTTGCGTCAGTGTTTCCCGATAATGATGCAATCTGTTGGGCTTTCCACCTCAACCCGTGAGTCGCTTTCTCCAAACTTGTATGCGACCGCCAAGCATCGATGCCAAATTGAATGATGAACTTATCCGGGTCGCCGTCGCCATCTTCACCCACCGGCAATCGGGGAGCTACATAGGGAACGATGCCCGCTAACAACAAAGATTTGATGCAGCTTTCAATTCCCTTATCCCCGGCGCTATCCGGGTCTAGGCAAATAATCGCTTTCTCAATCCCCGAACGCCGTAGCGACTGCACCTGTTCTCCTGACAAACTAGCTGCCACGCAAGCTACAACTCTGGTATCTCCAAGCGCCTGAGCAACTGCTGCATCCGTGACTCCTTCGACTACCACTACTTCTTTGTGATTTGCTGCGATCGCTCTATCAAAGTAAAGCGGTGATGCTTTGGTTGCCAACCACACACCGTCTTCGTCTTTGGGATTCCAGCAAGCATATTTCTTGGGAATGGTCGGTTCAAGCCAAGGTTGCTCTACCTTCTGAGCTTCCGAGAGTTTCCCCCAAGCTCGATAAGCCGCATCTCTCTCGCCCTTCCAACCCTGATGATTCTTTTTGAGCGGTAAAGGTTTTGTGGGACAGTGACCATAGACCGTCAACGGTTGCCCAAAAGCTGTATGCCACGGAAAAGTAACGTATCCCTCCCATTTGCGGGTCAACACACCAACTTCTTCCGCTATCTCTAAGTTGTGCTTGTGTTCTTTGAGTGTTGTTGCAACCGCATCCTTGCTGTGGTAGTAACCCAATCCCAACTCGGCGATCGCTTCTCGACTCATACCTCTCTCTGCAATCAAATGATTGAGGGCGCTCGTCCCTTCTTCACTCCACAGCCAATCCCGACATTGAGCGTACACCGCTGCTAATATCCCCCGGCGCGCTTCCCACTTCGCTGCTACTTCAATTTCCCGCGAATTGAGTTCCCTCTCTGGTAGAGCTACACCAACTCTCAAAGCTATTTCCCGCAGCGCTTCTACCCAATCAATGCCCTTGGGATGTTCCCAGCGATTCACCTTAATACTGTGGACATAAGCGATCGGATCTCCTGCAAATTCGCAGCCGGCATCATAAAAGCGAAGAGTATCGGGCCACACTGCAAACGAAGTCCCCGATTTGCTTTTACGGAACGGGCTGCCTCCCCGCCACTTCTGAGCGCTCCGTTGAAAACTGTGTGATGGATGGTCGTACACCAAATCTGCGTTGAGACGCGGTAACACCTCCTGTTCCCAAAACTTCAGCAAGCTCATATCTGTTTTGGTATTGCCGTTTTCCGAAATATGTGTCATGGTAGATTCCTAGTGTCATCGTAGATTCCGAGTCGATTATTGAAATGAAATAATTTGTTTGAGCCCGAAGCATTACAGTGCAACGGGTTGTTTTCTTAGCTGGCGTGCTATGCTGAAATTAAGCTTTAAATGAAACAATTTCGCTGTTGCACGAATTATATAATTGGATATTAAGTACAGCCAGTAAAAGCAATAAAACTTAATGATGATTCGCCAAGCACTAACAAAAACTCAAGATCGCTACCGAATCAAGGGAACCCAGCTTGCGGAAGAGTCGGGAATATCGCAGCAGCATTGGAGCGAGTACCGCAACGGGAAAGCGGATTTAGTATCGACGAAAGCGTGGGCGGCACTGGAAGCGATGGAGCGCATACATCCTGGCGCAATCCAATATTTTTGCTATTTGCTAGCGGGTCGTTCAGTGGATGGCGAACTCAATACTTTAATAGAAGTAGCTGACGACGACGAGCTAGAAGAGGCATTTTTGTCGATCGGCAAGCGAATGTTCCGCAGAAACACGGTTGAAAGCGCCCTTTCCAAGCGCGTAAAGTCTGCTGCCGCTCAAAAGTCCAACGCTCAATAAATTAGGTGTAACGGTGAGGTAGTTGCTAGCCGGTAGCTTTCCCTCACCATGATTCTTAAGTGCTAAACGCTAGCCAACAGCCAACAAAGGTGCAGTCGCCAGTGCGGTTGTAAGTTCGGCTTCACGGCTCTGGCAATATGCAGTGCTCCAAGAATCGAGCATCCGACCGTACAAAGTAGCCGTTTCGGCGTTGCTGAATTAAGGTATGAATGCCCCAGTAATCGGAATATCGTCAAATGTCAAGTAATGTATTAATAACTTAATAGAATGCTTGAGCATTTCCTCACATTTAAAATAACAAATAGTCTTGCGATCTAGCCTAGTTAAATAATGTCTTAGTCTTGTATTTTCCCCTTCTAATCGTGTCAGATAAGTCTTGCTAAAAATCTGATCCCCATCAGGAATAAACATGGGATAGACAGACCATCCATCAGTTACATAAAAGTAGCATTTTCATGCACTTACTTTGTCCCATAATGGTTCAAATGTCTTAGCGCTATGATCCCTTAATACCAATCCTAAAATTCCTGGCTTAAAGTGGTCAACCGCTGTCCACAGCCAGATATTCTGTGTTTTTTTTTACATAAGTTTGTAATTTATCGAGTTCACCCACTTTTGGAATGACTTCCGGGTCATAAACATCTGGTAACAGTTTACCGACTTGTTTTATCCAATTTATTACCGTGGTATGATGAACTCCCTTAACTCGTTCTATCGCCCGTAAACCCGTACCATTGACGTACATTTTTAGGCAATCACGTTTGATGCTTTCGCGCTTGACCTCGCCTTTGCTCATACTCATTGATGAATTGACGACCACATTGGACACAAATGTGGTTCTGTTTTCCTTTTTTCTTGCCGTTTTTACGGATATGGGTTGATCTACATTCGCTTGCGTTGCATAAATTATTCCTCCTATTCATACTCTAACTCAGCAACGCCAACGATTATTCACCGGACAGTAACTTTTCAGAACAGTTAGAATCTTCAGAAAATTCTAGTTCCTGAGTATCTCGTGAGCCAAGAAAATATCTGCTAATGTAATCTAATCGGGTGTTTTCTATTTAAAATCTTAATCCCTTTGTTTTGATGTAATTAGGATGGTTCGATTGGGTGTAGTAAATCAAACATTATCTACTAATTTGTTCGGATTAATACTGTATTAGTTTTTGTTGCAAACTTCTTTGATAAGTTGATACTCCGCATCATATCTGGGCGTAAATGAATGTTGCCACCACGCTCCTGCTTTTTTGACAGCACCTTGTTTGTTGGTCAAAATATAGTTAGTAGGACGAATCATGGATGTTGGACAATAAACTCTAAAATCTGCTTTCAATCTATCTCCATCAGAATATACTAAAGTTGTTGAAGCAAGATATAGTTCAGGCTTATCAAGCAACTTAACGGAAATTTGAGAAGATGGGATAGGAGCTGGTGTAGGTAAAGTTACTGTTGGTGTTGTTGGATAAATTGGTAATGGTTGTCGTGGAGTTGGTGTCGATGCAGGAATTGGCGATGGTTGTGGTTGAGGTGTAACTATCGGAGATGGAGGAATTGGCGATGGTTGTGGTTGAGGTGTAACTATCGGAGATGGAGGAATTGGCGATGGTTGTGGTTGAGGTGTAACTATCGGAGATGGAGGAGTAACTGAAGTTTTGGGAGTAGGAGATTCTTGTACTTGTGAAGGAGACTTAGAAGGCTGTGCCGGCGAAACTATTGATGAAGTTTGGGCAATTGGAGTCGGTGTTGAATTAGAAATCGGTGATTGTTCTGGTTGTTTGGTTATCCAAAATCCTGCAATAATAGCCGTCGCAATGACACTACCAAGCAACAAAGTTTTAGGGATATCTCCTAGTTTAGAGGGAGCTACGGAAATAACTGTTGGTTGCTGAAGGTGTTCTGGAATATCTGCTATGGTAGGACGGATAACTTGATGAACCTGATATGTTTGAGATTGTAATGGTTGCAGCATTTCTTGTGCTGTAGTATATCGATCGCAACTATGAGCCGAAATTGCTTTATCTAAAATAACGGCTAAGCTAGGGCTAACTTGGGGAACATATTGCTTCCAAAGAATTTCACCTGTATAGTTATTAGTTTCTATATCCTGTGGCTGTTTACCTGTCAGTAAATAAATAGCGGTTAATCCAGTCGCGAATAAGTCACTACTATAAACTGGTCGTCCAGCCGCTTGTTCAGAAGACATAAATCCATGAGTGCCGATCGCAATTGAAGTCTGTGGACTTCCTGAAGAACTCATGGTGGTAGCTATGGCTTCTTTCACAGCACCAAAATCTATCAACACTGGCTTTTTGTCGGATTCTCTAATAATTATATTGTCCGGTTTAATATCCCGATGAATAATCTTTTTTTGATGAACGTAATCTAAAATTGGTAAAAAATTAACCAGAAATTCTCTGACATAACTCTCACTGAAACTGGATTGTGACTGGATTGTATCTGTGAGAGTTATGCCCTCTATGAGTTCTTGAACCAGATAAAAGTCATTGTTTTCTTCAAAATAAGCATAAAGTGTAGGAATCTTGCTGTGGCTACCCAAATCTTCCAAAATAGCTGCTTCTCGTTGAAAGCGCTCTTTGATTAATGGATAAAGTTGCGGATGGTGAGAAACTGGGTGTAATTTTTTCACCACACACCGTCGTCCTGATGGCATTTGGGTATCTTCTGCGAGGAAGGTTTTCCCAAAACCGCCACAACCAATAGATTTTAAAACTTGATACCGATTATTTAATAGCATAGTTAAAGTCTAAAATATTGTTTTACGATATACAGCACTAAAGTCAAGTTAGTAAACAGAGAGAATATTGAACTACCGCTGGCTGGGTGAGTTTTGCCGAGATTAGCGTCTGGTTGCGGCTAACCAAGCTTCAGAAACAGCGATGATTTGGCTCACTTTCTTTTCGATAAACTTCACCATAACTAAAGCACAATCAGGAAAAAAGATTTAAAAAAAGGAAACTTCCTGAAATTGAGTATATGGAAGGTTATTTATAATATGGCAAAAATACGAGAAATAATTTGTGTCTGGAACTTCAGTTGTAAAATAGAGGCAAAATGAGCAAAGGACGAGCAATTTTTAGTTTAATAGTAAGTTTAGCTGTTGTCGGTGCTAACTCTGGCACAGTCTTTGCAGAGCTAAAACAAGACAGTGTGGCGATACCAAACTACATAGCCCAGCGACTGCGTAATTGCAGCCATCCTGGAAGTAACGCAGAGTACAAAGAGTGTATAAGATTAAGGTATGAAGCAGCGGATCGACGACTCAATCAGGTTTATCAACAACTGGTTGCTAAATTAAATCGAAAACAGCGATCGGTACTTTATCAAGAGCAGATAAAATGGATTAAGTCACGAGACAAAAACTGCGAATTAGAAGTTTATGACAATCGCGGTGGTACGGGTTATAACGGTTTTCTCAATGAATGTTTGGAACGCAAAACCAAACAACGCACTGCTGAATTAGAGAATTATTTAAGAAAGAGATAAGGAATAGAAAGGATAGTTTATGAAAAAGCAATCGATTTTAGGAATTCTGCTCAGTTGTGCCGTTTTAGGAGCTTGCTATCTCACAAAACCCCAAATTGTAAATGCTGCACCTGCATCTATATTTACACCCATTATCCGAGAGGTTAAGAATCAGATTCCGAGAGGATGGGTAATGCGCCTGCCTTCAAGTGTCGATATCAGCAATACTAAACTTTACCCGCAAGTCATTACAACTATTCCCGGAGAGTTTGCTGTTTGGCTTAATTCACGACCGAACTGTATGGATAGATCCTGTCAATTTGGAGTTATTGCAGTAGCCAAAAATTCTGAATATGCTGATAATTTGCGTTCCAAGCATATCTTTTCTAAGACATCCCTACAAAGAGTTAAGGCAATTAGACAACGCAATTATCAAACTAGGACTGAATCAGAGTCCACACTATTAAATAACTCCGAGATGGCAGTGCTAGAAAGAACATCCATCACCTTAAAACCAGGAATTCAGGGTGTTTTTATTGTTCAAAATGGGGGAGGTGCTTCAACTCCACCTTCTTTACACGTCTTTTGGAAACAAGATGGTTTGAATTATCGAGCCACTATAAAAGGTGGATTAGATTACGATCGGAGTGTTGTGATCCAAAGTCAAAAATCAGCATTGATTAATCTAGCTATTTCGATGGCTAAAGAATCTCCGATTAAAAGTGCTAACTAATTTTAATAGGAAGAACTATGAGTCTCCGTCTCCATTTACTTGCAGGCGGTACTCTCGTTTCTGGCGATCGCGAATAATTATCCGATCGCTGTTTTTCGATGAACTTTCCAGTATCGTTTATTTTTAGAGTCCCTGATAACGATTATCCCTCATCGAATCTACGATGACGGAGAACCCGACGCGATCGGCAAACCCAGGACTGTGGAGTTAAGGCTTGGGGTGATAGTCTAATGCTGAGGAAAGTTAAAAAATACTGAAAATTCATGCAGTAATGCAGTAACAGTGGAATAATAAGTTGTCAAATAAATTGTTATCCAAACACAAAAGCTTTATTGCCTGCACTCTCAAAATTGAAGACAAGTGCACAAATTTGTGGCAGTGGTGCTTTTTGGGTTTGCCTGCAAGGTAAAAAGTCTAAGGCAAGCATTTCTGGCGATCGCTCTTTCTTGGCTCGTCGTAAGGTTCGGGTGTTTTCTAGTGAAAATTCTCAACTATTTGTTTGGATGCAGTTAAGATGCTTCGAGTGAGTGCAGTAAATCGCATTATCTACTAATTCCTACAACTCCAAATCCATGCAATATGGTATGCAATGAACTATTTGATATTGGGATTAATCGCCGCTCCTCTTTTTTCCAGTTCGGCGATCGCACAACCCATCACCCATCCCGCTGCTGTTCCAGTGCAGGTTGCAGCTAGCCAAACACCCGAAAAGGCGATCGATAACCTAACAGACTCTATTTTTTACAGGCTGTACCCAGAACTGAACCGCCGCAAAATCCGTTCTGATGAAACCCAGTACATCAACGGCGGGCTGTCAGTTCGTTGCACCCTTGCTACTGATGCGGAATATTGTGTGTCACTTCAACTTTAATAATTCTGTGAGTTTGATATTTTCGGAAGCTGAACCCTCCTCAACTCACAGCGATCGACATAACCCAGCAAGCGATCGCTCCAAGTAGCCCAGACTGTCCAGTTGCGTAGCCCAATGTGTTCTCGGTGCAGCTCTCAGCTTGACAGGCAAACGACTGATTTAGTGATCGCTCCTCCCCCAACGACCTCCACTGCGCTGCCACGTTAAGAAATCCCTCGAACCGGCGCAGCAATTTGCGATCGGCAATCCATAATTCACCAGTCACGACTCTGCTTGACAAAAATAGCCGACTGTAAGGTTTACCGTCGCTCTGCCTGAATCACACTACCCGCAAATTGTTAGCAGCAGCAAGCAAAGCTGAATGTAAGAAAGTTGATATCGTGCGGATGTTGTTGGAAAATGGGCTCAAGGATGTAGAAGTGTGGGCGATCGCCACTGTCGCCACCGATCGCTTTTTGATAATTAACTCGTTACAAAGCGATGGCTAATGCCCCGCTTCGCTACGGTGTTTTGGGTCTGATATCGCGTTCGTTGATCTATCGGAGTTCTTGCACCGCAATTTGTCCTTGTTCGCGGCTGAGATTGATGCAAGAAAGCTGAGATTGTGGGTAGCGCTGGATGAGGTGGTAGAGGACGCGCAAGAGCGATCGTTTCTACCTCTCTATCATCTTTTAAAATGTTTCCAACTAATCCGATTTAAACCCATCGGTAGGGTTTGACTGCGGGACTATTCCCAAGGACAATTTGAGTTTCCAACTAATCCGATTTAAACCCATCGGTAGGGTGGATTAGCTATGAATAAACTTCAATGCTGGTGGATAGTGTTTCCAACTAATCCGATTTAAACCCATCGGTAGGGATGAAATTTTTGAAACTTTAAAGCTTCGGGGAGGAAAGTTTCCAACTAATCCGATTTAAACCCATCGGTAGGGTTTTGATTCCGTGATTTTTCCAATCGGCTCCCCTGGTTTCCAACTAATCCGATTTAAACCCATCGGTAGGGACAAATCCCAGGTGCTGCGGGAACTGCCGGATAGACGTTTCCAACTAATCCGATTTAAACCCATCGGTAGGGGGAATTATCCTATTATCATCTCAGAAGAATAGCCGATGAGTTGTTTCCAACTAATCCGATTTAAACCCATCGGTAGGGACCATTGTTAATATATACGTTATTGATACATACGGAACGTTTCCAACTAATCCGATTTAAACCCATCGGTAGGGGGCGTGGCTTTGATGCGTGGCGTAGAGTGGAAAGAAGAGTTTCCAACTAATCTGATTTAAACCCATCGGTAGGGCCCAGGCCAGAGATCTCGGATATCTAGATGTTACAGGTTAGTTTCCAACTAATCCGATTTAAACCCATCGGTAGGGTGGATCTTACAGAAGGTGGAATTCTAGCTATCAGAGAGCGTTTCCAACTAATCCGATTTAAACCCATCGGTAGGGTAAAAATAGAGCTGATAGGTGTCTCTTAAGGTTTCCAACTAATCCGATTTAAACCCATCGGTAGGGAAAATAGGGACCAAAACAAAATGGCTACTACCTTACTGTTTCCAACTAATCCGATTTAAACCCATCGGTAGGGTGGATATTTTGAAAAAAGTAGTTACAACAACTATAAGTTTCCAACTAATCCGATTTAAACCCATCGGTAGGGTTGCTTTCCGCTCTTGCTGCTGGTGCCTTATTTACTGTTTCCAACTAATCCGATTTAAACCCATCGGTAGGGACTCAATTTTTGGCGATGTTGGAAACGATACCCTATATGGTGTTTCCAACTAATCCGATTTAAACCCATCGGTAGGGACAATTAATGGTACGGTGCTCACCGCTGCTCAAGTCACAGGGTTTCCAACTAATCCGATTTAAACCCATCGGTAGGGAATGATACTATCTACGGAGGTAAGGAGGACGACTTAATCGTTTCCAACTAATCCGATTTAAACCCATCGGTAGGGACGGGGGGGGCGTGTTTCCCTCCAACCAGGCGACAAATGTTTCCAACTAATCCGATTTAAACCCATCGGTAGGGTTGGCATCCGCAGTTGTAACGCCATAATAACAAAAAGTTTCCAACTAATCCGATTTAAACCCATCGGTAGGGTATTATTGATACTCTTAGAGCAGCAATGAGAGGCTCAGGGTTTCCAACTAATCCGATTTAAACCCATCGGTAGGGTTGCTTCTCGTTTAGAATTAGTTAAGGAGCATTCGACTTGGGTTTCCAACTAATCCGATTTAAACCCATCGGTAGGGACGGGGTGCTTACTACCTGCGCCAAATCGGCACAGGGGAACAAGGTTTCCAACTAATCCGATTTAAACCCATCGGTAGGGGGTATGTTCTACCTTATCTAGTAGATAGAGAGACAGGATTAAGAGTTTCCAACTAATCCGATTTAAACCCATCGGTAGGGAATTATTAGAAGAGGAAAATATATCAGCAGAAATGTTTCCAACTAATCCGATTTAAACCCATCGGTAGGGATGAGATACTGTCTTTGGCAAATAGAGCGGTACCTGCCAAAGTTTCCAACTAATCCGATTTAAACCCATCGGTAGGGCAAAGTGCAAAAACCCTGGAGTTGCCCTTCAAGTTTGTTTCCAACTAATCCGATTTAAACCCATCGGTAGGGAAGACAATTTTAACCTATTAACCCGGTGGTCTCAACCGTTTCCAACTAATCCGATTTAAACCCATCGGTAGGGCTTTGATAGAAATGGTAGAAGAGTTAATAGGTAATTACGTGTTTCCAACTAATCCGATTTAAACCCATCGGTAGGGCCGAGTTTAAACACTCACAACTTAAGGTTAAGGTGAAACAGTTTCCAACTAATCCGATTTAAACCCATCGGTAGGGACATCTCCGGACCGGATGCAGTTCAATCTTTACAGGGCGTTTCCAACTAATCCGATTTAAACCCATCGGTAGGGCGAATTAATGACAGGACCGGACATGGGATCCTCGCGTTTCCAACTAATCCGATTTAAACCCATCGGTAGGGGGGTTTGAAATTTTCACTTTTTGATTTGATGTAGGGAATTGAAGGTTTCCAACTAATCCGATTTAAACCCATCGGTAGGGGTGCTCCTGGTTCCGCTAGCAACAAAGCTACAGTTACCAAGTTTCCAACTAATCCGATTTAAACCCATCGGTAGGGCCGAAAATGGGAAAACCCAATCTACTCCAGTAACTACTGGAGTTTCCAACTAATCCGATTTAAACCCATCGGTAGGGCCGATATGGGCGGGGTGCAGTTGGAAGATGCTGGTTTCCAACTAATCCGATTTAAACCCATCGGTAGGGAGGACGGGACGCTCCAGGTACACCACCTGTACCGTTTCCAACTAATCCGATTTAAACCCATCGGTAGGGTTGCACAGCTGATGCAACTTCAAACAATGTTCGCTCCTGGATCGTTTCCAACTAATCCGATTTAAACCCATCGGTAGGGAGTTCGCCGCAGACCCTATACCCTAACTGGGTTGTAGCCGTCAAATCGACGCACCTCCAAATTTTAGCATCGATCGCCAGCAAAAACAGTAAAATAACAAGGTTCAAACCCATACCCCACAAAGCATCGACACACTACAACCTAAAAATCAGGGTTTCAGAGTTTTGTCGAGGTGCGTCGATGAAGAGTTTGACATATCCTTGCATTACATCAAAGCTAGATATGAAAAGGCTTTGAGGACTTTTGTTAAAATCGGTAACGGTATCTATTCGCTTACCGACGCACCTTTGCAGCTAACAGAGCAATTAAGCATGAATAGGTGCGTCGATCGAACTCGCCATACTGTATCCATCGTCAAAAACCTTTATAGCACAAGGCTTTGAGGAATTAGAAGCGAAATTGAATTCGACTTCCCCAGCCTTCGACGCACCAGAGAAATTTATCGCAACCGCGCCAAAGTGGTTAGAAAATCCTGAACTAATTCTTCCCTAGCCCCTAACATCTAGCCCCTAGCCTCTAGCGCCTTCTTCCCTAGCCCCAATCTAGGAAACCCCCCTTTCCATATATGAGTTGTAATCATAAATAAGCAAACGCAAACGATAACTCAACTCAAGCTATGACCACAGCACGCCGGGTAATGATATTCGCAGACAGCGATAACACATTTTTAGCAGCCCAAAGTTTCAACCGAAAGATAGATTGGCAAAAAATCCGCGACTATCTAGCAAACCCTACAGAAGGCAGAGAACTGATTGAAATGGTAATGTTTGTGGGATTACCACCAGCCAGAGAACGGTTTGAAGAACAGCGGAAAACCAAAGAAAAATTTATCTACTGGGCAAAAAGCAGTGGTTTTTTAGTCGTCACCAAGGAAGGAAAAAACAAAGGCGATGATTATGAAGCCAACATCGATATCGTGATGGCGATGGATGCTCTTGAATTATCTCTAGAAGTTCGTCCCGACATCGTTGTTTTAGTAACCGGAGATTCTGACTTTGCTTACCTAGCACAAAAACTGAGAAAACGGGGAATTCGCGTAGAAGTCGCATCAGTCGAACAATCTCTAGGTAACGATCTAAAAAATGCTGCCAGCAGCGTTATAGACTTGATTGAAGTTTTCGATAGTTTCGAGCAACAAAACAACAATCAAAACTATTATCGCATCGGTAATGCCAATATTTTTGACTGATTCGTTTTTGCTATTTCACAATTATTGAGCTACGAAAAATGCTAGCATCAAGTCAACTAACATACCCTCAAACCATCCAAACAATCAATGGCAAATTGGTTGTGTCAGAACCCAATGAATTCAATTGCCTTAACATCCAGATAGAAAATATCGCTCAACAGCTAGAACAGATAGAACTTGAAGTTGTCACAGCGCAACAACAAGATAGGAGAGAATATGTCAACCAGCTAAAAATCTTGAAAGCCTCAGTACAAAACCTAGAACGATCGTACAACCAATTGTTATACACAACCATCATCACTGGTGTAGTCTTAACAGCTTTGTTGATTTGGCTAGGGTTAATTCGTCAACCATCCTGCAATAATAAAGCTCAACTTACTACTACAGTTGTTGCTTTAAATAATTAGCCATCCGCGATTAGTCATTAGTTATTGTTAAACCAAGAGAGTCAAAAAAATGAGAGCAGTAGTGAACGGCAAATTAGTAGATTTACCAACAGGTGCAACGGTTGAAGAATTAAGAGCTAGACTCCCTGAAATTGGTAATGATGATGTCATGGAAGAAGGATTTGGAGGCACAAAACCATTAAAAGAAACGGATGCACTCAAGGAAGGTTCAAAGATTTGGTCAGTTCCTAAAATCGTGAAAGGCTAATTTCTAAAAAATAAGTTATTTCAACAGCAGAACATTCACTTAATCGATGGAAACGACCCGACTGCCCATTTCTTACTTAAACTTTAATTAAAGGAGGCTAAATTATGGCGATCGCAATTAGTTCTACTCTATCAGCATTTCAACCGACAGCACGCATTATTGCCGAGATAAAATTCTTAGAAAAACCAGCTAAAAATGTGATTGTTGGCAGTAAAAAAATCGGCGACATCCAATATACGGCAATCTTAGTTAAAGGAATGCCTTTATCTTCCAAAAAGTTTACAGCATCAAATAGTGACGTACTTTTTTTATTACCACCAGAATACCCGCGCCTGCCACCTATCGGGTGCTACCTAAACTATCCTTGGGATACCATAGGACAAGGAGACCACCACTTTACTAGGCAGAGTTATTATGGCGCACCATTTTTAAGTGAAGAAGGCTGGTATTGGTACTGTGTCGGACTTGGTGGCGGCTTCAATCGCGACAGATGGCTCAATGCTTGGCGACCCAGCAATCAGCCTGAAAACGGACACAATCTCGCCACTTTATTTATCACTGCTCGTCATGCTATTAACAGCGATGATTGAAGGTTATTAATTATTGAATTTGAGGTATAACAAGATGAAATTTACCCAGCAATCCTCTCAATTTTCTCTGCAAATCCCTCCCTTCATGTGGCACAAATTCCGCCAAGCTATGCTACAAACACGAAACACTAATGAGGAAGTCATCGGTTTTTTATTCTGCCAGCGCCATCAAATCTCCAAACGCCAAATCAGATATTTCCCTGAAACTTGGGTAGTACCTGCTTCTGATTGTTACGAACATCAATCTGCTAGTGGATTAGTCCTCAAACAAGAATTTCATTTGTATTTACTGGAAAAATATCTAAGTGAAGGATTAGATATCGTTCACGTTCATACTCATGCTGGCAATCAGGCCCCTAATTTTTCCGGCATAGACGATCGGTATGAAGCAGAATATGCTCGATTTCTTACTTCTAGCTTTCGCAAACCACCTCGGTTAATTTCCGGCGTATTTGACGAATCACTGCAAAATCACAAATTCCGAATTTGGAATAGAAAAGGAAATGCAGTTGAAACTGTTAACTTCTATCCATCCTGGTTTGAACTGAAATCCCAACCAAACATCCAGGCTCACACCGATTTGATGTTTGCCCGTCAAAAAATATTTGGAGAAGATTTTCAACAACAATTGAGTGAACTCACTGTTACTTTAATTGGATGTGGGGGGATCGGGGCAATTTTTGCCGAACAGTTAGGGCGTTTAGGTGTCAAAAAATGGCTGTTAATTGACCCCGATCGCCTGGAAACTGTCAACCTCAACCGGATGCCTGGAGCAATTTGGAGAATGACCGAGCAGCGCTGGCACAAGGTTGAATATGTCAAGCAGTTGATTAAAAATATTTATCAAACAGGTTCTTGTGTCAAAGCCATACCCGCAGCGGTTGAAAATGAATCAGTGCAAAAAGAAATTGGTGCTTCTGATTTAATCGTCGTAGCAACTGACAATCACCGCTCCCGACAAATTGCTCAAGAATTGGCGATCGAATATATGCGTCCTCTTGTTTGTCTAGGAACTCATATCGACGTGAAACCTGATGGAGTTCCCCGAATGTATTGTCGCGTTACTGTTCCTCCTGTAGGAGGTGATTGGTGCTTGATGTGCGGTAATATTATCAACTTGCAAAGAGCGGCTTTAGAATCTGCCCCAATGGAAATTGAAAGTCTGGTCGGACGCGCAGGCTATCTCGAAGGCATTAACGACCCAGCGGTATTTTGGCTAAACAGCATTTGTGCCAGTACCGGAGTTGGGGTTATTCAGGGAATGGTCAGCGGCTGTTTAAACGTCGAAGAAGGTCTGGACTGGATTTACCAATTCCCTCAGTGTGAATGGCATCACACCAATACTGACTACTTGACAACCCCCGATTGTTATTTTTGTGGTGCGGACTAACTTGGAATCTACTGCTGGACAGGTAAAATGCTATTGGTGTCAGCAGCCAGTATCCCATACACTCGCAATTTGGTTTATGGTCTCGGATCGCCCTTGCATCACGTCCCAGAACACGCACAAGGGTTCTTCCAAGGGTTCGCGGGTTCGGGGAATCCAGCGGTTCATCGTCAGACAGCAGATCCGAAGTACCCTTTAGCTTAAATTGAGACCAATGGCAAAATACTTGCCCCACTTTGTAACTTTTTGTTGTGCAATCTGAAAAAAAGTGAAAATCATTGAATATGCGATCGATTTTATACGATAGTAACAAATATGGCTTTTCAGGCAAGTGTGGCACTTAACACGCCTTAAACGCCAGCGCGTCCACAAAATATCAGAAATTTTTCTTTTGGAAGACCCCCTTTCCATACGGATGCAAAGATTTAGACAAGTAAAGAGTCTTTATAACTCTGTTAACTAAATGCGATCGCAAAACGTGAACCTATGAAAAAATACTCAAAATCAATGAAATTATTGAGCGTGGGTAAACAAACATTAAACGAGAATTAACATGAGTTCAGAATGCTACACTGCTATCACCTTTGCTCCAGTTCAAGGTTTTATTGAAAAATCCCGCAAACTTAGGGATTTATACGGCAGTTCCTTCCTGATATCGTACCTAGCAGAAGCAATTTGCAAGGAAGCAATAAGACTGAAATATAAAGTTATATCGCCCGCTCTAATTAAGGTTACTCAAGGAACACCGAATCAAATCATTATTCAAGGAGATTTTGAGGAAAAAATTGCTAAAAAAGCCATGCAAAAAGCGTGGCTAGCAGTGACCGAAAATTGCCGTCTGTGGATTCAAGATAAGGTGCAAGATTGCGGCCAATATTATTGGGGGCGAAATTGGGAATCTTGGGGTAATTATGCTTGGGAGTTTTTCTGGGGAAGCGGTGAGACTATTCGTGTGGCAAGGGAAGCTGTTAACGATGCCAAGCGATCGCGCGATTGGACTGGTATCAACTGGACTGGGGAAAGTTCGACACTATCTGGTGCCGATGGCGTAGCCTGGCCGGGAATGGGAATAGGCAATCCACAAAAGACAAACCGTCACAAACAAAAGCAAGAAATTGCAGC
Source organism: Lyngbya sp. CCAP 1446/10 (assembly GCF_026130175.1). GTDB lineage: Bacteria > Cyanobacteriota > Cyanobacteriia > Cyanobacteriales > Microcoleaceae > Microcoleus. The sequence continues at coordinate 78,280 of NZ_JAIGNI010000032.1, read as the reverse complement.
CTTTTATAAGCGACTTAGTTACGAATTAGGTAAAGCATTTATCGACGAAACACCAGAACTTAGAATACCGGCTCATGAATTAGACGAAAAGAGAAAGGAATACGGTGAGGCATTTGTCGATCCAGACGAAGAGTTAAGCATTCCTGAATTAATCAAGCGACTGATTACTCATATGGCAATTGCTAAGCAAATTGTCAATCCTCTTAAAGAAGAAATAGATCCAAAAGTTCCGAATCTGCTGAAGAAACTTGAGAAGGAACTTAATCCTAATACTTTTACCGACATCAGTCGTTTAAAGCATAAAAACAAGAACTCCCAAGAATCGCCAGAGAAAGAATACTGGACTGGTTGGTTTCAGGGAGATGGCGATCGTATGGGTGATTTGCTCAAAACATTCTCAGAAGACTCTGTAACCGAACCTGACAAGCTCGAAGTATTTAGTAAAGCGATGATGGAATGGGGCGAACATAAATTCAAACCTGCGGTCGCCAAAGCCCAAGGTCGTACTGTCTACGCTGGCGGTGATGATTTTATGGGTATCTTTTATCGCTTACCTGAAAATACGCCATCCACTCAAAAATATACTCCTTTAACTGGTCAAGAATGCGTCAATTGGTTTGGTTCAAAATTCCCAAGTATTTGGCAGCTACACGGCCAACCAATCACTGTCAGCGTCGGCTTAGTCTGGACGGCCCCTAACGTCCCACAACGGGATGTTTTACAGCATTGTCGCCTCGCTGAAACATCAGCGAAAAATAATGGTAAAGACCGCATGGCCATCCGCATTTTATTCAACGGTGGTACTCATATTGAATGGGTCTGTCCTTGGTGGTGTCTGCCAGTCTTGCAACACTATCAAGACCGAGACGGTGATACTTTAAAATCTTTAGCTTTAACAACAGGAACTAAAACCAAACCGAACTGGACTCACATTTATAATGATGTTGCTACCTTGGAATCGCGACACGCTTTTAAAGGCAATACTCAAATTGCTGAGGAACTATTTAAAATTTATTTTCCTGAATGTAAAGAGTGGATAGTGAAGGATAATTGGTGGCTACATTCCCACGATGAGAAATTGAGAACCGGGATTTTAGGACATGAAGCAAAAGACGCTAAAAAAGAGGCAAATGAACTGTTTAACGAGTGGTTTATCAACTTAGCCAAGGTAGGATTTCACTTATGTCCATAAACTCAAATTCTCCTCCCGCAGAGCCTCAAGAGCCAAAACCACCTTTTTCCCACTTAGTTACTATCCAACCGTTGGGTTTACTTTATGGGAGTGCGGGCCGGTTTCTTTCTCCAGAAAATTTAGTAGGGCGATCGGGTTCCAGCTTTCCGCCCAGCGCAGCAACGTTATCGGGTATATTTGCTGCCGAATTGCGAGGCGACATAAAAAACCTGCAATTAGCAGGGCCTTTTTGGGGGAAATGCGATGAATTACCAGATTTTTACGTTCCCACGCCCCTAAACTACTTGATCGAAAAAGGTACAAGTAACATTAAAGATAAACTTAGCTGGAATGCACTCGAAAAAAAATGGACACCAAACCTCAATGAAAAGTTTGAAAAAGGTGGATGGGTTAAGGTTAATGATTGGGGGAAAAATAATTCTAAAATTTCAATAAAAGTTCCTTGGAAAACTGTATCGCATCTGCATCCCCGATTGGAAGAAAATCAGCGACGAGTTTTGGTTGAGAAAGAACGAGATCGAGGCAGTTTGTTTTTGGAAAATGGAGTACAACTAGATCCTGATTACTGTTTAGTTTATCTATCGAATACGGAAATTGTTCCAGGTTGGTATCGATTTGGCGGTGAGGGACATTTAGTGAATATTGAATGTCAGGCTATTTCTGATGAACTTAAGGATTTACTCTCTAAACCAGTCGGAGAAGCGTTTGCTCTGATTACTCCTGCTGTTTGGGGGTCTAACCGCCACTCTTATCGAGAACCAATGGTACAAAAAGATAAGGATAGAAATAGTGAGTGGGTTGCTGCTTGGGATTGCGAAGCTTTGCTGACAGAACGCCCGTCTACTTTCCGCTATCGTTTTGGAAATCCGAAAGATGAGAAAACTGACGAGAAGGTAGTAAATAGCAAGGAAAAGTTGCTTTCTCGTGGGCGCTATGCCGTACCTGCTGGCAGTGTTTATGTGTTAAAAAAACCTCTCAAATCTTGGGAAGAATGGGATGAAAATTGGTTTCCTACAGAAGGTGTTTCATTCAAACGTTGGGGTTGCGGACTAGCACTACCTTTACCAAGCGTACTTGCTCAAAAGACAGACATAGCAGCTAATACTTCTGAAATTTTACCAATAGGAGGCAATTAAATGTATCACAAAGCTTACGGAATCATTGAAACTTTAGCGCCGCTTCATGTGGGTGCTACGGCGGGGGAAGAAACGGGGAATTTGAATTTGATTTTCCGCGATCAGTTTACCCAGACTGGGATTATTCCTGGTAGTTCGATTCGGGGGCGGTTTCGGGCAGATATGCGATCGTCGCAAAATGGACAAGTTGCTAAATGGTACGGTCACGAAGCGATTCCAGGAGAAAAAGACGGCGGTACAACGGAAGCATCAGTTAAATTTGAATATGCGTCTCTAGTATGGTTGCCTGTATTTTGTCCCGGCCAACCTATTGTTTGGGTAAGTTGTCCATCATTGCTCAAACGTTACAAACAAATTGCCCAAAAAACTGCTAACTTACCGGCTCCTTACACGGCAGCTCCAAATTTGCAAGCGCGAGTTGTCCCCGGAACCACTGAGAAAGTTTTATTCTTTAATTTGGGATTTCTGGGAATAGAACATCACGAAAGTTTAGCTGCTTGGATTCCTCCAGGTACTGATTTAGATCCCAAGCAATTAGTAGTGGTTGATGATAATGATATTTCCATGCTGCACGACATGGCTTTATATCGCCAAAGTCGGATTAAGATGTTGGATGATATGAAGAAAGTCGATACTAAAACAGGTGCATTTTTCAATGTGGAAGCCTTGCCAGTGGGTAGTGTTTTAGTATTTCCCTTAGCATCCAAACAAGTAGGCTGGCAACCCTTTGGCGAACAGGAAGCAAATCAGCCTTATTCCCAAGAACTGTACTTTGGCGGATTGGAATCGATCGGCTTTGGGCGCTGCAATGTGACGCTGAGCGGAGAAGCGCTTTCACAACCAGAAACAACGTAAATAGCAAAACAAGAGGTTAACAGCTAATGGCTTGGAAAAATTACACTTTAGAGCAAAATAATCAACAATTTCACAGTTTAGATCAAATAGCGCAAAAGTTAGTTTTGGCTGCCAAGGATCGGGTAGTTTTAGATAAGGAAAGAAAGGTACTTTTGGATAATAAGGGACAGAGCAAAAATTCGTTAAATCAATCCTTTAAAATGCGGGAAGCGGTTGCTTATGGATTAGAGCGTTTTTGGGGAGAACATTTGCGATGTCAAGGTAAATCCAAGTGGAATCGCGATGAATTTGACAATAAATCTAAATATTGGAAGGATACTTGGGATGCTTTAGTAAGTATTATGCACCAAGCTGGTGTTATTATTCCCAACCCTCCGGTTGATATTAACAGACCTGATACTGTGAAATCAATGGCACAGGAGTTATGGAAGTTGGATATTCAAGACCAGCGAATTATACTGGCTGTTTTGACTCAGTTATGCGATTGCATTGTCTGGTGGACGCAGCGGTATAAAGGACCTGGGGATTTAACAGTTGATGATAATAACTAGGAGATTGAATCATGGTGAATATTCCCGATGCAGCTAATTTAGTGCCGTTGATGTTTCAGGCGCAAGCAAAAGGGCGATCGCAACTTCAGTATGCAGCGGTGCAAGATGCCCAAGAGTGTGTCTCTCAGTGGACAAATCAAACTTATGCTGATGCTCCTGATTTGGGTGAAAGTGACTCAAATAAAACAAAAACCTATCAAATACAGTGGCGATTTGTTACAAATGGAGGGCAATTTGATGGGATAATTTTTCCGGCACTGGGTGCTTTTGGCTTGCCATTTTACCCTGGGAGCAGTATGAAAGGTGCTTTTTGTCAAGCTTGTACTGAGGAGCAAAAGCAGCGTTATCGGCTCACCAAAGATTTGGATGAACCAAGTTTGTTGCGTTTTCACGGTGGTTATCCAGTGAATGATTGGACACAAAAGTTAGTAGATATTGTTCACCCGCAGCAAGATTTTCAAGTCAAACGCGATGCTAGCCACGGTGCTTATGCTTTGATTTCTCTCTACAGACCAGAGATAAACTTTGGGATTTCTAGCCAGTTAGCAAATACAAATTGGAAAGAAGTCTGGGAAATTTGGGAGAAGGCATTAGGCGCTGGCATTGGTTGTCGCGTCAGTAGTGGCTACGGTCAGACAAACAAAATTACTGGCGATGTTCTTTATGAGGTAAAATTGCGTGGACAGGGAGCAGCTTCTAAACTTCTGGATAATAAATTTGAATTTCGACCGAATATTTTTAGAGCCTCTTTACGTGGTCATGCTTTACGAATCTTTGGTGGTTTAAATCAAGCTTTAGCTGAAAATGTAGTAGATGAGTTGTTTGGTGGCATTCGTTCGGGTAAAGAGAAAGTGGGATTGCTGGGGATGGCGTTTGTTCCAGATGATCCAGAATGGCGATCGGCTGATCAAGAAGATGCTTATGATGTAACGGGTAATTTAATCTGGAGGTTGTCAGGTAAACTGGAAAAACCCGAAGACAAGGATAGTTTAGTAGAACTGGTGAAAAAGCTAACTCAGTTTGCCATGCTTCTCGGCGGATTCGGCAAATCTTGGCGGCGTGCTGACCACCGAATATTTTACCCTACATACACCAAGCATTTAATCGGTTGCCACTGGGAATGGGTGAATGATAGTGACAATCAGGTTGGTAGTTTAGATCATGCAGCTTCATTAATTCAGGAAGTGCAAGAAGCAGCTAAAAAATGGATGGACAAGAGAGGGTTTGAGATTAACCAGATTGCAGTAAGTCGATCGCCTGTACCACCACCTACACCAGTTCAAATCCCTCGCTCGCCTATACCCGCACCTGCACCAGTTCAAGATAATTCTACGCCCAGGCTGCAAAGACCAGTACCTCGACCTGCAACAGTTCAAGACAATTCTACGCCCAGGCTGCAAATACCAGTACCCCGATCGGCAGCACAGCAAACTGAAGCTGCTGAGGCAGAAATATGGCGTGAAGCATGGCTGGAGGGTAAGGTGCAAGTTTGGGGTCGGACTGCTGAAGAGTCCCTTGTAATTCCTTGGCTGCATTCTTCCGAAACACCAAAGAATCTGCCATATCAAAAAGGGAGTTCATATCAAAATCAGTCAAAAAAATCCCTAAATCAAAGCAACTCTTTGGCATTTCAAAGAAGCCCATCTCATCAAAATGTTCGACCTCTTATATACCGCACGTCTATCACAGGTAGGGTGAAGGACACAAAGAAGTCAGACGATCCGACGCAAATCGGCCGCCTTTGGCATCGGATGTATCCTGTGATAAATTTGCTATCTGATGCTAATCAGTCGAATAATACAACTAAGAAACAGAAGCCTAAATATTTGGAGTTATTGACTATTTTTCCTGATGGTTCAGATGAGTTTAATAATTTTTTGACATTTCTCCAGTCGAATCTCCAGTCGAATCCAAAAGGATTTAAGCGACTTTGGCCAAAGTAGTTCTCTGGATAAAATTATAGCTGCTGCCTTGGACGATCGCTCTACTTCCTTGAACTTTGTCTGGCATCGGATGTTACCACTACCGGACAATCAATACTTAGAAATAGTCACTGTATTTCACACCGATCGCACCCCCTGGCAACGTCAAGGGGTAGACCAATTAAAACCATTCATTGAAGCCATCAAATCAGCATTAAAAATCACTAGCCCCACCTGGGGGAACGACGCTAAATTATGAGTCTCAGAATCATCTCTTTTTTGGGAGTTTCTCCCGCCCTTGGCACTCCTGAAAGACCTGCAAAGCCCACTACCTACGCTTTTAAAGATGAAAATGGTGAGGAGAAAACATATGATGGTTATGTATTTCCAGAAGCGCTGCGGCAATTTTGTGGGCCAGACAAATATGACTCGATGTTAGTCTGTGTAACAGAAAAAGCTAAAACTGCGAATTGGGGGGTGTTAGAAGCACTCGGAGACCCCAAGATTCAAGCTGTTGATATTCCAACTGGTAATAATACTGCGGAAATGTGGCAGATATTCACAATTATTACAGGGCATATTGAGGCGGAGGATCGCGTGATTTTTGACATCACTCACGGTTTGCGATCGCTCCCTTTCCTTGTCTTCTTATTTGCGGCTTATCTCAAAGCAGCTAAACAAGTGACGATTGAGGCGATTTATTATGGTGCTCTTGAGTTAAAATCTGAAAATAATGGATTAGCACCCGTCATTGATCTGTCGGAATTCGTATCGATGATAGACTGGGTTACAGCTAGTACCCAATTTGTTGAGACAGGAGATGCAAGGCAGCTATCTCAACTCCTCAATCCTAACAGCGATCGCTCAGGTGCTAATAAAACGGCAGCAGATACACTTTTCGATGTATCGTTGGCTACCTTACTTTGTCGACCTCTAGAATTGGGTATTGGAGCAGAGGCGTTAGCCAAGGATTTGTTAGAAGCTGAAAAACAGCAGCCGAATCGAGTTGTACCCTTTGAAATGTTGCGTCAACAAGTAACTCAAACATTCAGTTCTTTTGTGGGAAATTTAGATGGGGATACTGAGGCAGCATTGCAAGCTCAGTTTCGACTCATTGAATGGTATCACAATAACAATCGCATCATTGAAACAATGACGCTGGCGAGGGAATGGTTGTTAGCTGCTGTTAATTATAAGTTAGAGGGAAGTGTAGATATCGATAATCGATCTACCCGTGATGCTCTTAGTAAGGCTCTTTGGGAGATTAGCAATAATAAACCATTAAGAGACCTCACAGAATATGGTAAAAAGATTCACAAATGGCCGGAAAGGAGACAACTAATTGCTGTGTGGGAGGAAGTGCGAACTCTGCGGAATACTCTCGATCATGCTGGTTATGAAAGACGAGCTCCGAATCCTGGTAAGATAGTTCAGAAGGCCGATCGAGCAGTCAAATCTTTAGGGGAACTAGCCAAGTGTTGGGGTTTGGGGAATAGTTAAGGGTATGAAGTACGATCGCCTTTATGCCAAATGCCCAACTCGCGTCAAACATCCCCGAACGGACTCAATACTAAGCCTGGTAAAGCTTCCAAGTATCTTCCATGTCTTTCGCAATGCGCGATCGCAAATCAAGCGGTAGCAAAACTTCTACCTTGGGGCCCCACGCTCTCAAGCGCATCATCACGTTATTATCGATTAAATTCTGCTCATCAATCCTAAAATCAGCGCTATAGTAGGCATAAGGATATTCATCATCATCCGGTTTGTTTGGTAAACTTTCTAAGATTTCTAGTAAAAGTTCTCGTTCTGTTTGATTGGGAGCGTACTCTCGAATAAACTTCTTAAAATCAGCCTTGGCATTGATAAACGTAAAAGTCTCGTGACGAAAGCTGTTGATTATATAGCGACTATAAAAATCTCGCTCGAAGCGCAACAACATTTTCCGTCTAGGTTGATAAAAATCAAATCCCCAAGCTTCTGCTAAATGAATCTGAATGTTTTCCGGCGAAGGCGGTTGTTTGGTAATAAAACTTTTTAACATTTCTGGAACATTCCCATTGTTCCAATCTAAAGTTTCTATGGTTTGAATTCGATCTAAGCGATAGTTATGCCAACCGATATTATTTTTATTTTTCGGTTTTTGCCCAAAAGCACAAAGGTAGGGCGCGCGGTGGAAGTAGTAAATACAAACTGGATAAATAATCCGCTGTCCTTCTCGATTCAAACTAGCACTATCGTATTGAATTCTGATAGGAGGGACTGGCGTTTGCTCCCAAATTGTTTTTAACTTTTCCTGCCAACTTCCAATTTGATCTATTGCTTCTTTTGAAACAACGTACTCAACGTGCATGAAAAATCGCTGAACGCCGTTAATCGGTTGACAGTAGTTTTCGGCAATTTCTGTAAAATCAGTCTGGGTGATAAAGTTTCCCGGAGTGCTCTGAACATTTAAACTATCGATTACGGGAAATTTGTGTACTTTTAGGTATGTATTTTTAGGATAACATTGAATTTTGGTGGGTTCTAGCCAACCCATTTTAATTAGTGTTTCAAAATCATATTTCAAATTTTTGCCCGTAACTGCGAATAAACGACCGTCGGGAAATGGCTGTACGTAGGATTTTTGGGGTTCTGTAGAGTTGGATTTAGCTTTCTGTTTATTGATACTTCCTGGCTCTTTAGGGAAGTTTCCCGAAGCTAAAAATAGTTCTAATTGTGACAGTGTAATTGGATAAACTTGTAAGAAAGACTGCTGCCAATTTTCTTGGGAGATGCTAAGACTTGAATCGCCCCCAAATAACCAATCGGTGATGTTTTTTGCACAACGACAGTTGGGATCGTGCAAAGGAGGAATTTCATCGCGTTTGTGGTAGACTTGCTCTGAAGGATTTTGTCGAGCTAATGAGTTGGCCTGAGTAAAAAACTGATTGCGCCATTCTTCATAAGTAAAGTGTTCTCCCAAATTCAGCCTCACATCATCGCTATCGCTACCATAAAGCGATCGCAATATTACCCACAACCGTACAGCTTTGGGTAAGTTTTGTTTCAAAGAACCTAGTGCGAGCACCTGTAAAAATCTAACGGTAGGGGCGTAGGTAAATTGGGGACGCATAAATCTTTCTTGGTTTTTCGGTAATTACACTAGATTAACACTGTTTGGAAACCTCCTTTTCCATGTTAATGTCAGAATTCTAGTTGTCAATGTACAAAGTAGAAATTATGTATAGTTACCAAATGAGATTGGAAGGCGATGTTTTAAGGGTTGGATTTAACCGAGTTTTACCTGCTAAGGGCGATCGTATTGTGCGGGATGCGGTGGAACAATTAAGTCAGATGATTGACTCTGGACAACTCTCCGGTGGTGGTGTGTTGATGATTGACGGGCCTCAATCTGTGCCCGTAGCTTACGCCCTTGGTCATAGATTATCTCACTTATACGAAGCCATTGCCATTTTAGACCCTAAGATTGGCAAGAAGGGACATAAGACTTATATTGTGACAATAACTCACGGTTCATCGAAATATCAGGTGGGTGATTTGATCGAAACTCCTGAGTCGCAAATGGAACGCACTGTGATTAAAGTAGTGCTGTGCGGCCCTCCTCATTCAGGAAAATCTTGTTTGCGAGATGGGTTGAAAAAGGCAATTTTAGGGATTCTCGGTGCACCTTATCCTTATGTGATTACTGCTTGTCCTGATGGTGAAGGTTCTTGGCATAAGGAAGCTTACGAAAATGATGAAAAATCGACAAAAGACATCAAGTTAAGTAACAAAGGTGATTTCAGTCCTGAATTGGCTAAGGAAGTTGCTAGCTGGGTAAAGAGCGCTAATCAACCGATTAATATTATTGATGTTGGCGGAAGAATCTCTCCTGAGAATGAACGAGTTATGGGAGAAGCAACTCACGCGGTTATTTTATCGGGGGATGAAACAAAAGTTTCTGAATGGAGAGAATTTTGTCAACGTTTAAATCTGAAAGTGGTTGCTGAAATTCATAGTAAGTATGATGCTATAGAGGATGAAATTAGCGTCCAGAAAGATTGGCAGGGATTTCTTGATGAAGCTAATATTGATTTTCCGCTACTAGCAGGTACTGTTCACCACCTGACACGCGAAGAGGATGTTTCCGGTCGCCCAATGGTGCAAGCTTTGGCTAATCTTGTGGTTAAGTTGATCAAGCAATCTTAAGTGTTGTTCAATCCATTTAACCTCTAATTCCCAATTTTTAAATTGTATGAAATACAGTATGGAAACGTCACAGCATTGCCGTTTCCTACTTGTACTTTATTCAAAATTTTATAAATAATTGGTAAAATAACTGGTTTTCAGGCAGAGCCTGGTAACGCTTAGAAAATATCAGTTTAACCGGAAATCTCCTTTTCCTTATACAGATTAAATTTTGATTAGTTAAGTTTCTGTGAGGGGGCTAGGTTCAAAAATGAAAGTAAAAATACAGATAGTTTTGCTTTTAAGCTCGATCGTAGTTGGTTGTCAAACGCTCTCACCATTAGCTGTAGAGCGTTCTTATATCAAAGCTGTATCAACCATTGCAAATTCCCCTCGTTGCCAATCTTTCAATTTGGGAGATAACCTGCAACCGCAACTGAATTCAAGCTCTCTACAGCTAAATTTACCTGTGGCTCGACTCAATAATCCTCTGCAAGGTCGCGCTGTAGTATTGCTGCCCGTCAATGATTCTGCTATCCGTTTCTTTTGGGTACGACAAGATAACCGGGGAAAATGGTCAATTGCTGAGAAACAAACGGTAATGCAGGTTCAGCCAGGACGTTTGGATGCTTCCCCCATGCACCGCCTCTACTACAACGCACAGCAGCAAAAAGTTATATTGTTTGTGACATTGCCTGCTGCTGATTGGCAAAGAGGCATTACCCTTCAACCCGTTTTAGAAGAAAGGGAATCACGCTGGGGAAAAATTCAACCTTTTAATGCTCGATTGACTCCTCAAGGCTTTGCTCACCCTTTTCGGGGAATTGACCGGGGTTTGTCGGGGAATATCTTACCTCAGAATTTAGCTGATACGATGAATCAGATCGAGCCTGGTTCTATCTATATACCTCAGATTTATGCTAATAAAATTACCGTACTGAAGCCGAGTTTAGTCGATCGTCATCTCTGTCCTGTAGCAGGTTCTTAATCCTAATCAGTCTGAAACTTATTAACCTTTTTGTCTCAAACACCTATGAATTATCAGAGAAAACGTCCCAGAAAAAATGGTCATCAACAGCCAATACCAGGCACGGATGCTAAACAAATGTTAGGTAGCAGGATTCGCGGTAATGCAGCTACAAGGCTGAGCAATGGTCAAAATGCACGATCTGAATTCAGTCAACCCACTTTAGCACCGGAGTGGGCCGAACTCAATGATGGTTTGACAACGAACGCTACCCAAAGGTTGAAAACAGATAAAAAGAAAGAAATTGCAGTTAATCAGCCGGATTTGTTTAATTACGCAGCGGTGGCGGTATTGGGTACGTTTTATATCGCTAGTTTAGTTTCTACCTACATTTCCAGCAATTTATTGCTGTATTTGCTCAGTGGAGGTGCGGGTATTGCCGTTCCGATGTTGGGGACTCAAATTCCAATAACTGAAGCTGTTGCTTTGATGGGTTCGGGTATTTTGGAGGGCACTTCCCTCAGTGATGCTTATTTAGACCATAAAAAACATTTCACGGGGAGCCGTCAGTGGATGTCTCGCAGCGGTCGTTTTTTAGCTTTTATTGCTCAAGGTTTGTTGTACTATATGGCGCTGGGACAATTGCTATTTGCAACGGCGGATGTTAGCAATTTGGGGACACAGGGTTTAAAGGGCGATTCACACTCTTCTTCCGCTGAAGCAACTCTGGTTTTAGAACCGCCTACTCCTTTACACGGTGCGTTTGTCGGTACTATTAGCTTTGCTTGGAGTTTTGGCACTACCTACATCGGTTCTACGGCTTTATTGGTGGCGATCGATCGCTTGCGCTGTCAGAGGCGATTGTGATTTGGATTTGGTAGTTCGTCAATTTGGGGCGATCGGTATTAATGATAATTATGCTATCTCAAAGAAAAACCGCCTCAAAGAGCGGTTTTTTTATTGCTGCGACTAATCCGATTTAAACCGCTCAATAGGGCGGTATATCTGCGAGATATTGCAGTCATGTTGCTAGCATTTCCAACTAATCCGCTTGAACCCTATTGGTAGGGTTATGTTTGGTTTTTCCATGCTCCCAAAGCTAAACCATTTCCAACTAATCCGATTTAAACCCATCGGTAGGGCCACACCACTCAAGTTTGTGCTAAGACCCGAAAAGAGAAAGTTTCCAACTAATCCGATTTAAACCCATCGGTAGGGGTGAATCGAATTACAAAGTCCAGAATGTCATTACTGTTTCCAACTAATCCGATTTAAACCCATCGGTAGGGATTTGTAAAGAAGAATCGGCTGATATCAAAAGGATATTAGAAAGTTTCCAACTAATCCGATTTAAACCCATCGGTAGGGTTCTGCTCAGACCATGCAAGTGAATTCCGGCTCATCTTTTTGTTTCCAACTAATCCGATTTAAACCCATCGGTAGGGGGACAATTTTCCGCCGTAGCCCGCCCAACCACCAAGTTTCCAACTAATCCGATTTAAACCCATCGGTAGGGAAGAGGTAATGCCTCCTTTGCTACTGATTTCATGTTTCCAACTAATCCGATTTAAACCCATCGGTAGGGGTACTATGATGCCAGCATCATTTACGGGCGTAACGTTTCCAACTAATCCGATTTAAACCCATCGGTAGGGAGCATAAACTAAACTCTAGACCGTACTCATAAAAGTTTCCAACTAATCCGATTTAAACCCATCGGTAGGGAATCAATGACACCTACACAGGTACGGTGGTGGCTAAGTTTCCAACTAATCCGATTTAAACCCATCGGTAGGGTGTACACAAATAACCGAGGAATGGTTAGAGGAAAGACGTTTCCAACTAATCCGATTTAAACCCATCGGTAGGGAATGACTGTGCAGACGACCAAGAGTCAAACGGTCAAGTTTCCAACTAATCCGATTTAAACCCATCGGTAGGGTGCCATTAGTGCTTACGATAGCAATTGTCCCATCATCGTTTCCAACTAATCCGATTTAAACCCATCGGTAGGGGTTTAAAACTAAATTTGAGGAAGAGGATCATGAGGTTTCCAACTAATCCGATTTAAACCCATCGGTAGGGCTTATGTACTGAATATTTTCCTTTTTGAATGGTTTCCAACTAATCCGATTTAAACCCATCGGTAGGGAAATACGTATGGATAAATGATATTCCATATCCAGCTGATTGTTTCCAACTAATCCGATTTAAACCCATCGGTAGGGCATGTTTGATCTAATTGATGGCGATGATGATGCTGTAAGTTTCCAACTAATCCGATTTAAACCCATCGGTAGGGTAAACTTTTTTTAGAACCTTGGCAGGAACAAATGTTTCCAACTAATCCGATTTAAACCCATCGGTAGGGATGTTGTCAATGGACCTATTTATCCAGATGACGACTGGATGTTTCCAACTAATCCGATTTAAACCCATCGGTAGGGATTCCCCAAAGACCCAATCATAGTAGTGGATATGCGAGTTTCCAACTAATCCGATTTAAACCCATCGGTAGGGTTGTAGCTATGCTTGGAGGTGGTTTTACCACTACTGGTTTCCAACTAATCCGATTTAAACCCATCGGTAGGGAGGGCCATACTATCCTGGTCCTTCTGAAGGACCATCGACGGTTTCCAACTAATCCGATTTAAACCCATCGGTAGGGTTACTTGCCCACCTCCTGAGGCTCAGTCTCAGTTGTTTCCAACTAATCCGATTTAAACCCATCGGTAGGGTGAAAACATGGGCTACACCCAGTCGCTCAATGAGTTTCCAACTAATCCGATTTAAACCCATCGGTAGGGAGTTCGCCGCAGAGCCTATACCCAGAAAGGATTTCAGCCGTCAAATCGACGCACCTCCAAATTTTAGCATAGAGCCGCTCACAAATCGGGAAAAAAACATAGCTGAAACCCCATCCTGGTAAGGCATCGACGCACATCAACGGAAACATAAGGCTTTTGAAGACTAGCTGAGGTGCGTCGATGAGCATACAGAAACTCTCTTAAATGTCAAAAAGCTTATTTAGCAAGGCTTTGACGGATTAAACCTCGAACGGGACTACACAAAAACCTCTACCTACGCACCTCATTCCCTGATTCACCAGTTAAGTATAATTAGGTGCGTAGGTAGACATAGCTTCCACAGTAGCTATCATCCATAACCCTTATCTAGCAATGCTTTGGGGATAAAAGGCACTGTCAAAACCTATGCTCGCAGCGATCGCCACACTCGGACAATTCAACCACCGCCAATAGTTCATGGTAGTGCGTCGGTGAAGCAGTCAACTACCACTATATTAGCTCAAACCTAGATTACATAATAGTTTGGGGGCGGTTCTGACTTGGAGCTGCCGATCGTCAAAACCATCGACGCAGCCTCAGTCGAGATCCAGTAGAAACGAACATCATCCTCCTCCGGCTTCACCAGCTTTTTCACCTTGTGGTGTAGTTGTCGCATCTCATCCAAGTTAATAAAACACTCAAAAACTGACCACTGAATTCTGCGCCCGTAGCCCTCCAGAAAATTAGAAAGTTTGGTACGCCTTTTGTCATCAGGAATGTCATACATTACAACAACCACGAAGTAAGCCTCAGCTTTACGTTGTTCTCAAAAAAGGCTCATATATAATGCCATGCACCAAACTACGCTTATAGCGCCGAACCTGCAACTGAATTGCCTCTCGATAAGAAACCTGAGATTGTAAATCAGGATGAGAAAGCTGTTCGTTCATCCGCCTTTCAAACTGCTCGATAAACTCACGCCGCGCCCCATAACTTAAATAAACTCCTCCCGTACTGACAATCCTTTCAAAATCAGTAGGCTTGAAAATCGAATTATTGATTAATTTCAACACAAAACTATCAACAATAGGTGAGCGAAATTCCTCCATCAGGTCAAAGGCCAGATAAGGCTTTTTGTCTTCTCCATAGTGGAAGTTAGCAAAATAAGGAGATAGCCCCTCAGCCACTATCAGGCTTAGAACATTATTAAATAACAGAGTGTAGCCAAAACTTAATAAAGAATTGACCGGATCGGTAGGAGGTTGGCGATGTCGCAGAGAAAAGCTAAAGCTCGGATTCGCAATCAACTTGCCTAACGCGGGGAAATATCGCGCTGCACCAATGCCTTCATAACCGCGCAAACTATCCACATTATCAACGGTAGCCAGAGCCTCAATATCAGAATTAATACCTGCGATCGCTCTGGCAACTTCCGCTACTTTTCGCTTCCGATTTAGCCTTAATAATAACTGCTTAGAATTCAGCAACTTTCCACGCACAATAGCTTGAGAGATTTGTAACTGAAACGCGGCATCTTGGCGCTTCTCAATTTGCATCAATTCATTAGCCTGATGGCTGGATTCCCAATTCCATAGATGACCCTTATAGTAACCGGATAAATTCAAAAACAATATCAAAATTTGCTCTTGCAGGCAAGCATGAATAGCCTGAGTCGAAACTTGGATATTTCCAAATACCAAAATTCGCTCAACCTCGCGAATCGGAATTTCCTTTCTCGGCTCATCGTCCACCCAAATCACAAACCGTAAATTTTCCTTATATACCGCTGTTCCTTGCTCAATCAAATAAATAGTTGCCATGTCTTTGTTCCAAGTATTTCTCGAAGGAGCTTGCTCGCTTTCAGATTCAATATTTTCTACACAAACTGGAGGGTTCAAAGAGGATATTGGGATTACCTCTGCTTTCTCTTTGACTTGTATGGGGAGCGCGAGCCTTTTTTTTTACTAGCTTTACTCTGTTTGGCTCCTAACTGCACCAGATTCTGAGGCGATTCCAGAGGAAAGATAGCACTTTCCAAAAAACCGTGACCTAAAAATCGAAATCCTCGGTCAAAATTAGTAATTCTAGTTTTATCAGGATGCAGCGCCAACCCCATAGAATTGAGCAATCGTTCCACCTGAGAGTAAGCGCCAATAATTTGCTCTTTAGTACGAGCTAGTACCACAAAATCATCGGCGTAGCGGACTAACTGAAGACCAGAATTCGAGAAAAATTTGTCGAAATCATCCAGGTAAATGTTAGCAAGCATCGGCGAAATAACAGAGCCTTGAGGAATCCCTTTCTCAGTTCTAATAACCCCGTCTTGGGTTAATAACCCCACCGCAATCCAAGATTTAATCAAGCAGAGAATGCCTGGATTGTCGATTTGCTTCCTAACCTCTCTTAACAACCGCTGGTGGTCAATATTATCAAAATACTGAGCGATATCTGCATCTAGTACCCAACTATAACCCAAGTCCCGCCAGCGAGCCACTGCTTCCACAGCATCCAAGTAAGACAGGTTGGGGCGATAGGCAAAACTACAGCAAGAAAACTTAGTTTCCCAAATTGGGGCGAGAACATTCAATAAAGCTTGCTGAACAATTCTATCTCTGACTGCTGGGATTTTTAATTCTCGCCAACTGCCTTGATTTTTAGGGATTAAAACTTGTTTACAGGGATGCGCTTGATAGCTGCTATTAGCAACCGATTTTCTCAACTGGAAGAGATTTGTTTGTAAATTTTGACGAAAATCATCAATGGTTTCTGCATCAATGCCAGCAGCGCCTTGATTAGCTGCTACCTTTTCCCAAGCTCTCTGAAAGTTTTCTACCCTGAGAAATTCCTCAACGAGGGATGTTGCTAAAACTTCTCGGTTCTGGTCAAAATCAGCAGCATATTGCATGGACATAATTGCGCTATTTCCTTGACTTAATAACCTCTCACTGATCATCAACTCAGAGAGACTAAGCGCAATTATGACTGCTTTGTGGAAAAGGAGCTTTCCTCTATGAAACTTCCCATCAATAACGTATTGATGTCATTGCGATTTTTCTAATTGAGCAACGATGCGCTCGATTTCGGAGAACAAGAAGTTAGAACCTCCGTGCCGATAAATTTCCAGCAAACTGCGGTAAAACCACAAAGTGCCTGCTTTTCCGCCCTTGAATTTATCCCAAACTGCGTCACCTTCTCGATCGCGATCTGCTAAAATTGAACGAGCGTTGTGCAGTTTGTCCGCCATTGACACCCGCAGCACAGATGGGGAAGCTTGACGCATTTGCTCAATGTATCGTAACTTGCGATCGCGCCAAGGTGGTTTTGGTATCGTACAAGATTCGGTGCAGGCATCAACGATACTAGCAACTCGTTCTCCAAATTGTACCAGAATAGCTTCGCGAGTTTCGGTACTTCCCTGGTCTTCTATAGCATCGTGTAAAAGTCCTGCGATGGCTTCATCTTCATCGCCACCATCTTCTAATACTAATGCTGCGACGCTTAAAAGGTGACTGATGTAAGGAATGTCGCCACCTTTTCTGACTTGGTTTGCGTGGAGTTGGGCGGCATAGACTAAAGCTGTTTGAAAGCGAGTTGAAAGTTTTGGTTTTTCAGTCATTGTTCTTACCCGGCTGGGCTGGCTGTTAACTAGAATAAAGAATCTGATCGACATCAATTACGATCGGCTGCATATCCCCAACGGACAAGGGATTTCCTTGCCAATCCCGCTGCGAATCCATATATTGCATTCGGCGTTTTGGGGGAATGCAAGCCATAGACAAAGCCACGCTCATCATTTTTGTCCCGCCAGTAATATCGGCAACTATCACGTCATCTTTATAAGCGGACTCGCGGAAGATTTGCTCTGCTAACCTCCACAATCCTTGATAATCGTAATCTAGGACTGATAAGCCTTGCCAGTTAATGTCAAAGCTTTGTCCGTATTGAAACCGTAGGTATTGACTGAGAATTTGGGCTGAATCTTCGGAACCTTTAACTTTTTTACCTTCCTTTGTCTCGTAACTTTTTGTACTAATCATCCAAATATCTCGCAAGTTTCCTTGGCTTGCATGAAATTCTACAGCTTTGATTTGGGGGGAAAGATTAGAATTAAACAAGTCAAGTCTATCGAAATCATCTTGAGTGAGTTTCTCTATCTCAGTGTTGATGACCAATTCAATCAGCGGGGCGATCGTACCTTCATTTTTTAGTTCTTGTTTGCGCGGCGAATAGGGACTGAGTAACAAGATTAAACCTCTAACCCCGGTGGGGGGTTCTTTTCCCACGATAATACCTAAATTTTGGGTATATAAGGTTTGAATACGTTTTTTTTCACGCTGGCGATCGACTCGCCACCAGATAAAACCAACAGCCGCTACACCACCAACTCCGAATAAATTGCCCGCAGTCAGCAAACTAATTAACACTGTTAGTCCCACAAATGCTGTAAACTCAAGAGCAGTTCGAGGGGCGATAATATTTTCAATTTCTAACTTTTGCTTGGAAGGAGGGATTAAGCTCATAATTTGTACAGAATGTGATTAGTGGTTGTTTGTATTATCACCCTAATGTATCTCGGAACTGGAAGAGGCCTGTTCCGCAATCGAGACATTTTTTTATGAGACGGGCGATCGCTCTAAACAAGTGTGGGACGGCATTCTGCTCGCTCACAAGCCTCACAAGCTTTGGGTAGGTTCCACAATATCTCAAATACACCCAATTTTTGAGTTAGACAGGAACAAACGTAAAATGCTTTCATAGGGCAGAAGTATGCAATTTTAACCGGATAAATCAGTACCTAAACATTAATTTTTACGTTTAAACTAAGGGAAATTCTCACTTAGACAATAAATTTTAGAAGCTTGATTAATGTGTTTCGCGTTGCTGTGAACTCGTCTTTGTAACGCTTTTAAACTTGTAAATTTCTGTGTTTTTCACTTATCTCTGACTCAGGAGAGTGGTATCTGGGAGCGATCGTCGAAATACCCCCCAACAGAATTACAACCAAAGAACTCTGATTGCTGGAAAGTGGTATCTGGGAGCGATCGTCCTTAAAAAAACCTCCCACCTTTTCCGTTGCTCGCCCGCCACTGCCACGTTAAGAAATCCCTCAAACCGGTGCAGCAATGCAGTGAGCGTGCAACACTCTCAATTTTCCCAGCATACCATCCAGAGAAAAGCGCGATGCACTACGTTTTTGCTTTTCCTGTAGTGCGATCGATCGCTAAGAAAATGTTGAGGGACTCTCCCGAACCTCTGCATTTAGCCGACACGTTGGGCAAGCTATAATTTTTATACTTGAACAAAACTGAATATTCACCATGCACGTCGATCCTAACTCCAACACTCCTCAAGATAACTATAAGTTATTGACAAATCTTGTCGTTCCCCGTCCGATTGCTTGGGTAACTTCACAAAATACGGAGGGTGTAATCAATCTCGCACCCTTCAGCTTCTTTAACGCAGTGGGTGCTGACCCTTTATACCTAATCATCAGTATTGGCAATAAAGAAGATGGCAGCATAAAAGATACGGGGAAAAATATCACTTTGAGTAGTGAGTTTGTGGTGAATTTGGTGACAGAAGATTTGTTGACTGCCATGAATATTTCTTCTGCCAACTTCCCGACAGAAGAAAGCGAACTCACGGCGGCCCTTTTACATTCAGCGGCATCAAAGCGGGTTAAGGTTCCTCGCATAGCTGAAGCTCAAGCCAGTTTGGAATGCGTACTCCACAGCCAACAACCGCTAGGAATTTACACGCTTTTCATTGGGCAGGTGGTGATGTTCCATATTGACGATCGTCTTCTTGGCGATCGCCTACATATTAACGGCTTTGCTCCCATCGGTCGGCTTGGCTCTCCGTCTTACTATTGCCGTACAACAGAGCGCTTCGAGCTTCCACGCATCACCTACGAGCAGTGGCAGAAAGATGATGCCTAATACCCAAATATTCCCACGCTTCTGCTACCGTGCGCTTTCAACGGTTATTAGCTAAACAGATGGGAATCCCCACACTATATCGCTTCGATTAGTGTGGGATGGAAGGCGCGGTGAGACTCCTGATTCCACCCGCTCACAATCTCACACGGTGTAAGCGTTGAGCAGTGAGCGGGTGGATGACGAGACGAGCGAACTCTTTATTCTGTGGGTCGATCTTGCTCATTGATGTATTTTTTCAATTGTTCAACAGTCACGCCACCACAAGAAGCGATAAAATAGCCATTTGTCCAAAACACTTCTTTCCAATAAACTTGGTTAATTTCAGTAGCGAACTCTTTTCTCAAGTACCGACTAGAAACAGTTTTTAAGTTGTTGATCAATTTACTTGGTTCTGTCTGCGGGTTGTACTGCAACAGCAAATGAACGTGGTCGCTCTCTCCGTTAAATTCTATCAACCTTCCTTCCCATTTTTCCATTAAATCCCTAAATATCGACTCAAGCCTTGTCAGCATTAAGTCTGTCAGGACTTTCCTTCGATACTTTGTAGTTAACACCAAATGGCATTTGAGTGCTGAGACTCCCCTTGCCTTGCGGATAAAATCTTTGTTCACGACATTGACACTGAATAGGCATTGATGATATGCTAACACCAAGTTAGGCTAATATCCCAAAACGATAGTGCAAACGACGTACCAGTACAAAATGTATCCCGACACTAAGCAGAGGCTCTCGTTAAATGAGTGGCTAAGGATTTGCCGTTATTGGTATAATCGCCAGTTGGGAGACAGATTTGACTGGTGGTCGATGAACAGATCAAGCATAAATGCTTGTCCGCTAGTTAGTAGCATTGCCCCTGTCCGAGAAAAGCCCAACTATTATACCCAAAAGAAACAACTACCAATTATTAAAAAAGACTTGGTAAAAGTATTCCATCGTGGTGAATTGTTGGACTTTTTAGGGGTTGACTCGACAATTCTACAAGACGTATCAAAGCGTGTTGACAAGGCATTTGAGCGATTTGTTATGGGCGACAGCAATGGTTGTAAGTCTGGTAAACCACGATTTAAGTCTGAAGCTAGCTTCAGAACTATGACTTTTGCTACTGCCAATAATAGCTGGATTAAACTAACTCGCAAGAACTGGCTATATTTGCGACTTCCCAAATTGGGAGTTGTTAAGGTCAGAATGCACCGTCCTATCCCAGACGGATTTATTGTCAAACAAGTCAGTGTCACCAAAAAGGCTGATGGTTGGTTCATTCAATTTGTCCTAGAAGATGTGAAGGTACCAATCCAATGTCAGGATATAATTGTTCCAGCTTGGGACAATTCGTTGGGATTAGATGCTGTTTTACATAAAGATGTTTATCTCGCAACATCAGATGGCGAGAAACTGTCATCCTTCAAGCCGCTTCGTAAGAATCAAGCCTCTCTAGACCGGATTTCAACTAAGCGGAATAAACGGAAACGTGGCTCTAAGTCTCGTCGCAAACTAGCAAAACGTGAAGCTAGGCAACATCAACGCATTGCTAGGTCAAGAAAAGATTTTCATTACAAAACCGCTCATAAGCTAGTGAGAACTGGAAAAAAAGTCTTCTTTCATGAGGACTTGAACCTGAAAGGTTTGACGAAACGCAATAAGTCTAAACAGGCTGAAAATGGAACTTTTCTTCCGAATGGTCAATCAGCCAAATCCGGATTAAACAAGTCTTGGTCTGACGCTGCATTTGGCAACTTTTTTACGACACTGGACTACATAGCCTCAAAAGCTGGAGCAGTTGTCATCGCTAAAAATCCTGCTTATACCTCAATGGTTCTGTGTTATCGGGATGAAATAATTTTCACCGATTGTAGTATCAGAGACTATTGGGATGAGCAAGAATCTTTGATGGTTGACCGTGACATTAATGCCGCGATTAACCTAAAAAGACTGGGGTTGGACATTTTCCCCAGTATAAAACGCCGTAGTGGGAAGCTTTCTATAGTAGGAACTCTGGATAAAAGTACCGCGAAGGAAATTTTGCATACCCTTCATCGGGCTGCAAAGAAGCCTACATCATAGCTGTACTCAGCTTGATGTAGGAGTATGTCACTATAACTTGAGGACTTTGAATGCGATCGCACCAATCAGTACACAGAAACCTAGCGCTCTCCGAAAATAATTAACACCTTGAAATAATTCCTCCCACAAGTAAACAAAGAGCCAAAAGCTAGCAAGTCTAACGCTGTATAGATTTCACCTGTTGTTAAAACAAGTTTCAGCAAACTCGCTGCAATCGTGACAATCAACGGTAGGTTTGGTGGTCGCAGCTCTCACAATTTCGCCGTTGCTATCCCGGAATATTCGATCGAATGCTGTACTTGTCATTACTTTAAATACTTGGCTAACGCTTTTTACTGTATGCCAATAAGCCCAACATTCCCTCTACCTTTTTGTTGATTGAGCTAACAGTTATTATGGCTGACACGCTTTACCGCTAACGTTACGATGGCTGCTAGCCATTCATAGCGAGCGTTCAAGCTCATCACAGACGCATTTTTACGCTTAGCGATTCAACTAATCTGTAGCGATCGCCCGGACTACGACCGAAGCCGCCACCATTGGAGGCATTGGAGGCCTTTGCAATCAGACTCGGCGGATCGGATTTTGAGAGAAGCGTTCGATCGCGTCACCATCGAGGGAGCCTCCACCCACAGCTTGGCTGATAGAGCCGGAGCAAGTGCGGGGCGATCGCTTCGCTTTCCATGCTTTCTTACACCGGGAAAGTTCAATTTCCCTGCACGGGATGAATTGCCTGCCGTGCCGTTCGTGCCGCTAGTCCCATCGCAACTGTCACACACCCCATCTGACGAATCAATGCAGTCAAAGTACCCGGATAATAGCTGATTGATTGCGAGAACAACACTATGGTTCGCTCGTTTTTGGGTTAAGCTCAGTTTCTTCCCAAGGCAGAGACTATCTACTTCTGCAAGTTGTTACAATCCTTCAACGCGGGTGCACCTACAAAAACCTGCTAAAAGGAAAATAAGAGCGATGTGGCTAAAATTTGGTGTGGCTCCCGACGGAGAACTGGCGGGCATAGATGATGTTGGGCGCGGAAAAACTAACCTCGCGTGTCTTTACTGCGGCGGTGGACTTACAGCGAAAAAAGGTTCGGTGAAAGAACACCACTTTTCTCACACACAGGAAACTTGCAAACCTGTTTCGCAGCGGATTAAAACCAAAGCATTTCCCGCACTGCCGCTCTATGACAATTTCACCATCCAACTCAAGGGTGAGGAACTCGAACAGTTGAAGGTGTTGTGGAAAGAATATGGTGCACAGGATTACGCTATTCCAAAAGACTTAATCAACTTTCGCTGGGAACTCAAAGGGTTGGTGGAGTCGGAGGGCGATCGATCGTACCGGTTCACTCATCTCGGTAAAATCCCGGTTGGTGCGCTTCCCCTGGCGTTGTTCAATCGCGTTCAGGAACCTTTACTGCGGTCGGAGTTGGCTCTCGTTGGAGAACTCTGCGGCGGTGGCGGTCGCTGCCGGACTTTCCTGTGCGGACGAGCGACGGGCTGACTTACAGATTTATCGATCGCAGCTTCGGCGGATTCTGATTAATTCGCTCTATTTCCTTGAGGTCAAAGCTTCGGGCAACATTTTCTACAAAATCGGTGTTACTACTCGATCGATCGACCAACGCATAGCCGAGGTGCAGCGGGATATGAGGGTGCATTACTCGGATGCGGTTGTTAATTTGCTGGGATTGTGGGAACACCGGGGGAATGTGGAACTGTATTTTAAGCACCGATATCAACCTTTTAATTACCGGATTGGGAAACTGACCGAGTATTTTGTGTTTCCCAATGTCAAGGTTGTGCTGCGGGATTTGTACGGGATGGAAGCTAAGGTGCTGTCGGCTGTTGAGGTGGATGCGATCGGTGATCGGGATAGAAGATGATGTGAGTCAAAATCGAGGAGATGTCAACGGATTAGATAAGTGCCCAGGAGGCGCCGCCACCGCTCCCAAGTACAACCATTGACTCTTACACCGTTTAGAGAAGCGCTTTGAGCTCTTACTACATTATTGAACTAGCGACACATAACCTCTTAGGCGATCGGGTTCTTAAGAGTGGGATTATGCGATCGCCCTCATAGAGCGATGGCTATGAAAAAGCAGCGATAGCCGACAAATCACGTCCTTACGGTGCTACACATCATCCGCACCGCATTTTTGGTACGGTTTGCAACCCCGACGATACTTCCCTCGACGCTCGCGCCGTGCAGAGTTCTGAGGCAAGGTCATCATGGCGTTACCACAGCCTTTTCGGTTTCTAGGAATAGCTTTGTAAGGTTTTTTTCAATGCGAAGTATCCCGATTGTTTCGCACTATTTTTGGCAAATACGACCAACCCAGTAGGGTTTTTCTGATTATTATTACCACTTAAAAATCGGCATTATAATAACTGTAAGCAACGAGCTTAAACCCAAATTTTTCTTATAAAGCTTTACCATCTTTGAGGTGACAGATTATGTTGATGCGCTATTGGCAACCCTTCACGGAAATTGAAACGATCCGCCAGCAACTCGATAAAGTTTTTGACCAACGGGCAGCAACGAGAGATAACTCATATCAGAATTCCGCTATGGCAAATTCCACCGGGTGCTTCCCTTGTTCGCACACATTCAAAACGACTCTGTGCAAGCTGAATACAAAGATGGCATTCTAACGCTAACGCTACCCAAAGTGACTGAAGCCCGCAATAAAGTCGTCAAGATTAATTTAGCCTAAATTGCTGGAACTCCAGCGACTCCCGCTCCTTTACAGGCTAACAAATAACGATGAGGTAAGCGTGTTTAGTGGTGAACTCAGTACGCAGAAAGGCTGTGCTTAATTGAGTGAGGCAAATTTTTACAAATTGAGCTTGATTGGATTTACTGGCCGGGCAACGGGATTGAAAAAGCTGATACCGGGATCTACAATTGCTCTCAGTATTCTCTATTTATAAAAGCCTTATAAAAGCTACCTACAAGTGCCGTGAACCCGCACTAATTTCAGTTATTCTGCAAGAAAAATCACGATTGTTGGCACAAGTTTGATTGAGTCTGCGAACTTACTTTGTACCATCGTGCTGTAGGTTTTGTATTCGATAAAGAGTGTTTGTCGCAGTCGGATATTGAACATCTAAAGAGAAGAAAGCCACATCCGATTGAATTCATCAAAAGGCGGATATATGAAAATTACCTGCTGCATTCAGATGCCATAGCATTCGTACTTAATCAAGAAGATAGGGAGCGAGAACAACCTGTTGCCAGCGAAGCTGTTCGACGGCTCGAAGCCAATAAATCAAATAAGGATTATTTTTCTGTCGTCCTAAATATGTAATGATGCTTAGAATTTAATGATAAAAATTCAGCAGTTTTCTACAAATATCTACTGAAAATAGCCCAGGCTTCATCAGCCCTACTTATCATCAGACTTATTAAAAAAAATACTAACTTAATCGGAGCTAAAATGTTAAACTATTCTCACAAAATTTATATAAATTCGGAAATAAAAGAATTGATTTATCCTCAAAAACTAAGGAATATATTGATATTGAAGACTGTCAGCCAGCCTGTCCCAGATGTGGATATCATAACATCCGCAAAAATTGTCATATTCATAATGGAAAACAAAATCATCAATGTAAAAATTCTACTCGACAGTTTGTTGATAATAACCATAAAAAATAAATCTCTAAATTCATTAAATTTTAATTAACAATTAAACATTTAATGAAGAAGCTCTTACAACAGCATATTCCATGTATATGTGGTACAGATAATCATACGGCTCTACTTTAGCTGGTTTACGAATAGTTGGTAATGTACTTCATGAACCTGGAGTATGCTGCAAGAAATCATTACATATTTAGTACCACCATTTTTTGTTTGATTTTCTAGTACCATTAGGTAACCTTCCTTCTTAATCCTTGTTGATTCATACAATTCTCGGTTGATGTTGTAAGGCGCGACGCTAACAGGTACTTGCTTAGTCGATTTTACCCACTTCCGCCAAAGCATCCCCTAAGTGTTGGTGTGATCGCGAATAATCTGGATTTAGTTTGATCGCACGTTGGTAAGAGGTTATCGCCTCATCCCATTTCGGCTCTTTTTCTACTAAAGCCTTGGCTAGCTCAAGGTGTATTCAAAGTTGTCTCGGTGATATTGGAGTGCGGTTTAGTAAGAGGCGATCGCCCTCCAGAACCGAAGAGCGATCGCAGTCGATTGTGGGACAATGCAATAGCAGAGTCAACCAGCCAGATATTCTGGGATTGCCTGTGAGACCTAGCACCCCACTTTTAGAGGAATGTGCCCAGAAGCTTGCTGTAACTCAACTCAAGCAGTTATGTCTCAAGAGTTAGATACCAACTGCACTTTCAGCCTTAGCCCAGGGGCAAGCAACAGATGCACTGCTACTGCCTCTCAGAGACAATGCTGCATCCCCAACTCAGAGCCACCCGCATAAATGTCGGCTGACGACACCAATAAGTTAGTAGCACACTTTATAGGACGCTCTCCCAGCCGCTATGCTTCAGTCGCCCAATTTCCCCCATGACTGCAACTCAAAAACCTCTGAGCCTCTGTACTGGCCAACAGCTTCCTCCCCAGCGAGGCTGCTGTAAACTCAAAACTTCTGGCTCAATTCCTCCTTTATTGTTCTTGGATAACAAACTAAGATGACCAACCCTTCTTATCAGGGAAACATTCCCCGACTGCCAGAACGTCAAAATTACACCGACGAATTTTGCACCTATCTCAGGCTGAATACCAGCAAAAATGCCCAGATTTTTGAGTGGCAAAACCAGAATCATCTCAGAACCAATTTTAATTTGTATCAACAACGAAACCCGGAATTTGCACAGTTATGTTCCCAGAAAAATCACAGCAAAGATTTAGCAATATATTGGAGAAAAATAGCAATTAATGCGACATCAATCCCTCAACAATGGGAGCCAAAAAAACGCCAAAAGCTAGCTTTAGAACACTTGCTTTGTTACCTTGAAAGAAACTGCTATTATGCAGCTAAAGAAGTCTCAAAAAACTTCCAGGAGCAGCCTTGGGACGAGTATCTCTCCTCTGCTCGCATTTTTATCTACAATCCTGAAAATCTGTGCCGCTTGTTACAATCCTATGATTGCGATCGTCAGGCTTCTCTAAATACCTACATTCAAGCTGCCTTGAGCCAATATATCCGAGATCAAATGTCTGTAGGTAAGTTTTCGCCGTGGCGACTGCTAGTTGAAAAATCTGAGAAAGAGCTTCGGAACGCGCTGGAAAATTCTGCGATTCAAGAATCGACAATTACAAAATATATCTTTGCAAGCAAATATTTTAAAAAAGTTTATCGCTTGAACAAAGTTTATAATCCTGCGGTCAGGCAAAGAGGGGAGAAATGGCACAATGCTGATACTGAAGACTTTTGGCAAGCCACTGAATATTACAATTCAGAAAAAGCCCTCTCGAATGCACCTCACGAAGTCTCCGCTGGCTCAAATATCAATCAAGAGCAAATGCAAGCTTGGATGGAATTTTGTATTAAAGCATTACAAAATTACCAAAATCCCATTAACAATAAAATCTCCTGGGAATCACATCAGGAAAAAGGCGATGAAAACTTATCTCAGTCAGATACCGAAGAATTTTTTGATATAGAAGCAGATGAAAATACTGAGGAAAATGGCAGAAAAAGCCAGCAAATTCACTCTGTTTTTCGCAAACAGATAGAAGAATTTAAACCAGATCAACACAAAGCTCTCCTGCTTTATTATGGTTGTGGCATCAAGCAAGCACAACTACAAATTAAATTAGGAATCAGTCAATCTGCTATTTCTCGTCGCCTGAATACTATTAAAACAAAACTCATCAAAACTATGGCTGAAATGTCACAGCCGGAAGCATGGCCCGAAAAATATGTATTGCAATGGCTGCATAAAAACTTCCGCGCTCCCCTGCATTCAGATTTAATTCACGCAGCTTTAGTTGAAGCTGTGAAAAAACTTGAATCTCAAGAGGAAACTGTTTTCCATCTTCACTATGGTCAGCAGTTAAACGTAGAAAGGATTGGGACTATGCTGAACATGAATATCTTAGAGGTGAATGCCATACTTTTTCAAGCTCAGCAGAACTTACAATCCACTTTTTTTAAGGTATTGAATACTTGGGTGAATAAGTATGTAGAAAAGTGGTTACTGGACTTTTATCAATCTCAAGTTCTGGCTGTCTGTCGTAGTCGGAATCTCTCTCTTCAGGCTGAAGATGCCTTCCAAACAGTTGATGTTATCGTTGACGAATGCTTGCAAATTCTAATTAGTGTTAACAAAGGAGAATAAAAAAATGTTTGAATTCACAAAATATTCACCCTTAGAGTCTCAGATTTCTGAACGGCTGCGCTTGACAATTGACCAAGTAGACCTAGAAACTACTTGGCAACAAAGTCAACACCACTCTCATCCTATTGCTCGCTACAATGGTTATCTCAATGGCGCTTGTTTAAATGCTTTATTTAACTGGCTTTCTGATTGGCTGGAACCAGAGAACCCTCAACCTTTAGTCTGGCACGGTCAGGATCTTGCTAGTATTTGGGAAGTAGTCAACGGCACAGCTATTCAGATTGGTGATAGCAGACTGGTGTTTATTCCCAATGACGAGTCAGATTTAGAAGAAATTTGTGTGCCGCAGGAATGGGTTGATATTCCTAGTTGGGCTGGTGATTATTATGTGGCTGTGCAGGTGAATTTGGATGGGGATGATGACGATCGCTGTTGGCTGGAAGTCTGCGGGTTTGCGACTCATCAGCAACTGAAGCATCAAGGCAGATACAACGCGGGCGATCGCACTTATTCCTTAGCCATAGATGAGTTGACGGCATCTCTGACTGTCATGCAAATTACTCTAGGATTAAACTTGCAAGCAGAAGTTGCTCCAGTCCTTAATTTGTCCGAGATGGATGCGGCAAAATTATTACAGATTTTGGGCGATTCCTCGCTATATTCTCCCCGACTGAAAGTATCCTTTGAACAGTGGGCAGCTTTCTTGGCAAATGACAAATATCGGCAACAATTGTATCACAATCGTGTAGCAAATTTTGTGCCAGTTGTCGCGACTCCAACTCTAGCAACTTTACTTCAGCGGATGAATAATTATTCGCAAGCTGGCTGGAAGATGCTTGAGCAAATGAAAGAAAATTTTGGTAATTTAGACCAGAGTTTAGTTAATGGAGCTTTGTCCTATCGAGACGGTAACTCTAAGAGTCACAATACCATTCCCACACTGACTGAAATTGTCAATAATAACCGCAATCCCCAGAATCAATTGCAGGGGATTAAAGTATTAGGTGGTCTTGAATTAGGAAATTTGGAAGCGATCGCCATCCTGACTCATCTGCTGGAAACAAATGAAAATGAGGCCTTGCGCCGCGAAGCATCCGTGAGTTTGGGGAAAATTGATCCGACTAATGAGAGTGCGGGTGTAGGCATTGGTAAGACTATTAATTTAGGGATGCGCTTTGATAGCGATCGACTCCAACTTGTGCTGACTCTTACCCCTGAAGAAACTGATAAAATCAACGTTCATCTGCTATTACGTTCTGAGCGATCGCCAATTCTGCCACCAAATCTGCAACTTAGTATCCTAGATGAAGATGACAAAGTTTTCTTTGAAGAACAAACGGATGCTGCTGACAATCTAATTGAATGGACATTTACGGCGGCGATCGGCGATTATTTTCAGGTTAAAATAGCAGTTAACGGAGTGAGCATCAAAGAACCTTTTACTGTTTAAATTAACCATCATTACCAGCAGACCAAAACCTATGAGCAAGTTAATCATCTTAGATATCAAAACGGAAATCAAACAGCCTTATTCTGTCAGTCTTAAAGTTGATAGTATATCCTATTCTATTTCTGGGTGGTTGCCGCCAGCTACAGAAGTGCTGAAAGCCTCTGAAAATTTACGCTTAGCTCGCGAAAAAGCAGGTTGTGGTTCTTACCGCAAATTAGAGCACACCAAAAAGGCGCAAATTACCAAAATTTCCGTTAAAGATTCAGCTAAGTCTGTGGAAACAAGTATGAATACTTGGTTGAATTCAGGAGATAAAAGCTTTCAGCCTGTCCGGGATAAGCTCTTACAAGTCTTGAGTTCTGAAGGAGAAAATGTCAGATTTATTGTTCAAACAGATGATATCGCTCTTTGGGCATTGCCTTGGCATTTGTGGGATGTTTTACATCATGCTAAAATCGAGCCAATTATTAGCAAAGTTAACCAGAAAAATCCCCATAAATACCAAGGCAAAAAAAATCAAACCCAGGTCAGAATTCTGGTTGTTATGGGAGAAGATACAGGTATCAATATTCAGGCAGATTTGAAGCTTTTGACCGAAAAGCTTTCCCGAAAATCTGCCTACATTGAACCTCTGATAGCTACTTCCAACAGCAAGCTAAATGATGAGTTATGGCGACAGCATTGGGATATTTTATTCTTTGCTGGTCATAGTTCGAGCAATGATGATTACAGCCAGGGTAAACTCGCCCTCAGTGAAACAGAAAGCATAGCAATTGACGACTTAAAGTATGGTTTAGAAAATGCTATTCAGCATGGTTTAAAATTAGCGATTTTCAATTCTTGTGACGGCATGGGATTAGTGCAGGAACTCGCTTCTCTACAAATTCCAGCAGTTATCGCCATGCGAGAGCGAGTCCCTGATGAAGTAGCTCAAAAGTTTTTGGAGTATTTGTTGGACGCATTTGCTATAGAAAATAAGTCTTTGGATAAATCAGTTGGGAAAGCGCGGGAAAGGCTGCATGGATTTGAGCTTAACTATCCTGGTGCTAGCTGGTTGCCGATGATTTATGAGTCTCCGGGTGTTGAGGCTCTCACTTGGATTGAGTTGTTGAGGGGAAATGAGGAAGAGCGTAAACGCTTTTCTATTTGGCGTAATTTTCAAACTGTGTTGATGGCAAGTGCGATCGCCACCGGTGCAGTCATGGGAGTGCGATCGCTACAATTCCTCGAACCTCTGGAATTACCTGCTTACGATTATTTAATGCGACAGCGCCAAGCTGAGGCGATCGATCCCCGCATCACAGTAGTTGAAATCAATCAACAAGAAGTTGATAAGTATGGTGGCTATCCGATCAAAGAATCCGCTTTAGCAGAAATCGTCAAGAAAGTAGAAAAATATAAACCAGCCGCCTTTGGCCTCGATATATCTCGCAATCAACCTAGAATCAAGGATAATCTGGATATCACAGCCCGTAAAGATTGGATCGAAATCTTTAAAAGAAATAAAAACTTTTATACCGTTTGTTCCTATCAATCGTCGGCGGCAGATTATGCTCCGCTTCCTGAATTTTCCCCAAAACAATTAACCGAACAAGTAGGATTTGTAGATATTTTTGATAATAACATTCAAGACAATAAACATCAGACAGTCCGTCGCCAATTATTATCCTATGAACCCAATTATTTGCCTAAATCTTCTAAATGTATTACACCCTACAGCTTCAGTTTTTTATTAGCATTTTCATTCTTATCAGCCCAGAAAATTGAACCATTACAAGTTAATCAAACCACAAAAAATTGGGAATTGGGCGGAGTAATTTTTAATCGCTTAGCCTCACACACAGGAGGTTATCAAAGCCTCGATGGCAAGAGTAGCCAAATTCTCCTCAACTACCGCGCCAATCCTAGACCAGCAAAAATAGTTTCACTGACAGATATTTTAGAGGGAAAAGTCAGCGAAAATGCAATCAAAGATCGGGTAGTCATCGTCGGCTATACTGCCGAAATAGCTAGAGATGATTTTGATACTCCCTATGGCCAAATGCCAGGAGTATGGATTCATACCCACATGACAAGTCAAATTCTTAGCGCCGTGATGGATAACCCAAAACGACCTTTGTTATCGTTCCTACCACAGTGGGGTAATTTGCAATGGGGCGATGCAGTATTTGTTTGGCTATGGGCGTTTACTGGCGGAGTATTGGTGATATATGTTCGTCCCCGACTGCACTTGACAATTGCCGCTTGTGTTGCTAGCGTGCTCTTATATCACATTTGTCTTGAGATGCTTAACCAGGGCAGATGGATGCCTTTAGTTCCCTCAGCCTTAGCTTTAGTAGCGACCGGCAGTGGATTAGTCCTCCATAAAATATCTCAAAATCGACAGCCGGAATAAGCATCCTAGACAAAAACACAACAACTAAATCCCAATGCCTCGGCTATATTTCCAACTAGCTTTTGCTATCATTATTGCGCTGGCGATTATCACGATTTCTCCTATCTCTGTACAAACCTACAGTGCAATTTTTTTGAGCAAATCCCCCCCAAAACCTCCTCAAACACCGCCACCGCCACCGCCACGGGATAATATAATAAGAACCGGAACCGGACTTGACCCTACTAATCCAAACTGCAAAAAAACAAGTAAGTCAATTACCGCTATTGTACCTATTAAGAACCCGGTATACACGACTTCTGAATATCCAACTTTTTTGTTTTATATTCCCTACAATCCTGAAGATATAAACTCAGTCGAGTTTTCTCTGCAAACTGAAGATGGGAAAAAGAGAATTTATAAAGCTGCGGTCACTTTGGCAAAAACACCAGGAATTATTAGTGTTAGCCTGCCAAAATCTCCAAACTACGCTCTTGAACTCAATAAGTATTACCTTTGGTACTTAAAATTAAATTGTGAACCTTATACGCGCTCTACAACTGACTTGTCTGTGAATGGGTTTGTCGCGCGAGTACCACTTACCTCTGAACGCCAACAGCAAATCAATACAGCAACACCTGATATTTGGTATGATTCCGTCGCCAGTTTAGCTCAGCGTTTGCTTGCAAATCCTAAAGATGAAAAATTGAAAATTCAATGGATTAAGCTATTAGAATCTTCTGGATATAGAGATCTGGCTGAAGAACCTTTAGTTGGTGGTGTGCAACTCTCGGAAAAATAACTCAATAGGACAGGGCTGTTTTATTTTTTTAGTATGGTTAATCGACCGAACACGATATCACAGGGTTTTTCCGATCCCAAGCGTCTTGGATTAAAGCCAATTGCCAACGATAATATAAGGTGCCCAAAAATAGGGTTCTGACCCTGTTTTAAAGTATGCTTGTTGAGCAATATGAAGCGCTTTTGCCCTTGTCATTCCCGGTTGACGCAACTCTTTATAAAATCGCACTATAATTTCTGTGTTGGCTGCATCTTCTGCTACCCACAAACTTGAAACGGTACTGCGAGCCCCTGCCCGTATAGCTACCCCTGATAGTCCTAAGACTGCTCTATCATCCCCCTTTGCTGTTTTGCAAGCACTGAGTACCAGTAACTCGATCGCTCGAACATCCTTTTTATTACCCTTCTTAATCAATTTATCCAAATCTTGACTTTTGAGCAAGCTTCCAAAAGCAACAATAAAAGTTTTTTCGGGGTCAGAGCTAAACTGACCGTGTGTTTTGATATGCAGAATGGGGATATTAGCCAAAGCCAACTCTTGTTGAAGGTTGGTTAGAGTAAAGTCTTCATTCAAAAATCTTTTGGTGGTTTCTACAAATTTTCCGATTCCATCCAATTCTTCTACTAATTTTTCGATTTTTGTAAAATCTTGACCTTCTAGTGTCTGGGGTTTATCTACACCTCCTAGCAGCACTTTTAACTTGCTTGATTTTACTTGATTCCAAGGTTTAGGTTCGAGAAGCTGTAAACCTGGAACTAGAGCAAGAGCATAATCTTTTTGCATTAGATACTTATTTGAGCGCTTATCGTGAAGAGCTCCCATTGGGATCACCTGCAGGGGCCTGTCTAAGATAAATACTAATGTT
This sequence comes from Lyngbya sp. CCAP 1446/10, assembly GCF_026130175.1. Lineage (GTDB taxonomy): Bacteria > Cyanobacteriota > Cyanobacteriia > Cyanobacteriales > Microcoleaceae > Microcoleus. The sequence continues at coordinate 44,911 of NZ_JAIGNI010000032.1, read as the reverse complement.
TCTACATTTTTGGCACTTTCAACCAATGATTCTACTGGTTCTATCAACCATTGGTACAGTTTTTCTGATTCTGGTAAGGCTTCCGAAGTGTTACCTTTTTCAATTAAATTGTTTTGTAGATTTTTGATTGTCTCTTTAACGAGTGTGTTCGGCTGGTAGGTTTGCCGATATTCTAAGGATATTTTGCCTGGTAACTTCAGGATAATTGCTAAACGATCTTCTAAAATAATTGCATGGATAACTGCCGCCGTTGGATCGTATTTGTCAGCAATTTTATCTATCTCTTCTGACTTATTCACTACGACGCAAGCATCGCGAAAAAAGTTATCCAATTCAGCAACCTGAAGGGCTTCAATTACATTTCGAGCTTGTTTCAAATTCTCTTGACTAGGGTTCTCTCCCTTCAACAACAAGTCCACCAACTCCCGATAAACAGGTTCTATTTTATCGCGAAAATCAAACTGGCCCTCTCGACTAATCGGCACTAAATCATTCCGTACCGATTGTAACGTATTAAAGGCGGCCGTATAAGCAGCGATCGCACCTTGAACATCCTTCGCCTCCCCACGCCAACGAATCCGTCCCAATTGCCACTGCCACAAATAAGCCAGATCCGGCGCATTTAGACTAACATTCTGCGACAACAACAAAGCTTGTTCCGTACACTTTTGAGCCTCCAGCCAATGCTGATGCTTTTCATACACGGTACCCAAATTGCCCAAAGCATAGGCTGTTGCCCTCAAATCACCCAAATCCCTAGCCAACTCGATCGCCTTTGCTCCCAATTCGACAATTTCTCTCTCAGATACAGATGACTTATTGCCAGATAAACTTTCAGCCACAATCGAAGAATTTTGCAAACAATAATTTGATAATTGTTCTGAGTTTACACTAGACGAATTTGAAACATTACTAGCAATTTTTATTTCTTCCTGCTTGAGGCGAACCAAACTATTCATCAAACTAACTTCTGCATAAATCTTGCCGTGGTTTTGTGGCAACTTATTCAATTGTGATAAAATATCTGTCCGTAATTTTTGACTTACTTTTAAATCTACAGCCGATCCGATTCGATCGTCAACTAAAAGGCTTAATAAATTTAGTTGTGCTTGAACCTTGACAAAAGAATTATTCGTAGCCACATTTATAGATTTTTTATAGGAATTTATAGCATTTTGGTAGTATTCTTTATAGTTCGATTCAGACAAAAATTTGTTTCTATTTCCCAAGGCTTGATAAGTATCACCTAAACTTAGTAACACCAAAGCCTTCTCTTGAGGATATTCTGGTTGAGTAACAACTCGATCTACTTCTTCCAGCAATTGTTGAGACTCATTCAAATAACCAAGCTGTCTCCACACATCCCCAAGGAGACGCGCCCCGGTAATTTTAATATTTTTTAAAGTCGGATTTGATGGCGTTTTGACACTTCCTTTGATTTCTGCTAATTTCTTAGTCATGAATTGCTGACAATCCTGACTGGGAATGGCGAATTTTTCGGGATTGTTTGATTCTATAACTGGGATAATTGCTTGGCAAGCTTGCTGATATAAACCTAATGCTTGCAGGGTTTTGACTTGAGCAATTAGACTGCGTTTCCAGCCTAAATTATCCTTGAGTTTAACATAAATTTTCGTTGCTTGCTGCGCTGTTTTTAATGCAAGATTGACTTGGCCCTGTTCCCATTGCCCATTGGATTGAATATCGAGAATTTGCCCGATCGCCTTTAATTCCACTAATGACTTTACCTTCGACTCCTCCGGTAACAAACTGCGACTAAGGGCGATCGCACTATTAGCCTCTTCCCAGCGCCCAAACTGCTGATAAGTCAAGGAAAGATTGCTGAGGGCGATCGCCTGATTCAACCAATCTCCCTTAACCTCAAAAGCCGAAACAGCTTGCTGCCAATACTTCGCAGCTTCTGCAAACTCTCCGGCGGCATAACGTTGTCTAGCTAGCACCTCCAATGCCTTCCCATCTCGCGGCTGATTGCTAATCGCTAAATTTCCGCCACTCACGGCAACTTTTTCGACTTTTTCAATGCCAACTAGAGAATTTTCTCCCCCAATCTTTGCCAAAATTGATGAAGATTGAGCCTGGACATTGACGGCAAAAAATGATAGCAATACTGCCAAAAATATGAGAACCGACAGCCGCAAACTGCGTCTTTTCATCCCGCGTGCTGGTTTCAGAAAGAGAACCTGGAAAGCACGGAAAAATGTAAACCTTTTTCTTGCCATGTTCTCTCCCTAGATTTTACATCAACTAACGGAATACCCCAGTAAAAACTGGCTGAAAGACTATCATTCAATTCCCACCGCAAACCAGTACCCAAAGACATCAACATTTGAGAGTCAAAGTTTTCAGTACCAGAACTATTCCAAACGGTTCCCACATCAACAAAAGGAGTAATTTGTAAAACTCCTAAGCCTCGATCCGAGCGGCCAATAATCGGAAATCGGAGTTCAGCCGATGCAGAAATCCCATTGTCGCCCAAACGAATATCCTGCCGATAACCTCTAACGCTATTCAAACCCCCAATCCCAAATTGTTCTAAAGGTAAAAGCGCCCTATTTGCCAATTGTACGTCAGTGTTGGCTAACAGCAAAGTATCTTTTTTTAAGCGGCGAACCCACTGTGCTTGCCCCCGCCATGCCAAAAATCTGCTGTCAGGAGCTTCTCTATTGACAGTAGCATTAAAGGCTCCCAATCCCAAACTAAATTGAGAGCGAAAAGCAAATAATTGATCGTTGCTACGCACAGTATAATCTTGAAAAAACCGCAGTGCCGATATGCGCGATCGCCCTTTTTCATCTGCTCCCGCCGAAAGAGGGAAATCTTCGCCTAAAATTGAAGTGCCACTTTCCCGATGAGTTGCTGTCAAACCGAGAGCAATTTCTTCTCTGGGATTCCTTAACAAAGGTTGGCGTAAAGTTAGATCCAAATATCGCGCCGTCGCCCTGAGATCAACATCTTGAAAAGGTGGCTCTACTACGCGATTGGCAGTAGTTCCCGCTGCTACATAGATTGTACCATTTTGAGGATTTAAGGGCAGTGTATAGCTAAAATCAAAGGCATTACTGCCGTCTGTATTAGTATAAGCAAGGCTTAAATTATCACCGTTTCCTGATAAATTTGCTTCGGTTAGTTGGACTTGGCGGCGGAAACTGCCAACACTGGGAGCGCGACGATTATCTAATAGCAGTGCAGCGCTCAAGGTTTTTTCCTCCTCAAATTTAACTTCTAGCCCGCTTCTGTGCAACTGCGAACCGGGAATCAATTCAGCGGAAATATTTTTCATTAATGGATCGAGTTCGAGCGATCGCAAAACATCCAACAGACGCTCAACTTGCAAAGGTTGTGCTACGATCGCCAAACGGCTGCATACATAATTAAGGTTGAGCCGCTGTCGCCCCGTCCGCCTTCTGACTCGAATTGACTCTAATCCACCTTCAACAATTTTGATAATAACTTCCCCACCAGCGCCTTTGTTTTGTAACTTTTGATTGGGTTCTTCGCTGGTAGTGGGAATGTAGGCAAAAGAATTAATATATCCCTGTTGATTGTAGAATTTGGTGACTTCGGAAATAATTTGCTGCAATTGGGCAAAAGTTATTTTATGTGATGGAGATTGGTTATTATTTTCTGATGTTAAAAAGCGATTCGTAATTTTTGATTCGAGAGTTTTTTGGTTGAAAACTGTATTGCCAACGAACCGAAAACCAGTTACTTCGATCGCCTCAATTACTTCATCGCCTTTGATATCTTCGGCAGTTTGAGTCGCCGGAGAATCCTGTTCGCTCGATCGCACTCCCAGCGGACATTCATAAACTTCAGCGGTATCAGATGAAGGCGCATCCGTTCTTTCTTTTAAGCTAGGAGATGGGTTCGGCTGTGGCAGATTTTGCTGGTTCTGGGGGGAAGGGAATGTTTGCGGTGCTAAAGGTTCTGAGATGTTAGGAGTTGGAGTTGTGGGAAGTGTCTCTGCTGTTAATTCCGGTTGCGATCCCCCATTAAATTCTGCTGGTACCGACAGCGAAACCGTTTCTGCTTTCAGTGGCCAAGGCGTTAAACTACAGGCGAAAACTCCTACAGTCAAAAGTAGCCAGCGATCGCCACTATGCTGATTTCCTGGCTGATTTCCTTTATCGCGCATAGCAGCCGGGGATAGGAGTTAAGGGGCCCTGAAGCGTCACACCAGCAGGATAAGCAGGATAGGCGGTAAAAATGACCTCTCCTTTGCTGTTAAACGCCCAACCTTGAGCCGATAGGATGGGGCGAGGCGCGGGGCGAACCGCCTGGGAGGGTGCCGCAGTTCTCGCTCTTTGCTCGACGGGGGCTACAGCGTCGGCTAAACCGACGGCGGCTGAGCCATTGCTGAGGGTTTCTCCAGGATTTGCTGGTAAACCGCGTCCTGTTCTAGTGAAGGTGTTGTCAACCGCCGGCTGTCGCTGATTGGGACAAATTTGGGCGATCGCGTCGGGATTGGCGATCGTCTCTGGTAACTGAACTACGCCCTGGGTAGGATCAACGTCTGGAGTATTGAGGAGCACTTCGCCGTCGAGTTGCGGGCCTTGCAGGGAGGTGGCGGTGATGTCGCTGGTGAGGTTAGATGTGGGATCTGTTGCACGGCGCGATCGGGCTCCAAAAATCCCTTCCGGGGCTGTAATTTCAACGCGGCCAGCTTCGCGGTTGACTGCATTGGCGGTGATGTCGCTATTGATACCAGCAATTAAGGCTCTGGTATCAATCTTGATATTGCCGCCCCTGGCATCGTCCGTTGCATTGACGGTAATCTTACTGTTGTCGCGCATTTGTAAAAAGTTTGAGGCTTGGAGGTTGATGTTGCCGAAGTCACCGGATCTAGTTTCTGCGGTAATGGTTCCTCTGTCTAGTCGGATGTCACTGGCTGTTACCTCCAGGTTGCCGGCAGATCCCGTACCTTTACTGCCATCTACCGCAACAGTTGCCCCATCCCGCACCGTCAGCAGTCCCGTGTTAATCGCTACATTCCCTGCGGCTCCGCTGTCTGTGGTTACTGCTGTCAAGCGGCTTGGCAAGCGCCCATCGGGTCTAACTAGGGGAGGATTATTTTTTGGGACTATGCTGGAAATGCCTGTAAGTTCGATCGACTCTGAAGCATTGACTGTAAGAGAACCTCCCCTCCCACCTGCAAAAGTATCTGCTGATATCGCGGCTCCATCCCGAACAATTAACTGCCTAGTTGTCACTGTCAAGTTATCTGCATTGCCAGCATTAGAGTCCGTTGCTAACCCTGTGGACTGCGTGAACAAGCCGCTGGGAAACCCATCCATACCCGTTCCAGTGAGTTCGACAGATTCTCTAGCATTTACAGTTAAAGTTCCTGCTTGCCCGGTGCCTTGAGTTGTTGCTAATACCTGACCGCCATTTTGAGCAATTAAGCGTCCTGTTTCAATACTGATATTGCCACCGCGCCCATTACCCGCCGTCAGAGCCGATACTTCTGCCCCCTCCTGAATAGTCAACTGTGGGGTTTCTATAGTTAAGTTGCCTGCGGCTCCCTGAGTAGTTGTTCTAGCAATAATTCTACTAGGTCTAAAATTATCCGTTTGAGCCTCACTGTTTTGAGGTTGACTTTCCCCTGTGGATTGCAGCAATCCCCCTCCCGCTAATTGCACTGATTCTGATGCTTGAATGAGTACATTGCCCGCATTTCCCGTGCCATTAGTTGAAGATGAAATTTCACCTCCATCTCGGATGGTCAACTGCCTGGTGGAAATGGTTAAATTTTGAGCATTTCCCGAAGAATTAGTTTCAGCTTGAGTTAACAAGCCACTAGGATTTTCACCGTCAGTCGATCGCCCAGTCACTTCTACACTCTCGGTAGCGGTGACAGTTAATGTTCCTCCTGAACCTTCAGAAAAAGTATTTGATGCTATCTGTGCGCCATCCCGTAAAATTAATCGACCAGTGGCGATCGTCAAATTTCCTGCATTTCCTGTGGTTGGTGCGGTTTGCCCTTCTTGTACGTCAACCTGAGCAAAGAAACCGCTGGGCAAAGCGCCATCGGGATTAGTCCCGCTTAGTTCTATGGACTCTCTAGCTGTGACGGATAAATTGCCCCCCCGACCAGCACCGTAGGTCGTTGTATCCACATAACCGCCACCTTCAGCGACGAACTGTACCGCTTGGATGGAGACTGTACCTCCGTCTTGGCTGCCAAAAGTCTGGGAGATAATTCCTGAATCCTCCGTCAGCACCACCCGTCCTCCCTGTACTTGGATCGTGCCGCCACCTTCGCCACCAGCATCGACAGTAGCGGCTTCTGACAGTTGAATGTCTTGGAAGTTCTGGACGCCTGCATATCCGAGGGTGAAACCTTGGTCAAGTACAGTGAGGCTGACTGAACTATTGCCGCCGACACTGCCGAGTTCAATCCTTCCTCCGGTTGCTGTCAAAATGCCGCCTGGAATCGATACATCGCCGCCCACTAGGGCTAAAGTTTGACCGGCTGGCACTTCTAAACCCACGGGGTTTTGATTTCCTTGGCCACTGTCTTCAACAGCAGAAGTGGCAGCAGAAGTGGCGACAGATTGATTGACAATTTGACCGGGATTTGGGCCAAATTGTAAGCTAGTGGGAATGCTGATGGTGAGTAGGGGTGAGGCTTGGGGAGCCGCAGCACTGAAGGAAGTGCCATCAGCGAAGTTGATGCTATTGGCTGTTGTCCCTAAAAATGAGCCGCCGATATTCAGGCTAGCGTTGGGGCCAAAAATAATCCCGTTGGGGTTGATTAAAAATAAGTTAACGGTGCCGTTGTTGGCTTTGATTAAGCCATCAATGTTAGAAATTGACCCGCCTGTGACGCGAGTGAAGATATTTTGAATTGTATTGGCGTTGTTAAAAAATGCTGTGCCGCCTGTGGGGACGGAAAATTCGCGAAAACTATGGAATAAATTGCGATCGGCTTCTGTGCCACCTTCAATGGTTAAGGTGTTGCCGTCACGAATGACCGTGGAATTGAGCGGTAAAGTGCGATCGGGGACAATTTGGGCTGTGGCCACAGCCGGAAATCCCAGAATGTAAAATAGGATACAGAATATTTTGACTTTGGTTTTAACGGTCACGATAAAGGAGGAGGTTAAACAATTTGGTCAGAAAAACTGCTGAGGTCATATTACACGAGAATGGTCTTCAATAATTCTGACAGTTTCATGGCCCCACGCCCACTGCAAGAAACCCGGTTTCTACGAGTTTTGCGTTTGGTAACGATAAATTTAGCAAGAAACCGGGTTTCTCAGCCCCACGTCCACTGCAATAAACCGACTTTCTCAGGTCACGAGTTTGTAGCAATTAGTAGGGTGTGTATCGTGGGGTAAATAGAACCTAACTAATTTTGTATTTAACTAGAACAGCATCACTAGAACCTGCATAGGGTTGACCTTGTAAAGAATCGTTAGCACTGCCAGTCAGATAAATATTGTCAGCACTATCAATCAAGAGCTTGTATATGAGATCGTCAGTAACTGTGCCTAATTGTTCGCTCCAAGAACGCACTCCACTGCTATTTAATCGGGTCAGAAACATATCATAACTTCCTGCATTAGTGCTGCCATCTAAAGAACCTTGAGTTAGACCTGCAACATATACATCACCATTTTTATCTACGCCTATTCCGGTCGCATTTTCATTGGCAGCAGTACCAAATTGGTTCTGCCAAATCTGATTGCCATTGCTATCATACTTGACCACAAAAGTATCTGCGCCACCACTATTATTACTAGCATTTAGAGAGCCCCTTGTACTTCCAGTCACATAAACATCACCAGCACTGTCAAGAGCTACTCCATAGGCGGCATCGGAGGCTACTGTACCAAACTGACGCAGCCAAACTTGATTGCCATTTAAGTCATATTTAGCGATGAAAGCATCTATTCCACCCGCACTGACTCCCAAACTTCCGGCAGTATTTCCCACAATATAGCTATTGCCAGCATTATCAACACTGACTGCCCGAACATTTTCATCTTGCGATGTACCAAAATCCTTAATCCACACTTGATTGCCATTGCTGTCATACTTGGTGATGAAAGCATTCTGATTTGGGATTATTGATTTTGACCATGCTTTTGCCGGATCGAAGGAACCCCAGGTATTGCCAGCAACATAAATGTTGCCTGTACTGTCAATCCCTACTCCCGTAGCGTAATCTCCCAATTGGAAGTCTGTATTTATACTGCTGAATACTTGCTTCCAGATTTCGTTGCCATTGCTGTCAGACTTAGTTATATAAGCATCGTAGCCATTATATCCAACCACATAAATATTATTGGCTGCGTCAATCTTTACTCCGTAACTGCCATCAGTTGAACTGTCACCTAAAGATTTCTGCCAAAGTTTGTTGCCATTACTGTCATACTTAGTCATAAAACTATCCCAGTTACCTGTCGTCGGATCGCCATCCCCTGTAGCACCTACAATATAAACATTTCCTGCACTATCGGTAGCAATATCCCTACCGATATCCTGAAGTGAAGTACCTGATTCACGTACCCACTGAAGTTTCGGATCGGAATTTGCTTTGACTTCAAGGTTCTGGGAAAACTCCGAAGTGTTATTATTCTGATCTGTGGCAGTTGCACTAATAAATCGACCAAGGGGAACAGCCTGGGGTAAATTAACCGTGAAATTAGCATTACCGCTGCTATCAGTCGTCACATTCTGGAAACCAAGGAATTTCTCACCTTCTCCATAACCGCCATCACTGCCAAAACCGCCACTGCCAAAACCGCCACTGCCATAGCTAGAGTCATCTACAACGGTGTTAGAGAAAAACTCCACTCTCAATGTAGAATTTGGAGTGCTGTTGATATTGCCTTTGAGCGTTGTATTTCCACCGCTAGAAATCGCGGCAGTTAACTCTGGGAAATTCTGGAAATTGTTAGGGCCCGTGTCGCTATCTCCCATATCATTTACTGTCAATCCATTATTGCCCAAGCCGATTCCCAAAAGATCGTTGCCGGAGATAGAATTAGATAAAATAGCATTACCAGTTGAACTATCACCGTTAACGAAGACACCATTTTTACCATTGCCGAATATCCAGTTACCCGCCTCAATACTTGTCCCACCTACCGTATTATTACTTGCGTTCAAAATAGCAACACCATTATTTGTATTGCCCAAATCTTTCGTGCCAGTAACATCGCTACCGATATAGTTGCCTTCAATCAGGTTGTTATTAGCATTTGACTCGGTAATGTAAATGCCAACATTATCATTGCCAGATATGATATTTCGTGCTTTAACGGTTTTACCGCCAATAGTATTATTAGGTGACTCAACTGATATGCCACTATAGCGGTTGCCTAAATCCTGAGTACCAGTTACATCTGTACCAAGGAAATTTCCTTCAATGATGTTGCCACCATTATCACTCAATCGGATACCGTCAACACCAAAACGGTTGATGGTTAATCCCCTTACTGTACTGTTACCAGCAGAGATATATAAACCATCCACTGATACATTGCTGCCATCTAATTCAATCATTGGTCTATCTGAATATCCAGGCTGACTTGCCCCGTCAATAATCACTGAATCGGTAATCTGTGGCAGTGGTGATAGCGGTCGAATTGTCAAGGAATTTGTGCTGGCATTGTAGCCAGAATCGCTCAGGGGAATATTGAATAAAATCCTATCCTTGCCGATATTTTGATTCGCAAAAGTGATCACATTGCGTAAACTCCCCGGCCCACTATCTTTAGTATTTGTGACCACATTTAATGTGGGTTCAAATCCGTAAATATTCAGCTTCCAAGTATCCCAATCCCCTTTTAACAGGTTGTTGTTTTTATCAAATACCTGCAACTTCCACTCGCCCTTAGAGGACTCACCCAAATGTCGAACAGAGGTAAAAGTCCACTGGTTAGAATCTGGAAGTATCTTGTCAATATTATTGGAATTAGGGATATCTGGGATGGTATTTGCTAATACCGATTCCGTACCACTGGGGGAAATTAGTTTCAAGGTGAAATCACCCCAGTCTGGATGCTTAGCATCGAAGATAATTTCCACTTTTTCAATAGTAATGTCGTTAGAGATAGTGGTTTTTGCTTCCAATCCCGTCGCACTACCGTCAGGTATGGCCTTCATTACGTTTTCCAGATCCGAGCTAACCTTAATTTCTTTCCCTACTGGTGTCCAATTAGTAGCAGCTTTCACCGCAGCACCAACATCGATCGCCCCAAAGCCATATTCATAACTTACCGACAGCCCTGCTCCATTCTGAGTCCACCTTGATTTCCCTGTGGAATCTGTACCATTGGGGTCATTTTTTTGAGCCGTTTTCACCAAAATCTGCTGCTCGTCGCGCATGGTGAGTTTAGGATTAGCCTCCAACATCAAAGCAATTGCACCGGAAACCACAGGGGCTGCGGCAGAAGTGCCACCAAAATCGTTAGCATACAACGCATTTTGAACCAGAGCTGTCGTTGTAATCCCTTGTGGGTTATGGGGATCGCCATTGTCGGAGGATGCTGACACTAAAATTGCGGCTCCGGGCGTGCTGTAAGTGGCGTAATTGCCCGATCGATCAATGGCACCAACGGCGATCGTATTACGAGAATTGGCAAAGCTGTTGTAATTGACATTCCCGTACACATTCCCCTCATTACCACCAGCAAATATATAAGTATTCCCCAGCCCATTTCGCCCCTTGGTAACTCCACTATCCAAAGCTTGCAAAGCCAAGGGTTGCCGCCTCATATATTCCGGGCCCCAACTGTTATTAAAAATATCGATCGACTGATTTCGGTTTGCTTGTCCTACCTTGATCTGAGGGTCAAACAAAGCATCAGCAACCTGCTTACCCAAAGGGTCAACCTTGTAATCGAGTGGATCGGTATTACCAAATAGCCGTAGCCCTGCTAATTTTGCTTCAGGGGCCACACCCATAATCCCTTTACCGTTTTCACTGGCTGCTGCAATTCCTGCAACTGCGGTTCCGTGAGGGTTAGCAGTGTTAATTTGTAATGTCCAGCGTTTCAGAAGTTCTTCACTAAGCTGGCGCATTTCCTGCTCATCATACTCATCGGGATTGGGATTCTTAATTTCTAATTGCCAATTCCCACCTGCATAACTTCCATTGAATTGATTCAGAATGAAACTTTGGGAGCTATTTCCAGTAAAATTCAGGTCTACTTTTTGCGTGAATTTCAAATCATCCCTACCTGGCCACCATACTCCTGCGCCAGAAGAAGCACGCCGATAGACAACGCTGAACGCAGATGCGTCAGGACTGTACAGAGATACTTGTTGCAACTCTTCAACTTTGGGTAAATTAGCTGGCAGAGATTGACTGAAATCAAAGTCAGCCTGAACAGCCTTCACCATTCCTGTCAAATTCACCGGCATAGAAAAGGATATACTACTCCAGCCATTGACTTTTGGTTGTGAAAGATTCGCGACAAAGCTAGTTGTGGATGTTGGCGACGGATCGCTATCTTTATCGGTAAAATCCCAACTTGAATTCGGGTTATACCGACTCTGTAAATCTGGGTGCTTGTATTCCAAACCGTCATCGACAATACCAATAGTTACACCCCTTCCCCGCACTGTTTGAGAAGTTGCAGGACTAATAACATCCCAAGCTGCGGGGACATTTGCATTTTGCAAATTCCACTGATCTTTGTATAAAATTTCCTTCGGTTCGTACAACAAATGTAACTTGACAGGAACCTGCGGGTACGCAAACTCTATACCTGATACTTGAGCTAACTGAGCCGCCACCTCTGTTGCGGCCATTCCCTCTGGAAAATTCCAGATAAAGGTGTTGGGAATCTGGCCAGTCTCGCCCTGATCCGTAGCGCCAAGACTAGCTGCTAACTGCTGCGAAGATTGTCCGGGTGTCACCCACACAACCCACTCCTTTGTTTCTGCTAAAGCTTCTGGCGGGTAGCTGTCTAGGTTGGCTGCACCGGCGATCGCCAACCTAACATCATCAGACAAACCGTTTTCTCCCGGATTGGTAATGAGGGCAAAGTTTTCCGTCGTTACCGGGCTAGCACTGTTTGCTTTGTCATAGGCGATCGCTGACAATTGGTAACGACCAGGTGCTAAGCTACTCAAATCATAGTTAAAGTTAAATCGACCGACTCCATCGCTGTCGCTGGTAAACTGGGTGACATCATTTGCGATCTCAATCTTGTTATTGCTACCTGCTTTTTGCAACCAGAAATCGACTTTAGCAATGTCGCTAACTCCTTCAGCATCAAAAACTTTTGCACCATTAAAACTGACTTTTTCACCGGTTGTGTAGATGGGCAAAGTTCTAAATTGTAAGTCGCTGGGTGCAGTGTTAATCGAGAAGTTCAACATGACTTCATTGCTTGCTGCATCCGATTTGTCGTAGGCGATCGCCTTCAAATTGTATTTACCCGCAGCCAACCCATTCACAGTATAATTGAATGTTGCCCAACGATTGTCTAAATTGTCGGGAGTAAAAGTGGTAGCATCACTAATATCTGTCCATTCTCCCCCCTCTTTCTGCAACCTGAAATCTACTTTAGCTAAATTATTAGCTCCATTTGCATCAAAAATTTTGGTATTTGTTAACTCAATTGCTTCGTTGGGTTTATAAGTAGTCTGTAGGCTAAATCGCAAATTTTCTGGCGATTGGTTAATCGGAGTCGGTGTTGGCGTTGGTGTCAGCGTTGGTGTCGGAGTCGGTGTTGGCGTTGGTGTCAGCGTTGGTGTCGGTGTTGGCGTTGGCGTTGGTGTCAGCGTTGGTGTCGGAGTCGGTGTTGGTGTTGGTGTCAGCGTTGGTGTCGGTGTTGGTGTCGGTGTTGGCGTTGGTGTCAGCGGTGGAGTTGGTGTTGGTGTTGGTGTCAGCGTTGGTGTCGGTGTTGGCGTTGGTGTCAGCGGTGGAGTTGGAGTCGGTGTTGGTGTAACCGTAGCTTCTTTGTTGACAGTAAAGCTTTTGAGTACCGTATTGCTGGTAGCGCCGTCTTTGTCGTAGGCGATCGCCTTTACCTCATAATTCCCTGCGCTCAACTCTGACAGAGAGTAGCTAAAACTTGCCCACTCTTGACTATCAGCCGTGAAAGTTTCGGCATTACTAACCTTCACCCATTCTCCGCCTTCAGTTTTTTTGGAAAATTCAACTTTTGTGAGGTTATTAACACCGTCTGCATCGTAAACTTTACCACCCGTAAAGCTGATTTTTTCTCCCGCTGTATAAGCCGGTAAAACATCAAACTGCAATTCTTTTGGTGCTGTATTTACTACTGGCGGTGGAGTTGGAGTCGGTGTTGGAGTTGGTGTTGGTGTTGGTGTTGGAGTTGGCGTTGGAGTCGGTGTAACCGTAGCTTCTTTGACAGTAAAGCTTTTGAGTACCGTATTGCTGGTAGCGCCGTCTTTGTCGTAGGCGATCGCCTTTACCTCATAATTCCCTGCGCTCAACTCTGACAGAGAGTAGCTAAAACTTGCCCACTCTTGACTATCAGCCGTGAAAGTTTCGGCATTACTAACCTTCACCCATTCTCCGCCTTCAGTTTTTTTGGAAAATTCAACTTTTGTGAGGTTATTAACACCGTCTGCATCGTAAACTTTACCGCCTGTAAAGCTGATTTCTTCTCCTACTGTATAAGCCGGTAAAACATCAAATTGTAAGTCTTTTGGTGCTGTATTTGTTGGTGGGGTTGATTTAATAAAATCGATGAATTTTTTCCCGCCTTCTGAAGTAGTCCAATCCTTAGCTGGATTAATTACTTCTTTCAACAATACCGCTTTACCGGTTGCACCCGTCAACTTGAAAATGACATCCTGATAGTCCCCATCCGAACCCGTATCAACCCGCTGATCCTCTATGGAAAATACCATGCCAGCACCATTAACATCGGCTATTTGACCGTACAGCCAAGCATCATCTGGGTTGAGGCTAGATAATGAAAACAGCGGACGCTTATCTCCACCAATATCGGGATTGTCAAAAACCTCTTGGACTTGACCGTTGGGCACCAACATTACAGCATAAGCCTTTCCGGGAGTTGTGGCAAATGTTTTCACGCCCTTATATGGCTCATTATTATAATTTTCTTCTCCCAAACTGCCCCTAAATAAGGGATTTGCACCTTCTATGGATTCAGAAATTACGATATGACCCAATACAGAATTACTCAACGATCGCTTGGCAGCTTCCTTAATAAACTCCGTAGAACCTGAAGTGAGTTCCTCCATACCATCTAAGCTGAAAATAGCTACTTCACCTTGATATTTGCCCCCATCGTTGAGGAAATCAAAGCCGACTTCACCTTTTTGATCTGTGGTGAAAAATCCCGCATCAACTCCCAGGCCGGTTAACGGATCGACTTTACCATCTGGAGTTAGACTGACTTGATAATTTGTGTTTCCGGAAACCGGAGAAACATTTAAAATATAGTCCGCCGCCCCTAAATTATCGATGCTGATAGTTCCAGCATTTGTGCCGCTAGTTGAAATACTTTTGATTACCTTCCCTTCTTTGTCCCGCAGTTCCATATTGATATCACCGCTAAAACCGACCGCAGAGATTCGGGTACTACCCATAGCGGGAAGACTAAAAAAATAGGTATCTGTGGGATCGCTTTGACCCGTGGAACCAATATAGAAATAGTTATCTTTGAGGCTACCGATTTGAATATTAGACATTTGCACCCCGATAAATAAACTTAGATTTACAAAAAGCAAGTAGCAGGAATGGGCGTAGGTATCGCTTAGCTACCTGGTCTATCGATCATCTGCGATTTTGACCTACAATCTGTCTGCCTAAGCGAAGCCTTACTTTTTACGCCAATAGTCTGTTTTCCAAGAAAACTTTACAAATCCCCATTAATATTGAGTATTTAGCAGCGATTTGACTGTTTAGTAGGAAATAAATAGTGATTATTTTTGATACATCCCATTATTACGCATTTCATCGCTAATGTAAATCAATATTTTGATAAAGACTTTATAAAGACTCGATAAAGACTTTATAAAGATTTGATAAACCGCTCTAGTTTGTGTTGTTTTTTTGGGTAAATCCTACTGATTATAACTCAATACGGTTTACATAATTTTTCCCACTGTACTATCTTAAGTAAACCGTATTGGAATATAACTAACGTTGGGCAAAGGGGATACACATTCTCTTTGGTTCTCTCCGTCCCATGCAACCATCTGTCCATGTGACTTGGCGAACGCTGGCAATTTGCTGGAAACTGGTAAACCAGAAGTTGTTGAGGCATTTTCCAAAACGCTGTTGGCAACTTCTGCTGGCAATTCAGATGTTGGGATTGTGCGGCGATCGAGATAAATTCCGTCTTGAGGGCTGGCCTGAACGGATTGGGGTAGAGAAAGGACGATCGCACTTAACAGACTTAAACCCAAGCTGAACGGGTAGAATTTGTTGGCAAAGGTAGATGCAGACATGAGAATAATTTTTGTGAAGGATTAAAAGTTGACATTCCTGGACGCACGGGTGGTCAGAAACCGGGTTTTTTTGCGAAAATACTGGGTTACAGCAATTGAACTGGGGAAAAAACCCGGTTTCTTTGGTATTTATGCGCCCAGGACTACAGTTGGCGAGTTTTAAATGTCGATCGCCCGTAAGCGTTACCTTCGCAGCCGATCGCACTTCTGAAACTAACCGTCACTTATCTATCTGGAGGGAAGCGCTAGTTTTATGCAAAACGCGGCTTGATCTTAATAAAACTTTACAAAATGATGTAGGTAGTCTTGGGAGGGAGCGATCGAAAGAGCGTGATCGCCCGTCTAAGAGTGAAAAAGCAGTAAAGGGCGATCCACCGGCACGATGCAAAAAGAGCGATCGCTGGAAATCCGCTCTAAAATGTCATTGTGCCTTTAGCTCGGCTACAATAATCCTCATATCGTCGTCTAGAGAAGCTTTATGCCAGAAGTTACACGATTTTACGGAATTATCATCAAAATTTTCTTTGGGGATCACCCACCTCCTCATTTTCACGCAGTTTACGGTGAGTACAATGCTTTGATCGGGATTGAATCTTTAGAGATTATCGAAGGAGATTTACCGAATCGGGCCCAAAAGCTGGTATTAGAATGGGCTGCGTTGTACCAGAAAGAACTGCTGGATATGTGGAATAGCCAAGAATTTAGTAAACTTCCACCGTTAAAATAAATGTGATTTTTTTATGAAACCTGAGCGCATTGTTTCAGCTAACGCTATTGATGATAAAACCTTGATGGTTAAGTTTACCAATCTTGAAATTAAAAAATACGACATTTCAAAATTATTAGACAATCCGATGTTTGCGGCCTTACGCAATCCTGGGGTTTTCAGGAGTTTTAAAGTTGAACCGGGTGGTTATGGACTGGTTTGGAATGAGGATATCGATATTAGTGAGTATGAACTTTGGCAGAATGGAATCAGTTTGACGGATGAGGAAATTGAGCGATACATTGGATCTATACATCATGTTGCTCACTGAGAAACAATGCCTGATACTGCTGGGCGATCGACCTTTGGATACTAAAAGAGCGTTAGCGAAGCCCTCGAAGAGGATCGCCCGAACCTGAGAAAAAGTCGTAAAGGGCGATCGACCTTTGGATACTAAAAGAGCGATCGCCCGAACCTGAGAAAAAGTCGTAAAGGGTGATCGATCGGCACGATACCAAAAAGTGCGTTAGCGAAGCTTGCAGAAGAGGATCGCCCGCCTAAGAGTGAAAAAGTAGTTAAGGGCGATCGACTATTGCAAGATGCTAAAAGGGCGATCGTATAAACCCTCGAAAATCCTGACATTTGATTGTATAATAGACAAACCAGCCTTAACAGAAAGTAAAAACCTATGTCACAGGCAATCCTCAACCAAATTTTCGATCGGCTTGAAATGCTAGATTGTTTAGAATTACAAGAACTCGATCGCGCTATCCAAAAATATCTTGCTGACAAACAGCTAATCAGTCAACAGGGTAAATTCCCCAAAAATCCTAATCAGCAACAATTATTTAGACAGTGGGATGCCATTTCTGATGAAGAAGCAGCGGCATTGAAAGCTGAGTTTACCGCTGAAGATTTAGCTTTTGCGGAAACAGCTTTAACAGATTATCTTCCTCAACTTCAGCAACAGGATAAAATTTGATGTTGGGAGAAGTTTATTTAGCAGATCTTAATCCAACTAGAGGTTCGGAACAAGCAGGAATTAGACCAGTCATTACCGTACAGCGAGATACGTTAGACCGCTTTACTACAACAGTAGTGGTAGTTCCCGTAACCAGTAATCTGCGGCGTGCCAAGATACCGGGGACAATGATTTTACCTGCGGGTGAAGGCGGTTTAACACAAGATTCTGTGGTGCTTTGCTATCAAGTGGTAGCCCTGGATAGGCAGCGATTAATCAAAAAATTGGGCAATATTTCAGCAGATTATTTATCAAAATTAAAGGTGGCATTGCAGTACACATTACACATGGATGAGCCTGGAGAAGAATAGATTGAGTTGCTAGCGAGCGACCTTTCAATACAAAAAGAGCGATCGCCATTCGCCCGTGAAAAAGTCGTAAAGGGCGATCGACCGGCACGATACCAAAAAGTGTGATCGCACTTCCCTACATTTACTAAAGCACTTGCGGTAATTGTCGAATAGAGATAATTTGGGATAAACTAAATATAGGTGTTAATTTGAATTTTCAGGAAGTTTTATGACCGCAGTTATTTCCGAACATATTGAAATTACTCCCGGAGTGTGCGGGGGGAAACCGCGCATAGCCGGACATCGCATCCGAGTTCAAGATGTGGTCGTTTGGCACGAACAAATGGGAATGTCTCCTGATGAAATTGTGTCGCGGTATCCTACGATAACTTTAGCGGATGTGTACGCAGCTTTGACTTATTACCACGACCATCTTGAAGAAATTCGTCAACAAATGCGCGAAAGTGACGCTTTTGTACAAGAATTGCAAGCAAAAATTCCTTCCAAGGTGCAACAAAAATTAAGAGGACAGAATCTTGGAAGAAATCTGATTTCACATGGATGAGCAAGTCGATCGGGCGATCGCGGAAGCTTTGAGAAGGCGTGGTATTAATCTCACTACTACACCAGAAGCAGGACTTTTAGGTGCAGTTGATGAAGAACAATTAGCTTTCGCAATTTCTCAACAGCGAGTAATATTTACTCGTGATGACGATTTTTTAGCATTTCATCAGCGTGGTGTAGAACACTATGGTCTTGTTTACTGTCACCAAAACAGTCGGTCAATCGGTGAAATTGTGCGAGGATTGATTTTGATTTGGGAGGTACTGGAACCGTCGGATATGCAGAATCATATAGAGTTTATTTGAACAAAAGATCGCTCTTTTTTGAGAAACATAAATAACAAGCGATCGACATTTCGATACCCAAAAGAGCGATCGCCCGTCTAAGAGTGAAAAAGCAGTAAAGGGCGATCGCCCTTTCGATGCCAAAAAGAGCGATCGCCCGTCGCCGATGAAAAAGCAGTAAAGGGCGATCGCCCTCCCATCCCAAAAAAGCGATCGCCCTCCCATCCCAGAAAAGCGATATTAATGCTAAACTAGGAAGTCGGGGAACTCAATTGAGAGTTATGTAAATGAAGTAAGGGCCTATATGCCAAGGAAAATTCGGGACTATAAGGCTGCATTGATTAGATTAGGGTTTGTGCAGCGGCGTGGGAAGGGGAGTCATCAGAACTGGAAGCATTCGCAACTACAACTGTTAATTACTATTGCCTTCAAAGACGGTGAAGATACACCGTTATATTTGGAGAAATTGTTAAAACAAGCGATTCAAGAGTTAAAAACAATTGCAGCAGAGGAATCAGAAGAATGAACTACCGCTATAGTTTATTAATTCAATGGTCACAAGAGGATCAACTGTATTTGGTAACACTACCAGAGTTTGCTAAACTGGCGATGCAGCCTTGCACTTATGGGAAAACTTATGAAGAAGCGATCGCCAATGCTCAAGAAGCGATCGCCAGCTACCTTGACTATTGCGAAGAAGAAGGTTTAGTGCCTCCAAGTCTGATGACCGTTGCAGCTTAAATAAAAGGCGATCGCCCTTCTCACCCCAAAAAGCGATCGCTCTTGAGAACTATACTCGAAGGCGATCGCACGTTATTTCGGGAAGGGAAAGAAGTGAGATCGTCGCCCATCCCCGAAAAAGCGATCGCCCCGTTACCCATCACCAAGGAAGTTGGATAACAAAAATTGACAATCTTTGTTATTGGGGAGTATAGTAATAGTGTTGGTTCAAACAAGTGACTCAACGTAATGAACATATCATTGACATCTGAATTAGAGCAGTTTGTTCACTCAACAGTCAAAAGCGGTAGATACTCCTCTGCTTCTGAAGTTGTCAGGGCTGCGTTACGATTGCTAGAAGAACGGGAAATGGAACGCTTGGTGCGTTTAGAGGAACTCCGCAAGGAAATAATGATGGGAATTGAAGCTTCCGATCGCGGAGAGGTTTTTGATGGTGAAGAAGTGTTAAGAGAACTGCGTGAGGAAATTCAGCAAGCAGAGGGGGAGTAAAGAATGAGTCGATACGTTTTGAGTGCCCTCGCTAAGAAAGATTTAAAGGATTTAACTAACTATTTGTTAAAGTTGAGTGTCAGTGCAGCTAACAATTTTCTGGATATTTTTGAGGAAAAAAGCCGTTTATTAGCAGATTTTCCAGAAATAGGGCGAAGTCGTGAGGAATTGGCACCGTTGCTACGCAGTTTACCTGTGGATAAGTATGTAATTTTTTACCGCCTGATTAAAAATGGTATCCAAATTGAACGAGTGTTGAGTGGTTATAGGGACTTTGAGGATATTTTTTCAGAAAATGGGGAAAGTTAAAGCGATTGCTCTTTGTATCCTACAAAGGCGATCTCTTGGGGGTTCAGAAACCGGGTTTTTGCGCTCATATATCGGTGTATAGGCAAAGGTTATCTGAAAAACCCGGTTTCTTTGGTTTGGGGAGAGGGCGATCGCTGCTTGACCAGGAGAACACCATTGCTACGATTCTAAATTATTTGGCTGAAATAAAGCGAATAAATCGCGTTTGCCATGCACGATTCTGACAATTTCAACTAGATCGTCAGTTGCTTTGTAAAACATAATGTATTCGTCAATCAATACACCCCTTAAGCCAAGGGATAAACCATCATAGCGTTTACCGATCGCGGGAAATGAACGTAATTTTTGACACCTGGCATTAAATTTAGATAGAAACCGATCTCCTGTTTCAACATTTGTCACCGCAAAATAATCAATGATATCTTGCAGGTCTTGAAGGGCTGGTGCTGAAATAATGTAACGTCTCATAAGCTAGTGCGAGGCTCTGTTGTGGAGACGATCGCGCAATTGGGCGATCGCGACATCACCATCAACCGCTTCCCCGCGTTCTAAAGCAGCAACTCCGGCTTCCACTTTTTGGCGTGTCTCAATGAGCCACTGTTCGTAATCTTGTTGCCGTTGAAGCAATGCTAAGGCTTGACTCATTACCTCCTCAGCGGTTTGATATTTGCCATTTGCTAGTTGGGCTTGCACAAAGGTTGCTTCTTCTGGCTTTAAGACAATCTGCATGGGTACACCTCACAATAGGTTTTTACTCAAGTATGACATTTGTGCCACAAAAACCCATCGCCCTTTGGTGAAAAAAAGAAAGGCGATCGCATCTGTGGCAGAAAAAGCGATCGCCTGAAGTTTAGAAACCGGGTTTTTGTACAAGATATTCGGTTAAGAGGCAAAAGTTATCTGAAAAACCCGGTTTCTTTTGTTTGGGGAGAGGGCGATCGCTCTTTTTGTCAGGGAAAGAGCGATCGCCATTTCAGAGATGTCTAACTAGACTAATCTATAGAACCGGTGTGTGCCAATCGTTGCTACAGGAATTTTCCCTACGGCCCAATTGGGTGCAGTGATGTAGTTTGCGTAATAGTGGTCTGCTCCATTGCTAGGGTCTTGTAATTCTCCATTAAGAACTTTCCTTGAAATTTCAAGACATTCACGAAATGCTGCATCTTGATCATTGATTGTTAGAAGCTTTTGATAATTTGGATCGTTTTGATTCCAGCAGCTAAATTGCAACGGTTGTTTGCACACATCGCTAATTTTAGAAGGCCAGTTATAGCTTGGTGAACGAGAAGCTCGATTTTGTATGACCCATGCTACAGCCGTCTTACCTGAATAACTTTCGCTCCGCGCTTCTCCCCACATCGTTCGTGCTAGAGC
The DNA here is from genome assembly GCF_026130175.1 of Lyngbya sp. CCAP 1446/10. Taxonomy (GTDB): domain Bacteria; phylum Cyanobacteriota; class Cyanobacteriia; order Cyanobacteriales; family Microcoleaceae; genus Microcoleus. The sequence goes on along the minus strand of NZ_JAIGNI010000032.1, from coordinate 23,701 downwards.
ATCAACATCTTGTTCAGTTTGTTTTTCAATCTGTTGTAGATCAGAACGGGCTTGGTCAAGCTCTTTTTGCTTACTTTTTTTATCCGTTTCAAGTGTAGATATTTCGCCTCGTATTTTAGTAGCGTCCTTTGTTAAGGTATCGTATTCAGCTTTAATCCAAGGAAGAAAAGTCCACCATTCTTTGCTCTTTGCGTCATCTTCTTTTTTCTTTGCTTCTGTTTCTTTAGCTGTAATTTTATTCTGAATCTCGTTGATTTCCTTCTGAAGATCCTGAATTTTCTGTTTGATCTGATCTAAAGGAGTACCACCACCAGTCCGAATTAGAGTTAACTTGGAACCACTCGGCATCGGTGTCGAATTTGGCGGATTACCATTAATGTAAGCACTAGGAACCCACAAATTTGTCCCCTTAACCTTAAACCAGCGAGCATCCTGGTTTCCATTCCACATATCGGTACCAACTTCGCCGTAAGTCCAAGCATCAAACTCCAAACGTTTGCCATTTGGTTCATTGCGAGAACTGCGATCGCTAAACCGAGTGCTATTCCGCAAATTTACCCCAATCGACGGCCCTACCGTACCGCTGAAATTGACCCACTGAATATTGCCATTCACTCCCGGCGTAGAGGATGGTTGCTGAGTAACGGGAACACCAGAACCACTCTGATAACTCACAGGCAAATAAACTGACTGTCCTACCTGCAAATTACGGGCTTCCGCATCCGTAAAAGTCCCGCCGCCTGGTTTCTGGATTTCACGCCAACGATTAGCATTACCCAGTTCGCGTTGTGCAATGCCTGACAAAGTATCACCAGAACGCACAATGTACTGCCGCTGCTGTCCTGGTGTTGCCGGAGGCGCATTATAGGAATTCGTCTGAGCATTTTCCAGTTGGACAAAGGACAATCCAGCATATTGCGCTGGAGTCAAAATTCGTTCCTTAATCCCGTTACCAGTCGGCCAGTTCGACTCAGTAATGCGGACGCGACCATCAGGATAAACTTCTTCCAAAAAGGCAACGTGACCCACACTTCCAGCCCCTTTAGTATTAGGCGGCCAAACTACGAGTCCCCGCGCCCCAGCAGTTGGTGTAGAAGTAACCGGCAAACCTACCTTCAAAGCATCATTCTTCCACGTCCCAGCATGACCCCGAAACAAAGCATTATTCTTGATAGCGGCAGGTAGCAAGCCAGTTTCCAGCATCCGTCCGTAAGCATACCAGGTGCATTGCCCCTGCCATTGGTAAGCAAAGGGATTGACTGGGCCACTCCGATAATTCGGTGAGTTGGAGTTAATCGGAACTTGAGGGATGGGTGTAGGTGTAGGAGTTGGTGTAGGAGTGGGCGTGGGCGTGGGTGTGGGTGTAGGAGTTGGTGTAGGTGGAAGTAAAGATGGACGACTAGGCGGATAACCATCAATCCAAATACTAGGAACCCAGTAAGCTTGACCGTTGTACCAAGTCCGGTAATACAGTGCATCCTGTCCTCCAGTGACTGGATCGATATTTACATTACCCCACGTCCAAGCGTCAAAGTTAAGCCAAGTGTTTTTGGGAAGAGAAACTGGGCCGCGATCATCAAAGTTTGGACTGTTCCGCAGATTCACGCCATCATCCGGCCAAACACGCAACTGGAAGCTTTCACTTGTCTGGCTGGCACGCTCTGTGGGCGTTACCTTCCCTTCGCCACTCCAAGTATCAGGAATCATGGTAGCTGCCACATCATACTCTTGCGGTACCGTAGCTAGAGCCAAAGCCACAGCAGATTCCAAATTCAGCAATCCACCACCCGTTTCATCATCCCAATTGGGAGTCTTCAAATCAGTCGCAGTATCCTTGATAATCTGAATTACTTGGCGATAACTCAAACTAGGATTCGCCGCCCAAACTTGAGATACTGCACCCGTGACTTTCGCAGTCGCTACCGAAGTCCCCGCCATCTCACCAACGCCATCGCCAGTAGTGGACAACACTGGATTTTTCACTGTCCCCCCGTCGGCGAGAATATCCAAACCCGCACCGTAGCTGGAATAGTCCGATCGATCGTAAGCCTTAGAAAGCGCAATTTCATCATTAACTCGTTGGGCCGCACCCACAGTAATAATGTTGTCAAATTCCTGCGAAGCTTGACCCAAAACTGACATCACACCGCCATCATTACCAGCCGCAACTACCAGCAATACGTTATGCTGACGCGCATATTCGATCGCACTTCTTTCCTCCGGCGTAAATTCGTAGCGAGTAGTAACGCTACCGTCAGGATTGACTTGAGTTAAATCTAAACTCAGGTTGACAACAGCATTCGGTTGATTCGACTCGATCGCAGCATTGACAAATTCAACCAAAGATTCCGCCCACTGTCCAGAACCGATCGCCCGCCCCACCCACAAAGGCGCTCGATCGTTCACCCCATCAATGCCCACACCATTGTTTTGAGTTGCGCCAATAATCCCTAAAATGTGCGTACCGTGTTCGCTGCCTTCACCTGTCGCCAGTAAAGGGTTAGCATCATTAGAAACGCGATCGCGCCCTAAAATAATCCGTGAATAGTCAATATCAGGATTATTGCCGCTGAAACCCGTATCAATTACACCCACTAACGGCTGATTTGCTACAGGAAACTCAAACTGTACTGGTTGAAGGGGTTCCACTGGTTTAGGTGTGACTTTCACCACCATATCTTCCAGCCGCGCAATCAACGCCCCTGTGTTATCCGAGATAGGAGTCGATCGAGTTTGCTCCCTCAACTTCTCAGTCATGGTTTCCAAACGAGCAATCAAAGTGCGATCGATCGCAGTTTCAGCAACAACATCAGCACTACCCAAATTACTCAAACGTTGTTTAATGCTTTCCAATCGGGCTATCCAATCAGCATTGACATCCTGATATTTTTGTGCTAACTCCTCCTTAGCCGATTTTGTCACCGTCACCGTCGAATTATCCTCAGTTGGTTTTTCAACTGTTGGATAAATTGGCAATGACTCTTTTGGTGCAGCATCATTAACATCCCCAGTCTCAGTCTGAGTAACTATCTCCTTTTTCTGCGAATCTACAGCAATATTCGTACCTACAACTGGCATAGTCTGCGCTGCTAGCGGTGGCACAACCGCTGGAGTTTCTTTACCCTCAACCGCCGTCGTTGGCTGACTTTCCTTCACCGACTCTACAGGATTTACGACTACAACAACTTGAGTAGATTCAGTTTTTTCTACCTCAGTTACTAAAGCCGGCTTCGATTCCTCTTTAGCCTTACTTTCCGCTGGCAAAACTTCCGGTTTAGTCTCTACCTTCGTCTGAGTTTCCGCTGGCAAAACTTCCGGTTTAGTCTCTACCTTCGTCTGAGTTTCCGCTGGCAAAACTTCCGGTTTAGTCTCTACGTTCTCCGTTGGTGTCGTCGCAGCAACTTCCGTCTCAGTAGTAGATTGGGCGGGCACAGTTGCCGTTCCTGGTGCTTCGGTAATTTCGTCTTTTACCTCAGTTGTCGGTGCGGCAACAGGCGTTTTTTCAACTGGTAATTTTTCAGTCGAATCCGCCACAGCATCCTTGTCAGCAGTTGGTGTAGTTGTCGCACCTTTGGTCGGGTTTGTATCTACATTGTCAGTTGTTCCAACCTGAGTCGAATCACCAGAATTATTCGCAATATTTTTGACTTCTTCCTCAGTCGTCACCGCTGGATTAGTAGGCTTTGTATCTACATTGTCAGTTGTTTCAACCTGAGTCGAATCACCAGAATTATTCGCAATATTTTTAACTTCATCCTCAGTCGTCACCGCTGGATTAGTAGGTTTTGTATCTACATTGTCGGTTGTTTCAACTTGGGTTACATCAGTAGTATCTTTGTCAGTATTAGTGGCAGACGCTGGAGTTTTTGGAGTCTCTTGATCTGAAGTTGATGGGTTCAGAATTTCCGTTTCTAAATCATCAAATAAATTCGATAATTCAGCATCTACATTTTGTTTTGGTTCAGGGGTAATGTAAGGTTTTGCATAAGCAATAAGTGCCTGACCCAAATCAGTTTTCCGCCACTCTTTATCCGGGTTAATCACAGTATCGAGCAAAGCAGTTGTTGCCGTCGCACCGCGCACTTGGAAAATGATATCGTTGTAATCCCTGTCACTCCCTGCATCTAACCGCATATCCTCCATCACAAAGGTATTGCCTTCCCCCGTGACATCGGCAATTTGACCAAAGTGAAATCCCTCAACAGGATTCGCCATTGCCATAGAAAATAAAGGACGTTGATAGCCCCCAACAGTCGGATTATCAAACACAGACTTTACACTACCGTTGGGTACCAACATCACCCCATATTTACCCCCTGCAGTTACAGCAAAACTCTTGACTCCTAAGTAGACTCCTTCGTTGGCATTACTCTCTCCTAACACACCGGAAAACCGCGCACCTTCTGTAGCATCATTAATGACTACATGACCTTTCACAGAGTTACTTAAAGAACGCGCAGCTACTTCTTTAATGAATGCTTCCGAACCGGGTTCAAATTTATCTAAATCCTCTAAACTAAAAATTGCTAACTCGCCTTGGAACATTCCACCATCAAATGTGTAGTCTACACTAATGCGACCAGTTTCATTCGTAGTAAAAACCCCGGATGTAAAGGGAGAAATTAACTTTTTGTCTGTAGTCGGTTCTGGTTCTTTTTTGGTTTCAGTTGTTGCTACGGTAGTAGTTGAATTATCTTTTTTTGTTTCTTCCCCGTTGCTGGTATCAGTATTTGTTTCGTCCCTTGGCTTGCTGGCATCTGGGGAAGTAGTAACTAAAGTCTCACCTATTTTTGGTTCTTGAGTGGCAACTGTTTCGCCTCCAACTGCATCTGTTTTGGCGGCGGCTGTGCTATTTGGATTGTTTGTGGCAACAGTTTCGCTGGATTTTTCTGCGGTTGAAGTTGCCGAATCAGTTGGTTTTTCGGGTGCGATTTCCCCGGCTGATATAGTCTCTTCACTCGGCAGTTTTTCATTTGCCGATTCACTCGCTGCGACAGGTTTTTCGGGTTCAGATGTGAGAGTTTTTTCGGAGGCTGTAGCAACTGGTTTGTCTGATTCGTCGGTAGTTGCTGATGTTGTTTCAACCGCAAATTCAGTCGCTGCTACAGGTTTTTCCAGTTCAGATGTGAGAGTGGTTTCGGAGGCTGTAGCAACTGGTTTATCTGATTTCTCGGTAGTTACTGATGTTGTTTCAACCGCAGATTCACTCGCTGCTATAGGTTTTTCCAGTTCAGATGTGAGAGTGGTTTCGGAGGCTGTAACAACTGGTTTATCTGATTCTTCAGTAGTTGCTGATGTTATTTCAAGCGCAGATTCAGTCGTTGCTACAGGTTTTTTGGGTTCAGACGTGAGAGTGGTTTCGGAGGCTGTAGCAACTGGTTTGTCTGATTTGTCGGTAGTTGCTGATGTTTTTTCAATCGCAGATTCAGTCGTTGCTACAGGTTTTTCCGGTTCAGATGTGAGAGTGGTTTCGGAGGCTGTAGCAACTGGTTTGTCTGATTTGTCGGTAGTTGCTGATGTTTTTTCAATCGCAGATTCAGTCGCTGCTATAGGTTTTTCCAGTTCAGATGTGAGAGTTGAGTCTGTAGCGACTGATTTGTCGGTAGTTGTTGATGTTGTTTCAACCGCAGATTCAGTCGTTGCTACAGGTTTTTCCGGTTCAGATATGAGAGTTGAGTCTGTAGTGACTGGTTTATCGGTAGTTAGTGATGTTGTTTCTGCGGCCACAGTCTTGTCATCAACTGGAGTTCCTGTAATTACATCTTTATTTACAGTCGGTTTTTCCGAAGTTGCGGCGCTGTTTGAGGGAAGTGGAGAATCTGATTTTGCACCGATGAGGGTGTCTGCGTCGGATGATTTTTGAGTGCTCGTTGGTGCTAAATTCAGCGTGTGTTTGATGTCGCCGCTGATTTGCAATTTGAGTGTAGAGTCTCCGGCTACTAAGCTGTCAGCGCTAATTATTTCTGCACTGGTTCCCGCGTTGGTTGAACTGTAAAGTGTTGCGCCGCTAGAGTTTAACTGAAATACGTCCGCATTTCCGTTCAAACTGTCGATCGCGAATTTGAAACTGCCCGGACTGTTGATGTTAAATTTGTAAAGGTCAAAGATATTTGTAGTATCAACACTACCTGTGTAGTTTGTGCTGTCAGTCAATGCCCCGATGTTAAGTTCAGTCATGTTACCCCGGGAAATAGTTGGTTGAATACGCCCTCAACTATCTATTGGGAACACCGTGAGGTTTTTATGCGGTCGTGCATCAAAGAACTGTGGGGTAGATCGCCCTTACTTTTCACGGTATCTCTGAAAGCCTTATCAGGCAAGGGTTTCATCTTCAAGGTTTTTGTCAATAATTTCTACTTGATGCTGATAAACCAACGGTGAAATCAGGCTTGTGGAATATAGGCTGTCAGTAGTTTTCACGGGAGCAAGAGATACCGTGAAAAGTAAGCATCTGACGAGTCATTGTAGTCAAAAAGTACCCGGATATAGGCGGTTGACTGCGAAAAAAGACTCTGGTTCGCTCGTTTTTGGCTTTTAAGCTTAGTTTCCCCCCAAGGCAGAGACATCAACTTCTGCAAGTTGTTACAATTCTTCAACGCGGGTGCACCTACAAAAACCTGCTAAAAGGAAAATAAGAGCGATGTGGCTAAAATTTGGTGTGGCTCCCGGCGGAGAACTGGCGGGCATCGATGATGTTGCGCGCGGAAAAACTAACCTCGCGTGTCTTTACTGCGGCGGTGGACTTACAGCGAAAAAAGGTTCGGTGAAAGAACACCACTTTTCTCACACACAGGAAACTTGCAAACCTGTTTCGCAGCGGATTAAAACCAAAGTATTTCCCGACACTGCCGCTCTATGACAACTTTCATGTGCAACTCAAGGGTGAGGAATTGGAACAGTTGAAGGTGCTGTGGAAAGAGTACGGAGCCCAAAAGCGATCGATTCCCAAAGACTTGGTAAGTTTTCGGTGGCAGTTGAAAGGATTGTTGGAATCAGAGGGCGATGGCTACGCCCCGTTCCTACGCACTTATCAGTTCACTCATCTCGGAAAAATCCTGGTGGGTGCGCTTTCGTTGGCGTTGTTCAATCGGGTGCAGGAACCTTTGCTGCGGTCGGAGTTGAGTAGGTTGGAGAACTCTGCGGCGGTGGCGGTCGCTGCCGGACTTTCCTGTGCGGGCGAGAGATTGGCTGACTTGCAAATTTATCGATCGCAGCTTCGGCGGATTCTGATTAATTCGCTGTACTTTCTTGAGGTAAAAGCTTCGGGCAACATTTTCTACAAAATTGGAATTACTACTCGCTCGATTGAGCAGCGCATCGGCGAGGTGCAGCGGGATGTGAGGGCGCATTTCTCGGATGTGGTTGTTAATTTGTTGGGATTGTGGGAACACCGGGGGAATGTGGAACTGTATTTTAAACACCGATACCAACCTTTTAATTACCGGATTGGCAAGCTGACCGAGTATTTTTGCTTTCCCAATGTCAAACTCATTCTGAATGATTTGTATGAGATGGAATCAAAACTGCTCGGTGATGTTGAGCTTGATGTACTCAATTACGAGCGCCAAACATGAAGCTGCAAATTAATTAATCAACCCAGGGGATAGCTTTAAATCGAGGCGAACGCCCCGCTTCGCTACGCTTTGTTCCGCTTTGCTACGCTTTGTTCCGCTTTGCTACGCACGGGCGATGGCTTCGCCCCGCTTCGCTACGCAAACCTATCCGATTGAGTTAAGCCATTTTTCGAGCTGCTTGTCCCACCAAATCCATGCAATCTTTCCGAATCTATAAGGTGATCAGGGCAAAACGAGGGGTTAGACCCCATACTATGCCCTGATCACCTTTTCTTTTCCTTGTCCTATATGGGTTTGAGAGAAGCGATCTAAGTGATCAGGGCAAAACGAGGGGTTAGACCCCATACTATGCCCTGATCACCTTTTGTATTCCTTGCGCTATATAGGTTTGAGAAAAGCGATCAGGGCGATCAGGGTAGATTTAACTACTCCTCTCTTTTTTAGGGGGGGTGGTTTATTGCCAAGGAACCACCCCCCCCTTCATTTTTTGGGGGAGTAGTACCCTGATCGCCCTGATCGCCCTGATCACCCCCCTCAAACCCTTGATTTTTCGTTGTGTTTGAAGTGATCAGGGCATAATGTATGGTCAGACCCCTCGTTATGCCCTGATCACCCTGATCGTTGAAACGACATACTCAAACCCTTGATTTTTCGTTAAAAATTTAGTGATCAGGGCAGATTGTGGGGTATGACCCCTCGTTATGCCCCGATCACCATGATCAGCAGATTGTGGGGTTAAACCCCTCGTTATGCCCTGATCACCATGATCGGCAGATTGTTTTATTGCTAGACTCAAACCGTAAAAAATGCGTGAGAAGTTTAGTGATCAGGGCAGATTGTGGGGTTAAACCCCTCGTTATGTCCTGATCACTTAGATCGCCCGCGAACAACTCTCGCTGCATAGGAACGGTAGGTTACGATATTAGGTTAATACTGGATAAGACTGATGTAGGGGGTGGTATTCTGTTATCCAGCACATCTGCGGTTAAATACATAGTTATATTTTTTTGGCATCAAATGTGCCAACAGCAACAATTGGTGAAAATAGATGTGGGATGAAAGATACAGTGCCGAAGAGTACGTATATGGTACAAACCCAAACATTTTTTTGGAAGCAAACGTCAGCAGTATTCCAAAAGGTAAAGTTCTGAGCTTGGCCGAAGGAGAAGGGCGGAATGCCGTTTTCCTTGCGAAACAGGGTTATTCTGTAACCGCTGTAGATTCATCTTTAGTTGGTTTGAATAAGGCCAGAAAGTTAGCCGAAGAGAATGGGGTGATTGTTGAGTTTATTCATACTGATTTAGCAGAGTATGATTTAGGCGAAAATCAATGGGATGGAATTGTATCTATATTTTGTCCATTGCCCTCTTCAATCAGAAAAAAACTTCATAAAAAAGTTGAAGCAGCGTTAAAGCGAAACGGTGTTTTTCTGCTTGAGGCTTATACACCCACTCAGTTGAAGTATGGTACTGGCGGCGGAAATTCAGTAGATGTGATGCAATCTAAAGAATCTTTAAGCCTTGAGTTGGCTGGCTTAAAGTTTAAGCATCTAATTGAGCTTGAGCGTGATGTAGTAGAAGGTATTTATCACACTGGTATTGGTGCCGTAGTTCAGGCGATCGCATCAAAAGAAATATAACTTTCTGGTGCAGCGGATTGACTGAAGCCACTTGGGTTGGATGCAAAGTTCTCGGCAACCGCTGACCACGAACGTTAGATCGCTATGTATGTATGCGAAATAAGATATCGGTTGTAATCCAATAAAGGCTAATCGTTGGAGATTCTAATTGGAACTTCACGAGAATTGCAGGTACGACCAATGCTGGGAGAGCGAAGTGTGACTGCTAGATTCGCAGTTTGAAATCTAATTACCCAGAACACTTTGCCGAGCTAGCCCAATTTTGGCGAGGTATCCTTGACAGCGGTAAAACAGCGGTGGATTGACGCGAGTGCGATCGCCACTAACACCTCAATTCTAGCAGAGACTCAAACCCAACCCCAACCCAACCCGCCTGCCATGCCCAAACTCTCCGAATGCGTAGGCTTTATCCTGATATGAGCGATCGCTGCCTGCTCTACGCCCGCAACCCCACTTAATCTGCGCCGTCCGAATTCCTCTACTTCAACCCGAGTTACCAATGAACCAAAAAACGCTTAGCATAGATGAGCAAATTGCCCAATTTATAGCTAATTTGCCCAGCGATCGCCTCCTACAGCAAGCTAAAACATCAGCTCAGATAGAGGAAGGGCACAAAGCAAGACAAACCCAGATTCTTTTGGCTGAGTGCTGGAAATCAAAGTGGCTTGTTAAGGACTATTACCCAGTTGAGGAAGCTGTAAAACGGCAAGAGATTTCTCAACGAAAAGCTGAGTTAATGTACTGCTGCGTTAATGAGTACAAAGTCCGGTGGGAGCTTTGCCAAGTTGCCGAAAAATATGTCAAAAGACTCCACACCGAACTTCAAAACACGATTCCTGTGGAGCATTTTGCCGGGGCATCCGCCCATTCTTCGTACAAATTTGTTCACCAAGCTAGCCTGAGACAATATCCATTTCAATCAGCCTATGATTTATTTGCAGAGACTTTAAAAGAAGATGCGGACGGTTCTTTCTCTGTTTGTCTGGAACCCTACTATGCAGTTCCGATGAAAAAGTGGAGGAAAGTAGGTAAGCAGTACACTGAACTTCTGGAGCAAGCCGAGAATGGTACTTACCCACAACTTAAGAAGGCAGAAGAGCAGAAATTAAAAACCAACTTGGTTTGGGACAAAGTTGGTTTTTCTTGGATTGGAATGGTTCTGTGGACGTGCCAAATTGAGGCAAAAAATGACCCATTGCTCAGGAAGAAATTACTCGCTTACAACGACTCACTACAGGAAGCACTGAGTTTAGGAGTGACAGCTAGCCGCAAATTGCCCGGTTGGGCATGGCAGAATGGGGAATTGCTTTGCACGGATAAGGCAGGCGGCATTTACCGCAGAGCTTAACAAAACTTCAAATCTGGATCGCATTGCCTCTGACGTTTTGGCAGACAACCTATGCTGGATTGCAACACATTCAGAGAAAGGAGTCTTTTTCCTCATGTTCGACCCTCAAACCGCTATCATTGTGTCAATTTTCCTTGGTGCTTTCATGGGTATAGCCAAGCTTCTGCGAGATCCAGGAATGTTTTTAGGGGGCTTGGCTGCTTTCGGTATCTATTACTTTCTGTTTCTGCATAACATTTTACTAGGCATTGTCAAGCAGGTGACACCGGGTGGTTAGACAATGGAGGTGTCTTGATTCCGATGCGGCAAATTCAACCTGGTGCTGCCCTGATTCGCTCGAATTTTGTGAAAAAATAGTTAAAGCCTCCCAACTAGGTGATATGTCAATTCGGAAAGTAGCCGTCCGAATTGATGTGAGTAAAGCATCTGTCCAACAACTGATAATTTTCTACTTTCCCAATTCCTCAATAGATAATTAGCCCATGAATATTCGTACCCTCTTGAGCCAAACCGAACGCCAACGGGTGAGTGATGGAGCCGTTTTACCCATCTTGAACGGTTGCGAATCCTCTACGAAACAATTGGTGCTGCTCTTGCCACAATTGGGAGATTTCGACAGCCTTGAATATGTTTGGTGGCTCCGACGGGATGCTCAACGGCTTGAAGCACAAGGGATAACAATCCGCGCTGTGGGAATTGGCTCACGCTCATCCGGTCAGCGATTCTGTGGTTATACTGGATTTCCTAGTGACTGTTTGTTTGTAGATCCCATTGGTCAACTGCACCAAAAACTTGACCTATATCCAGGTTTATCCTTAAAACTACCCGGTTTATCGGCTGCTACCAATGCTTATCTGAATCTATTGTTCATGTGCGCGGGAATTGGTAGCCCTGGCACTTTGGCAGAAGTATGGAGAGGGTATCGAGGCGACGCAAGAGCACCTCAATTAATTGGTGATGATGAAATTATCCAGGCTTTTCCTCTTCCACCCCTCAAAGGCTCCACATTCCAGTGGGCTGGTGGCAAGGGTTTCCAACGTCCATTTGAATTGGCAACTTTGCGGCTGCGGAATATGACAGAAGTGCTGAGTAATTGGAAAACGTATGTTCCAAATGCTGCTTATCTCACTCAACGAGGCGCAACCTTCTTGTTTAATGCTCAGAAAGATTTAGTCTACGAGCATCGAGATCGGGCCATCCTTGGTTTCGCGGATGATATGAGCAATCCTCTGACATTTCTATCATCAGAAATGATGGCTGATGGAGACTCGCTAAAGCATGGCGATATGCAGTGACTACCACATTCAAAAGGATACGCTCACTTCAGTTCTAGGGAAAACTAAAACCAAACCAAATCCCCAACCGCCACGCCATGCCGAAAATCCCCGAATGCGTAGGCGTAAGCCGGGGCGGAGCCATCGCTGTCAACTCTACGCCCACAACCCTCACTTAATCTGTGCCGTCCATCCCACGGGCCCGACAGCCGACACTTGCTTGGATTTCCATAGTAAGCTGTTAGTCATTTAAATTTCTTGCCTGAACCCCTTACAGTATGGGGTATAGACCAAAAATAATGCAGTTTAAATGTGGAACAGCTTAGCTCCATTGACCACCCCACTGTGCCGCCCATTCCATCAAACAATCAGAGCGCTTTTTCAGCATTAAAATTGGCAGCTTGTGGAGTTCGCAGCAATAGTTCAATATTTTGATATCAAATTGGGCATTGTAAATCAATATTCGTTTATCCTGAAGCACTTGGGCGATGCGGGGATAGACTTCGGGAAACGGGGGAGCATCAGCCACCATTTCATCGGTGATGCCGTGTATTTCGGTTACTTCGGCAGGAATCGGAATTGAGGGTTTGATGAGCGTATCTAAGAGCGGTTCACCCTTGTTATTGACGATCGCAATTTCTACAATCTCCGCATCGTACAGCCCCGTTGTTTCGGTATCAAGAAGCACCCAATCATCCAGGCTTAATTGTTCTCTAGCCCACAAAACCGCATCTATTCTATCTCGTTCGATAAATCCAACTTCGCGATACCATTCTCGGTAATCCCGCTTAATCTTAGCTTTGAGACGGTTGGCGGCTAGGGTTTCCAATTGTTTGGGAGTGCTTTTTCTTTTGGGTCGGCAGCATTCAGGATTGTTGGGGTCGTAAAGCAGTACGTCATATTTTCGCGTTTCGATAATGCTGATCGGTTTCAGAGGCGATAAACCCAATTCACCCAACTGCTTTTTAGTTTTCAGGTGTTCGGGTGGCTCGTTGGGGTTGCCCCACCAACTGTACTTTGTTACCATGTTTTTTGCTCAATAAATTAGCTCAAAGCTTCTTGTATAGCAGGAATTTCAAGTTTTATTATCCGTAATATCTTCGTAAAGGCCAACTAAATCATGAACGATCTGACATCAAAACAACACTCTTCTCAAGATGAGTCATCGCCTACTATTGACTATTGGCACGTTTGGACGGATCAAGATGGAGTCAGCCATCAATCCCGTCGTCAAATTCAGGATTTTCAACTCAAAAGTATTGCACCGCCAGCATCTCCTCAGTGGTTAGGGCAGGTAAAGCAGGAAGGTGGCACTTTCAGCTTTACCGTGATGCCTGTCGGCTGGATTGGAACTTGGCATGAAAACCCAAAGCCCCAGTGGATTATTCCTTTGTCGGGACGCTGGTTTGTAGAAACGATGGATGGGCAACGGGTAGAAATGGGTGCGGGTGAAATTTCGTTTGGCGCCGATCAGAATACGAAGGAAGACGCACAGGGACATAAAGGGCATCTTTCAGGAACGGTTGGCAATGAACCCGCCGTTTTGGTCATCGTGCAATTTGAAGAAACTCCATCGATCGCCTAATCCCATCTCTGCAATTGTGAAGAGTAAAAGTGACCCAATACAGCACGAACGGCTCTGATGAAGCACAGTTTTATTCATCCCTTTCCTGTCCTAACTTTCGATACTGTTTGCGTACCTCATTGCAGCCGTTCGTGCTGTATTTGCGGGTTACGCTGACGCTCTATTCAATTTGATGGTTACGAGTGTGTTCTCATCTGTCGTCCCTCCCATCACCGGCATTGGGCAACGTTTCTGAACTTTGGGCTAACAGAGAACCGGAGAGCGAGTGAATCATGTGCAGCGCTTCAGTCTCAGTTATCCAAACATTTAAATGTTCAGATGTTGGGAACAAATCTAAAACTTCGCACTCTCCCAAAGCCTCCAACACAGTGCAGGAGTAACGCTGCGAGTAGGCGATAATTTCAACGAGCGCTTTCTTCTGAGTGTCGGTGCTGCTGCTTAGGAGTTGTTGCCAACAGGGATGGAGTTGACGGCATGAGAACTGGTCGGCGATCGCTCGCACCAAACCCAAGGCTTCAGCGGTGCTTGGCAAGAAGTCGAAAGTCAGGGGCCACTTATCACCGAACAATTCGATAGTTCCGCATTCTTTGATAGCGCGGGTGAGGGTGTCGCTTTGACGGAATGAATAAACGGCGGCTTCCATCAAGGCGCTTAGTTCCGAGTTGGGCATCGCGTTAACGGATGTCAACAACTGACGGTACAAAGTGGTAGTTGTTGGTGTACCCGGTTCTGATGCAGGTGCGGGTGCAGGTGCGATCGAGAAAGTTGCAGCCGCTTCTATGGGTATCGGTATCTGTGGCTGTGTCATGATTGGGGAACATCCTTGTTGATGTGCCAGACCCCGCCCTTTGAGATTGCGAGTCATAGGGGGCGGGGTTTGGTTTTGGTTTTACAGCCAGCGATTACAGCTAGGCTTAATTGCCACAATAAAACCTGCACTGTTGCAGGTCAAGGATTATACCGTAAAGTATATGGTATTAATTTAACGCGATTGTTTGAGGCGTTCTGTCACGATGCTGGCAAGCTCTTCATTGTTACCGGCGGCATCGAGGATGGAACGGAGCGAATTAGCATAAGCGAGAGTCCGCTCGTAGTGTTCTGGCATTTTCTCGAAATCAATGCCGCTTCCCCATTTGCTAGAGATAGTTTCCGTTTGAACCGACAAAATGCGACTCAACAAACGAACGCATTCTGCCCTATAGCCCCTCGCAGACTCCATCTGGGCATCGGCATCGAACCAAAGTCTACAGAATTCACGGGCTTTCACAGGCTTTACCAATTTCTCGATATAACATCTTTTAGCTGCAAACATAAACTCCCTCGCTTACCTTATATATTATGGTAAACTAGGGAGATATAATCGTTTGGATTTACACGATGATATCATTGAATCTACCGTCAAAACTCTGTGTTGTCCGCTAACACAGCACTTTTAACACTCCCGATGCACCACGATCGCCGATAGTGGGAAGTCCAAAGCAGCAATTAGTAAAATGGAGCAGTGTTTGGGGCGAAAACTCATAGCGCTACACCATTTTTGTGACTCCTACCGCGATAAAGGCGATCGACACTCCTAGCTGAGACTCTTGCCATCTCCCGCTCTGAAACCTTGGAGCGGCGGTTTGATGAAGCTTTTGGCATCACGCACCGAACTTGATCGCAACCAACTGCTCAGCCAACGCGATATTAGCGAGGCGTTTTCGGTGAAGGATGAGATTAGGATGGAACGCGACCAGTGGGGACTTCCAGGGGCGCGGTAAGTTGCTCAAGCCGGGACAAGGCAACCAAACACAGGAGAAATCATGCAAACCCAAACCGAAACCAGAACCAAACCAGTCACGTTTGACGAGTTCGCAGTCTGGTATCCAGAGAACTCGGTCAAACGCTACGAACTACACAACGGAGTAATTGTCGAAATGCCTTTAGGAACAGGTCGCCATTCCGTTGTTACGGGTTTTACCCGCGACGAAATTAGCGCAGAAATCAGGCGACTGAAATTGCCTTGCTTTATCCCCGGTGACTGCCTGCTTAAACCCACTCGTGATGAGGCTGGTTATCAGCCCGATGTGATTGTCTTAGACCAAGCGGCTATAGCGGGCGAACCGCGCTGGGATAGGGAATCTATCATCACGATGGGCTCCTCGGTGCGGCTGGCTGTAGAAGTCGTCAGCACCAACTGGCGGGATGATTATTTTTTCAAAGCTTCCGACTATGAAGAGATGGGCATCCCCGAATACTGGATTGTGGACTATCTCGGTTTGGGCGGTCGCAAATTTATCGGCAATCCCAAACAACCGACCCTTTCGGTTTGCCAGTTAATAGATGGGGAGTACCAGGTTAAGCAGTTTCGGGGCGATGACCAGGTAGAGTCGCTGGCGTTTCCAGAGTTGATCTTGACTGCTGAGGTAATTTTTCGAGCTGGGTTGCCTCCAAGCGCTCTGAGATAAAGGCTTTCAATCCCGGCTGCTCGAACTGTCTCAGGATTCTCGCCCTCTCCTCAAGCGCAAGGTAAAACTTGGCGAGCGACTCGCCTACCACGTCAAAAAAGAGAGCCCGTGGCAGACTTACCTTGTCACGCCCTCCGATTGGGTAGTAGTTAAGGTATTTCGCTACGAGGCTGATTTGTCAGAAGTTGATGACTTACCAGAATTTCGGGACGTGCAAATTGCTTACTGCGATCGCCAGCCTCTGACAGCAGAGCAAGCTGAGGCAATGACTTACGAGATTGTCAGCAAGGTTTCCGTTGATTCATGCGGCGGCGATCGGGAAGCTTATCAGAAATTCCTTGCCAGCGAGCAATCTAAGCAATACGTTCAGGTTTAGAATTGGAGGATCTATCGAACCATGAAGTTGAAGCAGCTCTTCAAAACTACCGAAGAGCCTCGCAGCCCGAGACCAGACCAGACACACAAAAAAAAGAGTCCGCAGTCTTTAGAAGAGACGGCAGACAAACAAATTTCAAAAAGTTTAAATTCATCATAGTTCATATTTGCCATTACCGCAAAATTTACACCTTTGTAATTCAACGGTAGTTACCGGGCAGAGCCGTCTCTTCTACATATAGCGGGTTTTTGTAAAGAAAACCAGCACGCAGCGCTATGAGTAGCGAGAGGCATCTATGAACTTACAGCAATTTTCAAATACAGCCAAACCCATTGACCCATCGCAAGTACAGCAACAACTAGCAGCATTGGGGTATCAAGAGGGCTTCAAGGTTTACCTTCGGGCATTTTTCCCCAGTTCCGACCCCCGCAAGTCCAAGGATAAGGGCAGGAAAGCAGAAGCTACCAACATTCACGAATTGGTCGAGATTGCCGGTCAGTTTCAAACCGAAGGGCGGGGAACCTACTTCGTAGTCAAGGGCGGCGGACACACAGATAAAGATGTCCAGCAAACGAGAGCCATATTCTACGAACACGATAATTTAGATCAAGCAACTCAGCTCGAACTGTGGAAAGGCTTGGGATTGCCAGAACCGACACTGCAAATTGACACCGGGGGCAAGTCAATCCACTCGTACTGGGTATTTGATGAGTTTGTTGAGGTTGAAAAATGGCGATCGCTCCAAACCGACTTGCTAGAGTTTGCGGATGGCGATCAAGCTTTAAAGAATCCCAGCCGAGTAATGCGACTTGCCGGTGCATGGCACTCAAGCGGTAAGCAATCCCTAATTATCAGCAACTCCGGCAAGCGATACAGCTATGAAGATTTGCGGGCGATCGTCCCTGTACCAGTGAAACTGGAACCGACACTTTTTCAGGCCAAGCCCCAAAGTCAAAACGAGACATCAGCAAGCGACCTCCCAGAGACTTATGAGGACATCCCAGAGACTTATGAGGACATCACTTTGCCCGTCCCCGCTAGCATCCCTTTAGAGGCTTGTCTCGCGAAAGTATCAAGGGCATTGAACTGAAATAAATTTGTTGGACACCTCTTGACAACCTTTCCGGCATGGGTAACAATTGAGCTGTAGTTATAGAGGTAAGCAGCTTTGGAGGTTAAATCAAAAACAACTATTTCAATTAGCGAAGCATCAAAAGAGTTAGGAGTTTCCACCAAAACCTTAAGGCGGTGGGCAGATGACGGAAAAATCAAGTTTGAGAGATCGCCTACTAACCAGCGTCGCTTCTACCTTTCGGATATTAAGCGAATAATTCCTAGAGACATAGATCAGGTAGATGCTCGAATTACGATAAATTACGCCAGAGTATCAAGCCACGATCAAAAAGCCGATTTGATTAGACAGGCTCAAGTCCTAGAAGCATTTTCAGCATCTAAAGGTTGGCAATTTGAAACGATTCAAGATTTAGGATCGGGGCTAAATTACCAAAAAAAAGGATTGAAAAAACTTTTAAAACGAATACTTTCTGGCGAGGTTGGAAGGCTTGTAATAACTCACAAGGATCGGCTTTTGAGGTTTGGTGCTGAGTTAGTTTTCGCAATGTGTGAAGAATTCGATACCGAGGTTGTAATAGTCAATAAATCATCCGAAGAACTGACTTTTGAGCAAGAATTGGTTACGGATATGATTGAACTTGTAACCGTGATGAGCGCCCGAATGTATGGCGCTAGAAGTCACAAAAACAAGAAATTAATTGAAAATATCTCACTTGCTGTAGAGGCTTCAAAATAATGCTATTAAGCTTTAAGACGGAACTAAAACCAAATAATAAACAGGTGTCTAAGTTTCGTCAACATTGCGGAGTAGCGAGACACGCTTACAACTGGGCTAACGCGATTATTCTTGAAATCTTGACAATCAGGGAAACCGACAAAACCGTTAAAATTCCTTCTGCGATCGATCTTCATAAGCGATTAGTCGCAGAAGTTAAGCCCCTATACCCCTGGTATTATGAATCGGCTAAAACAGCACCACAGCAGGCTTTAACCGAACTAAGGACAGCTTGGGACAGATGTTTTAAAAAGGTTTCCAAACAACCTAGATTCAAGAAGAAAGGTGTATCAGGTGACTCTTTCTACCTAGAACAAGGAACCAAGGTAAAACCAGGGATTAACAATGATGGTAAGCGTGTTAAGTTACCCAAGATTGGTTGGATCAGGTTGCATGAGTCATTGCCGATCACAGCATTTCACAACTGTGTAATCAGTCGCAAAGCCGACAGATGGTTCATTGCTTTTAAGTACGAAACAGAAAAGCTCGTAACTCCATCTGACCGTCCTGTCGTCGGAGTTGATATTGGTATCAAAGAATTAGCCGTTTGTTCTAACGGTCAAGTTTTTACTAACCCCAAAGCCTATCGTCGGATGAGTCGCAAAATGAAACGCCTACAACGGCGTGTCTGTGCGCGAGTCAAGGGGTCTAGTAACCGAAAGAAGGCAGTCTCAAAGCTAGCTAAATTGCACTTGAAAGTGTCGAACATCCGCTCAGACGCCATTCACAAGTTGACAACCTATCTCGCCAAAAACCACAGCGAGGTCAAGATTGAAGACTTACATATCAAGGCATTCTTGAAAAATCACAAACTAGCGGGTGCGATTGCCGACTGCGGAATGTATGAATTTAAGCGTCAGCTTGAATACAAAACTCAAAAATTTAACTCTAAATTGACGCTTGTAGACAGATTTTTCCCTAGCAGTCAAATCTGCTCAAGTTGCTGCAATCATCGACACAAAATGCCACTTAAGAACCGAGTCTATCATTGTCCTGAGTGCGGACACGCTGAGGACAGAGACTTGAATGCAGCTAAAAACATAGAACGTTGGTTTGAAGGTATTTTTGTACCAGAGCGTTCGGAATTGGCGGTGAGTTCCACCGCGCCAGCCTGCGGAGTAGATAAACCCGATAGCAGTCATGCTGTCGCTACTGTGAAACAGGAAGTTAATACCAAAATCACCCATGTCCAGTTAAGTCTAGACTTGGGTAGCTATGGGTAAGTTTAATGTGCGATTCGTTGGCTAGAAATCATAACCCGTGAGGGTTACAAAGGATTAGCCGCTTAGGTCAAAAGAGACCTATGACAACTGATTGATGATGTAGGTGAGAATCTTACCACCCAGGTGCAGGGTTGAAAGCACTTTCCCCACTGTAGCGATTAGCCATCAATCGGTGAAGCGGGAATGAAAGATAGGAATACTGGCAGCCTAAGCTGGTAATCTATCGAGCAAAGTGTCCATGAGTAATGCAAAAGCGTGAAGGTACGTCTGAGTCATCGTAATACCCAACCAGTGGAATAAGGCTATCTCAGGTAACTGAGAACACTGGAGCCAAAAGGCAAAGGATAAGGAATTGGCAAGAGTAAAATTGACCAATTGCACTTCCAACAAACCCGGTGAATAGTACCACTCTAAAGACACGCAGAATCATTAATCGGAACGAAGTAACCTCTTGTAATGCTCTCAGATGGTCGAATATCTGAGTAGGTGCTAACCAGATGCTACAAGGCGGTGAGATTGAATCAGAAGCGAATGACGAGTTGTAACGACCCGTATATGCTGACAGATTCACGATGTCTTGAATTGTGTAGTTTCCTGTAGAAGTAAAATGTCTAAAACGCAGAACAATCTGACGGTGGAATGGAATCAAATAAACTGGCGCAAGCTAGAGAAAGCGGTTCTAAAGCTTCAAAAGAGAATATACAGAGCTTCACTTCGTGGTGATTTGAAAGTAGTTCGTAAACTCCAAAAAACACTGATGAAGTCTTGGTCAGCAAGAGCATTATCGGTCAGAAAGGTTACTCAAGATAACACTGGTAAAAATACGGCTGGAGTGGATGGCGTTAAATCGCTAACCCCAGTAGCACGTATTAAACTAGCATCACAATTAAAACTGAGTGGTAAGAGTCAAGCAACCCGGCGAGTATGGATACCAAAACCTGGAAGCAATGAGAAACGACCTCTTGGAATACCTACAATGAACGACCGAGCCTTGCAAGCGCTTGCCAAACAGGCACTAGAACCTGAATGGGAAGCTCGATTTGAACCTAACTCATACGGGTTCAGACCAGGACGCTCATGTCATGATGCTATCGGGGCAATATATATAGCGATTAATCAGATGCCCAAGTTTGTATTGGACACAGATATCGCCAAATGCTTCGATAAAATCAACCATGAACAACTGCTCAAAAAAATAAACACATTCCCAACCATGAGGCGACAAATAAAAGCCTGGTTAAAATCGGGAGTGATGGATGGTGAAGAGTTGTTTGCAACATCTGAGGGTACGCCACAGGGAGGGGTCATCTCTCCTCTACTAGCCAACATTGCCCTCCACGGTATGGAAGAGAGAATCATGCAATACGCTGAAACCTGGAAAGGTCATAAGAGAGCAAACAGGCATAGCCTGTCCTTGATTCGATACGCTGACGATTTTGTGATTCTCCACAAAGACATTACCGTAGTTCAAAGATGCAGAGAAATAATCTCTGAATGGTTGAATGACATGGGTTTGGAATTAAAGCCAAGTAAGACCAGATTGGCGCACACACTACACAAATATGAAGGCGAAAAACCCGGATTCGACTTTCTTGGGTTCAACGTTCGACAATATGAAGTAGGGAAATACCAATCAAAACAAGGCTTTAAAACACTCATCACCCCAAGTAAAAAGAGTCAAAAAGTACACTACGATAGAATCTCAGAGATAGTAGATAGACACAAGGCTGCTCCTCAAGAGGCGCTAATCAGCCGACTCAATCCCATAATACGGGGATGGTCAAACTACTTCTCAACGGTTGTAAGTAAAGAGACATTCTCTGAACAAGATGCTCTCTTGTACTCAAAACTAAGAGCTTGGGCAAAACATCGCCATCCAACCGGAAAAAATGGTCATGAAATCACCAGTAAATACTGGCAGACCGATGACGATAGAAACTGGGTATTCGCAACCAAAGAGTCGGGCAAAATCGCCTCTCGGTTACTAATCCATGCTGACACTCCTATAGTGCGTCATGTAAAAGTTAAAGGCGAATCGTCTCCCTACGACGAAAACCTGGTTTATTGGAGTTCAAGAATGGGTAGGAACCCCCAAATGCCAAAAAGAGTCTTAACACTCCTAAAAGCACAAAAAGGTAAATGCACTCATTGCGAACTATATTTTAGAGAATCTGATGTCCTAGAAGTAGATCACATCATTCCCAAGTCATTAGGCGGAAAGGATGAATACAAGAATCTACAACTGTTACACAGACACTGCCACGATGTAAAGACTACAAAGGATGGAAGTCTCAAATCAAGTACCTTCACAGGACTTGAAACGGACGGCACATTCACGTGGTAAGAAGTACCCATGATAAGGGTCAAAGCATTGAGGAGCCGTGTGAGGTGAAAGTCTCACGCACGGTTTTGAAGACCAACGGGGTTGGTGACAACCTCGTTGAGTTTAATAGAACGGATATGTGATAGCGGCGTGGCGAGTAGAGACAAAATCTGGGCCATACTTTCGGGGGATGAGCGATCTACTTTTAAAGCGTTGTTGAAACCGATCGCGTCGCCAGAGTCGATCGCGCCACCTGAACAGCAGCCCGTGCCAGAGTCGATCGCGCCGACAGTTGAAGCTACGCCGGAATCGATCGCCCCGCCGACAGTCTCCGCCGTAAAAAAAAGAAGGGAATTTAAGGTAGGCGGGCGGGTTATCGTTGAGGCCCCCGATAACAAAGCATACAGGGGTGCGGTTGGTGGGATTGTAGTTACTTTCGATGACGAGCATGGTGAGCAAATATGCCGGGTGAAACTCGATAAGCGAGTGCGAGGCAACGCTTTTAGTGAATTCCCCGCCTCTCAATTAATGCCAGAGCCGATCGCACGGCCAGCCTCGGAGGAACTACCAAAAAAGCCGTAACTCTGCATCAGCCGTATGCCAGCTTAATCGCGCTCAAAGTCAAGCGGTTTGAGACTCGGACGTGGCCGACAAAGCACCGGGGCCCGATCGCGATTCATGCTGGTATGAAGCTGCATAAGGAAGTCTGCGAGGTTTTCAATCTCAATCCCACAGACTTACCTCTGGGCGCGATCGTCGCCTATGCCGATGTGGTTGATTGCATCCAGATGACCGGAAAACGAGACGCAAGCCCCTGGCTTTAGACACGGGGAAAAGTCGGCAGCGGTTTCAACCGCCTTCATTTTTGAGTTAGCCGGAATTTTAACATATGTACATTTTTCAATGGTTGTTTTACTGCTAAAATAGTTACATGAAACAACGATATCAATACCGCATATATCCAACTTCTGGGCAAGTTCGTAGCCTTGCTAAATTGTTTGGTTGCTGTCGGGTTGTATGGAACGATTCACTAGCATTCTGTAACTCATCAGACAAGCTACCCAGTAATGGGGATTTACAAAAAACCTTCATTACCCAAGCTAAAAAACTAGAACAGCGAGAATGGCTAGCGGAAGTGTCAAACATTCCACTACAACAATCGATTGCTGATTTAGGAGTAGCTTGGAAAAACTACTTTGATTCACTTAAAGGCAAAAGAAAAGGTCTGAAAGTACAGCGCCCCAAATTCAAGAAGCGTAACGGCAAACAGTCTGCACGGTTCAGGATAGGGGGTTTTTCTATCAAACACGGGAAAGTCTACCTTGCTAGGATTGAGCGAATCAAGGTTGTCTGGTCAAGGTATCTACCGTCTGCGCCAAGCTCAGTCACAATAATCAAAGACGCTGCGAATCGATACTTTGCTAGCTTTGTGGTTGAAGTTAATCCGGCAGTCTTGCCCGACAACGGACAATCTGTTGGTATAGATTTAGGTATTACCGACTTCGCTACTTTGAGTACAGGCGAAAAAGTAAAATCTCCCAAGCCACTCAAGAAGCATCTGAGGAAGCTTCGCTCATCACAGCGCAAGCTATCTAGAAAAAAGAAGGGAAGCAAGCGGAGGGAATTAGCACGCCGGAGAGTGGCAAAGATTCATGCCAAAATCTCCGACACCCGAAAAGATTTCCTACACAAGTTGAGTACCAGAATTATTCGTGAAAACCAAACGATAGTTTTGGAAGACCTTAACGTCTCCGGTATGATGAAAAACCGCAAATTATCTCGTGCTATTTCTGATTTGGGTTGGCGAAGTTTTCGGACAATGCTGGAAGCTAAATCGTCCATATATAGAAGAGATTTCATAGTAATCAGTCGCTGGGAACCAACCAGCCAACGATGTTCTTGCTGCGGACAAATTGGCGGTAAAAAAGAACTCTCGGTTCGCGAATGGACTTGCTTATTTTGCGGAGCTGTTCACGACCGAGATAAAAATGCGGCAATCAAGTGCGATTCGTTCAGTCGAAACCGAGAAATCGGGGGATGACTGGCTTCTACAGGGTAATCCA
>NZ_JAIGNI010000031.1 GCF_026130175.1 Lyngbya sp. CCAP 1446/10 | reverse complement strand
CAAGCAGCCTGCTGCTGTGGGAAAATGAATAGATAGAACCACAAAATCGATCGACTTGGCCTTAATTGTTGGCTAAATTGTACAGGATATCCGTAGGGACACGGCATTGCCGTGTCCGGCGCAGGGTTCTGGGACTTTTAAGGATAACTGATTAATGATAATTGGTTCCCAGGCAAAGCGCCTGGTAACGAGTAAAAAATGCTTTGCTTCAGCGGTACTGTCGGTCTAGTCGAAGATCAACCATCGGAAAGTAATCTTTCACAAGCACTTGGCGACGGTGAAACTTAGGAAGTTGTCATTGCAACCACCTCCGGGTCAATTGTTGATTTATTTGCTATGGAAGGTTCCGGTAAATTGAAAAAGGGGGAAACTGCTAGGGTTTGTGGCCTGCCCGTAGGTCGTGCGGAAGTCACGAATGCCGTCGGCGGTAAGTTCACCCATCTAACTTTGGTAAGTTTCATCCCATAACCAAGTCTAAATCACCAACCGCATCAGTCCTGGATCAATCACTTCCCGTTAGTCTAAAATCTCCTGATTTGTTTTTGGGCTATACTCAACATATATTCCGCATTTGCCTATAAAATAGTACAGAAGCACCTCTAATTATTCAGGTTGAACTATGGATGATGCGTACAATATCCGAGAGGCTACAAAGGGGTTGGGTAGGATACAGAAATTCATTCTTCAATCGCTATATTTATCCTCTGAACCCATCAAAAAATTTACTTCTGTCAAAAGCACATTACTCAATCTTCAGGATAGAGGTCTTGTTCAATTAAAAGATAATCAGGTTTCTCTAACCGATTTGGGGCAGGCTGTTTGTCAAATTTGGCAAGGGCAGAATGATGATGGAAGAGTAGATTTTTCACCAGAAGCAGAAAGTGAAAGCAAAAAAGAATCATCTAAATTAACTAAAATTAGAGAAGAAAAACTTGAGAAAAGTAATCAGTTTATCGAACTCTACAAACAAGGACTCAGTTATCAAGAGATAGGTGATCAGCATGGACTAAGCAGAGAAAGAGTCAGGCAAGTTCTGAATATTAATCCTGCATTCCATGAGTATTTGGAAGAACGCGAGAAAGCGAAAGCCGTTGCTGAACAAGAGAAAGCAGAAAGGTTAAAGCAGGAACTCTATTCACAAACCTTAGCGATACTTTATCCAAAACGAGTTGCAGAACTATGGGATTATGAGAAAAACGGAAATCTTAAACCTGAAGATGTTTTTGCTGGGAGCGTCACCCAATTGATTTGGCTTAAATGCCCTCTTGATCGACACTCTTGGAAAACGAAACCTCACTCTATTAGAAGAAGTTGGGAAGGGAGGGGAACAAGTGGATGCCCAATGTGTGCAGGTAGAAAAAAGAAGGCTGAAAAACAGGCTAGTTTAATAGAAGTTTATCCTGAACTTGTGAGTCAATACTGGGATTACGAAAAAAATAAAGGACTTAATTTAGACCCTGCAACCCTTTCTCTAGGTAGTAATAAAAAAGTTTGGTTTAAATGTCCTCATGATGGAAATGAATGGCAGGCAATTGTTGGCTCCACAATCAATCAACAGTGGTCAAAGGGTAATGCTGGATGCCGAGTATGTAATGGTACTAATGAAAGAAAGCGAGGGGAATGGGGTAAAGCAAATCTTATTGGGATTGAATTTCCTGATGAAGTTGCTAAATATTGGTTTTATGAAGCCAATAATGAGCTAGGAGTCGATCCGAGTAAATTAACAATTGGATCGAGGAAAGAAGCTTTTTTTAAATGTCCTATTGATGGTCATGAGTGGGTAGCAACAATCACTGCGATCACAAAAGGATCTTGGAAAAAAGGAAATAGCGGTTGTCCAGCCTGTAGAGGATTAATTGCCACTGAAACTACTTCATTAATTGCTCTATATCCTGACTATGTTGCTCAGTATTGGGACTATGAAAAAAATAATCAACTTGGTTTAGCTCCAACAGCATTAACGAAGGGTTCTCAACAAGAAGCATGGTTTAAATGTCCTATAGATGGATATGAGTGGAAGACTAAAATAGGCAGCATTACTAGGGCTTCATGGAGATTGAGTAACAGTGGATGCGCTCGTTGTTTTGGCTGGTCTTTAGAAGCAATTCGTCAGTTTGTTGCTAGCTTAGAAGTTTATATTCCCAATCTAACCCAAGCAGAACTATATAAAATATTTGAACAATCAGGTGTTTTAGATACAACGAATACTGAGGGACTTAAAATTATCAAAAACATCATCAGGGGTAAGCTTTCCGGGCAAAAGCTTCGAGATGTAATTCAATTTAAGGAAATCCAAATATCTGAGGTTGAGAGTGGCTCAAATGATGATTTCAAAGCTGATACTGAACTAAAAATCGTTAATGAGGGATCTCAAAGTTTTGTAATAAATAGTGATTTGCCAGAACAGCTTGATGAATCTAATGAACTGCCAAGGGTAAAAGTCCAGAAAAGCCTAGAATTTCTCAGTAGTAAAATTGTTGCTTCAGCAGATAAAGAGGCAGTTGATTTCTTTATCGCGTCTAAGCTTAATCGAATTTGGGCAGAAGTTTTTGAGGATGAATCTGCTGTTGAAGGTGTAGAAGCTTTTACCGAGGAGGGTTATGGTCATCAGGTGAGAGATCAATTTCTTGACGAATATAACCAGGCACGAGATATGTCAATTCCATCAGGTTGGGCATTCCGAGTTGATGGCAAAATTACCTCTCCCAACCTAATGCAAAAATTGTCTGCGGTACGATTACGCAGTCAGCAGCGAATGTTAAACCTTTCATTGACTGGAACAGGTAAAACAATTGGTGGTATTCTTAGCAGCCGGATTATTGATGCCCATCTCACAATCATCATCTGTCCATTAGACACAATTCCCAACTGGCATGGAGAAATCAAGCACACTTTTCCAGATAGTCGAGTAACAATCAAAAATTTTAATCCTCATTGGTTAAATATTGAGGAGGGACATCACTACATTTTGCTGAATCATGAAATGTTCCAGCAACCCTCAACACCTGCTCACATTCGACAACTGCTAGACCAATACAAAATTGATCTTATCATTGTGGATGAGATTCATCGTTGTAAACAGCGTGGTGACGATCCATCCAAACGGCGGCAAATGGTTCTTGCGCTAATTACTAATGCAGCAGAAAATAATCCTGATCTTCATGTGCTTGGAATGAGCGCAACTCCTGTTATTAACAACCTAAAAGAAGGTAAAAGTTTGGTTGAATTAGTGACAGGATTAGAACGATCTGATTTAGGTGAAACAGCTACACTTAATAACTGTATGCGACTGCATCAGGCATTTGTGACTCTGGGAATTCGTTCCAGAGTCAAACCCAAAATCAAAATCAATAGGGATACACTTTTAGTTGATTGCACTCACTTAGTTGATGAAATTCGGCAAGAAGGTACATCTATTTTAAAAATGGAACAGATCCTTACTCGTGCTAGAATTCCAGCAATTCTCAAGGAACTCCGTCCCAAAACTATCGTTTATACCCATTATGTTGATGGTATTGTTGATCAGCTAAAAGAGGCAATAGAGGCAGAAGGATGGACTGTCGGTTTTCACATGGGGGGAGATAAAAGTGGCCGTAACAATTTTATTGATGGCTCTACAGATATTTTGATTGCTAGTAGTGCAATGGCTACTGGTGTCGATGGATTTCAACGAGTTTGCGATCGCCTAATTATAAACATTCCACCTTGGACAAGTGCCGAACTAGAGCAGTTAGAAGGGCGATTGAATCGTCAGGGACAAGTTCACGATACTCTCACAATCCTTATGCCTGTAACTTATGGTTTAGATGATGGAGAACACTGGAGTTGGGATGAGGGGCGATTAGCTAGGCTACAAAATAAACAGACGGTTGCTGATGCTGCGGTTGATGGTGTAATGCCTGAAGGTCAGCTACGCAGCGAATCTCAAGCATTTCGAGATCTACGGCAGTGGTTAGAACGATTGAAGACAGGTGAACAAAAATCAATTATTCGCCCTAGAATCTTTGTTCCACTTCCAGATATTGATCCTGTAGATGTCCAGCGACGGAATCTTCAGTACGGTGATTTTAGCCGGATGAATGCTCGTTGGAATAATAGTTACAGTCACACTACCTATAAACGCTTACAAGCTAATCCAGAGGAGTGGATGCAGTACCATACCCTTTATCAAGAAGCTCGAAAAACCTGGTCAGTTATTCCTTACGAGGAAGCTATCAAGTGGCTTCAGAAGCGCTCTGATTTAATTATAGCTGATTTGGGTTGTGGGGAAGGGCAGATAGCTAAAGCTCTTGTTGGTAAGCATACAGTTCATAACTTTGATTTCATTGCTATTAATGATTCAGTCATCGAGTGTGATATAGCTCGTGTTCCTTTAGAGGATAGCTGTCTCGACGTTGCCATGTTTAATCTATCGCTCATGGGTTTAAACAGTGCTGATTATATTCGAGAAGCAGCCCGTACACTCAAACTTGATGGACAACTTTGGATTTATGAGGTAACGTCCCAGATTAAAGATTTTCAAGGGTTTATTAGGGGGCTTGAATTAGCAGGTTTTAGAATAATTGAAAATACAGAGGTATGGAAATTCTGGTATATTCGAGCAATCAAATCAGAGGAGGTTGAACTATCTCAAATTAGAGTACAACTCTAGTGTACCGAGCGGGCTAACAAATCGTTGTCGCGGAATTTTGAGGGCGGATTTGCAAATTTTGCTTTTCTCATTCAACAGTTCGCAAATCCAGCAGACGGACAAAAGAATTGTCCGCCCACCCGCCCTAACTAGCAATCATTCCCACTCGATCGTACCAGGCGGCTTAGAAGTAATATCGTAAACCACCCGGTTAACACCCTTAACCTCATTCACAATCCGGTTCGAGATCAATTCCAACAAATCGTATGGAACCCGCGCCCAGTCAGCCGTCATCCCATCTTCGCTCTTAATAAATCGTAGAACGATCGGGTAAGCATACGTCCGCTTGTCGCCCATCACCCCTACACTGCGAATCGGCAGCAAAACTGCAAAAGCTTGCCAAAGTTCGTTGTACAATCCGTGTCGATTGATTTCTTGACGCACAATGAAATCAGCATCCCGCAAAATATTCAGTCTCTCGGCGGTAACTTCTCCCGTAATCCGAATCGCCAATCCAGGGCCGGGGAAAGGTTGTCGGTTGACGATTTCTTCGGGAAGCCCGATCGATCTGCCGACTTTTCGCACCTCATCCTTAAACAACTTTCGCAGCGGTTCGATCAGCTTAAAACACAAATCCTTAGGCAAACCGCCGACGTTGTGGTGGCTTTTGATTTTAACAGCAACTCGCTCGCCGTTTGCTGGGTCTACATTCGTATCAGCCGACTCAATCACATCCGGGTAAAGAGTACCCTGCGCGAGGTAATCGAAGGGGCCAAGGCGCTTCGATTCTTCTTCAAACACACTGATAAATTCGTGGCCGATCCGCTTGCGTTTTACTTCAGGATCGGTAACACCTTCAAGTTGAGCCAAAAAGCGATCGCGAGCTAGAACGTACTGCACCGGAATGTGGAATTCCTCTTGAAACAATTTCACCAACCGTTCCGGTTCGTGCTTTCGCATAAACCCTTGGTCGATAAACATACAGGTAAGTTGGTCGCCGATCGCCTGGTGCAGCAAGAAAGCCAAAGTTGAAGAATCAACCCCGCCAGATAGAGCCAGCAAAACTCGTTGGTCTCCCACTCGGGCGCGGATTTCGCGAATAGTTTCCTCGACAAAAGTAGCCGTCGTCCAAGTCGGTTCGCACTCGCAAATATGGTAAACAAAATTGCGAATCAAAGCTTGTCCGCCGATCGAGTGAACCACTTCTGGGTGAAACTGCACCCCGTACAAACTTTTCTCGTGGTTAGCAACAGCAGCAGACGGAGTATTATCCGTGTGAGCGAGGATCTCAAAACCCGCCGGCAACTCGGTACAGGAATCTCCGTGGCTCATCCACATCGTGGCGCCTTCTTCGACATTTGTCAGCAAATCCGTAGGATCGTCAATAAATAGCGATGCCTTACCGTATTCAGCTAACTTAGCCCGCTCAACTGTCCCGCCGAGTTGCTTTACCATCAACTGCATCCCGTAGCAGACGCCCAACACCGGTATTCCCAGATTCCAAATTTCCGGGTCGCATTGGGGAGCTTGTTCATCGTATACAGAACTTGGGCCTCCTGAAAGAATAATTCCTTTAGGATTGATAGCTGTTAACTGTTCTGCCGTAGTGCGGTAAGAAATAACTTCTGAATATACTTGAGTTTCGCGAATCCGGCGAGCAATCAGTTCGGAATATTGCGAACCGAAGTCGAGAATCACGATGATCTGGCGGTCTATTAGCCCCAGAGAAGAGTCTGTGAGGTCTGATTCAGTTTCTATTTGAGTAGTCACGGTTATTGCGTAGTTGCTAATTGATAATTTGGCAGAACGTAGCGGAGGTATTTGTCGCCACCTGAGTCGAAGACTGAAGGCGAGCGAGCATTAGTCGCTAGGAATAAATCTTATTTAGACTAGATTGCTGTCAGCGATGTTAGTCGATTAATAGGGCTTACGGCAAGCATATATTTACTGCGAGATTTACTCTAATTAATTGCACTCTTGCATCATAAATTGCGTCAAGTAGCAACCTAGTATAATTAAGATCTAGGGACTGAGAATTATTACTTGTTAAATATTATCCCCGATCGCTCTTTTAAAAAGAATTCAGGGATATTCACACTACATTAACAAATTTGGGTCAGAAATGTATCCCCTATGTCACTTTTAACAATAATTTGGCGATCGCGCCCAAACATCACTGATCCCACGGGGATACGCTGGTTAGTGTGAGTAAAAATGCAATCGGACGATCGCAAGTCGATTTGTCGGGCGATGTCGCCGTAAATTCGATAGACCAAATTGCTGCCAGTTGCCGCATCCACAGCCCGCAGTTGGCCGAGAGCATCTTCGGCTGTCGCCGCGGCAAAAATCGCGGAACACGCATCGGCGGGCATTCCAGCTTGAGCACAATAAGCGGTGAGAATTTCCCTGCGCCCGTCGGCGAGGTGGTGGTGAGTGTGAAAAATCCCCGCCGCCAATTTCATCAATTTACCGTGATAGCCAAACAGCAAAATTGACTGCACGCCCTGACATCCAGCCTCTACCAGTAGCGGGCCCAGCCAGTTAGCCGTTTTCACCAGCCGCTGCGGATTGATGCCCAA
This sequence comes from Lyngbya sp. CCAP 1446/10, assembly GCF_026130175.1. GTDB lineage: Bacteria > Cyanobacteriota > Cyanobacteriia > Cyanobacteriales > Microcoleaceae > Microcoleus. The sequence continues at coordinate 94,689 of NZ_JAIGNI010000031.1, read as the reverse complement.
TTTCCGCGCCAAATCCAAGCCATTTTCGCCGATGCAGAAGACTAAACAGTCAAACAATTCGGCTTTTTGTTGCAGTTGTTCGCGATAAACTTCCAACTGTCCGGGGGCACTCAGCGGTTGAGAAATCCCAGTTGTACCCAGCAGGGAAAGTCCTTCTACGACACCGAAAGCTTCGTTAGAAGTGCGGGTGGCTAGTTGCCGCCCAGACGGCAGAATTAGGGTGACAGTGATGTTTTCTCCTGGTGCGAGTTCTCGCCCCAGATTCGATCGCAGCAGCCGCATCGCATAATCATAGATTGCCGCTCCTCCACCCACTGCATGACGCCCTATACCTTCACCGCCGAGAATCACAATCTGCTCCCCCTCTCCCCCTCTCCCCCTCTCCCTCTCTCCCTCTCCCCCTCTGCGCAATTCCACCATTGCCCAAACGGGGGTATTGCGAGTCAGATCGAGGTTGTCTCCCGGCTCCGAGCGAGTCACACCTAAGGCGGTATCTGTTTTCAGTACAGATGCTTGTTCGATCGCAATTTCTGCCGTTATTGGCGGTTCCAGTAAATCTACTGATACGCTATCTACACACTTAGTAGCATCACGCAAGCACCGCAGTGCTGCAAGTGCGGCGGCACAGGCAAATACTGGTAGTGTATACCCGGATAAAGGTTGAGTTTTGGTCACGAAAATTCAGGAATCGGTAAATTAGTCGGCGAGCGACATCATGCACTAGCAGTGATACCCCTTAAGCATTTAAGCTTAATTCTAGGGTTTGCTATTATTATCAGTTAACGTGATTTTTGTCAAGTGATATTTTGTCTTGTCAGTTGCCCTGAAGCAAGGAACAGTTTTTTTGAAGTGCGATCGGCAACTCGATCGTCTTTGATTCTATAGATTTAGCTAACCCTAAAGGTTTGAGAGCCGACTGGAGGCGATCGCGCCAAATTTATTTTGAGCCTTGGGGCGACTTGTTTGACAGAGAATTAGAGCAATTTTTGGCTAAATGTTGCGATCGCTTGCTTGTTAAGCCCTAAAACCTAGGTTTTAGCAGTCACAACGTTTATATCTTCCAAGCGGTCGATGCCACAGCGACCGACGATCAACTATATTAATCATAATTACCCGGAAGTGCCAGTCTCACTTTCAAGCTAACATCTTGAAAGTGGGACTGGCTTTATCTTAATAGGCAAACTCAGCAATTTGTAGTAAAAAAAATAAATTTTATCGACATTTACCGGCGAAAATAATTAAATCTCCAGCAACCCTCAAACTTTTACAAAATAAGAATTGTGCAAATATAAAATCTAAAATTATCTGACTATGGTTGAACCAGTTACAGAGTCAAATAAACATCTATTTATTCAGACTCCTGAAATACTAGAAAAGAAAATATCTCAACTCGTTCTACCTTCACAAACACCTCTCAAATTTTCCAAACAAGATATTAGATTGACGCTCAAAGCCTCAACTATAGAAGGCGTTTTTGCCGCGGTCTTCGAGTCGGCGACTACCGGCCTGCTACTGAGCAACTTCTTGCTGCAACTCGGCGCAAGCAGCGTAGAAATAGGCATATTATCTGCTATTCCGATGCTGGTAAATCTCCTGCAACCATTAGGAGCGTACATCGCCGATCGCACAACTAGCCGCCACTGGTACAACCTAGCGATATTCGGCGTGTCGCGGCTGCTGTGGCTGGTGCTGGTAGTCGCAATTGTTTGGCAGCCTTCCCGCGCCGATCGCCAACAACTGCTCCAGTGGACGCTAGCAACAGTCCTAGCCGCTAGCGCGATCGCAGCTTTTGCCACTTCTAACTGGTTTAGTTGGATGGCTGCGGTGGTTCCTCACCGTTTGCGGGGACGCTATTTTGGCTTTCGCAACAGTGCTACCAGCTTAGTTGCTTTACTGGGAGTACCACTAATGGGACTGTTCGTGTCAGCCTGGGATTCCCACCCAATTTTGGGCTATGGTGTTGTTTTATTTTTGGGTGTTGTGGCGGGAATGATTAGTTTGGGGTATCAATTCTTGATGGTTGATGTGAATCCGCAGACATACCGAAAAGATGCAGAGAGCGATCGACTCCCAGAGAAAAAAGAAAAGCAATTAACAGATTTTGTGCCTTCAGTGCTGAAAGATTCTAATTTCTTAATGTTTATTCTTTACTTTAGCGTGTGGACATTTGCAGTTAATCTGAGCGCGCCTTTTTTTAATATCTACCTGTTGAAAGATTTAAGCTTAGATGTGAGTTTGGTCACGATTTATTGCAGCTTGAGTTCCGCAGCAAATCTGCTGCTGCTGATGTTTTGGGGCAAGTTAGCCGATCGCTGGGGAAATCGCCCGTTGTTGATTGCGGTGGGGCTGGTGGTGGCTGTAACGCCTTTGCTGTGGCTGGGTACGGGCAATTACCCGTTTGCGGTGTGGGTGTGGCTGCCGCTGCTGCACTTGCTGGGGGGAACGACTTTAGGGGCGATCGGGCTTTGTACTAACAATATTCAAATGGAGATCGCGTCGATCGAACAACCATCGACTTATTTTGCGATCGCCGCAGCAGTTTCGGGATTAGCTGGGGCTTTGGGAACTACCACCGGAGGCTTTCTTGCCGAACTTCCCGGCATGAGTTTGGGGGCACTGTTTGCCCTTTCGGCTGCTGTGCGGCTGGTGGGATTGCTGCCTTTGATTTTGGTACGAGAACCCCGCAGTGTGTCGCTGAGGTCGATCGTCCCCACTTTTGGACTTTTCAAATTAAACGATTAACGGCCAACGATTAACCATTAACAGTTAATCATTGACCGTTGAAAAGCTTTTTTCAGCCTTCAGCATAGCTGTTTCTAAAAAATTAGTCCTTAGTCCTTAGTCCTCACTATTCAGTAACAATTAACTAATAACTAGGGACAAACCCAATTATTGATTTTTTGCTAGCAACTAACTGATGACTAATAAGGTTTGCGTGCGAGCGAGGACGCTCGCACTAATGACTAATAAATTAAGCTTGCCGCGAGTAGTATTCCACAACTAGCAGTTCGTTAATCTGAAGAGCAATCCACTCACGTTCGACAATGCCGTTAACTTTGCCAACCATTTTTTGCTTATCAAATTCCAAGTGACTGGGCAAGTTAGCCAAGCCTGGATCTTTGAGATTAGCTTCAACCATCGTGCGCGATCGCTCTCTGTTTTTCACTGCAATCACTTCACCAGGCTTGCACTGATAGCTGGCGATGTTCACTTCACGATCGTTAACAGTGATGTGACCGTGATTTACCAATTGTCTAGCGGACGGAATGGTTGGAGCCATTCCCATCCGAAACACAGTATTGTCCAAGCGCATTTCCAAGAATTGCAGTAACACTTGACCTGTGGAGCCGGTGACACGGCGGGCTTTGCGGACGTAACGGAGCAGTTGGCGTTCCGTCACACCGTAATTGAAACGGAGTTTTTGCTTCTCCTGCAATCGAACCGCGTACTCAGAGAGCTTTTTGCGGTTTTGACCATGCTGCCCAGGCGGATAATCCCGTCTGGGAGTTTTCCGGGTTAGACCCGGCAACTCTTTCAGGCGACGGACGATTCTTAATCGGGGGCCTCGATATCGAGACATTTATTTTCCTCTCTAATTTCTGTATGCAATTTTATGCAGACTCTATATTATATGTTGGTAACGGTGAAAATTTGCACAAAAATCGATAAAAAAAATCGATCGACCGCAGCCATCCGTAATGTGCGGTAAATTTTGAAGTAAAAGCCGATCGCGCGATCGACCCAACCAGCCCAAAAAACTCACAAATCGAGCTGCCATGCACAACCCCAATTTTTTCCGCACTGCTTCCCCAAAGCCAGCACCGCGCTGGATGTTGGCTCTCGGCACTCCCCTAGTCGCGCTGAGTTTGTTAGCAGCAGCACTGCCAATCTCGCCAGCATCAGCGATCACTCTGAGATTCCCTCGCACTCAAAATCCCTATCGCGTCTGCGCTAAGGAACTAATCGAAGCCGGAGTCGGGGCCGAGGCAGCAGCAGCAGCTTGTGCCGACGCCCTCCACCCCCGCGATATATCTCGATGCACCCTCCAAATCAACCGCAAAACCAATATTTCTGGCCTCGAAGCGCTCTCTAGCTGTCGGCAGGTGAGACGCCCCGACGAATTGACTACTTGCGTGGTGAATATTAACAGTAAAACTAAAACTCAACCTGCTGCTGCCCTGTTAACGCTTGATGGGTGCCGCCGCAGTTTATTGCCAGAAGTGTTTGCTGAATGTGTAGTCGGGTTGAGCGGCAGGCTCGACTTTCCCACGGACAGGTTAATTGCCAGTTGTCTCGATCCCAGGGGCACAGTCAGCCAGTTGGACGGGCGTCCTGCACCGACGCCTCCTATGGAGCTAATGCCACCGCCTTCGCGGCTCAATTAATTAGTTATGGGTAATTGGGAATTGGGAATTGGGAATTGCTAATTGCTAATTGGTAATTGTTGTGAGTACGACCGTCCTCACAACAATCTGTGGACGCACTTGCGACCTCAGAAACCCGGTTTCTACGAGTTTTCTCGTGAATGGACGTAAAACTCCTAGAAACCGGGTTTATAGCTCCTATTCGTCATCCATGAAACTGTCCGAAGAGTTGACTGTTAACTGTTAACTGATTCAGGACGAATGACCAATGACCAATGACTAATGACCAATGACTAATGACCAATGAATAATGACCAATGACTTCTTTTTTTATAATCAAATGTCAGAAATGTTTGCTCAAATTACAGTCGAAGAATTAGGTCGCTATTTAGCAGAAACCAATGCTGATAAATTGCAGCTTGTAGACGTGCGGGAACCTGATGAAATTGAACTCGCGGCGCTACCGGGATTTGTAGCTTTTCCTCTGAGCGAGTTTGCCGAATGGTCTGGTGAAATTGACGATCGACTAAACCGCGACACAGAAACCCTAGTTCTGTGCCATCATGGAGTGCGATCGGCTCAAATGTGTCACTGGTTGAGCGATCGAGGATTTACCAACGTTAAAAATATCGTTGGCGGGATCGATGCTTACTCAATGGTAGTCGATCGCACCATCCCCCGCTATTGAAAAATTCTTGAGTCGGCGTCCGGCGGACTTCGTTTGTATAGTAGCGGTTTCAACCGCCGAGTAGCTCAATTAACAGCAGCAAATCGAAAATTTAAAAGCGTGCTCATAGTCAATCGATCGCGCCCGTGCCTTTTCGAGTCGTAAAGAGCCTCATCAGCCGCCAGTACCAGCGTTGCTGCATCATTTTCCGGCCCCGGAACAACGCTGGCAATTCCCAAACTAATTGTCACCACAGAATTAGGCAAACAGTCAACACTCTCCGGGTTAAAAACAATATTCACAGCTTTAACTTTGGTTCTAATATGTTCGGCAACCAACAGAGCACCCGCCGCATCAGTTTGAGGTAAAATCACAGCAAACTCCTCGCCACCGTAGCGAGCGGCTACATCAGCGGGACGCTGGAGGGCTCGGCGAATTGCTTGAGCAACCGATCGCAAACAACTATCTCCAGCTTGATGTCCGTAGGTATCATTATATATTTTGAAATAATCGATGTCGCACAAAATTAAAGATATTGGAGAGCCATCGCGAGCATTATGTTTCCATTCTGCTCGCAAGCAACTGTCAAAATGCCGTCTGTTGCCAATTTGAGTAAGTTCGTCCACATTCACCAAAGCTAGCAGCCTTTCATTTTCTTGCTGCAACTCCTCCCAACCAACAGCCGAGAAACTGTCCTCGCACAAATTTTGGTCTTGAAAATACAGGCGATACAATTCGCAAGACAAACTACAGTTATTTCCCTCTAATTTGACAAGTCCCATGCTGTCTAACTGATAGGCCATCAAAGGTTCGAGGTGAATGCTATTTTTAGTATCAAGAACTTGTTGGAAGGCGGCGGCGAGTTCGGGATTCTGTTGAATCGCGATCGACTGATTTCGCAAGTAGTCGCTATAAATGCCGCTTTGAGTAGGAGCTGTTTTTAATAGTTGTTCCAACTCGGCTCGCCCCAGTTCCTCCCCAGACTCATGTTCCGCAACCGACAGGCGGTTTTCCTGCAAAATTGCCAGGTGATACAGCGCTAAATGCACTAAATAAGGATGACCGCCTACCATTTGCATTAATTGCTCAATCGGATAGCTATCGCTCCAGTTCAGTCCGTGCCTGCGCGCCAAATCTTCGACTTGTTCAGTAGTAAATTGGGAGAGTTTAATCGGCAGTCCTACATTGAATGGAGATTGATTTAGACTCAAAGCAATATAAATTTCTGTCGAGTGAATGACCACAATTCGCAGTTTTTCCCAGGTTTCGCTCTGTCGTGCTTGTTCGTACCAAAAACGGAGCAGTGGCAGGAATTCTTGAGCAATTTTGGCGCGTTCAAATACTCGGTTTACTTCGTTGAGTACCAAGACAAGGGGACTGTCAATTTGTTCGAGCAAATAGTTTTCAAAGTAAAGAGAGCAGCTTACTTTGCTCCCCATATCTTCATCCCAGAATTCATCGAGATTTGGTTCGAGTTTGAGTTGGCGAGCGACATTGACACACAGCCAGCGCAAAAATTTATCTAAAGTAGCAAAAACTGCTTCGTCGGCTTGCTGAAAGTCTACAGTGACTGTGCGGTATCCGCGATCGACCGCCGCGTTAATTATCCGCAGCATCAGCGAACTTTTGCCCATTTTTCTGGGAGCTTTAATCCGAATTAGACTCCCTGGCTTGCCAATTTCTGCGCAAGCTCTGGCTTCGGCGGGCGATCGATTGATATAAAATCGAGAGTCAAGCGGTATTGGGCCGCCGGGAAATTCTAAGTCTGCAACCGTTTGGATTAAATTTGGTGATTTTTCGATTCCTGCCATAGTGCATCCGCGAGGCGATACCCTGACTGTATCTTACCTTTCTAGGGTTAGGGGGGTGCAGGATCGCAGTCAAAGTTCGATCGACAATCCTACACAATCTCAGTTTTTCGGGACTTCCCGGAACTGAGTTTGCTATAGTAGTGTCACTTTAGCTAATCTCAAACCCTGCTTAAACTCGCACCAGACAGACACAAATTTTTCGGCGACCGAGACGCGATGATTCTGCGCCTCTACGTGAAAAATCAGTCGTCTGTCGCCAATGTCGCAGGATTCACACCAATCAAAGGAGAAATAATCATTGTCACGCCGCTACCTGTTTACCTCTGAATCTGTTACTGAAGGCCATCCCGATAAAATCTGCGATCAAATTTCAGATACAATCTTAGATGCCTTACTGACTGAAGACCCTAAAAGCCGCGTGGCTGCCGAAGTTGTCGTCAATACGGGCTTGATGCTGCTGACGGGCGAAATTACCACTAAAGCTCACGTAAATTACATAGAGTTGGCGCGGAAAAAAATAGCCGATATTGGCTATATCCACCCTGACAACGGATTTTCTGCTAATAGCTGCTCAGTGTTGGTGGCTCTTGACTCTCAATCTCCCGATATTGCCCAAGGGGTGAATACGGCTCATGAAAGTCGGGAACAATCCAGTGAAGAGGAGTTGGATGCCATTGGTGCTGGGGATCAAGGTTTGATGTTCGGCTTTGCTTGCAACGAAACGCCGGAATTGATGCCTCTGCCGATTAGTTTAGCGCACCGGATTTGCCGTCAATTGGCCGCAGTCCGCAAAACTGGTCAATTGCCTTACCTGCGTCCCGATGGCAAAAGCCAAGTTACCGTAAGTTACGAAGATGGGAAACCCGTTGGTATTGATACGATCTTAATTTCTACGCAGCACACTGAGGCGATCGGCGATATCACTGATACAGCCGCAGTTCAAGCCAAGATTAAAGCAGATCTTTGGACTGCTGTCGTCCAACCCGTGTTTGCCGATATTAGCATCAAGCCAGATGCAGAAACTCGTTTCCTTGTCAACCCCACTGGCAAATTTGTCGTCGGCGGGCCTCAAGGAGATTCGGGTTTGACTGGCCGCAAAATTATTGTGGATACCTACGGCGGCTATTCCCGTCACGGCGGCGGTGCTTTTTCGGGCAAAGACCCCACGAAGGTAGACCGCAGCGCGGCTTATGCTTGTCGCTATGTTGCTAAAAATATCGTGGCTGCTGGTTTGGCCGAAAAGTGTGAAGTGCAGTTGAGTTATGCGATCGGCGTAGCGCGGCCTGTTAGCATGATGATCGAAACTTTTGGCACTGGAACAGTTGATGACGATCGCCTTTTGGAAGTTGTGAAGCAGCATTTTGAACTGCGTCCGGCGGGAATCATTCAGGCATTTAATTTGCAGAATTTGCCTGCTGAAAGAGGCGGTCGTTTCTATCAAGATGTGGCGGCTTACGGTCACTTCGGACGCACTGATTTAGACTTGCCTTGGGAGCAAACTGATAAGGCCGAGCTTTTGAAGGAAGCCTTGAGCCAGCAGTTGTCTGGAGTAGCTGGATAGTAAAATTTCAGGGGCGGGCTCTTCGGCCCACCCCACAAGAAATTTGATTAATTGTGGAACGGGCTTCTAGCCCGTTGCTAATCATAAAAAATTGTACAAAATCTGGTAAATCATTAGACTCAATGCCATTTTTAGAGCCATTCCAGTCAGTGATTAGCAGTTTCAAATCTTTGTTAAAACAGCAGTTTGCGGTTCCAGTCAACGCAAAAAATCCCATAACGCCAACCACCTTTGATCCTCGCAATCATGGAATTCGCGGCGTTTGGATACCAAGCACCGACTGCAAAGTTCTCACCTCAAAACAGCGAATTGCTGAAGCAATGGAATTTCTCGCCGATACGGGATTTAATACAGTATTTCCTGTAGTTTGGAACCGAGGTTTTACTGCTTATCCTTCTCAAATTATGCGCGAACAATTTGGGGTAGAAATTGACGCACGCTATCAAGGTCGCGACCCTTTAGCAGAATTAATTGTTGAGGCTAATAGAGTTGGTTTAAAAGTTATTCCTTGGTTTGAATACGGATTTGTGAGTTCTTACAATCTCAACGGCGGTCATTTGCTGGCAAAGAAACCTGAGTGGGCGGCGCATGATTGCAGCGGCAATTTACTTAAGAAAAATAACTTTGAATGGATGAATTCTCTTGACCCGGAAGTGCAAGATTTTTTGCTGGGGTTGATGCTGGAAGTTGCTAGGAATTATCCGGTAAATGGTGTTCAAGGAGACGATCGCATTGCGCTACCCTGTGAAGGCGGTTATGATGCAAAAACGGTTAAACGCTACCGCCAAGAGTGCGGGAGAGAACCGCCACAGAATCCGAGAGAGCAACATTGGCTGCACTGGCGCGCTGGTATAATTACTGAGTTTGTCGCTCGATTGCACCGAGAATTGAAGGCTATTAATCCTGATTTGTTGCTGTCGATGTCGCCAAGTCCCTATGAATGGGGATTGGTGGAATATTTGCAAGATTCTAAGTCTTGGGTTGACAGAAAGTTGGTCGATATGCTTCACCCGCAGTTTTACCGCCGCGATTTTAACGGTTACAAACAATTGGTCGATCGACTAATTGATCAACAACTTACTGGCGAACAAGTGCATTGCGTGTCGCCCGGTGTTTTGTTGGCGAATCGAGGTAGTAAGTATAGCATGAATCCCGATCTGTTGTTACAAGTAATTGCTTATAACCGTTCTCGTGGCATTCCAGGAGAAGTGCTATTTTTTTACGAAGGTTTGCGCGATCACGATAATGCTTTGGCTGAGGCTTTGAAAAATGGGCCCTATGCGAGGTGAGAGACTGTGGCGGAATCGGGCTGTTTCTGCTTTGCTGCGTTCAACGGTCGATCGATATTTCCAGCCAAATTGGTATAAAATGATATAGCGCGAAGCTCGTCTAGTTAACAGTGCATCTATGCCAAGCAGCCAGCGCTACTAATTGTTAAGCCGATCGCAAAAAAACAGATAATCAATCATTTGGGAGTTGTTAAAATAGTCGAATCCGACATATTTTATAAGTGGTGCAAGTTTTTTTATAAGTTGAGTTTTGTAGTGCAGACTTATTTTTTTATGACAGCGAATTTAAAAGAGCAATCTCACGCGATCGCCAAAATATGAGGATAAATCAATGAACTCAGCAGCAACCCTCATCCAACAGCTACCAGAGCTCAGCGATGCTGAATTCAACCAAAAATATTTGAAACAAAAACAAGGGATGCACAAATTGGCGGCAATATTGCCGCAAGTAAAACAGCAAAGTCTGGCTTTGCGCGCCATAAAATTAGCCCTAAAAGTAAATTTAAAACTCGGCTCGAAGCTAGCAGGAATGGTAAAGCCGGAGTTTCAACTAAAAACAGTAAATTTAATCAAAAAAATTAAAACTTCGCCGCAGCTCAAAATTCAACTGTTGGCACTAACAAATTCCGACATGGCAATTCCGATGCTTGTCAAAGCCTTGAACCACAAAGAAAGTGCAGTGCGCCTTCATGGCATTCGCGCGATCGGACAAATTGGCTCAAGGGTGGCAGTAATTGAATTAACGCAGGTGCTCGAATCGGCAGATTCCCAAGTACAAGCTTGGGCGGCTTGGGCCCTGGGAGAAATTGACTCGAAACCAGCAGCCGCAGCACTGATCGAAGCCCTCAACCACAAAGCCCCCGGAGTTCGCGCCTGGGCGGTTTGGGCCTTGGGTAAAATTAACCCGAAAATAGCTGTCCCCGCCATGCTCAAAGCCCTGAAACACGAAGACGCGGAAGTGCGCTGGCGGGCGGCCGTCAACTGCGGGAAAATCGGCGGATCTGAGATGGTTCCGGGGCTGCTTTGCGCCCTCAGAGACGAAAATCAACTCGTCCGCGCTAGGGCGGCGGCGGCTTTGGGGAAAATTGGCGATCGCGACGCAGTACCCCGCTTAGTAGAATTGCTTCACGATCCTGACTCCTATGCCGTTTCTTTGAGGGCCGCCGAAGCCTTGGGACAAATCGGGACGGAAACGGCTGTGGCTGGGCTGCTGCAAGCCCTCAACCATCAGGACTCAGATGTGCGCGGCAGTGCAGTTTCTGCCTTGGGGGAAATCAGCAGCGAGGTGGCTGCGGTGGCAGTAATGCGATCGCTCTCGGATCGAGACATTTTCGTGCGCGGCAGGGCGGCTGTTGCCTTGGGGAACATCAATACAGCCGGAGATGCTAACTTGCAAAAAATGGTCGCAGCGGGACTGGCGATCGCACGAGGCGACAGTGAATCCTATGTGCGATGGAGAGTTGCTGCTGCTTTGGGGGAAATTGGGACAGACGAGGCTGTCGCAGGTTTGGTGCGGCTGCTGGAAGACGAAACCTCTGGAGTCCGCCAAAAGGCTGTTAAATCCCTCGGTCAAATTGGCTCAACCGCTGCTATTTTAGCTCTGGAAGCAGCTTTAAAGCGCGAATTTGCTGACATTCGCGCCCTAGCAGCCCAATATTTGCCGGATGTCGGCGCTGAGGTAAAAACAGTTTATTTTGAGGAGGAAGTTGCGACGGATTTATCGGGTGAAAAACTGCCGAAAATCCTGATTGCTTCGGAAGCAGAAGCCAGCGAGTATATTATCGATCGCGCTGCGGGGCGGGTTCTCAAATACGTGATCTCGATCAGCAGTCCTGGTGTACCCGAACCCAAAACTTTTCACAAAGTCCCGAACCGACTCCGGCTAGAATTTAATGACCTCGAAACCCCCGTTGACGACCCCGATCGCGTTTTGGCTACCATTGATGATGTACTTCAAATTATTGACTTCGCCCGCCAAATATCGGCGCACCCCGGCCAATTGCTCGTCTGCTGTCGAAGCGGCATCAGCCGTTCAACAGCCGCAGCTTTGACTGTTTTTGCTGCGCTGTTAGGCCGGGGCAAAGAACGGGAAGCTTGGGCCCTGGTACTCGCCGCCAGACCCCAAGCTAGGCCGAATCGCTGGATGGTGGAATTGGCAGATCAAGCTTTGGGTAGAAATGGTAAGTTAGCACTTGCGATCGAATTGACCGCTACAGAGGTCGCAATTGCCAACAGTTAACCCGCAGGAACCCGGTTTCTTTTGGTAAGTCATAAAGTTATACTCAACTTACAAAACTTTGCCTCAGACTTGTCGAAAGTGGGGCAGGGATGCCAAAAGTCGATCGCTCTTAGTGCAAAAGCGCGATCGGCTGCCACATTTATGACATTCTGTGGTAAAAAGTAGTCGGATGCTCAACAAAAACTGTCAAGCAATCGTCGCATTACTGGCAGCAAAACCCCAAAGCTGAGGAATCGGGTGCATTGTCAACAGACAATATCAGCTTTGGGCGAATCACAGGCAAAACACATCAGACAGAATTTTCTGCCTGTAATATTCTATGCAGCAATAATTCACTGCCGGGATAAATATTTAATTTTTTGCCTGCTGGAGACTTTTACCAGTCGAAAAAGTAATTTGGCAACAGCCATCAACAGCCTAATTATCAATTAGACATCAACCGAATTTAAGTTTCTCCTCAAACTCGATCAGAGTTTCAGATACTTTTTCGCAGATGTCTACTGGAAAACAGACAAGCTTTCCCCTTTGAAGAACTTAAGAACGTGGTAGATTTTAACAGAATACAGCGGTTGCATATGTCAAAAATTAACTTGCTCAAAAAAACAGGGAACGAAGCAAGTTTATCGGTTGCTATTTGGGAAGGTAAGAATGAGTTAAATCCAGAGTTAGAACAATTTAACCAGCAGAAAAAACCTGTGGTAACGCCAGAGGTCAACCCAAAACAAAGCAATGTAGGTAAACTAATGAGGCTCTTTGTGTCCGAACAAATTTCTTCTGTAGAAACCCCACATCCCAAAGTATCCATCCATGATTTTTTGAAAAGAGCATCCTTGAAACTCAGCAAAATTTTGCCATCTAACATTGCAGGTTGGCGCATCCATCAAAAAATTGGCGGTGGGTATTTTCTAGCAATAGGAATCGGCTTTATTGGCTCCCTGAGCGGACTGGTGATTGCCGACTTCTACCAAGGAGAAGGATTAAAACAACTCAATGATGCTCACGCACAAGCGCAATTGCTCGGAAATTTTAAAGATGCAGCGCTGGCTGCACAATTGCAGGGAGCACAGCTAGATTCTTTTGTAGATGATTCTGCCAAGCTCCAACTCCAAGAAAAACAGTTTTCCCAGAGTATTCTCAAGGCAAAAAACTTGCGGTTTCGCATAGAAAAGTTTGCTGATAGCCAACCCGCTTGGCTGGCAGCAAAGCCGGAAGTTCTCAAAGGTTTACTGCAAGATTGCACGGAAAATTTAGAATCCTACGCCGATACTCTCAAATCAACTTTGCAGCAAATCCAGCAATCGCAACTCTCGCCTCTGGAGATAGAGTCTGCCCGAAAAATGTTGGCTACAGAAAGCGGAGAAGGTGCAAAAGTGCTCGACAGCCATCTTCAGGAATTGAGCAAAGTCCTCGATATTGCCCAGCAGCAAGAGTGGCAAGGCGGTGTAGTGATGGAGGATGCCCAAGGAATCGAAAAGGGCATCATCATTATTAGTATGCTGCTTTCGGTAGCGATCGCCGGAATTGTGGCTTACCGTACCAGTCGGGCGATCGCCAAACCAGTCATCAGCGTCACCCAGGTAGCCGAACAAGTGGCCGCCGAGTCGAATTTTGATTTGCGAGCACCCGTCACCGGACAAGATGAAATAGGCTCATTAGCTGTGTCTCTCAATCACTTGATCGAGCGAGTTTCAGAACATACAAAAGAATTGGAACAAGCTAAGGAAGAAGCCTTAGCGGCTAGCACTGCTAAAAGCCAGTTTGTCGCCAATATGAGCCACGAGTTGCGGACGCCTTTAAACGCGATTATCGGCTACAGTCAACTACTTTTAGAAGATGCTAAGGATTTCGGATACAAAGATTTTGTTGATGACTTAGATAAGATTGAAAATGCTGGTACGCACTTACTATCTTTGGTTAACGATATCCTCGATTTGTCAAAAATTGAAGCGGGTGGTGTGAAACTCAACATCGGAGAATTTGACATCGAATCGTTGGTTGATCGTGTGGCGTTGACGATGAAATTGTCGGTAGAAAAGAATGGCAATGTTTTAGAAATAGAGTGCGATAATCAAACTGTCGGCACAATGCACGCAGATTTGGCGAAAGTGCAGAAAGTGCTGCTGCATCTGCTGAACAATGCTGCTAAGTTCACCAAAAACGGCAGGATAAAAATCAGCGTCAGCCGCACTGAAGGCACTGGAGAATCGAATGCAGCTAAGCTGTCGGATGTTGACAATTCAATGGCTGCGGGCTGCACTAAATCGAGTTCGATTGCTTGTCCAGGTGCTCATGTTGAAGCATCAGATTGGATTTGCTTTCGAGTTAAAGATACTGGCATTGGAATGTCTGAAGAACAGCAGCACAAATTGTTTGAAGCATTCACCCAAGCTGATGGTTCGGCGACGCGCCAGTACGGCGGCACTGGATTGGGGCTGACAATTAGCCGCAACTACTGTCAGATGATGGGCGGGGAGATTTTGGTGGAAAGTGAGGAGGGCAAAGGGTCTATTTTTACTGTCCGCATACCAGCAGGAAATAGTTCATATAGCCTTTCTCAGAAAGATCAGATACGCGAACGGGATCTGGCATAGGGCATAGGGCATAGGGCATAGGGCATAGGGCATAGGGCATAGGGCTATCCTCACCACGCGATCGAACCGCTATACACGATGGTATTGCGGTTCGATCGCACTTTTGCTCAATCCTACCTGCTGGGAATCAGCATTGATCATACCTTTAGCGCCATAGAGTACGATCGCGCCGCCAGATTAATCACACAATACATCCCCGATCCACAAGAGCGATCGGCTCTTTGAGAAATCTTCCAGTGTCGCCCAACCGACGATGCTTGCTATCAAGTCACTTACGAGAAAGAATTGGTTTAAAGCCGGAACCCTGAGCGAGGAGAAATTAAAATCAGACGATTCATTACTCCAATCCTCGGACTTCTTTTGTCAAGTGCTGTCAACTGTCAACTGTCAACTGTCAACTGTCAACTGTCAACTGTCAACTGTCAACTGAATGAATGAGTGACAGACTACTACCCGCGCTCGGTGGTTGCGAGCTTTGGGCTCACAAGTCGAAATTCTGCTACCTTGGGACTTGCGACAGAAAATGGCTGTAGAAATCCAAAAAACTGCCAACTTGTACCAATAGTCTTGCGATCGATAATTATCAAATTTATTGTGGAAAACTTGCCGATTCCTGTGGAAAACCCCCCTTTTCCTGTGGAAAAGCGCCACAAAATGAAGTGCGATCGCTTGAATCCGATTGATAAGATTTAAAAAAATCGAGGAATGCCGATCGCAAAAACTCCCTTCCTCGTTCCTCCCTCAACCTGCTGTTTACTGGGGGATACGGCCTAGATATTTCCTCCTTCCCTCTTCCTCTTTCCTTCTTCCTTCTTCCCTCTTCCTTCTTCCTTCTATTGGGCTTCGTAGCTAATTTGGTCGGACTTGTAAGCCGGAGGCTCGACGTGAATTAAGATGCGTACAGGGCTGAAACGTTCTTCCAAACGGGCTTCTACTTCTTCTGTAATCTGGTGAGCAGTTTCTACATCGACAGCATTGACGATCATGTGCATATCAATAAACACTTGACGCCCGATCATGCCACGGGAGGCGATCGAGTGACAGTTGATAACTCCGGGCACATCCATCGCGATCGCCTGGATAGTTTCCGGTGCGATCGCCATTTCATCCACCAACCAAGGCAAATTTTCCCTTAAAACTTTCCAACCGCTGCTAAATACCAAAAGAGCCACAGGAAAAGACAAAAACACGTCCAGGGATTGCAATTGAGGTATGTTTAAAACCTGACCTTGCCAAACACCGATCAACCCGCCGATGACCATAATTGTCACCCAAACATCGCTCATCGTGTGTTGAGCATCCGCCACCAAAATCGAGCTGCGGAGACGTTCGCCAACTCTGCGCTCGTAAAACGTGACAAAGATATTAATTCCCAGTACCAGCAGCAAAATCCACAGTTCATTTGGGGATATTTTGACAACTTTACCGCCGTGTAGCAACCTTTCGACAGCACCGCTGAGAATTTCAAAACAGGCAATTCCCAGAAAAACCGCAATTCCCAGAGCTCCGAGAGCATCAAATTTCTGGTGTCCGTAGGGATGATCGCGATCGGGCTGCGGATTGGCATAATGATTAGTTACCAATCCTAAAATATTATTAGCGCTGTCAGTGACGCTGTGCAAGGCATCTGCCAGTAAACTCAGGGAACCTGTCAGCCATCCCACGGCTGCTTTAATTGCCATCACTAGCAAGTTTAGCAATAAGGTAATGATTAAAACCTTGCGGACTTCGGAACGGTTATCGGCAACCATAGAATCTCCTCTATCAGCCATCTAGTTTTCAGGCTTCTAGTTTAAAGCTGATCCAGTCATAAAAGGTTAAAAGTATTGCAGAACCTAGCTTGCGACTAGATTTATATTCATTAATTTAGCCGAGCTTCTTGAGACAAATTTCAATTAATAGCATTCTCGCAGTCCAATAAAGCTGGAATGTACTTCTTTTAGGTTAGTGTATATTTTATCATTAACAATCGTATGTTAAATTTCATTGCCCATGTCTCTTTCTCCGCTAACACTGAATTTAATTGAAGGTTCTGTCTCCTTTAGCTTTTCCGCGCAAGCCGCGCGGGATTTGCAAAGTGCGATCGCCACTTTGATGGACAGCTTGAAAGCCGTAGCAGCCAAAACCGCTGGTGGTAAAGCTTCTCCCCAAAAACCGATGGAATATCGGTATGCAGGAGATGTATTTTTGGAGGTTTTCTGCAACCCGAATATCTGGGCGACGCCTTTTGCTGCGAAAGTGCTGATTACGGTTAGGGACGATCGCCTGCGCGTCACCACCGAAGCCGAACTGAGCCGCCTGCGCGACGATCTCGCTCAGTATATCGAACAAGTCGGTTGAGATTGTCCAACTAAAACCCGCCCGTTTGTCAAGGTTAAATGCCTGATAAATTAGCGGGTTTTGTCACAATTTAGTACGGTGCGTTAGTTAAGCTGTTCTGCATTTAAATTGTTTAAAAGCAGAACAGCTTAGTCATGAGAGATGCGGACTGAAGTCCGAACGATCGAACCTATTTTGATTGCTGATACTTGACTAAAATTCTTATAAATCTTAAATATACTAACTTACACTACGACTTTTTTCCAAAGGATAGCTATCCGCCGGCGAAGCCGACCATTCCCACATAGAACCTGCATAATTCTTAGCATTAAATCCCAAATTTGTCAATACACAAGTTAACCAAGCAGAGCGAACTCCCCCAGAGCAATAATTCACAATCTCACTGGACTCCGAAACTCCTTTCTGCTGCAACATAGCCACAATTTCCTCGCGTTCCAGCAGTTTTCCCTGCTTGTTTGTTAACTCTTTGTAGTAGAGATGCACCGCACCGGGAATGTGACCGCCCCTAGTTTCTCCGTAAGGCGTTTTACCTGCATATTCTCGCGGTTCTCTCGCGTCAATCACGGCTAAATTATCATTGCCTAAAATAGCTTTTAAATCATCTCGATTGATTGCTCTATTATCGCGGCGAGATACAATAAAATCTCCAGGATGCGATGGATGATTTGTGCGCTTTGTGCGATCGATTCCAGCTTTCACAAAAGCTCGATATCCTCCATCGACAAACACGGCTTTTTCCTGTCCCAAAGTTCGCAGCATCCAAACAATCCGCCCGTCTTCGCCCCAGCCTTTCGCTGAATCGGCAATGACTATGACTGGTTGGTCTTGACAAATTCCCAATGCTTGCAATTTTTCTGTTAAAACTGCATCATCTTCGATAATTTTGCCTTGGTGCGGAAAGTCGGAACAGGTAAATTGCTGCCAAGTTACGGGAATAGCTGGCGGGAGACGGCAAAACCACTTTAAAATAGGTTCGCGAGCATCAAGCAGAGTAGCTCCTTCTGACAGCAATTGCTTAGAAAAATCGGCGCTAACAATCCACTTTTCAGCTAAATCATACATAAATTAAAAATAGTTTATTTAACAATTTTTGCTGTTTTAGCAGCGCAGTTTAAAACCCCATGAGTATTAATGGGATTAGCTGGTTTAATCTTGCCCGGAGCTACATTTACACACAAAATTGTTTGCCTCTTGTTGTCTACCAAAAAAACTCCTCCCACAAAACTTTTGAGATTAGCTTGATTCGACACTGCATAATTAAATACAGCTTTGTTACCGTTATTAATTGAATATTTGTAGTTAGCTGTATCAGCTTTAATGCGGCCTAGACCTAGATTGGAAACAGAACTGGTAAAACCAGTATTGTTTGCATAGTAGGCTTGCTGAGCTTTATTCATCGCTGCCACATATTCTTTGGCTGCTGATTCCTGAGCTTTCAAGGTTGGCGACAATTGAGCCTGAGCGACTGTAGCAAAAACAACTGGCAAAGTTATAGCTGCAATCGCAACTTTCCTCTGCCGGTTGCGAGATATATAAGTCATGTTTTTACGATTGCTTAAAAGTTGATTTCCGGTAGGAACACGGCACTGCCGTGTCCTTACAGATGTCAGGCTTGTCTCTACCGATATCCGGCTTTCTTCTACAGATTTCACGTCAATTTTATCGGCAAACCCGCTTGACAAAAGCGGGATTATTTGCAGCAATAACTCGTGAATTGATCGGGTGAGTAACATACAATTAAACTAATTGTTTTGCTTGAAACTGTTTCAACTCTCCAGGAGCAACCGTGCCGTGTTCGGTGATAATTCCCGATATTAACGCCGCCGGAGTTACGTCAAAAGCGGGATTGTAAAATTCTACACCCTCTGGACAAATTCGCGTAGTTCCCACTTGATACATTTCCACAGCATCACGTTCTTCAATGGGGATTTGGCTGCCGTCTGAAAGTTCAAAATCAATTGTTGATAGAGGCGCGGCAACAAAAAACGGGACATTGTGAGCTTTGGCAACAATTGCTAAACTGTAAGTGCCAATTTTATTGGCTGCGTCGCCGTTAGCAGCGATTCTATCTGCACCGACAACTACTGCGTGAATCATGCCGAGTTTCATGCAGTGAGCGGCCATGTTGTCGGCGATTAATGTGACTGGAATTCCTTCTTGCACGCATTCCCAAGTTGTGAGTTTTGCACCTTGGAGACGGGGGCGAGTTTCGTCTGCAAATACTCTACCGAGTCTGCCTTCTCGCCAAGCAGAACGAAATACACCTAATGCTGTTCCGTAGCCTGCTGTGGCTAAGGCACCGGCGTTGCAGTGAGTTAGTAAGTTCAATTTTTCGGGTGTGGCGGGCAGAACTTCTAAGCCTTTGTCGCCGATATCTTTGCAAGTTTGCAAGTCTTCGGCTTGAATGGTTTTGGCCATTTCTAACAAAGTTTTTTGTATTTGTTCGACGGAACCGCTAGTTTTCTCGGCTGTTTTGAGCATTCGCGATATTGCCCAAAACAAATTAACGGCTGTGGGACGAGTCGATCGCAATAATTCACCAACTTGTTCTAGTTTAGCTAGAAATTCGGTGCGATCGCCCGTTTCGATTTCCCTCGCCCCCAAATACATCCCGTAAGCTGCCGCTACGCCGATCGCCGGAGCACCTCGGACTATCATAGTTTTAATGGCCTCAGCCATATCTTGAGAGCGGCTAATTTCGACTACACCGTATTCTTTCGGCAGTCGGTTTTGGTCAATTAGCAGAACTCGGTCTTCGAGCCAGGTGATGGGGGAAACGGGGGAGTTTTGAGCAGTCATGGATTTCTGTTATTTGATTTAGGAATGAGTGATTGAACCGCAGAGGGCGCAGAGGACACAGAGGAAGATAAGAGAGATTTTAGATTGACTAAAAACTATCGGTTGATATTGCGCTTCATGCGATCGAGTTCTTCGTCTGCTTCCCAGTGTTGAAACTTTTGTTCGAGAGGGTCTGCCGCATTAAAACTGCTATAATTAGAAGTCTGATTCCAACCCTTTGTATCCCAATTCGGTTCTGTTTTCGCCGTGGTTCGAGTTGCTGCGGCTTCCGCTGCTTTGGCGCGGACTTCTTTTCGGCGCAATTGAATTTGGCGGTACAATTCTTTAGCTTTTTCAATCCGTTCTTTGCAGCCTTGCATTTGTCCCCAGCGCTGATTTCCCTGACGTAGCAAAGTTGCTTGTCGTTCTTGGGCTGCTTGAGCTAAGTCGAGCCTTTGAGCTGCTTTAGCTTTGTTCGCGCGATCGTTCCAGCGCTGAATTTCTTGGGCGGCGGATAGAATTTCAGCTTGCAGTGTTTTCTCTTGTTTTTGAATCTCCAGAATCAGCCGCAGCGTGTCTTCTTCTTGTTCCTTGAGTTGTTCTTCTATTGCTTGCAACTCCAGATGAGGGTTGCTGCGCAAAAATTCTTCTAATCTGGTTTCTAGTAAGCGGCTGAAATCGTCAAATAAGCCCATTTTTTATAATTCCTCAGTCATTAGTTATTAGTCATTGGTCATTAGTTGTGAGTCATTGGTTCTCAGTTACTGGCAATCGGTCATCCGTCATTAGTTGTTAGTTATAGCATTCGCAAGTTCGGCTTCCGTCTCCCTGTACGGGATGCAAACGGATAGAAGGAAGGAGCAATAAGAGCAAGCGTTTCAGCAATTTAAAACGTCGGGCGCGGTTGCTATATTATAACTGTTGTCACCGCTCGTGAGGTACAGCCCGATCGCTGGCAATTACCAATTACCGATTACTAAAATCCTAACTGATGACTGATGACTGATGACTACTGACCAATGACCAATGACCAATGCAATGACCAATGACTGATTAGAACTTTTGGCCGACAAAAACCGATCGCACATCTCCACCCTTTCGGATAACTGCTTCTTGATTTTTGATTTCTGCCAGCGTCCAACCACTAGCACCGATACTTTCGCCGACATAGATTCTGCGGGCTACACCGTCTATTTCAAACAAAGCAGCCGATCGATCGCCCAACTCCAAAATCCCCACCAGCGTCTGCGCGGAAATCGGAGCGCTGTTCACAGCCGCTACGGATTGCTGGGGCGCTGGCGCGGATTGTCCTGCTGCCGGCGCTGGTGCTGATTCCGTTTCGCGAGCCAAAATCTTCGGCTGCACAGACTCCGAGGAGGAAGGAGAAGCCGCGAGGGGAGTGCGATTGCCAGCGGTGGCGATCGCACGACCGGAGGCTGGGGCCGCCGGCGAAGTCGAACCTGCTGCGGTTTGAGAAGCTGCCGGAGCCACAGTCACCTGAACAGGAGCCCCCGGAGCCACAGTCACCTGAGCGGGGGGAGGGATGACTACGACTTGGGGTGCAGGTGCTCCCGGCTGGGCGGCGACCTGTTCTAGGGCATTCGCGATGCGGTTGACTGCTGTCGAAAGACCTGCTGTTGGCGGTGGCGCGCCGGAAATTGAAATGCTCGGCAGTGTCCCTGGGGTTGCGGCTCCGGGAACTGTGGCAAGTTGGGAGTTAGCCTGGGGTGCTTTTTTTTGTTCGATCGCTACTAGGGAGCGCTGCACGTATTCGACAAACTGGGTATCTGGTGCGGTTTTGCTACTTGCTGCCGGCGTCTGTGGGGCAACGGCTGCGGGCAAGCGCACCAGTCCAGACCTGCTTGCCAGCCACAATCCCATGACTAGCAGTAGCGACCCAAATGCTGCTCCGAGCAGGATTTTATCGAATGATTGTTTGGACTGCTGTTTTTTAGTTGTTTCTAGCGCGACTTGGCGGGCGATCGCTGCTACGTCTTTTTTACCATCTCGCGTCGGCTCTGGCGTCAACTGCGACAAAACTATTTGAGGTACTGATATAGATTTGAGCGCCACGAACTCTGGCGCCACTGGATCGGGTGGCAGTCCGGCGCTGCCGTCGAATGCTCGATCGACTCCTTCAAACAGTTCGTCCATCAACCGATCGGCGTAGGACTCTACTGCCACTGTTTCGGCTGGCACGGTTTCGACTCTTGCCACCACGGCGATCGGCTCTGACGATGATTCCAAAGACATTTGTTTGGCGATTACTTTTTGAGGCATAGTTTTCTGTTTACTCCCGCTCCTCGACCACCCTGAGATTCTCAAGTTCAGACTTCTACAGGATACTTTTGATGTTGACCAATTCTTGGCACAGAACAGGTTAATTGTAGCTCACTGATTACAATATTTTTAGTCTTCGGTCAACTTACTTTGTGCGATCGACTTTTGTTTTGCCTGTTTTGCGCCTTTTGACCCGTCTTTTCTGCTGCCAGTCTTACTTGCTTATGCTGACTTTTACTGCATATTCTACTGCTTTTGTCAACCTCACCCAGCGGGAATTCGCAGTTTTTGACATACAACTTTACTTGAGGCTCTCGCAAAAAAAGCGGTTTTTTTGCCGCTGTTTCCGCTCGCATTGCAGCTTAGACAAGGATTTTAGACTTTTACCAGTCTTAAGCTTGTTGGTCAGTTTGCTTGAGAGTAATAACAAGCTCCAGATTTTTTCATAACTCATGACTCCAAAAGTGGTAGCAACCGCTGTAATTCCCCACAAGCTGCCTGAAGCGATCGCGGCGCATCTTCTGGTAAGCTCTGAGAATAACATCGATCGGCTAAATCCTCAACAGATGTTTTGCAAACAGCCTCATTTTGCTCAAACTTTGCATAACCAGCCTCCTCATTCACAGATTCTCCCTGCAAATAATGTATCCAAGTCTCAATATTGCGCTTGGGAACGAAAATCGCGATCGCTTCATCCAATCGCCTTTTTTCCTGCTCATCTTCCTCAAGCATACCAGCTAATTCATTAAGCCTTGCTTCCAGTATACCAGTATCTGCATCAATCAAAACAACTAATCCAATCGACACCCGGTTTTTATTCTGGCGATAAGCTTTCACTTCCGCAGGATAGTGAGTGCGTACATACTGTTCTCCAGATTGGCTACCTTTCGGACAAATATTAGCCCGAAATACACCTGTAAAACCTCGTTTTTTGAGGAAATAACGCGCAAAAACCTCCTGCTATCTATCCTCACAAAGAATCACAATCTGAACTCTACGCTGGCTCATTCAACCATCCCCGCGCAATCAGTTCAGCAATCGGTAGTCCAGAATCATCAGCCACTTCACTGCTAATTCGTCTGACTCGAACCGGAGCATTACTTTGACGCTCAAACCAATAGCCAATCGGTGAAGCTAAAAGGTAGTTGATTAACTCAGGATGATGAGAAATTAGTAATGCTTGAAGTTTTCCTTCGCTACAAAGGTCATAAAGCTCAATCAGCCAGGGTTGAATTTCTGGCAATGCTAAAAAGTTTTCCGGCTCATCAATCCACAAGGTATAGTCTTCAGATTTTGTACCGTAAATCAGCGCGTATAAAGCAACTAATGTTTTTTGTCCGTCCGACAATTCTCCGAGACGATATTCAATTGGCTTACTGTTATCTGTTTCTCCTGAAAACCGCAGTTTTAACACCAAATTATCTTCGCTGAATCGCTCAAACTTAAAATTCGTGAATCCATCCAAAACCTCTCTTAAAATATTCCCAATTTCAGCAATTTTACCTTGATCTTCAGACAGGTAGCGATACCAAGAAACAAAATTTTCCATTTTAGGAGTCAAACGCTTTTGTTCTTGATTACTTTCATCAACCATCAAACTCGGAACCATTTGCACAATGATAAATCGCGCCATCCTTTCTCTAAACCAAGTTAACTTTGTGTTGTCATTTCTTGGCATTAATGAAGCGAGTAGAGATTGCGACCAATCAAACGGGTATTGCGGCCCCTCTGAATAATTATCTCGATAAAGTTGAACTTCGCCTAATTCAAATTTTAGTAAAGGCTGGTTATCAAAGAACAGGCGCTCGTACCCAACACGACATTTATCTCGATTGTGATCAATTCCTAATTGATATGTGTAGCAGCCACCATTACCGAGAATTTCTAGCTCGAAACGCTGAGCTTGTAAAGTTTGCCAGCGGGTGAAGTCCGCTGGTTTGAAAATTCCTTCTACCTTACTGTCGCCGCTGACAAATGCTTGGATTTTCTGCAACACTTCAAAAACTGTTGATTTACCTGAGCCGTTAGATCCCAGAAATAGATTAATTGCATCAAAATCTAGTTCAAAATTTACCAAACAGCGAAAATTGTCAATATATATTCGTTTCAGCATGGGATTTTTTCAGTCATAATTCCTCTAGCTCCTGTCAATGTGAGCAGGAGCTAAACACAATACTCGAACACCCCCCAAAATTACCCCACCCGTTCGGCCAATTCTAACCACCGCTCAGTCGCGCGATCGATATCCTGGGTCAATTTAGCTAAACGATCCGATAACTTCTTCACCTCCGCAAACCCGCTCGGAGCATTGTTTGACAAAATCTTCTCAACTTCTTGTTTCTCAGCTTCCAGTTTCGGAATTTGAGCCTCTAACTGCTGGTATTCCCGCTGATCGTTAAACGAAACTTTGGTTGATTTTGTGGTAGAAGCTTTGGCTTGTGAATTGTTAGATTCAGGGGTGCGTGCAAGCTTTTCTTTGTCTTTTTGTCCTTTGAGTTCCTTGGCTTCTTCGGCTTTTTTGTGGTCTAAATATACCGAGTAATTGCCGGGATACAAGCGCAAATTGCCACCCGGTTCTAAGGCGAAAACCATGTCGATCGTCCGATCGAGAAAATAGCGATCGTGCGATACTACAATTACGCAGCCGTTAAAGTCTTCGAGATAATCCTCCAAAACCGCCAGAGTCTGTACGTCTAGGTCGTTTGTAGGTTCGTCCAGAATCAGCACGTTGGGCGCACTCATCAGCACCTTTAACAGAAATAACCGGCGCTTTTCCCCGCCGGAAAGTTTGTTAATCGGTGCATACTGTTGAATCGGCGGAAACAAAAACTTCTCCAACATTTGAGAAGCAGTAATGATTTCCCCGTCCGCCGTTTGCACCAATTCCGCTACACTTTTCAAGTATTCAATAACTCGCTGGTCTTCATTCGGCGTCAAATCCTCTGAATGCTGGTCAAAATAACCGATATGAATGGTTGTCCCAATTTCGACAGTACCGGAATCCGGTTGAATGCGCCCGGTGATGATATCCATCAGCGTCGATTTTCCCGCGCCGTTGCAGCCAATAATTCCAATCCGGTCTTCGGGAGTGAAATTGTAGGTAAAATCTTTGATTAAAGTGCGATCGTCATAGGCTTTACGAATATTCAACAATTCAATCACCTTCTTACCAATCCGGCGGCCCGCTGTGGCAATTTCGACTTTACCGTTGGATGTTTTGAATTCCTGGGCGCGCATATCCTTAATGCGATCGATCCGAGCTTTTTGCTTGGTACTGCGGGCTTTCGGGCCTTTTTTGAGCCATTCCAACTCGCGCCGCAATACTCCCGCGTGTTTGCGCTGAGTGCTGCTAGCGGATTCTTCAGATAGCGCTTTTTTCTCCAAGTAATAAGCGTAATTGCCAGCATAATTGTATAGATCGCCGCGATCGATCTCCAGAATGCGATTGGTGACGCGATCGAGAAAATAGCGATCGTGCGTAATCAGCAGCAGTGCACCGCGATAGCCGTTCAAATAGTTCTGCAACCACTCCACAGACAGCGCATCCAAGTGGTTTGTCGGTTCATCCATCAACAATACGTCAGGTTCGGAAAGTAAAGCCGTTGCTAAAGCAATGCGCTTGCGGTAGCCGCCGGACAAGTCGCCAATTTTCGCATCAAAATCCTCAATTCCCAACTTAGTCAAAATTAATTTCGCCTTGGTTTCCAAATCCCACGCATCCACCTCATCAATGCGTTCAGACACCGCAGACAGACGCGCCATCAACTTGTCGGTATCGCCTTTTCCGTGGGACAGTTGATCGGAAATTTCCTCATATTCCCGCACCAATGCCATTTGTTCGCCGCTGTCGGCAAATACTTGCTCTAAAACCGTGTGATTTTCGTCTAAATCGGGCTGTTGCGGGAGATAGACAATTGTAGACCCTGGATTGACCCAGCGATCGCCCGCATCGATCGACTCCATACCGGCAATCATTTTCAGCAGGGTGGATTTCCCGGAACCGTTGGTGCCGATGAGTCCGACTTTATCGCCTTCGTCGAGGCTGAAACTGGCATTTGTCAAGAGTTCTTTGATGCCGAAGTCTTTTTTGATCGATCGCAGAGTAAAAATAGTCATGAGTATATCAGGTCGTTTACCTAACTTAGTGTAGCGCTGATGGTGATTTAAGCTTACTTGTGGTAATACCGACTTCAACTTGAAGCAAGGGTTAAGCTAGAACAAATACTTCAGGCTCTTCAAGCAAAACTCTCTCAGTCAACACTTTTTGTTCCAGTTTAGATTAAATATGTGTATGAACTATCATGGAATAATAGGGCGCTGTACCGGATCGTAATTCCGCTGGGCCCATTGCAGTCGCTCAACGCGATCGCACGTACACCCATTCCCCAATTCCCGCCGGCTTTTCGCCGCGCCTGTTTTTCGATCGCAAAGTAAAAATAGTCATGGTTATGGATTTAGATGAAAGAAAGTTTGCCGTCAGGCAGTTTTACGAGCAGTTTTGGAAAGCGAACCCTGGAGTGACTTTATACGAGACAGTAGTTGATAATAAATGCCCTGACGTTTGCCCGATCCATCAAAAAATTGCCAGTCTTCAATTGTTGGCAAAGTTTGTTAGTGCAGGTTTTGATTGTGTAGAAATCCAGAGAACGCAGCAGAATATTCCTCAAGCTGTTTCTGATGCTGTTGAGCGTCACTTCTGGTATTCCCAGTGGACGCTTAGTGAATTATGTCTGGTAAAGATTCCGATCGCTGGACAAGACACATTTTTTTTGTTCGTTGCAGGCTTGTGTGATGATGGTTGGGAAAATAATACTAGCTTTATCGAAATTTTTACCGAGCGAGGTGAGTTTATCGGCGCAACAGATTTGTTCGCCGATCTAGCAGTTAAATGGAGAGAAACACAATTCACCAATCAGGACTATCAATACATTACAGGTGAGCCTCCCCCTCCTTGGTCGAGAGATATTTCTAACGATATATCATACGACGAACCTTTATCGCCCGAAGCAATCCTGGCAGAGAATTTGTCCTGCCTTTCATTAGAGACTGTTTACTATCATAAACCTTTCTGGTCAGAAGAAATGCTCTGGCAATCTGCTGTAAAAATTGAGTATGAAGGGGCCGTTATTCGTTATGTTCTTTATGAAAACAATTAATATAATACTGACGTAATATTGTAATATATAAAAATTTAATTGATTGAAATAGCGATCGCCAGTGGGATTGACAAACAAAAATCCTCTGCGGTAAAATTAGAAATAAAGCACGGATAATTCCCAAATGAATGATAAATCTTCAGCAGACTTGATATCTGTGACAGAGTTACACCGCCAGCTTAACGACTTACTCAAGCAACTATCACCGGAACGATTACAGGTACTTACTGATTTTGCCGCTTACTTAGCAAATGCTGAAAGCGAAGCTGCAACTCAAGAACTTTTGGCAATTTCTGGATTGCTAGAGCGAGTTAAGCAAAATCAAGCAACCCCTAAAACTGATTACGCAAACTGGAGAACTCTGCGCTCCGATGTATGAAGTTCTTCTCCATCCTGATGCTCAAAAGGTTTATGTCAATGCTGACAAAGCCCTAGCGAAGAAAATTGCCAGATGTTTGGAGCAGTTAGAACAAACTCCCCTGTTACACCCTAACATTAAAGCCCTCAAAGGAGATTTTGCAGCGTACTATCGCTACCGAATTGGAGACTACAGAGTCATTTACTCGATCGACGATGAAATAGTGCAGGTATTTGTTGTGGCGATAGCTAATCGCAGTGAGGCGTATGAACCCTGAAGGCAAGTTAGGGACTCGCGTCGTACATTAACTCGATACATATTTGTCCGCGCCCCATTTGATCAACCGCATTAATGCCGATGCGGTGCGCCAAAAAACAATCAATTTACAAGATTTGCCGCAACTCGAACGCTACCTTTTTTTTTAACTCAAAAAGTTCGATTCACCGACAACCATTATTTTTGGTAGCAAACGGGGAGACTTCGTTGGAGTCGATCGCCCTTTCAGACATTTTCAGCCATTCACCCTACTTTCCCACAGCAGCAGGCTGCTTACGGTTCCGCACTTCCAGATAAATCAACAAAGCATTAACATCAGCCGGATTCACCCCACCAATCCTCGCCGCTTGGCCAATAGTCAGCGGCCTAATTTTAGTCAACTTTTCCCGTGACTCCTTCGAGAGAGTTGTAATTGCCATATAATCCAAATCCCCAGGCAATTGGCGGCGTTCGTGTTTCGCAATGTCATCAATTTGATTTTGCTGTCTTTGCAAATAACCGGAATATTTGAGGTCAATTTCTACACCATTTTTCTCGGCTAATTGTAGACTGGAATCACCTAAATTGTATCGTTCCAAATCGACATAATGAAAACCGGGACGGCGCAGCAAATCAGCGAGAGTAATTGAACCTTTAATCACTTGTTGGGTGTCGGCAAAAATTTGCTTTCCAACTTCTTCGTGCTCTTTGACGCGAGTCGAGTACAAACGGGATTTTTCCGCGACAATATTAGCTTTTTTGCGATCGAATAACTCCCAGCGGCGGTTATCTATCAAGCCAATTTCCCGTCCCAGCGGAGTCAAGCGTTGGTCGGCATTGTCCGATCGCAATAATAACCGATATTCCGATCGCGAAGTCAGCATCCGGTAAGGTTCCCGCAAATCCTTCGTACACAAATCATCAATCAAAGTACCGATATAACTTTGCTCGCGAGGAAACACAATCATTTCCTGATTTTTCGCAAACCTAGCTGCATTAATCCCTGCGACAATCCCCTGTGCCGCCGCCTCCTCATATCCCGTCGTACCGTTCACCTGACCCGCGCAAAACAGCCCTTCGATCTTCTTAGTCATCAGCGTCGGAAAGCACTGAGTTGCCGGCAAATAATCGTACTCCACAGCATAAGCAGGGCGCATCATCTCGCACTTTTCCAAACCGGGAAGAGTCCGCAGCATTTCCAGTTGCAAACTTTCCGGTAAGCCAGTGGAAAATCCTTGGATATAAAGTTCAGGAATATCCCTACCTTCCGGTTCAATAAAAATCTGGTGACTTTCCTTATCTGCAAAGCGCACAATCTTATCTTCAATACTCGGACAGTAGCGTGGCCCTTTCGCATCAACCCAGCCACCGTAAACCGGAGAAAGGTGCAAGTTGTCTCTAATTAACTGGTGAGTTGCGGGCGTAGTTCGAGTCAAATAACATGGCATTTGTTCGCGTTCCACCCAAACTTCAGGATCGAAACTAAACCAACCAACTTCTGCATCTCCAGGCTGCGGTTCCAGGTTGGTGTAATCGAGGGTACGTTTGTCAACTCTTGCCGGAGTTCCTGTTTTCAAACGTCCGGTTTCAAAGCCTAAACGGTTGAGAGTTTCTGTCAAGCCGACTGCGGCAAATTCTCCGGCGCGTCCGGCGGGCATCGACTTATTGCCAACCCAAATTGTGCCGCCGAGAAATGTGCCAGTGGTGAGAATTACGGCTTTGCATTCAAAGGCAACGCCGAAGTATGTTTCAACGCCGATAATTTCTTCGTTTTTGCCCAATACTAAGTCTGTTACCATCGCTTCGCGGATGGTCAAATTCTCTTGATTTTCGACAATATTGTTCATGACAGCGGCGTATTCTCGCTTGTCTGTCTGTGCTCTCAGCGCCCAGACTGCGGGGCCTCTGGAAGCGTTGAGGACGCGCTTTTGTAGATAAGTGCGATCGGCCATTTTGCCGATTTCTCCGCCCAGGGCATCGACTTCGTTGGTGAGTTGAGTTTTAGCGGGGCCGCCGACGGCTGGGTTGCATGGTTGCCACGCGATTTTGTCGAGGTTGAGGGTGAGGAGAAGAGTGCGGCATCCGAGGCGAGATGTGGCGAGGGCGGCTTCGCAGCCTGAGTGTCCAGCACCTACTACGATGATGTCGAAGCTGTCTTGGAATTGTACTGGGGTTTGTGCGGTCATGATCTGCGTTTGAGTGGCAAGGACTCGTACTTTATTTTAGCAGTAATTTGGATAAGTAGGTAAGCGTAAAAAGAGCATAATATTTGGCAAATAATTGGTGGGCGGGCGAGAATTATACCCATAATAAATAAATAAGAAAAATCATTTTTTTGTGGAACGGGCATCTTGCCTGTTCCGAGGCTGGCTGATAGCCCATCCCTATCTTCACGGCAGTCACGAGTGGTGTATTCAGAATAACACTTGCGGAGGCAGGGTATATTGAGTCATAAGCAAATGGACATCATACACTCAAGAAACACACTCTCGCCAATACACGCGGGGGTTATTGTCTCCAGTCGGCGCATCACTATTAAAAGAAATATCATTCATTGTACTCCCATTCTGTGGTATCTGGGTGCGATCGCCCGATCGTCCTGCACGCGCGATCGCCCCAGTTACACTCTGTACTCCCATTTAACACCAATTCCCACAACCAATGCCACCATAGGAGAGATTCCCAACCGCGATCGCATTAATTGCCGAGTTAATCTCAAAGATAAAATCTCCAACCTAAAATCGATCGACTCGCTCTACTTTATTAATAGCACCTAAATAATGTATGATTGTCACCAAACCTTAAGCAACAAAAATTTCCGTGTTAGAAGCCTTCGTATTTGCCACAATATTGTGCGGTTTTTTTGGTATCATCCTTAAAAAGAACCTGGTGATGAAGATCGTCTCTATGGACGTGATGAGCACCGGTGTAATTGCCTATTATGTCGTGATTGCATCCCTAAATGGCTTGTTCACGCCAATTATGGGAGAAGTCAAAAATAGAGCTTTCGCCGATCCCGTTCCCCAGGGGATCATCTTAACTGCGATCGTCATCGGCTTTTCGATTCAAGCCCTGATGCTGGTGGGTGTGATGAAGCTAGCACGAGATAACCCCACATTGGAAACCAGCGAGATCGAGAAAAATAACACGCCGTAAACCCATCCATGAATATTATTACGATCGCTTGGCTGACCATACCATTTTTTATCGGATTCGTCATTTATTTACTCCCCAAGCTTGACAAATATCTCGCCTTAGCAGTCACCTTTGTTTCGGCCGGCTATGCGCTACAACTATTTCTCGAAAAGTCACCGGTTAAACTACAGTTACTAGATAATTTCGGCGTTCAAGTAGTCGCAGATCATTTAGGCGCATACTTTATATTGACAAATGCCATAGTAACTGCTGCCGTGATTTTTTACTGTTGGGACAGTGGTAAATCAGCCTTTTTTTACTCCCAGATGATTATTCTGCATGGTAGTATAAATGCTACCTTTATCTGTGTAGATTTTGTCAGTTTATATGTCGCCCTAGAAGTCAGCGGAATAGCAGCTTTTCTGTTAATTGCCTATCCTCGCACCGATCGCTCTTTATGGGTAGCCTTGCGCTATCTATTTATCAGCAACACCGCCATGCTATTTTATCTAGTAGGCGCAGTGCTAGTCTATCAAAAACATAATTCCTTTTTGTTTGACGGCTTAAAAGGTGCGCCACCAGAAGCCTTAGCCCTGATTTTTCTGGGATTATTGCTCAAAGGGGGGATTTTTGTATCGGGATTGTGGCTGCCGCTAACTCACTCAGAATCAGAAACCCCAGTATCTGCTTTACTCTCAGGAATTGTCATCAAAGCCAGTATTTTACCTCTCTTGCGCTGTGCTTTAATTTCCGACGATATTGGTAATATCGTCAAAATATTTGGCGTAGCAACAGCCTTGATGGGGGGATTTTATGCCGTCTTTGAAAAAGACACCAAACGGATGTTAGCCTTCAGCACAATTGGCCAGTTAGGCTTTATTTTAGCAGCACCAGAAGTCGGTGGATTTTATGCGCTGACTCACGGTTTAGTGAAATCCAATCTATTTTTAATTGCAGGTTCATTACCAAGTAGAAACTTCAAAGAACTACAATCTAAACCGATTGATCCAAACCTTTGGATTGCCCTAGTTATCGCCAGTCTATCGATTTCCGGCTTTCCTTTGTTGGCAGGATTTGGGTCTAAAGTGTTGACATTAACAAGTGTAGCACCTTGGCAGGTAATCCCTATGAATATCGCCGCCGCAGGCACAGCCATAGCCTTCGCCAAATTCATCTTTATCCCGCGCGGAGAAAAACAGGAAGTCAAGTCCGGTTTGTGGCCTGCCGTCATCCTCTTAATTAGCGGGCTAATTATCGCAAATGTAGTATACTTAGATGCTTATACCATTGAAAGCATCATCAAAGCACTTATCACGATCGCGATAGGGTGGCTGATTTATGTTTTAATTATTAAACGGTTAGCGATCGCTCTGCCGCGTGTACCTGAGCAATTCGATCATCTGGTAGGTGTGATGACTCTAACTTTGATCGTACTTTTTTGGATGGCATTAGCGACAGGAACCCACAGTTAAATCGAAATTGCGATCACTAACAGTAAGGGTATGTAAGAAACATCTGTTCAGTTGACAGTTGACAGTTGACAGTTGACAAAAGAAGGAAGAGGATTGGAGTAATGAATTGTCTGATTTTATTTGCTCCCTAAAAGAGAGAGGCTTTAAACCAATTCTTTCTGGTAAAACTAGAAACTATCTTGTAATTGTCTCCGTTTATCTGCCTGATATCTGCGGTTGTTGCAGCAATGAAATATTTATGCAAGAAGTTTAAAAAAGAAAAAAGATGATTGGAAGTTTGATATTACGATTGACAATTTGGTTTTTGTTGACAGCCGATTTCACTGTGCCAAATATCATCATTGGTATAGCGATCGCATTTCTCCTCCCCCGCGGCTATACATCCCCGGAACGGATAAAGGATTGGCTAAGTATGCTCAAAAAAATCCTGATTGCGATTCCAGTAGCATACATTGAGGCTTTTGAAATTATCATTCGTCCCCATAACGGAGAAGACATGATTTTGGAACAGGCAAAAATGAAACGATCGCCGATCATGATATTTCTGGATGTATTTCTAATCACCTTTACACCCAAAACAATTGTGGTGAAATACAACGAAGAAGGCTGCTACGAAGTTCACCGGATTTTCCCGATTAAAAAATCATGAATTGGCTCTTAATTGCGATGATTGCAGCGATGCTAATCCCCATGTACGAGGCATTGACGGATGATGATGTTTGGCAGAAAATGTTGGCATTGGCCAGTATTTCCACAAAGGCAGGAATTATGACTTTGTTCATATCTGTCTTGCGCGATGATTGGATGATTGGCGCTGTGGGGGCGATTATCCTCACCGTAGGAAATGCGGGATTAATGCTGTTGGCACATATCATAAAACGACTGGACGACCTATGATTATTGATGTTTTGAGTTATTTCTTGATGGTTGTAGGAGTATTCTTCTGGTTTTGGGGAACTTCTCACCTACTCGGCAAGCGATCGGTATTATTTAAGTTACACAGTCTTTCGGTTGCGGATACCTTGGGTTCCATGCTAATAGTGATCGGGCTGCTGATCAAAATACCTAGTAGATGGCCGCTGCTAACTTTAGCAATTATTTCCTTAGCAATCTGGAATACAATGCTGGGATATGTGTTTGCACACTGTTCGAGTGAAGAGGCAGAAAATCAGAAGGAGTTTCCAACAGAGACATTATGAATGATGATAGCTATATCTATATCTTAACTGCGCTGTTGCCCTTGGCTGCTTGTATGGTAGTAGTTCAGGTGAATCCCTACCATGCCCTAGTCATTCGCGGCATATTAGGTGCGATCGCAGCATTGGTATATTCAGTGTTTGGGGCGGCGGATGTGGCCTTGACGGAAGCATTGATGGGTACAATGCTGGCAATAACCCTGTATGCGGTGGCAGTGCGATCGTCCTTGGTGATGCGTTTGGGCGTGTTGGAAGAGGAGAAAGTCGAGTCGGAGGGTGATGTTTTAAAGGTAGAGTTGACGGTAGAGAGTCCCCGCGATTTTAACTCATTGATGAATGATTTTCGCAGAATTTTTAACAAGTATTATCTCCGTATTGAGGTAGTACCTTTCACAACTCCCCAGGCTTTACACCGCGCCTTGATGGAGAAAGAAATTCATGCAAGTTGTGTGCCTGTGCTAGATAGTGATGCAGCAGGTAATGCAGAAACAAAACATTATCAAACTGTGACTAGAATCCAACGGCTATATGACATCATGCAGCCTGAAATTTCATCAATAAATACCAGTCTAGATTATAAAATTGCTTCAGGTTCAGGGGAGGATTATCAATGAAATGGGTTTACATTGCAGCGGGGATATTGCTTTACATTAAAATGCTGTTGTTTGCGAATCCTGCGTCAGGTTTATCAGGTTTGGCAATAGTAGAATTGATTGTCAAAGATAGTGGGATTCCAAATGCAGTATCGGCGATTATTTTCCGAAATCGCCTGTATGACACGATTTTTGAAGTGGTGGTATTTACGATCGCCATTATGGGCGCTAATTTTCTGTTAGCCACGGAAAGACCATCCTGCACAATTTATCAGTTTACGGATCAACCTTCAATTGTTTTAGCTCGTTTAGGAGCAACTATTGCGGCTTTGGTGAGTATTGAATTGTCACTGCGGGGGCATTTGACTCCGGGGGGCGGTTTTGCGGCGGGTGTCGCGGGGGGGACTGCGATCGGTTTGGTGGCGATTACTTCGTCATCCGAGTGGATGCAGCGGATTTATGAGCGATCGCACGCGGCGATATGGGAGAAGATTTCGGTACTGGTTTTTGTGGTGTTGTCGGCGATTACTTTGTCTGGCTACGAGTTGCCGCACGGAGAGTTTGGGGCATTAGTTAGCGGTGGTGTAGTGCCTTTGCTGAATATTTTAGTGGCGATAAAGGTTGCTTTGGGTTCGTGGGCTGTGGTGTTGATTTTTATTCGCTATCGCGGGTTGTTGTGATGGATTTTAGGATGTTTTTAGGGGAAACAGTGGTTCTATTTTTGGACTGCTGTTGTTATGGCGATCGCCTTTTCCAAAGACTAAGCTACTGTTAGAAGATAGCGGTTGTGCGATCGATTTGTGTAGATCAATATCGGCTGAGACTTACACTAGCCATTTTTCAAATATTTACCCAAAAACTCTAACAGGTTCACCATTTCCTCTGCTGTTTTATTAGCAGTTAGTTCCAGAATAGCTCGAACTTGCTCACCGACGGAATAGTCTTGTGACAGCAGCGCAATGCCAGCATGAGATTCTTCTCTCGCAAGGAATTCACTATGTAACTGGCAAAAGTCTCCGATATTGTGACTGTACAAGACTCTACTTTGAGTTGCAGCTAACCGAAGTTGTTCTTCGTCTATTACCCCTTCTGTTTGAGTTTCGTTGACGGTTGTGACATCAACTTGACGTGCTCGCGCCCGTAGTAGGGACTGATCTTGGGAGTCTTCATCTAAGTAAAGCCTAATTTCAGTCATGCTTTTTGATTCGACTTGCTGTGCAGATATTCTAAACGCTTAGCCTCTGATTCTTGATGGAGCAAATCGGTCTCTATTTCTGCGGTATTGGCATGGTAGTATGTGAGTGCGGCGTAGACTTCGGCGAGGGTGAGATGTCCGATACGATCGCAAATTTCTTCAGCGTTAAGCCCGCGTTTGTACCAAGTTACAATTCGCCGAACCGTGACACCTTTGCCGACGATGTGAGGACATCCACCGTGCAGTCCGGGGGTGCGTGCGATCAGTGTACCAATGTCTATCGAGACTGCTGTTGTCATGACGCTCTAATTTTGAAAATACGGAGCTACTGCTACAGGATAACACGTGGGCGATCAATCATAGCTATTTTTGGTGCGAGCGCCCAGGTTAAAATAAAAGAGCAATGAACGAGGTCAAAACGATGATAGTCCGACAACCTCGCTACAACAAAGAGGAATTTGCGTGCACCGGGCGATGAGATATTATGAATCTCAAGTCCGACCTCAAGTCGAGACAGGCGATCGTGGTAAGATTGTGGCGATCGACATTGAGACAGGAGCTTTTGGAGTTGATGCAAGTCAAATCACTGCTTGCGATCGCCTCAAAGCCCTTAACAGTTGACAGTTGACAGTTGACAGCGAAGTTTTTAGGCAGGGAATTTAAGCCCCAGCCTAAAAACAATCTACCTAAAGGTGAGGGCTTAAATCCCCTGTGATGCAGGTTATCCAAATGCTCAAATCTAGATTTTCTCCCCATGTCCGTCGATTTGGCGGACGCACTCGGAAGACTACATGATTACTCGATGATTATACTCCCGATTCTGTTGTATCTGGGTGCGATCGCCCTTTACCCAATCTCTCCACATCTGCCACCCACAGCGACAGCGCCTGAGCCACTTAATCCACCGTTAAACCCATTGCCAGAAGTTGGAGTAAATATTAAATTATCTGGCAATTCCAACAGCCGAACAGTCTGCCCATCCACCTCAATTAAATTATCAAAATGGGTGAAATGTTGAGTCAAGATAATCATCACAGGCGTAGTATCGCGAGCAGCAAGCCAGTCTAAAAAGCCGTCTCTTTCGCGGTGAGGTGGGTGGAACAATCGCGAAACTTAATATTTCCAAGTGTTTCAAACCTTTTAAAAGCAGGGAAGTACCTAGACTATTCTGCTGCCTGTCTCAGCCATATTAATTTGGAAAAAATGCCTGCCGCGTATATAGCGGTTCTCATAAAGATGAGGTATGCCAAATTCTGGATCGCCAGGGAGAACCACAGTACCGAGCATCTTTACATAAAAGAAACCTCAGAAAGCTTAGAGGAACTATCAATTACCTTTTTCCTAATTACCTTTTTTTCCATTACCAATTACCAATTACCAGACATATAGCGGTTCTCAAAAAAGTGAGGTATGTCCTATGCCCTATGCCCTATGCCCTATGCCCTATGCCCTATGCCCTATGCCCTATGCCCCATGCCCTATGCCCAGTCGTACCTCACCTTTTTGAAAAAGGCTATATCTCCCGATTAACAATCGGGAGAATATCAAAACTACTCCACAATCCAAGGAGTCAAACAAGGAGTCCAATCACTCAATTCTTCAGCTTTAAACCAGAGACTAATTTCTTGCTTCGCAGTTTCCACAGCATCAGAACCGTGAATGATATTGCGACCAACATTCACAGCCAAATCGCCGCGAATTGTCCCAGGTTCTGAATTCAGAGGATTTGTGGCGCCAATCATTTTTCTCGCCGAGGCCACAACGCCGTCGCCTTCCCACACCATCGCCACCATCGGCCCGGAAGTGATGAAGTCTACCAGTCCCGCAAAAAACGGTCTTTCTTTGTGTACGCCGTAATGCTGTTCGGCTAGTTCGCGACTCGCCGTGATTAGCTTCATCCCAACTAGCGTGAAGCCTTTGGCTTCAAAACGACCGATAATTTCGCCGACGAGTCCGCGCTGTACGCCGTCTGGCTTAATCGCTAAAAAAGTCCGTTCCAAGATTAACTCCTATTATTTTCTTAACTGAGCCAAAAGACAGAGTAACTCACAATGCACCTAAAGGCAATTATGAAAATTAGAAATTGTTATTTTACACAGAAGTGTCCGAAGAGAGACAATATATAACTTACGCATAACTTTGATCTTGCAGCGCGTCAAACCATTTTTTGCGCAAGTCCTGATCTTGTAATTTACCAAATCTGATGCAAATCACAATTTCCTGTGACCACAAACACGCTTAGCTATGATTTAAAATACAAATATGTATGATCGTAAACACACTTATTTAATCTCAACAACATAGATAATTAACGGAGCATCAACATTATGTTGAGAGATTATCTTGATAGCAGCTACTTAGGCAAAAAATCTATGGAAACGATTCTAGCATTCATTGCACAAAAAAAACATGAGTTTACAAATTTGCCGTTATTTGAATTCCTCGCCAATCAACAGATTCACCCGAATCAACGACTAATTTTTGCACCTGTACTCGATCCTTTGGCTATGGGCTTGAGCGACTTAAACAAGTACGTCCTCCGAGAATCTTCTAGCAATCACAAGGTTCAGGAACTGATTAACAAATATACTTACAAAGAAAACTACTACTGGCAGGGATATCTGCAACATCTAGAAACATTGGGCTTGAACAAATTAATGAGTTACGGCGACTTCAGGATGCTTTGGGGTGAAGAAACTCAA
Source organism: Lyngbya sp. CCAP 1446/10 (assembly GCF_026130175.1). GTDB lineage: Bacteria > Cyanobacteriota > Cyanobacteriia > Cyanobacteriales > Microcoleaceae > Microcoleus. The sequence goes on along the minus strand of NZ_JAIGNI010000031.1, from coordinate 56,707 downwards.
AAAACTCGATCGCTGTGTTCAGTTCTCGAATGTTACGCTTGGAAAGCCTCTCCCATTCAGAAACTGGTGTTAGCCGAAGCCTTGGAAGGAAGCGCCACAGTTTTTTGTGAGGCGGTGCTAGAAGTGGTAATGGAATTACAGCAAATTACGAAAAAAGAATATATTTATTTGGGAGGAGGTTATGTAAATTTGGAAAATCATCACATTTTAAATACACCGGAGATGCTGCAACTTTTAGCAGAAATAGAACTTACTGATTCCGAACGCCAAGCAGCTTTAGAATTAGCACAAAATGTATTTGAACTGTTTACAGAAGCGATGAATGAGTTGTTCGGACACAGCACCACAAATTCTTGCAATACTATGCTGCAAGTATCGTCAATTTCTGCGATCGATCGCGCTTTTGACTGTTTGGATGTTTGTTAAGCTATTCTGTATTTATATTTTGGGCTATAAGCACACCCCACAAGAGTTTCAATAAGCAGAATTGTACATTATAATGTATAACGGCTTAATGATTAAACAATCACTAAATTATCTCGATGTACCGCCGTTTCTACGCCGGCATAGCCTAAGATTTCAGCAATTTTATCGGATTTACAGCCCTGGATTTGTCTCAATTCTAAGCTGCTATAATTCACAAGTCCTCTAGCAATTTGCTTGCCTGATCCGTCGCACAACTGCACGGAATCATCAGCTTGAAATTCTCCTTCTACTTGAGAAATTCCCGCAGCTAACAGCGATTTTCCGCCGTGGGAAATTGCGTTGACAGCACCGGCATCTAAATACAGTTTTCCGGCTGGAATTAGCACGTTAGCTATCCAGTGTTTTCTAGCATTTACAGGGCGCGGTTGTGGCTCGAATTGAGTGCCGATGGACTCTCCGTTAAGTATTTTCTCGATATTACCAGGAAAGCAGCCGTTAGTGATGACTGTCCGCACTCCCGATGCTGTGGCTATTCTCGCTGCTTCAATTTTTGTTACCATTCCGCCGGTTCCCCAACCGCTGCGGGAATCTCCTGTTTGCACGTCTAATTCTGTGAGTTGTGCCATACTTTCTACTAGGGCGATCGGCTGCGCGTCGGGATTGCTGCGCGGATCGGCGGAATACAGCCGATCGACATCCGTGAGCAAAAACAACCAATCTGCTTCTACCAAACTCCCTACTAGCGCCGAAAGCGTGTCGTTATCGCCAAATTTGAGCTCGTCTACCGCTACAGTATCGTTCTCATTGACGATCGGAATTACGCCCAACCTGAGCAGTTGTTGAAAGGTATTGTAAGCGTTAACATACCCGTTGCGCTGCACTAAATCGCCCCTGGTGAGCAATACTTGGGCGATCGGCTGTTGTAGAGTAGTGAACAAGTCATCATACACGCGCATCAGCCGCCCTTGCCCCACGGCGGCCACAGCCTGCTTCAGAGCGATATTTCGCGGGCGTTCCGTCAAGCCCAAGCGCGCGCAGCCCACCCCCACCGCACCCGAAGAAACCAAGACTACTCGATGTCCTTGCTGCCGCAAATCGGCTAAGATTTCGACTAATGCAGCAATAGTTGAGAGAGCTAAGTTCCCGGTAGTCGATCGAGTCAGCGTCGAAGTTCCTATTTTAACGACAATAGTTTGAGTCATCAGTCATCAGTCATTAGTCATCGGTCATTAGTTATATTATCTCCGATCGCACACCCGCCATCAAATTTGTTTGTAATGAAGAATGGAAGTCTTCATAGAAAGCATCTCAGTTTTACAGTTGTAGTGCTGTTCCCCAAGAGCGATTGTTGCATAGTTCGCTCTTGGGGGACAGCAGGGTAAGAGCATCTAATTTAGTAGAAATTCTACTTAAAAAATTACTTTAATCATGGTATAACGGTTCTCAAAAAAGTGAGGAGAGCCTCATGCCATATCCCCTATGCCGGAAGCGTACCACATCTTTCTGATAAAAGCTATATTTCGTACTTTAGTCCAAATCTCAAATCTCAAATAAAATGACGCCCGTTAAAGTTTCCGGGTAGTACAAAAGCACTTTACAGGAAACCCACGGGCGTCAAATTTAAGCAACCGTGAATCTTAGAACAGACCCAGGGTGAAAGATTTGTCGATCGGGAAAACAGCACCAATACCCAACCACAGAGTTATGGCAGTTCCCAACAGGAAGACTGTAGTAGCAACAGGGCGGCGGAACGGATTTTGGAACTTGTTAACATTCTCGATGAACGGAATCAAAATCAAGCCCAGAGGAACACCAGCCATGCAAGCAATTCCCAACAATTTGTTAGGCAAAACGCGCAGGAGTTGGAACACAGGCCACAAATACCATTCGGGCAGAATTTCCAGCGGTGTAGCAAAAGGATTGGCAGGTTCGCCAATCATAGCCGGGTCTAGTACAGCCAAGCCGACGCACAGAGAAATCGTTCCCATGATCACAATTGGGAAAACGTAGAGCAAGTCATTAGGCCAAGCTGGTTCGCCATAGTAGTTGTGACCCATGCCCTTAGCGAGCTTAGCGCGTAGCTCTGGATCGCTCAAATCTGGTTTTTTGAGAATAGACATAGTAACAGTGTTCTCCTTTTAGTTTTACTTGGGCTTGGCATTCCGCTGTATTCGTTAGTCGGAATCAGCGGCGCGATCGCAGGAAGTATTGACCGTAATAAATATCATGAGAGATGAATTCTGAATTTTCAACCCAAAATTCAGCAGGGGGGCAAAAAAAATACCGCCCCAGCAACTCAAAATTTACAATGGGCCAGAGATGCCTTGCTTGCGAATCATCAAGAAGTGAGCCAGCATGAAGACGATAATCAGCCAAGGCAAGACAAAAGTGTGCAAGCTGTAGTAACGAGTCAAAGTACCTTGACCGACGCTGACACCGCCGCGCAGCAGTTCAACCAACAAAGAGCCGACAAACGGGATGGCTTCGGGTACACCGGAAACGATTTTAACTGCCCAGTAACCGATTTGATCCCAAGGCAAAGAGTAGCCGGTTACACCGAAAGAAACGGTGAGGACTGCCAAGATGACTCCTGTCACCCAGGTTAATTCGCGGGGCTTTTTGAAGCCGCCGGTCAAATAAACCCGGAAGGTGTGCAGAATCATCATCAGTACCATCATGCTGGCAGACCAGCGGTGGATGGAGCGGATCAGCCAGCCGAAGTTAACTTCATTCATCAGGTATTGCACTGAAGAAAAAGCTTCTGCTACCGTGGGACGGTAATAGAAAGTCATGGCGAAGCCGGTGGCAAACTGGATCAGAAAACAAACTAGAGTAATGCCACCCAAGCAATAGAAGATGTTGACGTGGGGAGGTACATACTTTGTAGTGATATCGTCTGCGAGCGCCTGAATTTCCAGGCGTTCATCAAACCACTGGTAGGTTTTTGATTCGGTGATTTGTTTAGAAAACATGGAGCCAGAATTCCTAAAAGAATATTGCTGTGGTTGAGGTTCAGGGCAGCCGCCACAAGGTTTTTTTTGTCGCCCCGCGCCGAGCAGTTGGCTTTTACTAGCAAATGCCTGAGGCTATTTTTAAATTTGGAGCTGACGAAAGGAACTCTATTGTGCGATCGCCCGCAAGTGCTTGGAAACTAAGCGGTCGCTTGTCCCTACTCGCTGGCGTTGCGCGATCGAATTCCAGACTATGATAAAAAATGTAACATAATTGCTGTGCAGATTTCACGGAGCGATGCTTTTTCCGAGCCTCAAATACCATTTTCTGCAAGCTCAACATCCGCCCCAAGCTGGCATAGAGCCAAAAGCCAAGCTACAGACCAAAGTCTGAGCCACCCAGCGAGTCACAGCGTTAGATTAATATTAATGATAAAACTTCATTGATTTTGAGATTAAATGTTACATTTAAATAATTTTTTGTTCGCGGCGGACATTTGACGCGAACGTTTGACAAATCCTGAATGTCTCCGGGAGATTTGACTGCGCAAAAGCTGAAAAGCCTACAAACTCAAAATACAGGAAATGCAATACTTGCCTATCTTTTACAGAAAAATCATGCACAGACGAGTTTTCCAAACTGCAATTGTACTGTTACTCCAAGTCGCCCTGGTTCTCGGCGCGTGGGCTGGGCCTGCGGCGGCGCTAACTCCAGAACAGCAGCTTTTGAGCGAAGCTTGGCGCATTGTCAATCGTTCTTATGTGGATGACAGCTTCAACTCGAAAAACTGGTGGTCGATTCGCGAAAAAGCCGTTAAGGCACCGCTGAACGACAGACAGCAGACTTACACGGCGATTCAGGGGATGCTGGCGAATCTGGACGACCCCTTCACTCGACTGCTGAAACCTGAACAGTACCGCAGTTTGCAGGTCAACACTTCGGGAGAATTGACGGGAGTTGGGCTGCAAATTGCGATCGACCCCCAGACAAATACGCTGACAGTGGTGGCTCCTTTAGCTGGTTCACCGGCGGATCAAGCCGGCATCCAACCGCTCGATCGCATTTTGAAAATTGACGGCACTGCTACCTCAGAATTGAGCCTAGACGAAGCCGCCACTCGAATGCGCGGCCGCATCGGCACTCCTGTAACTTTGACCTTGGGACGCGAAGGAAGGGACGTTCCAGAGGATGTTAAGTTAGTGCGCGATCGGATTGAACTCCACCCGGTTTATGCCGAATTGCAGTCTGGGCCGGACAATTTACCGCTGGGCTATATTCGCTTGAGCCAATTCAGCGCTAACGCCACGGAAGAAGTCGCCCACGCGATCGACCATTTGGAAAAACAAGGCGCCGCCGCTTACATTCTCGACTTGCGGAACAACCCAGGCGGGCTATTGCAAGCGGGGATTGAAATTGCGCGCTTGTGGCTCGATTCCGGGACGATCGTCTACACGGTCAACAGACAAGGCATTCTCGGCAGTTTTGAGGCTTCGGGACAAGCTTTGACTGGCGATCCGCTAATTGTTTTGGTGAACAAGGGAACAGCCAGTGCTAGCGAAATTTTGGCTGGTGCGCTACAAGATAACGGCAGAGCTCAACTGGTGGGCGAAAAGACTTTCGGCAAAGGACTGATTCAGTCGCTGTTTGATTTGTCTGACGGTTCCGGGTTGGCTGTGACTGTGGCTAAGTACGAGACGCCGAACCACACGGATATTAACAAATTGGGGATTGCGCCCGATCGCGTAGTGCCTTTAGAGTCGATTGCGCGCGATCGAATTGGCACTGAAGAAGACTTACAATATCAAGCTGCACTGCAACTGCTGAAAGAAAAAACCGTGATGGCAAAGACGGCGGAAACCGCGCCTACACAAACAATGTCCGCCTCCGCCGACGGAAGAGAATAAGGTAATTTCAACCGTCCCTTCTTCAACCCGCGGAGGCGGGTTTTGTTTGTATAGGCGCGAATTCCATTCGCCCGCTCTTATTTGTGCGCTCTTCTTTCTTCTGTGTGCGCGGTACACATCCTACAACAATCTTCAGATTAAGGTTGCTATCCCACGATTAAGGCTGCGGGGTGGATTCCTCGGCATCGGGTGCTTGGGGTTCCTGCAAAATCACTGGACGTTGCTGGGGATCAACTCGATTGCTTTGCTCTTGCATGACACTTTTAGCTTGACTGGGGTCAAAATAGCGGTTAAAGTCCGATCGCGACTTCTCTACTCGCTCGCTCGTAAGATTGACTTCAGCTTGGATTTCGTGCAATTTTTCTTGCACAGCCCGGTAGTGAGGCCAAAGCTGAATCAAAGCAGAAGTCGCACAGACTGAAAGTACCATGTTGACTGCTAACTTGACTCCTGTTTCGGCGGCGAGCGCTTGGTGAGGGTAGGAACGCTGGCGGCTGCTACGACGAGGAGTAGCCCGAGGGGGGTTTTTTACAGGACGGAGTGGAGTAACGGTGGGTTGAATCGCTTGCATAATCTTTTTTCAAATACCTGAGACTGACGTTTTTGAGCTGAAAACCGAAAATTCTGAGTTTAACGCACACTCGCCCCTGTTTGTCAGGGTGCTGACAGCCAAAATTTTTGAGACTGGGTGACGCATGAAGACGGAATTTTCCAATAAAAATGCCTGCCCTTGCAGTCTCATCTTGCTGACCACAAACAATCTACTCCACGGTGGCAGCAGTTGTCTGTAATTTCGAGATTTAACTGCTTGTGCAGGCGTTTTGCGGTTCGCTACTGGTGTCTCGAAACTACTTGTACAGTTCAGTTGACAGCCGGAAAGCCAAGATTCCGGGAATCAAAGCAATTACGAGCGCTACGTAGACTTGGGTATCTGTTAAAGACATATTCGGAAAACTCCTTTTCGCGGGCACGAGCTTTCACCAATTTGAGACAAATTGGCACTTTTGGGAATGGTTTGTTACAACTTGCAATATATTTGGTGCGTCGGGGAGTGGGGGATTGGGAGAGTGGGAGAGTGGGGGAGTGCAGGAGTGGGAGAGTGGGAAAAGTCTTCACGCTTGACTTCTAGGCTCAACATCGATCGCGTAAATCCGTTAAATCCCTTAAATCCGTTAGATAATTCATTGCCGAACTTCCTTGAGAGCGATCGCCCGCGACAAAGTTACCCCACTAGGTTAAGATAAGTGAAGGTGACACTCATTTTAGACAGAGCCGGTAATTTGCGCTGAGCTCGACCCTTGCAAATCGTTAGGTGCACAAAATACTAAATGCTAGAGCAATTTCTCGACGGTTCGCCCAATTTGGGAGTTGACACATTTTTATTATTGTTGGTTTTGGTAGCCTTGGAGGCGGTACTTTCGGCTGACAACGCGATCGCCCTGGCATCTATTTCCAAAGGTTTGGAAAATGAAAAGCTACAGCAACAAGCTCTCAACCTCGGTTTAATAATTGCTTTTGTACTGCGAATCGCACTAATTTTAACAGCGACTTGGGTAATCAAATACTGGCAGTTTGAACTGCTGGGGGCGCTGTACCTGCTGTGGCTAGTTTTCCAGCACTTTGCCTCAGATGCTGACTCCGATGGAGAACATCACGGCCCCAGATTTTCGTCTCTGTGGAAAGCAATTCCAGTGATTGCTTTGACGGATTTAGCATTTTCTTTGGATAGCGTTACAACTGCGATCGCAATTTCTAACGAAATCTGGCTGGTGGTTACTGGAGCCACAATTGGAATTATCGCCCTGCGATTTATGGCGGAATTATTCATCCGCTGGTTAGACGAGTTCGTACACCTTGAAGATGCTGGCTACATTACAGTTGGCTTCGTGGGAATGCGATTGTTGGTAAGAGTAATTAATGAAAATTTAGTACCTCCGCAGTGGCTGCTAATTTCCTCTATCGCCTTGATGTTTGTTTGGGGCTTTTCTAAACGCACTCCTGAGCATATTGAGATTGTAGAATCTCTTACAGAATCTGCGGAAGTTGCTGTCAATCTGCCGGATGTAGAAGTTGCTGTGCCGGAATCGCAACCACAGAAGTCTGAAATTTAACATATTTTCATCTCGATCCAAGTCGCTTAAATCTGTCAACCTAAAAAGACTGAAGGCAGATTAAATATGCAACAGCCTCACATCCCCGGACAAAAGTCACGGGGTTTTTAGGCTTTTATGCTGTAACACCACGACTTGAAATGTTTCATGTTGAAGCTGAGAGGTTGGCGAAGCGTGAAACATCGACCGGTTATGTCAAATCTCGATCGAATCTCTTAAACACAGTGCTCTGAAAATCAAGTTTTCCTGGAGCGGCACCCGGCACAATACTATAAGAAAGTGTACCTCGATCGCCCTGGGCTAGCATAGCATAATCGTGAGGCTCTAAACAAATCTCTGCTCGGCTGCGATCGGAAAATTCAAAAGTTACATAATATATTGTTCCGAATAACCAACCAGGTAAGAGATGTTGACGCTTGGTAACGACACGAGCTTCTCTAGAAAAACTTGGCAAGGAAGCCTTTACTTTAGCAGACCATGCAGCAAACCATTTAACAAACCAGATAATAAATAGAATGAGCGCTATTACAGGAAGGAAGACCATCAAGAATTCCATAACTTAGATTCCCTATCAATTGATGTGCAGTCGAATTTGATGTTACTCTTCACACGACCAAAGGCAATGCAGTTTTCCTACAGCTTGCCGATAGTTTATCTGTCAATACGGTTCACTTAACGCTTTTTTGTCCGAAGAGAACGTCCACGCGCGGCAAACGAGCGTGTATATTTTTCACATAATTTTATAGACTGAACAGTCTTAAGTAAACCGTATTGCATGATAAATTTCAAGTATTTTTGGCCGAAAATCAATCGAATAAGCTTTGATTGTTAATAATGTAAGCTGTTCCACATTTAAACTGCATTATTTGTGGTCTATACCCCATACTGTAAGGGGTTCAGGCAAGAAATTTAAATGACTAACAGCTTATAATGTTTGGTACAACTAAACGTTTTGTGAGTCAAGCATTGCTTGCTATGAGTTAAAAAAGGCTAGGAAGTTTGGTATCGCAGGGGAGGCTTTACTCAACCATGTAATTATAGTTCATTTGATCTGCTATATTTTCGCCTCACTCGTGAGTGTCAGTAACATGATATCTCATCTTTTTGAAAAAGGCTATAGTTGAGGTTCTGCTACTTGTTGATACTGGGTATCCTGGTGCTGGCAAGGAAAATTTTCTCCAAGTGTTTGTAGTGAAGACTCAAGTCCTCATTTTTTGAATAAAACTAAACTCCTCAGTACGAACCAAAATACAATTCATCAAACAGAAAACCGGGTTTGTTACCAAAACCCGGCACCATAAACACAAGCAATTTTAACACTGCTCAAACCTCAATTTTTTAATAACTTCATCCCCATTTTTACCTTGTCGAAAATCGTCTTTTGCGACACACAAGTAATCAGACAAAGCTTGCCACAATTCAAAGTATCCCGGCGAACTTCTTGAGCTTTTTCGCCGTACCAAATCGCGCGGGCGCTGCCTTCTTTCACATTGCCAATCACCGGATATTCATCACACAATTTCACGTCGCCGCGCGTATCGATCCAGTAATTACGCAGTCCAACGCGACAAGGGCGAGTTGAATCGGGAGCTTTTTCTTCTTGGAAGTGAGGAACCATCAAACGCAATACTTCATCGCTGTTCATAATTGGCGCGCCGTTTTTCTTCATCTCAATTAAGCGCTCAATCACCTGTGAAAATTCTTCCCTGTCTGCTTCTTCAATCCACAATTCCGAATAGGTTTCTGGTGTCCAGCGGTTGACTGGTTGGAAGTTCACCGTTGTGGCTCCAATTCCTTTCGCCCAGGTGACAATTTCCTCTAAGTGGCGGAAGTTGAGGCGGTTGATAGTTGGTTTGACGTTAATCGGAAACAGGACATTTTGCTTTTCTTGTTCGGCGCGCAGATAACCGATTCCTTTGGATAGTCTATCGAACAATCCGGGTTGACCGCGCAAATAATCGTGCAATTCTGCATTCGGCCCGTCAACGGACATATTCACATTAAAAGGACGCGCCGCCACAGTTTTAGCAGCATTTTCCTTGGTCATGCAATAACCGTTGGTGGTTACGCCGGCGTGGATGCCGTTTTTGTTTGCAAAAGCTAGCAAGTCTAGAAAACCTTTTTTAATATAAGGTTCGCCGCCGCTAAAGTTGATCGAAAATTCGCCCACAAATTCTTTGACGCTCAACAGGGCATTTTGCCAATCTTCGATTGTCATTTCGTCTTTATATTCTTTGAGCCGCCAATACTCGCACTGGCGGCATTTAACGTTGCAGCGTTCGTTAACAATGCCGTAAAAAGTGACGGGGCTTGTCACGTCGAATCCTGTATTAATCCTGAGCGATTCGGCTACTGCACTCTGGGTGTGTTTTACGCCCAGTCTGGATAATGTTAAAGCATCCATGTCTTGTTTTCCTTATGTGTTGTTACTTAAGTTGATTTATCGAACAGATTTTTGTACGTATTATTACGCATTGCTCCTTACGTATTCCTTACGAGTACGTAAGCACCATCCTAAGCGTTGGTTTTGGGTATGGCTAGATGTTTTTCAAAGATTTATAATGTTAAGCGTTGTAATATATTAGTTTTATTAATGTATTTAGCGATATTTCGTGTTCAAAGATGAAGTTTACTGAGTTTTTGGCAAAGCATCATATACGCTTAAAGCTGAGTTCAGCCCCAAAAATGTAACTTTAGTTAAAATTTGTTAAATTAACTTAATATTTTTCTATGTAATAATACTTAAGTATATTGTATTAATAACTTAAACTTATCGTCAAATAAGCAGCTCGTACAAAAGTTGGCTTCACACCAGCTTTACAATAGGAGAGAATTTAAGTATTTGAAGAGCAAAAAATGGCGATAAATATGGGACGATATTTGCAGGTACTGAAATTGTTTTGGGGTGCGGCGATCGCAGCGGAACTCGAATACCGCATCAACTTTGTCCTCGCGACCCTGAGCAGCCTCGGAAACCTGGCTGGTAGTTGGTTCGGGCTGTCGCTGTTCTATCGTACTGGCTACAGCTTTTCAGGCTATTCGTGGGAGGAAGCTTTGGTTGTACTCGGCATTTTTACGATTTTGCAGGGGTTTTCGTCAACCTTTCTCGCGCCTAACCTCAACCGTATTGTCGATCGAGTCCAGCAAGGTACTCTCGATTTCGTACTCCTCAAACCCATCAGTTCCCAATTCTGGCTATCTGCAAACACAGTTTCGCCTTGGGGAATCCCAGATCTAATTTTCGGCGCGCTATTGCTGCTGTATGCTGCTAACAAGTTGGGAGTACAAATCGGCAACTATTTTTTAACAGCAATCCCGCTGTTATTTGGCACTATTACTCTTTACAGTATCTGGTTTATGTTAGGTGCAACGAGCATTTGGTTTGTGAAGATTTACAACGTGACCGAAGTCCTGAGAGGATTGTTAGAAGCGGGTAGGTTTCCGATGGCAGCTTATCCCGCAGCTTATCGATTTTTCTTCACTTTTGTAGTTCCCGTTGCCTTCTTGACGACTGTGCCGGCAGAAGCCATGCTGGGTAGAGGTGAAATCGTTTGGATCGCAGGGGCGGGCATATTGGCGATCGGGCTTTTATTTTTCTCTCGCTACTTCTGGCAATTTGCACTCCGCTTTTACACCAGCGCTTCCAGTTAGTTAAGTGTAAATAAACTGACCTACAAGCAGGTTTTGCATCAATAGACAGCCTGTTGGTAAAAATTCTGGCTAAATCCGCCTCCACAAATCTATACAAAATATTTTTTTATCTACTTGTATACTTCAAAATAAAGTAAAATTTCAACATATCCTTATATTGAAATCTCAACTCTCAATCAACCACGCAAACGAGGGCAAACGAATGAAAACAAAAAAACTGGGCAACAGTAATTTCAATATCAGTCCGATCGGTCTTGGATGTATGCCAATGTCCTTAAGCGGCAAGCCGCCGGAATCGCAAGCAATTGCGGTAATTCACCGCGCCCTCGATTTGGGTGTCACCCTGATTGACACCGCAGATTCCTATTGCGAAGATCAATCCGACAAACACCACAACGAGCACTTGATTGCCAAAGCTTTGCAAGAGTACACCGGAGATATTCGGGCGGTTACTGTCGCCACGAAAGGCGGCTTAATGCGCCCTCAAGGCGCCTGGACGCGCAACGGCAATCCCCACCATTTGCGTAAGACAATTCGCGAAAGTTTTGAAGCTTTGGGCGGTCAAAAGCCGATCGACCTTTGGCAGTACCACTCGCCCGATCCAGCCTATACAATCGAAGCAGCCCTAACACCCGCAAAAGAAGCAGTAGAAGCAGGAATGATTCGATTTATCGGAGTTTCCAACTTCTCTGTAGAGCAGATCAAACGCGCCCGCGACACAGTAGAAATTGTCTCGGTGCAGAATCAGTACAATCCGTGGCACAGACAGCCGGAATCCGACGGCGTACTGGAATATTGCGAAGCCGAAAAACTGACATTTTTCCCCTGGAGTCCTTTGGGGGGAAGCCGTCGCGCCACCAGCTTGCAAGATATGCCCGCGATCGCCAAATTAGCCGCAGAAAAAAACGTTTCAGTTTACTGTATAGTATTAGCCTGGTTGATGGCAAAATCCCCCTGCGTCGTTCCGATTCCCGGCGCGACAAAACTATCCAGCATTGAAGACTCCGTGGGGGCGATCGAAGTTAAATTGACTGACGAAGAATTGCAACAAATTGCAGCAAGTTAAATACGTAAGCTGTTGGGCATTTAAATTGCATATTTGGGGCGGGCTTGAAGCCCACCCCCCCCACAAAATTTATTAATTTTTGATATACAATTTGAATGCAGAAGAGCTTATAATACCAGAGATTTAATTAGTTAAGTTACCCCTTTGTGAGGAAATGAGTTTTATGGAAGTCAATCAAGTGAATACCGATGGAGACGTAGCAATTGAACATCAAAACGTACCTATCGCCCATGAAGGACTGCACAATTTTTTATACAGTTCCGACTCAGAACATAGCGCATCGACGGCTATTTCGGAAGTAGAAAATGACGGTACGCAAGTAATGTCGATCGATACGTGGCGCGCTCTAGCAACTAACGCCAAAGTCGCCGGTGTTTACGCTGTAATCGACGCTTCCGGTAACACTCAATATGTAGGTTATTCGCGAAATATCCTGCTTTCAATCAATGGTCACATCGCCCAAAACGGCGAGGAAAATTGTGCTTTTTTGCGCGTGCAAACTTTCAAATTCCCCAAGCGGGAAGAAATGGAGAGTTTGCGGGATGCTTGGATAGCAGAACTCGGCACTATTCCGCCGGGAAACGATGTAGACAGCGAGATGTGGGCGAGTACGGTAGGTCAAGCAGCGCGATCGGCAATGTCGGCCACGGAGCAACAAGCTTATGAGGAAAAGAAGCTAAAATTGCGCAAAGCAATGGCAGATTCTACTCTTACTAAAGAGTTAGAAACAGCCGCTAAAATTGACGGCGAACGACACCAACATCTAGAAGCCGCAGTTAACAATGATGATTGGAGTGCGGTGATTCAATCGCAAACCCAGGAAACAAAGTCCGACGAATAAAATTCGCTGCTAGATCAACTTTCGTTTGTCGTAAAGCGGGGTGGGTTTTGTTCGGAGATTGCGTGCCGGATGCGAGGATTTCGCGCTAAAACCGCCCTACGAGTACGATCGCGCGATCGCTTGGTAGTGTCCGGTCGATCGCCACGCCGGGACTTCCCAAAAAAACATCATCTTCCAGTTTGACTGAAAATTGTTGATCGCCAGCCATCGATATTGAAAACAGATTAAAATAAGTCAAAGTCAAGTAAAAGCGTTAGTGGAATCCTTCATGTCAGTTTTGGCAGCGATCGCAGTTTTAGGTATCTTGATTGTCGTTCACGAACTCGGCCACTTCTTGGCGGCGAGACTGCAACACATTCACGTCAACCGCTTCTCCATCGGTTTCGGCCCCATCCTCTGGAAGTATCAAGGCCCGGAAACAGAATACGCCATCCGCGCCTTTCCCCTGGGAGGTTTCGTGGGTTTCCCGGATGACGATCCAGACAGCGCTATTCCTCCAAATGACCCGAATTTGTTGCGAAATCGCCCTGTGTTCGATCGGGCGATCGTGATTAGTGCAGGGGTAATTGCCAACTTAGTTTTTGCTTATTTCCTGCTGGTGGTGCAATTGACTACCGTCGGTGCAGCATCCCTGAACTACCTACCGGGTGTTAAAGTCCCGGAAGTGGCGGCGGAAGTTAGTTCGGCGGCGAAACAAGCGGGAATTCGATCGGGCGACATTGTTCTGTCCGTTGATGGCAAGGAATTGGGCGCTTCCGGCGAAGCAATCAAATCTTTAGTCGCAGCAATCCAAAATAATCCCAACAAAGCCCTGGCGTTGGAAATTCAGCGCGCAGAACAGAAATTTGTGGTCACAGTTACTCCTGAATTGTCACCTGACGGTAAAGGTAAGATTGGCGTGCAGCTAACTTCTAACGGTACTGTCGTGCGGCAGCGGGCGGGAATTGTAGAAGCATTTAGCAAGGCGGCGACTGAATTTGAGCGGATTGTAGTGCTGACGTTTCAAGGTTTCGGGCAGTTAGTTAGCAATTTCAGCCAGACTGCCGAAAAGCTGTCCGGGCCCGTGGCAATTGTAGCCATTGGTGCAGGGATTGCGCGATCGGATGCAGCGAATTTGTTTCAGTTTGCCGTGTTAATTAGCATCAATTTGGCTGTGATTAATATCTTGCCTTTACCTGCTTTGGATGGCGGTCAACTAGCTTTTTTGTTAATAGAAGCACTGCGTGGTAAGCCTCTGCCGAACCGCATTCAGGAAAATGTGATGCAGACTGGTTTGGTGCTGTTGTTGGGTTTGGGAATTTTCTTGATTGTTCGCGATACTGCTAATTTGGCTGGCTTTGATTTGGTGCGAACTCTCCGGCAGCAGTAGTCAGTTGACAGTAGTCAGTTGACAGTTGACAGTTGACAGTTGGCAGTTGCCAGTTGATAGTTGACAGTTGGCAGTTGGCAGTTGATAGTTGATAGTTATCATTAGTGATTAGTCAGCAGCCATTAGTCATGATCAGAAAGGATTGGTTTAAAGCCTCTCCTTTTTACGGAGAAATTAAAATCAGACGATTCATTACTCCAATCCTGTTCCTTCTAAGTAGAGTTCGCTGTCAACGGTCAACTGTCAACTGAATGAAATCACTGATGGCTGATGAGTAATATAAATCAACCAGTAAAATAGGAGAAACAGCAATGGTTACACAACTGCAATCTCCCGAAAAATCAAAAGTTATCTACCCAGATGATAACGGAGAACCAATGTCAGATAATACTGAACAGTTTAGATTGATCGTGTGGATCAAAGAAAATTTAGAACTGTTATTTGCCAGCATGGCCGATGTTTTTGTAGCGGGAAACTTACTGTGGTATCCAGTAGAAGGAAACAACAAAATTGCTCAAGCGCCAGATGTGATGGTAGCCTTTGGAAGACCGAAAGGTTATCGAGGCTCTTACCAACAATGGCATGAAGATAACATTCCGCCACAAGTCGCGTTTGAAATTTGGTCGCGGGGAAATCGCCTGACTCCGATGCTGCAAAAACTGAGATTTTACGAACAGTACGGCATAGAAGAATATTATCTTTACGATCCGGCAAATGTAGATTTAACTATATGGCAGCGCCGAGAGGAACGATTAGAACCAATCGAACAAGTCAACGGCTGGGTAAGTCCAAGAATGGGAGTGCGGTTTCAAGTATCAGAAACTGAACTGGAAATATTCAGGCCTGATGGAACACCGTTTGTGAGTTTTGTGGAGCTCGCTCAACTTCGAGAACAAGCAGAATCAAGAGCCGAACAAGAACAGCAAAGAGCCGAACAAGAACAGCAAAGAGCCGAACAAGCAGAATCAAGAGCGGAACAAGAACGGCAGCGCACTCAACAGGCAGAAACTATGCTGGAACAAGAACGATCGCGATCGCAGGCTTTAGAAGCTCGGCTCCGAGACATGGGAATTGACCCCAATCAGTTGTAAATGACTAAGATTAAGTTCGATCGATGACTAATGACTGATGACTAATGACTGATGACTAATGACTAAAAAGTTAAGTTTAAAACAAAAATCGCTCGAAATTTTGATTCGCCTCAAACGCCTGTATCCAGAAGCCCCTTGCACTCTCAACTACGAAACTCCCGTGCAGTTGATGGTGGCGACGATTCTCTCGGCTCAGTGTACGGATGAGCGAGTAAATCTGGTAACGCCGGCGTTGTTTGAGCGCTTCCCGGATGCGGTGGCTTTGGCAAATGCTGATTTGGATGAATTGGAGCGTCTTGTGCGATCGACTGGTTTCTACCGGAATAAGTCTAAAAATATTAAAGCTGCTTGTTGGGCGATCGTCAATAAATTCAATAATCAAGTGCCGCAGCAAATGGAACTGCTGCTAGAATTGCCCGGAGTTGCCCGCAAAACGGCTAATGTCGTTCTCGCTCACGCTTTTGGTCTTCATCTGGGCGTGACTGTAGACACTCACGTCAAGCGTTTGAGTCAGCGGTTGGGATTGACCGAACACGCCGATCCGATTCGGATCGAGCGGGATTTGATGCTATTGTTGCCGCAGCCGGATTGGGAAAATTGGTCGATTCGGTTGGTGTATCACGGTAGGGCGGTTTGTAATGCGAGAAAGCCGATTTGCAATATTTGCGAACTTGCAGATTTGTGTCCTTCTGCTAATAGTTAGATGTTGCACTATTTTCAGAGACAGGTAAGATCCCTGTGGCTAAAAATCTTGTTAAGAAAAAAATAATTAAAATAAAAGCGATCGCAAATGACCAGAATATAGTAAAATACTAGATTGTGATTTATCTAAGGATATAAACAGATTATGGCTAAAAAGAGCATGGTCGAGCGCGAGAAAAAGCGCCAAAGACTCGTAGACAAGTACGCTGACAAGCGCGAAGACCTGAAAGACCAGTTTGACCAAGCTGCGAATCAGATGGACAAAATGGCCATTCACCGCCAACTGCAACAGCTACCCCGCGGCAGTTCGCGCACTCGCTTGCGTAACCGCTGCTGGGCAACTGGTCGCCCCAGAGGTTACTATCGCGATTTCGGGCTGTCTCGCAACATGATGCGAGAAATGGCTCACGAAGGTCTTTTGCCCGGTGTTGTGAAGTCTAGCTGGTAGTAAAAAGAAGGAAGTTCGGCAACGGATTTCGTAACGAATTTAACGGATAGAAGAAAGAAGGGTTTAGTTATCGTCGCGAGAGAGGGAAGAAAGAAGAAGGAATGAAGAAAAACTTATGAATAATCGGCAAGATTATATTTAGGGTCAATTTTTGTTTCAGACTTTCTTCCTTCTTCCTTCTTCCTTCTTCCTTCTTCCTTCTTCCTTCTTCCTCTTTCTTACTTCATTGGCCGCAGCATTTATCGATGCCGAGACTTTCGAGTAATAAGTCACTGACGGCATTGGCGATCGCAAATTCGCCGTAAAAGCTTTTAGAAAAATCATAAGCCTGCATTTCGGTGACGATCGCAATTACGAGGCTGCCCACGTCGTTTTCGCCTTCCATACGCTGGCGGAGGTAGATTTGGGCGGCTCTTTTAGCTATTTGCTGGTTGGCGGCTTCTGGGATAAACTCAGAGTCTAGCCATGCCAGGAGTGTTTCTTGCAGCCATTGGCTTTCTTGTTCGGGGTTTTGGGCGGGCGGTAAGGTAATAGGTTTGATGGTTTCAGACATAATTATTCCTAATTGCTAATGTTGACTTTGAAAGGTTAGTGAACAAAGGACAACTGATAAATATATGCAATATGATATACCGTCAATTATACAGGGATACGCGCAAGGCTACTTCTTGATGGCGAATGATGGCGAGGAGAGTTTGGGGTGGTATTCGAGCCGGCAGCGGGCGCTGATACCGCTGGATGAGAGATTTACCTATCCGCGCTCGCTCCGTCGGGCCTTGAATCAAAATCGGTTTTCGGTGGCTGTGAACCGCGATTTTGGGGCGGTGGTTGAGGGTTGTGCCGATCGAGAAACGACGTGGATTTCTAAGGAGCTCAAGCAGATTTACTGGGGTTTGTATGAGGCTGGTTGGGCTCACAGCTTCGAGACTTGGTGCGGCGACGAATTGGCGGGTGGTATTTTGGGATTGTCTATAGGTGGCGCATTTATCGGGGAATCCATGTTTTACCGCATTCCCGAAGGTTCTAAGGTGGCGATGGTGAAGTTGGTGGAGAGATTGCGCGATCGATCTTATCTACTTTTCGACGCTCAAATGAACAATCCCCACTTGGAAAGATTCGGAGCATATACTGTCAACCAAAAACAGTACAACATTCTTTTGCAAGCAGCTTTAAAGCGCCGCTGTTCGCTATTGTGAATATTCTTGTCAGGCAAATAGCACTGCCGCGTCCTCACCCGATATGCCTACTTCAAAAAATAGTATAATCAAGCATAAATACTTCTCGGAGACAACCACAATGCAAGTCACAACCGAAGAAATCATTTATCCATCCAGCGACGGTGAACCAATGGCCGAAAGTACAATTCAATACAAATTAATTGTCACCATCAAAGAAGGTTGCGAGTCGCTATTTCAAGATAACCCCAACGTGTTTGTAGCAGCCGATTTACTCTGGTATCCGGTTGAGAGAAGAAATGACATTTCTCAAGCACCAGATACGATGGTAATATTGGGCAGACCAAAAGGCGATCGAAGTTCCTACATACAATCTCGCGAAGACAATATTGCTCCTCAAGTCGTCTTTGAGATTCGATCCCACAACGACAGCAACACAAAAATGCACAAAAAACTTTCATTTTACAATCGCTATGGAGTTGAGGAATATTACCTTTACGACCCCGAAATAAATGAGTTGGAAGGTTGGCAAAGAATTGAAGGAAGCTTAGAACCAATTGAACCGATGGAGGGATGGATAAGTCCGAGACTAGGAGTGCGGTTTGAGCTGCCAGAATCAGGGTTAGAAATTTATAAACCTGATGGAGAAAAGTTTCTTTCCCCTTCCGAAATAAATGCAGAGCGACTACTAGAGCGAGAGCGTGCCAAAGCAGCCTCGCAGCGTGCCGAACGTTTAGCCGCCAAACTGCGCGAATTGAACATTGATCCAGATAGTATCTAAGCCCAAACGATGAGTAGAAACCCGGTTTTTTTAAGAAATCGGGTTGCTACAGATTGCAGTTATTTACTTTTTTCAGGACGAACGGAGAGATTTGGTCGATCGCCCCCAACGAAAATCGCATATACTACAATATATAATACAGATATTTGAGCCAAAATCCTTGGGGGTGCAAAAGAATCCTAATCGTGGCCCCATGAATGTGCAAAAATACTGAAGCAAACATTACTAAACTCTGCACGGAGCAATTGCTGTGGACTCCAAATACAACCCCCAATCCATAGAAGAAAAATGGCAGCAGATATGGGCTGAGCAAAACTTAGACCAAATGCCAGAAGATACCGAAAAGCCTAAATTTTATGCCTTATCCATGTTCCCCTACCCGTCGGGAAGCCTGCACATGGGCCACGTCCGCAACTACACAATCATCGATGTAATTGCCAGACTCAAGCGGATGCAAGGCTATCGCGTACTCAATCCGATGGGATGGGACGCTTTTGGTTTGCCGGCAGAAAATGCTGCTATCGAGCGCGGAATTCCCCCCGCAAAATGGACGTATGAAAATATTGCCCAGATGAAAGGCTTATTTCGTCGCCTAGGTATTTCTTTCGACTGGACAAAAGAAGTTACAACCTGTTCTCCCGATTATTATAAGTGGACACAGTGGCTGTTCTTGCAATTTCTAGAAGCAGGATTAGCATATCAGAAAGAAGCCGCAGTTAACTGGGATCCGATCGACCAAACCGTCTTAGCAAACGAACAAGTAGACAACGAGGGTCGTTCTTGGCGTTCCGGTGCCAAAGTCGAGCGCAAATTATTGCGGCAATGGTTCCTCAAAATTACCGATTACGCCGAACAGTTATTAAACGACTTAGACAAATTGCCAGATTGGCCCGAAAGAGTCAAATTAATGCAAGCCAATTGGATTGGCAAATCAGTCGGCGCTTACTTAGAATTTCCCATTGTCGGCATGGATGAAAAAATCGCCGTTTTTACCACCCGTCCCGATACAATTTATGGCGTGAGTTACGTTGTTTTAGCACCGGAACATCCGTTAACTCAGCTCGTGACCACGGCAGACCAAAAAGCCGCTGTTGATACCTTGATCAAAGAAGTTGCATTGCAAAGCGAAATGGATCGCACAGCCGATGACAAACCGAAGCGTGGCATCCCCACAGGCGGCAAAGCAATCAACCCTTTCAACGATGAAGAAATCCCAATTTGGATTGCCGATTACGTGCTGTACGAATATGGCACCGGCGCAGTTATGGGAGTACCCGCCCACGACACGCGAGATTTCAAATTTGCTAATCAATATCAACTGCCAATTAAAGTAGTAATTGTGGATGATGATGAAGTTCCGCTGACGGAAGCTTACACCGAACCAGGAATTATGATTAATTCCGAAAGCTTCAACGGCATGGATTCAATTAAAGGCAAAGCAGCAATAATTAAATCTGCCGAAAATTCAGGTTGTGGCAAAGCGCGAGTGCAATATCGCTTGAGAGATTGGCTAATTTCTCGCCAGCGTTATTGGGGCGCTCCGATTCCGGTAATTCACTGTCCTAATTGCGGAACAGTCCCAGTCCCGCAATCTGATTTACCCGTATTGTTGCCGGAAAATGTACAATTTACTGGTAAAGGTTCACCCTTGGGAAAGATGCCAGAATGGGTAAACGTTGCTTGTCCGAATTGCGGCACTCCAGCGCATCGAGAAACGGATACGATGGATACTTTTATGGATTCATCGTGGTATTTTTTGCGCTATCCTGATGCTCAAAATCAAGAGCAAGTCTTTGATTCTGCGAAGACGAATGATTGGATGCCGGTAGACCAATATGTCGGCGGGATCGAGCACGCAATCCTGCATTTGCTGTATTCGCGGTTCTTTACGAAGGTTTTGCGCGATCGGGGTTTAATCAATTGCGATGAACCATTTAAACGCCTATTAACTCAAGGCATGGTGCAAGCAAAAGCCTACAAAAATCCTGTGACTGGCAAATACGTTGCTGCATCAGATGTAGACCAGGAAAATCCTAAAGATCCGCAAACTGGCGAAGCTTTGGAAGTCTTCTATGAGAAGATGTCTAAATCTAAATACAACGGTGTTGACCCCTTGGAAGTTATGGGGAAATATGGGGTTGATACGGCGCGGATGTTTATTTTATTCAAAGCGCCACCTGAGAAAGATTTGGAGTGGGATGACGCTGATGTTGAAGGGCAATTTAGGTTTTTAAATCGCGTTTGGCGCGTGGTAACAGAGTTTGCTTCACCCCCCGCAGCCCCCCCTTACCAAGGGGGGGAGAAAGATGTGTTGAGTAAAGCTGAGAAAGATTTGCGGCGGGCGATTCACACGGCAATTAAGGAAGTGCGAGAAGATTTGGAGGGTGAGTATCAGTTCAATACCGCTGTTTCGGAAATGATGAAATTGAACAATGCGCTGGCTGATGCTAAATGTAAAGATTCGCCAGTTTATGCAGAGGGAATTAACACTTTAATTTTGCTGTTAGCGCCTTTTTCGCCGCACATTGCTGATGAACTATGGCACATAATTGGTAACAGCGAATCGGTTCACCTGCAAACTTGGCCGATTGCAGATTTATCTGCTTTAATTACTGATGAAATTACCCTGGTAATTCAAGTTATGGGCAAAACGCGCGGCACGATTCAAGTGCCTTCTGGTGCGGATAAAGCTGCTTTGGAAAATTACGCCCGCGAGTCGGATTTGGCGAAGCGTCATCTTGAAGGTAAGGAGATTAAAAAGGTGATTGTGGTTCCTGGAAAATTGGTTAATTTCGTGGTATCTGGATAAAGATCAGAAACCCGGTTTGTTGGGAGTTAACCGGGTTTCTGATACTTGGAGTTACGAAGTAGGCGGCAAAATAATGAGTCAGCTAAAAATTAGAAAACCGCGTTTTTTGAGATGGCTATCGTCTTTAGTGAAATTTTTGACGATCGCCTATATCACCTGCTGCATACTATTATTTATTCTGCAAACTCGTCTCATCTTTAGTCCCACATCTGCGATCGCCAAAACACCTGATGCTTTCAACATCCCCTACGAAGAGGTTTGGTTGCCAGTTGGCGATCGATCGCCCAAAACAGAAAAAACAGATAAAATTCACGGTTGGTGGCTGCCAGCAGCCAATCCACAGCCACTAGGAACCCTATTGTACCTGCACGGCAAGGGCTTTAACATCGGCGCGAATATCAATCAATCTTACCGCTTTCGGCAATTGGGTTTTTCCGTATTGCTGATAGATTACCGGGGTTACGGGCGCAGTCAAGGCAGTTTTCCCAGCGAAAATCGGGTGTATGAAGATGCGGAAACAGCTTATAATTATTTAGTCAAACAGCGGCAATTGTCGCCCAGCGAAATATTTTTGTACGGCCATTCACTGGGAGGTGCTGTTGCTGTAGAATTAGCAGTAGCACATTCTGAAGCTGCGGGCTTAATCGTTCAAAGTTCGTTCACTTCCATGCTGAATATGGTAGAAAGCTACAGTATAATGCGACTATTTCCAGCGAGGCTGCTGCTGACGCAAAAATTTGATTCTTTGAATAAAGTTAAATCGATCAAAATTCCGGTTTTGTTCGCCCACGGAAGCGCTGACACTTTGATTCCCGCTGCGATGAGTAAACAGTTGTATGCTGCTTCTGGTGAACCCAAGCAAATTTTGCTCGTTGCGAAGGCTAAGCACAATAATGGAGATACTTTTTTTAACAGCAGCGAATACCGCCAAACTATTGTTAATTTTGCAAAGCAATATAGAATTAAATGAATAAGGTGTTTTTAGAACCGATCTGAAATCTAGACTTACGAATCAAGACCAAAGAAACCGGGTTTTTCACCGATATTAAAAGCTATGATGCAATATTTTTGTAAAAAACCCGGTTTCTGCCTCCACGACTATAAATGCAGATTACACGTAATCTCTGTAAATTACTTCTACCATATCTCCAAATTGTAGCTGCAAAACGGATTGAGCGCTACCGCCATTAACGGCAATTTCTAGCCAACCGTCAGAACCAATTATCGCAATTAAATCACCGGGATTGCTATCGCTGTAAGTTTTACCGCTGGGAATGCGAATTGGATCGCAACTATTGCTAATTATCACTGACCAATTGTTAGATACAATGCAATTATTCGGGATATTAGTAATTAAATTGCCGAAGCGATCGA
Organism: Lyngbya sp. CCAP 1446/10; assembly: GCF_026130175.1. Lineage (GTDB taxonomy): Bacteria > Cyanobacteriota > Cyanobacteriia > Cyanobacteriales > Microcoleaceae > Microcoleus. The sequence goes on along the minus strand of NZ_JAIGNI010000031.1, from coordinate 34,007 downwards.
CATATTGAACGCAACCAGTCGCACCTGTGGCTGTAACGGCGCAATTTGGTATCTGTAGCTGCACTAAACTTGCAGCGCTTACCGCCCTTCCCAACTCTTCCAGCGGCACCCCGTTCGCCAAATGAGCCCCCGCTGCTGCGAAAATATCGCGACCGTGAAACGTGCTGCTGGCTTCGGCCGATCGCCAATATTGCGAATTGGTCAACTCCACAGCGGCGATCCTCTTCGAGGGCTTCGCTAACGCACTTTCCCGACTCAACACCCCGCTAAACAACCCGTTATCAGGCCCGACAAGGAAGCAATTAGCACATTTAATTGCAACTGCGCGTCTGTTGCTACCCACACCCGGATCAACAACCGCAATGTGTACGGTTTCCGCTGGAAAATAAGCAAAAGCAGCCATCAAACAAAACCTCGCCGCCGCAATATTTTGCGAGGGTATTTGGTGCGTAATGTCAATGACTTTTAACTGCGGGTTAATTTGGGCGATCGTACCTTTCATCACTCCCACATAAACATCGCTTAATCCAAAATCCGTCAGTAGAGTTATAATTCTATTTTTAGACATAAATCCAAAGGTAAGAATATGGTAGCGCAGTGGGAAAACTTTTTGCAAAACTTAGGAGAATGGCACGGTTCCTTCACTCAGCTATCAGTGCGGGGAGAGGTAATGCAAGATACTCCAAGTATTATTTCTATCGAAGGACTCAACGAGAACAAAACTGTACGATTAAAACTGCGGCGTTTCTCCCCAAATCCTAGCGGTGTCGGCGAACCCCAAGTCAGCGAACTTTTTCGAGAATATCAAACTTTGGGACGAGATATCCTATTTTTTGAGAATGGATCTTTTTCTCAGGGTACTATTCAACTAGCGCCTTTTTCTGAGTGCGGTGCCGAGTTTGGTTTTATCTACAATAATCGCCGGTTGCGCTTCCTTATGATCTACAATACCGACGGCAATTTCTCACAACTTACCTTAATTCGCGAAAAACAGCTCGATAAAAATGTCCCCGAACGTCCGCCTTTAACTGTTGGTGATTTGCTGGGAGAATGGGAGGGCGAGGCCGTGATGATGTATCCAGACTGGCGTTCTCCCGATCGTTATTCTACCAAACTACAATTGGATTTGCAAAATGGCGATCGCCTCGTGCAGAAAATCACTTTTGGCAGTAATGCTAATGTTATCAGTTCTAGTGGCAGCATTGACGGCTCTGTGATTAATTTTAAGGAAAGTGCTTCGCCCGTGCAATTTTTGCTACTTCCTGACGGCGGTTCTTGCACTTTACCTGTCAAAATTGAACTCAGAAAACCTATATTTTTTGAGGCCGGTTGGTTGGTAGAACCTGACTTGCGATTTCGGATGATTCGCAGTTATAATGACAAAGGTGAATGGGTCAGTTTGACTTTAGTTACTGAACGCAAAATTAGTCATTAGTCATTAGTTAGTAGGGGCGGGTTTAGCTAAAAGTCACTCCTATACAAGCGAGAAGAACAAGGCAAAACACGCCCGATCCATCTAAAAATCACTCCTATACAAGCGAGAAGAACAAGGCAAAAGTCGCCGAACCCATCTCCCCATCTAATGTTTATTTGTACCGACCTACTTACCAATTCCAAATTACCAATTGCCCATTACCAATTCTCAAATATGAAAGACACTTCTTTGAATATTATCGCGATTTCTATCTTCGCCATCACCGTTTCGATTATATTGGGCCCCCTATTCAACTTACCAGAGGCCGTACCTGCGATCGCCACTTTTTGCCTATTGGGGCTAGCCACCCTCGACAGTTTCCAGTGGCAAGGTCAAGGCGGTACAATATTAGTAGATTGGCTGGGGGGAAGTTCCAAGCAAAAGCGCGATCGCATCCTCCATCACGAAGCCGGACATTTCCTAGTCGCGCACCTGTTAGGAATTCCCGTAACCAGCTACGCCCTCAACGCTTGGGAAGCCTTCAAACAAGGTCAAACCGCCCAAGGTGGCGTCCGATTTGAAGACAAACAATTAGCATCTCAACTACAAAGCGGCAATCTTTCATCCCAACTTTTAGACCAATATTGTACCGTGTGGATGGCCGGAATAGTCGCAGAAAACTTTGTTTATGGCAGTGCACTAGGCGGCGCAGAAGATCGCACCAAAATCAGCGCCATTTTAACACAACTCCGCCGTCCCAATTCCGAAATTCAACTCAAACAAAACTGGGGTTCGCTGCGAGCAAAAAACCTCATCGAAAGTCATAAGCCAGCTTACGAAGCTTTAGTCACAGCAATGGAAGAAAGAGCAACCGTTGCTGAGTGTTGCGACATTATCCAGCAAAACTTGTAAAAACCAAAAAATGATCTCAAAACAAAATTGTTTTTGGAGTAAGATGTTACGCATTTAACTTGAATATTCGGGGCGCTGTCGGAGCAACTGCCCACAATAGTTTGATTGCTTTTTGACATACAATAATTGAAACATAGAACACTTTATGACTTCGGAATTACCAAGTATTCATGCTCAGACCGATCGCTAAAAACAACTTAGTAAGCCCGCCCGCATCTAATTTTAACAATTCTATTTCTTGAAACCATGAGTGGACCGTTGCTCTGAGCAGCGCCCTGAAAAATTAAATCCAAATGCTGCAACAGGTGATTAAGCCATAGCATGAGTTATACTCCTACTGGAAAGACTGCGCCTGCCCAAAAATCCCGAAACAAAAGTTTATGAGCAACACTTCCCCGCCTGAACCAGCGGCCAATAACCCCGAAACCAAAAAACTCAGCTTCTCCACAAAATTAGCTTACGGTGCAGGAGACCTCGGCCCCGCAATTACGGCGAATGTTCTGGTATTTTTCCTGCTGTTTTTCTTTACTAACGTAGCCGGTTTGGCTGCGGGGACTGCTAGCAACATTTTGCTAATCGGTAAGGTTTGGGATGCCATCAATGACCCGATTGTCGGGGTTTTGAGCGATCGCACATCTCATCGCTGGGGCCGCCGCTATCCTTGGATGGTTTACGGCGCAATTCCTTTCGGCATCTTCTTCTTTTTGCAGTGGATTGTGCCCAGCAAAGACCCCACGATACTATTTTGGTACTATGTGGCGATCGGCATTTTGTTTAATACAGCCTACACCGCCGTCAACCTGCCTTACACCGCCCTCACCCCAGAATTAACCCAAGACTACAACGAACGTACTAGCCTTAATAGTTTCCGGTTTACTTTCTCGATCGGTGGCAGCATTTTGTCACTAATCATAGCGCAAATTATCTTTGCAATAGTTAAAGATGATACCCAAAAATACTTAATATTAGGCGCACTCTGTGCAGTGATTTCAGTATTGCCTTTGTACTGGTGCTTTTTGGGAACCCGCAAACACGTCTTATCTCAATTAGCAGAAAATCCCGTAGACGACTATTCAACTTCCTTGCCGATAGGAGAACAGTTGCGGATTGCTTTTAACAATCGTCCTTTTTTGTACGTAATTGGAATTTACCTCTGTTCTTGGTTGGGAGTGCAATTAACTGCTTCGATTTTGCCATATTTTGTCATCAACTGGATGGGACTGCCGCCAGCAACTTTTACTCAAACCGCGATCGCCGTTCAAGGCACTGCACTCGCCATGTTATTTGTTTGGAGTAGAGTCAGCGAGCGATATGGCAAAAAAGCCGTTTATTTTATGGGCATGAGTTTGTGGATTATCGCCCAAGCTGGACTGTTTTTCCTGCAACCAGGACAAGTAGTCCAGATGTACCTGTTAGCAGTTATGGCCGGTGTGGGAGTTTCTACTGCTTATCTCATACCTTGGTCGATGATACCGGATGTGATTGAACTCGACGAACTCCAAACAGGCGAAAGACGCGAAGGCGTGTTCTATTCGTTTATGGTGTTGCTGCAAAAAATTGGTTTGGCGATCGGCTTGTGGTTGGTAGGCCAAGCATTAGAACAAGCTGGATTTCTCGCCACAATTCAGGGACAGGCTGCGCCCGTACAGCCTAATTCTGCGCTGTTTGCGATTCGAGTTGCGATCGGACCACTGCCCACAATTGCTTTAATTTGCGGCATGATTCTCACATATTTCTATCCGATTACCCGCGAAGTTCATGCAGAAGTTTTGTTGAAACTTCGAGAAAAGAAAGCACAGAATTAGTTGACAGTTGACAGTTGACAGCGACTTCTACCTGGAAGGAAGAGGAGTGGAGTAAGGAATCGTCTGATTTTAATTTCTCCCTACAAGGGTTCCGACTTTAAACCAATTCTTTCTGGTAATTAGTAAAGTCAAAAACCAATAACTACAAAAATCTCATCTGGGCGATATCCAGAGAAATTATCGCATCACTTGCGAACTCTTTCTCTTCCCTTAGGAATCTGTCATCAGCCTCTTTCATCTGTTCCTCCAAAAAAAAACAGCCAGTTGCGCGTTTCCCGCTGCTATTGGTGCGATAACTCTTCTCGGATGGCGAATCACAGCGATGGTTTTAGTAAGACTGGAAAAGCCCAGAAACCGCATATTTCTCCGACATCACATCGCCCAGCGCCATCCGCCCGCTAGCAAAACCCAGAAGGCTTCAGTTTTTCCAGATGTCGATCGAGTTTGAGCGCACCAAGTATTAATTTTTATGTCGTTTTCGTACTATCGAGATCAATTTGTGATACTATAATTAGGCTGTCTAATTATATAAATTTAAACACCTATCCATATCGTCAAAAAATTGACAATTAAAAGATAAAAGCAGATTTTTGTCGGAAATTGATTCGATTCCTTGCCGTTCCAAACATCTGCCCAATGGTGTTAATTATTATATCTACGTGGAAAATGTCAAACTTTTTAGCCGATTTCGCGGGTAAGTTAAACAGGTGCTGCTGTCGTTGGTGGCGATCGCCAAAATGGCAGAGATGAGAAGGCAATACCAGCACGATCGGTAGCCCAGGTGTGATCCGAAATTGTAAAATTTTGGTAAAGTTATGGCGCGAGCTGCGGTGAAGCTCAGCGATACCAGAAAAAGTTGGCAGAGTCCCCCAGAAACCCGGAATACAAGCAGAACACAGCCGACAGAAATACAGTCGCATACAACTCTCTCTTCAGTTAGTAAAATAACTTTTGCAGCCGGCACAAGATATGAATTTAGTTATTTTTGTATACTATGTGAAAGTAGTGACAACTATTGGCAGGAAATAGAGCCAACCAACCCAGAATCTCCTGTGATATCCTGAAGTCAAGGGTGAAAGTATCAAGCAGAAGGCTCGCAGAATCAAGCTGATTTTACCAAAAAAATATGAAAGAGGTCAACATGGAAAAAGAACAGGACGCTCATATCGTACCAATTAGCAACCAGAGCAGACAGGTGCAGCAATTTCCCGTTGACGAGGGAGAAGAGTTAAGCGGGCCGCCTCAGAAAGGATTGAATCTCAAGCCCTTGTTTAGAACTCTTGGGCGACAAGCCCTAGTCATCATTGGGATTGTCGCTCTAGCAGGCGGTGGAATTTATTTTCAGATCAAGCAAAGCAAAAAAACATATCAAGGCGATTTTCGGCTGCTAGTGGAACCCGTGACAACGGAGGCAAGAATTGCTGACCCCGCTGCTCTCGCCAATCGCAGCGAGGGGGGGGGAGTGCCCAGTCGAGATTTTTTTAGTTTGGACTACGCAACTCAACTGCAAATTCTCCAGAGTCCTCAGATGCTATCGGCTATTACGAAACAAGTCCAAAAAAAATATCCAAAAATGACCGAGGAACTTCTTCAAAAAGGATTAGTCGTTTTGCGCCTCGGAGAGAATGAGTTGACGCTAACTAAAATTTTGGAAATTCGTTTCCTGGGCAATGAACCTGAATTAATTAAGTTTGTTTTACAAGAAGTTAAAAAGAAATATTTAAAGTACAGCCTTGACGAACGCAAGAGTCGTATTGGTGAAGGTGTTAATTTTATTGAAAACCAGCTTCCTGGACTTAGCAAGCGCGTAAATGACCTGAAGTCGGAGTTACAGGTGATACAGCAGCAGCAAAAAATTACCGATCCTAAAGAACAAGGCGCGCAATTGATCGTGCAAGTTCGCGCCGTAGAAACTTTAGAGTTAGAAACTCAAAGGCTGCTCCAGGAACAGAAAACGCTGTACGCTAATTTGCAAAAGCAATTAGATTTTACACCAAATGAAGCTATTGCCGCTTCAGCTTTAAGCGAAGAACCTCAATATAAAGAGTTGCTGACCAAGGTTAAGGAAGTAGAAGGTCAGATTGCTATAGAAACAGCTCGTTTTAAATCTGCTAACCCGATAGTGGAAGCTTTAGAGCGCAAGCGGGCAAATTTAGTAGCTTTGCTCAACCAGCAAACGGAGCGAATTTTGGGGCAAAATTTAGTAGGCCCTCAAGCCAATGCTAAAGTTCAGAATTTTCAAAATTCGATTCGCATAGGTTTGATCAAACAATTAGTTGATACTGCTAACCAAGTTCAAGTTTTAGAAGCTCGCAGTCAGGCGATCACCCAAACAAAAAATGATTTGAGCCGACAAGCAAGAGAATTTCCCAGTATAGCTCGTCGCTACAACGAACTGCAACAGCAATTAGACATAGCAGCCCGCACCCGCGATCAACTTTTAACTCAGCGAGAAACTCTGCGCGTCCAAGCAGCTCAAAGCCAAGTACCTTGGGAAATAATTTCTGAGCCGCAGATACCGCGAGAGCCTAAGAGTGGCGAATATATTCCCGTGGCCTCGAAAAATGCCAACAAATTTTTCATGGCAATTGTTGGGGGGCTAGTTTTGGGTGTGGCCGTGGCTATCCTGATTGAAAAGTTCCGCAATATTTTCTACTCTGCTGATGATGTTAAAGATGCGTTTGATCCACCTTTATTGGGAGTGATTCCTCGGGACAAAAATGCTAAAAAATTTCCGCCTTCTATTGCTAATGCCTATGCTTATCTTGAAGGAAAAGAGGGGGATAAAAAAATAGCTTCCGAATTTATAGAAGCTTTTGACTCTCTTTATACTAATATCCGTTTTCTTTCTTCAAATCGAACTATTGGATCTTTGGCAGTTGGTTCGGCTACAGTTGGCGAAGGCAAATCTACCGTTGCTTTAAACCTAGCCCACGTCGCAGCGCTGGCGGGCCAGCGAGTGCTGTTAGTAGATGCCGATTTGCATTCGTCCAGCTTGCACTTGCTCTTGGGACTGCCTAATATCAAGGGATTGAGCAACTTGCTCGACGACAGTAAACACGAACCCAATGAAATTATCCAGCGATCGCACCTAGCAGATAATCTGTTTGTATTAACTGCCGGTCTTCCTGTCCCCGGTACTGCCAGACGGCTTGCCTCATCTCAGATGCAGTATTTGATGGAAGAACTGCACGCAACATTTGACTTAGTTATCTATGATACGCCGCCGCTGGTTGACAGTAAAGATGCCAATTTTTTAGCGGCGCGCACCGATGGAATACTGATGGTTGTATCAGTTCGCCAGGTCAAGTTTTCTGTAGTCAAAACAGTTTTCAGTCAATTAGAAAATTTTGGCATACCCTGCTTGGGCACCGTTGCGAATCACCCCACCAAAGGCAAGAAGTATCAAGTATCTAAATCATCACTTGTGGAAGATAAAAATGAATATTTGAATTTTGTACCAGTAGAGTCTGGCATCCGCAAACTAGCTCCCAAAAAAGAGTGAGAGCAAAAAAGATGACGGCGGACTAATTCTCATCCTGGTTAATAGGAAATGTTACGGTAAAATTAGTCCAGCCATTGCTGCTTTCAACCTCAATTTTTCCCTGCAACTGTTCGATAAGTTTTTGCACCAAAGCTAAACCCAAACCTGTACCTCCTTGTTTCCAGGGATCGGCGTTGGGAACTCGATAAAATTTCTCAAAAATTCGAGGCAATTCCTCTATCGAAATAGACGATTGATTGCTGAGTGTAAATTGAATTTCGGAAGCCAGAACACTTGCTTGTCGCGGATTTTTCTCGATTCTTCCTTTTTCCCAGTCTCTCTTTTTGCACTCAACTTTCAAAGAGATTTCGCCGTCATTGGCAGTATATTTACAGGCATTGTTGAGGAGTTCTGCTAAAATTCGTCCTAAACTAGCGCGGTTGGAACTGATCGTGGGGAGGTGGCGATCGCACTCGACTCGCAAATGCTGGTGGCGGTTCTGGGCCCTGGTGTAAAATGGCTCGATAATCGCAGGCAGCCAGATTTCTAAGTTTACTGGTTCGAGGTCGATTGGACAAGCTGCTGCTTCGAGCCGCTGCAAATCTAGCAAAGCATTAATCAAATCGGTTTCTCTAGTACATTCTGTTTCTAAAATTTCTAAATAAATCTGGCGCCGGTCTAGTGTGGGAGAAATTTTCAGCATATGAATAGCCATTTTCATGTTAGCTAAAGGCGTCCGCAGTTCGTGAGAAACTGTGCTGAGAAATTCATCTTTGAGGACGTTTAAATGCTGGAGTTCCTGAATTTTTTGTTGCAATTCGGCGGTGCGTTCTTGGACTTGGCGTTCGAGGTCGGTGTTGAGATTTTGTACTTGCTGGTAGAGTTGGGCTTGCTGAATGGCGATCGCGATTTGAGTTGCCAGTTGCAGCAGCAAATCCAATTCCGAAGCCTGCCACTGCCGGGATTTGGAACACTGATGGACGCACATCATCCCCCACAAATTGCCGTCTTGCAAAATTGGTACAATCAAATAAGCTTTGATTTGGGCTTGCTGCCACCGCGCATATTTTTCGGGACTTAAACTAGCTTGGTCGATGTCTGAGACGGCATAAATCTCCTGTTCGATCGCAAATGCAGATTCTTGCCAAATATTATCTGGCATGGTTTCTCCCAAGATAGAAGACCACTTGGGGGCAACGGATTCTGCCACAAAAATGCCGAAATTGCTCGACTCCCAACGCACTATCGCTACTCTGTCGGCGTGCAAAACTTGCCGAACCTCATCGACGCTGGCGTTGAGAATTTCTTCGAGGTTTAAGGATTGGTGAATCCGCAAGGAAATTTGAGTTAACAGCCGATCGCGCTGCACCTGTTCGTGGAGTTTGGCAGTTCGTTCGCGCACCTGCTGTTCCAATTTAGCATTGCGGCTTTGCAGCAGTTCCAATTTTTCCGATTGCAGTTGATAAACCGACTGCTGCAACTGTTTGACAACTCGGTACATTTCTGTCGGGTCGAGGACTCTGAGCAAGCTGGTTTGGGTAATAATTCCCAACAGTTCTCCACGTCCCCCGCACACCACCAACCGCTGCACTTGTTGCTGCTGCATTTGTTTGTGCGCCGTCCACAGGGAATCGGAAGGTTCCAGAAATTGCAGGGGAGTTCTCATGACTTTTTGAGCTGGGGTTTGCTCGAAATTCAGTTCGAGAAACTGTGCCTGCACGATGTCGTATTCGGTGACAATTCCTTGGGGTTGGTGAAAGGAATAGTGAAAAATGGAGGTAGAGTCATCTTTGGGCTTCTCCATTGTCAATTCTTTGTTTTTTGTAATGACTACACAACTGACTTGATGCTCAGACATCAGTTCGGTTATGCTCAGCAGCGAGGCGGTGTGGGGCGCTGTAATTGGCGTAGTCATCAATTCTGCTACCCGCCGCAATTTGAGAATGTTGGAAGGTTGCAATACTTGGCGAATTCTTTCTCGTGTCAGCACTCCTACCAAGTGCCGGAATTGATTGACGATCGGCAAATAGCGAATTCGGTGCTGGCGAAATAAGGATAAAGCGGTAAACACGTCTTGGTCGTCGGATTCTGTGAGGGAAACCGACACCGGGGACATCACTTCGGAAATTGGTATTTTGTGGAGGGCCACTTTTTGCAGGCTGTTTATTTTGCCAGAAGCAATCAGCCTCACTAAGTCGGCGGGGGTTAAGATGCCGATTAACAACCCGCGGCTGGGGTTTTCGGATAAGTTGCCTGTGGTGATAGTCTGCTGGTTCTGCACGACGAGGACGCAGCGGGCCCGCACCTTGTCCGGCGGGGATGTTTCGGTCATGGCCCCCTTGTCTGAGGGTAAAGGCCCTTTGACTAGGAGACAACTGTTTTGCAACTGACTCATCAGGGCGATCGCCACTGCTAAGGAAGTTTCTGGGCCGGCAGTTAGGGGGTAGCGGTCGATCGCTTGTTCTAAGGCTGAGGAATAAAAGGGCGGGTGATAAAAGGACATAGTTAATTGCAGGTTGTCGGAGAGCGGCTAATACCATTTTCGATTTTCGATTTCCGATGGTAATCGCTTATTGCATAAGGGTTTGGAGCTTCCCTAAAGTTGCATTGTTTTGTGAAAATGGTATAACAATCGGGCAAAGCCTTAGGGAAGGGGCCAAACACCTCGCCTGTGCTTGAATTTTAAATAATAGACTTTCTAATTTATTATTTTCATATTAATAGTCTCACTAATCCGTAATTTCACTGAGTTCAAATCATGGGGCGGTTTTTACTGCCTGCTTTTAACCGGAGACTCACTTATAATCAAAATAACCAGAATGTAAAGTTTTACTACAAGATTTACCGATAATGACAACTTTAAGCTTAGAGCAAATTGCAGCCAAGTTAGAAAGCGAAAATTCAGCCGATCGCATGGTGGCTTTGGCTAACTTGCGAAACGTACCGGCGGCTGAGGCTGTACCTTTGATTAAAAAGGTGTTGAACGACGAAAGTTTGCAAGTGCGATCGATGGCTGTGTTTGCTCTAGGAGTCAAACCGACAGCAGAGTGTTATCCCATTTTAGTCAAATTACTAGAAACTGACCCGGATTACGGCATTCGCGCTGACGCTGCTGGTGCTTTGGGCTATCTGGAAGATATCAGAGCTTTTGAGGCTTTGGTGCGGGCTTTTTATGAAGATACTGAATGGCTGGTGCGCTTTAGTGCGGCGGTTTCTCTGGGAAATCTCAAAGATCCGCGGGCTCGCGACGTGCTGCTGAAAGCTCTCGAATGCGAGCAAGTGGTGATCCAGCAGGCGGCGATTTCGGCTTTGGGGGAAATTAAGGACATTGGGGCGATCGATCGCATCCTCAACTTTGCTCAGTCGGAAGATTGGCTGATCCGCCAGAGGCTGGCTGAAGCTTTGGGGAATTTGCCTAGTGTTAAAAGTGTCTCTGCTTTGAAATACTTAGAAAAAGACAGCAATTCTCAAGTATCTCAAGCCGCAACAATTTCTCTCGATCGCCTTTCCAAAGCAGAAGGGTAAAATGTTGTAGAGGCGGGTTCACCAAAAATCTGTAATTTAAGCAATAAAATCAGATCGACCCGCCCCGATTGCGATATTTTAAATAAGTTATTAGACTTGAATTTCATAAATTTTTTATAAGTGAGAACAACCGCAGATGAAGGACAGATTAACACAGATAAACGCAGAGGTTTTTCAAGACAAGATAGTGAATGAGTGCTAGAGGTTTTTTGATTGTTTTTGGAGAGTAATTTAAATGCCGTACAGTCAATTTAGCGTCGAACAAATTAAGACAAATTTTGGCATAATTTTTAATAGAACGGTTGGTTTGTTTGGCGATATTCCCGAAATAAAGCCAAGCAAATTTTTGCAATAAACTTTGCAATTCAATCTACCTTTAGCACTAGAAATTAATTCAGATAAAGCTCGATCGGAGCTAATTATCGCGCCGATATTAGTTGAGATCAAAAAACGGCTGCCGGAACGGATGAGTTTATTTTCAGGTCGAGAATTTAATGTAGACCCTGCTAGGGGTTTGAGCGGTTATTGCGATTTTCTCACGCTTCCGATCGCCCGAACAGCTTGTCATAGAATCCCCAGTAATCGCCTTGGTTGAAGCAAAAAATGATAATATTCAATCCGGCCTAGGAGAGTGCATGGCAGAAACGATCGCAGCACAAATCTTTAACGAGCGTCACGAAAATGATATTCAGACAATTTATAGAGTTTTGACAACTGGGAGTATCTGGAAATTCTTTAAGCTAGAACGAATTGCGATCGAAATTGACACAGACGAACATTTTATCAATAATGTTGCTAAAATCCTCGATATCTTAATAAATTTTATAGAGTCTTGAGTTAAACTAGAATTTATTATTTAAGCTGCGGCGTGCAAATCGCAAGTTAAAATAGTTGTTGATATCCTTTAACCAAAGCCAGCCATGAATCAAGCGCCGAATCCTTTTAACTCAAATCCATCCAATCCGCTAGACCCCTTGGAGCAAGAACTTGACGAGCAAGGTGAAGAATTGCCGAGACAGTACCACCCAGCTACTAAAAAAACTCTGCAAAAAGCCTTTCTCATCCTGATAGTTGTCGGGGTAGTTATTGGGGGAATTCTATCTGTAGGGGTGCTGACGCTGATGCAAAAAGCCGGACTCACTGATGTGCCGGCGCGGGTACAGACTCCGAAGTAATATTCTGTCGGAGGGATCTCTCGATGCTAAATGCACCAATTTTCTGGGATTAAGCTTGAGAAACGATGATATTTTGTATGGATTTTTTCAAAATAATTGATGCTTAAAAATTCTACGGCTGCGCCCGATCGCATTCCACAGCGACAGATTTCGGAAAAACTGGTCTCCGCAGGCTTTCACGCTCTTTCTGACCCCCTACGGATTCAGATTTTGGAGTTGCTGCGGGAACAGGAGTTGTGCGTTTGCGATCTGTGCGATCGGCTTTCTGTCCCTCAGCCTAAACTCTCGTTCCACCTCAAAACCTTAAAAGAAGCCAGTTTAGTTCGCAGCCGCCAAGAAGGCCGCTGGGTCTACTACAGCCTCAATTTAGCTCAGTTTGTCGCCCTGGAACAGTACCTCGCCGAGTATCGGTACTTCAGCCAGATGCTGCCGGCGCGCCCTTGTGCTGACTAGGGTTGACCCATCAATATTTCTTAATATGTTTATTGCCTGTTTGTCTTCCCTCATACTTGACATATCAAAATTTATTGATATGATTTGAGTATACCCCTTAGTTATGGCATTGGGTGAGGTCAATGAACTCAGCAGCAAAGCCCAAGGTTTTCGCACTAAGTATAATTGCTTTGACAATAGGTGCGATCGGGCTCCTCAACTCCTGCGGACAAGTCCAGTCGCAAGACTCGCAAAGCATTAAAATTGACGGTTCCAGCACTGTGTATCCAATTACGGATGCGATGGCCAAAGAATATCAAAATACGCATCCCAAAAAAGCACAAATTACTGTTGAATTTTCCGGCACTGGCGGTGGATTTAAAAAGTTTTGTGCTGGCGAAACTGACATCAGCAACGCCTCGCGACCCATCCGGGCCGAGGAGATGGAAGCTTGCAACAAAGCTGGTATCCGCTACTACGAATTGCCGATCGCATTTGACGCCCTTACAGTAGTAGTCAATCCCAAAAATGACTGGGCAAAAGACATTACTGTAGATGAATTGAAAAAGATTTGGGAACCAGGAGCCCAAGGAAAAATTACTAGCTGGAATCAGATTCGACCAAATTGGCCAAATAGACCTATAACCCTCTACGGTGCAGGCAAAGATTCCGGTACATTTGACTACTTCACAGAAGCCATAGTAGGTAATGCTAAAGCCAGTCGCACCGACTATACAGCTAGTGAAGATGACACAGTTTTAGTGCAGGGAGTTATTAAAGATGAAAATGCTTTGGGTTACTTTGGATTTGCCTATTACGAAGACAATCAAAGTAAATTGAAAGCTGTAGCTATTGACAGGGGTAAAGGAGCCGTGCTACCGTCGCGCGAAGCTGTAGAAAAAGCTCAATATAACCCCCTTGCACGACCTCTATTTATCTATGTCAACTACAACTCTGCTCAAAAGAAAGTAGAGGTACGCAACTTTGTAGAATTTTACATGAAGAAAGCTCCGACCTTAGTTAGTTCTGTGGGTTATATTCCTTTACCCAAACAAGGCTATCAAATAATTTATCAGCACTTCTACAATGGCAAGGTGGGGACAGTGTTTGGTGGCAAGGCTCAGCTTGACTCGACAATTGAGGAGTTATTACGAAAACAGGCGACTTTTTAGGTATCAGCGGAAATCGACAGTTGTAGCTGGCGATCGGTCAACCTGGAGTGCAACTAAAATTTAACCACAGAGGTAAATTTATCACGTATTGACTCAATGTTCAAGTCAGTTTCTAAGACAGTGAGAAGCTTGTTTTCACCGGAGTGCAGGAGAGAAGCGCTCGCCGAATGCCTCGGCACGTTTATTCTAGTTTTTGCAGGCACCGGCGCGGTGATGGTCAACCAAATTAGCCAGGGTGCAATCACTCATTTGGGCGTTAGTTTTGTGTTTGGTGCAGTTGTAGCCGCGATGATTTATGCGATCGGGCATATCAGCGGCGCGCACTTTAACCCAGCGGTAACATTAGGATTTTGGGCGAGCGGGTTTTTCCCAAAATACAAAGTTTTGCCTTATATTTTGGGGCAGTGTGCGGGGGCGATCGCAGCTTCCGCGCTGCTGTTAATTACTTTAGGAAAAGTAGCAAATCTCGGTGCAACTATCCCTCTTAATAGCAACTGGTTGCAGTCTCTAATTTTAGAAACTGTTCTGACTTTTATCCTAATGTTTGTTATCTTAGGTTCTGGATTAGATAGACGCGCTCATATCGGTTTTGCGGGGATAGCAATTGGGTTAACTGTAGGCTTAGAAGCTGCATTTATGGGGCCGATTACCGGAGCGAGCATGAATCCGGCGCGATCGCTCGGCCCGGCTTTAATTGGCGGATTTTGGGAACACCACTGGGTGTACTGGGTTGCTCCGATTTGGGGCGCACAGTTAGCAGTCGCTGTTTACCGACAATTATCTAACGGATTTCGGGATTTTAATTGAAAGTATCATGGCAAATTTTACGCATAAACCGAGAATTCTGTTTTTATACGGCTCTTTGCGAGAGCGTTCTTACAGCCGCTTGTTGGCGGAAGAATCGGCTCGAATTATTCAGGGCTTTGGTGCGGAAGTTCGGTTTTTCAATCCTCTGGAATTGCCGATTTATGGCAGCGTTCCAGATACGCATCCGAAGGTTCAGGAATTGCGGGAATTGAGCCTTTGGTCGGAGGGTCAAGTGTGGTCTAGTCCAGAAATGCACGGCAATATTACGGGCATTCTGAAAAATCAAATTGACTGGATTCCTTTGAGTATTGGGGCTGTTAGACCGACTCAAGGCCGTACTTTGGCGGTGATGCAAGTTAGCGGTGGTTCTCAGTCTTTTAATGCTGTTAATACTTTGAGGATTTTGGGCCGCTGGATGCGGATGTTTACGATTCCGAATCAGTCTTCGGTTGCTAAGGCTTATCAGGAGTTTAATGATGATGGGACGATGAAGGATTCGCCGTATCGCGATCGGGCGATCGACGTAATGGAGGAATTGTACAAGTTTACCTTGTTGTTGCGGGAGCAAACTGACTATTTGACCGATCGCCACAGCGAACGCAAGGAACAAGCCGCTAAGGAGGTGATCGCCCTAGCAAATCGCGCCCTGGAATTACCCGGCGATTGAAATCGCGGAATCACCCGGCGATTGAAATCGCGGCGACACAGACAAAACCCGCCTCCGCGGGTTGAAGAATCAAGAATTTCTCTTCAGTCCGCGGAGGCGGACTTCGCTTGTGTCGCCGCGGTTTCTAACCGCCGAGGCCTGTGCAATAAGTAACAACAACCAACAAAAAAACCATGAAAAAAGTAATGTTCGTTTGTAAAAGAAATTCCTGCCGATCGCAAATGGCAGAAGGATTCGCTAAAACCATCGGCAAAGACAAAATTGCCGTCAGCAGTTCCGGCTTAGAATCAAGCAGAGTTCACCCGACAGCAATTCAAGTCATGTCAGAAATTGGCATTGATATCACCGACCAAAAATCTAACGCATTAAGCGAATTCAATGCCGAAGACTACGACGCAGTAATTTCTCTGTGCGGCTGCGGCGTGAATTTACCCGAAGCGTGGGTATTGCGAGAAGTATTTGAAGATTGGCAACTCGACGATCCCGACGGACAACCTATCGAAACTTTTCATCGCGTTCGAGGTGAAATTAAAGCACGAGTTGAAAAATTAGTTGACTCTCTCAAAACAGATTAATCTTGAAATTATCATCCTTGGCTTGGGGTGGCGATCGATTCTCAACTGACAGATTTTAACCTGTCGCTGTCGCATCCAAAGAATTAGTGCTAAATTATGAGAGGCGTTCCCCCGGAACGCCTCTATATTCGTTGCGAGCACAGACTAAAAAATTTAGCACATGATTCAGACAGCAATCACACCTTTCAAAAAGAAACTCAACTCAGCTTTAACTAAAAAGCCGATTACAGTTTTACAAATTAATCTAGGGAAACGCTGCAATCTCGCTTGCACTCACTGTCACGTAGAAGCTAGCCCAACACGAACAGAAGAACTTTCCCCGGAAATATGCGACCAATTAATCGAAATCATTCGCCGTTTTCCTCAAATTAAAACTGTTGACCTCACTGGCGGTGCTCCCGAAATGCTTTACGGTTTTAAACCGCTGGCGGAAGCTGCCCGGACGACAGGTAAAGAGGTAATTGTTCGTTCTAATTTGACGATTTACTTTGAAAAGGGTTTTGAAGATATTCCCGAATATTGCGCGCAACACCAACTTAGAATAGTGGCATCGCTTCCCTGCTACCAAGCTGATAATGTTGACAAAATGCGCGGTAGCGGTGTTTTTGACAGTTCGATTCGAGCGCTGCAAAAGCTAAATCAGTTGGGATACGGGAAAAACCCCAATTTGATTCTGGATTTGGTGTACAATCCGCAAGTGCCGACAACAGATAAGTTTTCGCTAACAGCGGAACAGGGGAAGTTACAGCAAGATTACAAGGTTTATTTAGCCGAACATTTTGGGATTTGTTTTAATCACTTGTTCGCGATTACTAATTTGCCCGTGGGACGGACTAAGTTTCATTTGGAACATAAGAAACTTCACAAGCCTTATCTAGGATTTTTGGAGGATAATTTTAATCCCGGTACTCTGGAACATTTAATGTGTCGCAACGAATTGTCGATCGACTATTTGGGCAATGTCTACGACTGCGATTTTAACCAAATGGAGAATCTGCCGGCTAAAACTGGCAGCGGGGAAAGGATAACTGTTGCTAAATTGCTAGAATCTGGTAGTTTAGATGTAATTCCAGAGGTGCAAACTGCTGCTTATTGTTACGGCTGTACGGCAGGTTCCGGTTCTAGTTGCGGCGGTACTTTGATTTGAGAAGGAAGAAGGAAGAAGGAAGAAGGAAGAAGGAAGAAGGAAGAAGGAAGAAGGAAGAAGGAAGAAGGAAGAAACTATGCTTTTGGGCCCGATTCCCGATTCCCGATTCCCCATGCTTTTGGGCCCAATGCCCCATGCCCATATTATTGAGAATGGAGATTTTAAGTTATGAATGATTTGCGATCGCCCGGTGAAGAAAATCCACCACCATCAAATAAATGGAAGCTAATTGTAGGGATTGGTTTGGTTGTGGCTTTGATTGTGGCGGGAAAGTTTTTCAATTTTCAAGGAATTCTGAAAAATGGGCTGGAGTCGATCGCCAATCTCGGCCCTTGGGGCCCCGCAGCTTTTATCGTAATTTATATTATCGCAACAGTTTTATTTATCCCCGGTTCTTTGCTGACTCTCGGTTCTGGCGTTTTGTTCGGAGTCGTTGGCGGCACGGTTTGCGTTTCTATCGGCTCGGTTTTGGGCGCAACTTGCGCTTTTTTAATAGGTAGGTATTTAACTCGCGATTGGGTTTCCAAACAGATAGAAGGAAATCCCAAATTTCAGGCGATCGACTCCGCAGTTGCTTCGGAAGGATGGAAAATTGTATTACTGACGCGGCTTTCGCCAATTTTTCCGTTTAATTTACTTAACTATGCTTTTGGAGTCACGCAGGTGTCTCTCAGAGACTATTTTTTCGCCTCTTGGATTGGTATGATTCCCGGAACCGTGATGTATGTTTATATCGGCTCCCTGGCTGGGAGTTTGGCTGCAATCGGAGCCGAAGGGCGATCGCGCACTACTGCTGAGTGGGCTCTATACGGCATTGGTTTGCTAGCAACGATCGCCCTCACCGTTTATGCAACCCGCTTGGCCAAAAAAGCTTTAGACGAAAAGATTTCTGCTTGAAGCTCTAGCGCAAATTTGTAAAAATGTCAATACGGTTTTGCCCATAATTTATAATACATTGCTAATTTAAAAAACTCCGTATTTTCTCTGTGTTATTTACAAAGATTTTGTTATACAAACGAGATAGATATTAAATATATCGTAAAGCACTAACCTCCAGAAAGTACACTCAAAGGTCAAAATACAAAATTGATGTCAAAATAGAATGCGATATTGCGATCGAAATAAAAATAGTTGGCAGCCAGAAATCCACATCCCGATCGGCAAAACCTAGGAGGAATCAAGTGGGATCGTCGTAGTGCTGTCTCCCTCACGAGCCTTATATAGGTCGCTCAGGGCCAACAGCAATCGAAAAAAAATGCTTTTTACAGAAATAAAATGCTCCCACTCAAGTCCTCACTGCTGACCTGATATTAATTCTGCCCATTGACCAATGCCGTTCGATCGATTTGACTCTCGACGAGAACATTTGATGATGCAAAAACCAGCAAATCAAGCCCGACCCGTTTCTGCGCCGCCGCCCCACCAAAGGCAAAAACTGCGCCATTTTTGGCAAAACATCAGCATCAGCGCTCAATCGCGCTGGCAGCAACTGCAAAGTCTTTCGCAGCACAGACGGCAGCGGCGCCATTTGCTGACCCTGCTAATTCTCGGCACCACGGCTTTAACCATTAGCACAACTACTTGCGTCAGCTATTTTTTTGTGCGCGGGCTAATCCTCGACAATTTAAAGGAAATAGCACTATTAAAACTACAAAAAGGCACCGATGAAATCGATCGCTGGCTCAGCAGCCGCAAAGCAGAAATAGAAACCATCGCTTACTCTCCAAAGGTTCGCACTCTCAATTGGGAATTAGTAGAACCCCGGTTGCAAGGAGAAATATACAGGTTAAAAGAGTATTTCATCCTGGCATTAATTCAACCCGACGGCTCACTAACTAACACTCTAGGCAACCGCACGAACGTCAAAGACCGCCAACACTTTAAAAAAGCAATCGCCGGGCAGATTAACGTTTCTGACCCGCTGATCAGCCGCAGTACACAAGTTTCGACGATTGTCGTTTCAGCTCCTGTTTGGGCATTGCCACAGGCTTCCAATCAAGTAATTGGAGTCCTATCGGGCAGCATTAAATTAGACAGAGTAGCAAATGTTGTTAACAGCCTGCATTACGGTTCCGAGAGTTATGCTTTTGCGCTCAATTCAGAAGGAGTGCCAATTGTTCATCCCAACAATAACTTAATCGGAAATAGCGATCGGCCTGCTCCAAGCTTTTTACAGTCAAAAGATTCCGCACTCTCCACAATTGCGCGGCACATGATCGCTCGCCAGACGAACATCGAACTGGTAAACATAGATAACAAATGGGTCTATGCGGTCTACGCTCCCCTCGAGGAAGTGAATTGGTCGATGGCCTTAATAATTCCCCGTGAAAATATTGAATCCAAACTGCAAGCATTAAATTTTCTGACATCCGTCGTCGTCGGACTGCTCGTTCCGGCAATGCTAGCAGCAATTTGGCTAATTTATTACTCGGAAAACAATCACGCCAGAGCCGAGCGAGAAGCCATGCTCAACCGGATTGCTGGACGCATTCGCGCTTCTCTAGAATTAGACAAAATCGTGCAAAGTACAGTCGAAGAAATAGTAAATTTGCTGCATCTAGAACGAGCGGCTTTTGGTTGGTACGAACCGCAGAACAAAACTTTACAAATTTTGTGGGAATCTTCCCAATTTGATTGTCCGAGACAAGCGATAAACTTTGAGCCTTACTTGGTGGAAAATTTGTCAGTAGGGAGCGACCAATCAGAGCCAATTATTTTTACTGGCGACACTTGGACTAGGGGTGCAAGTCAACCGCTCGAACTGAAAGCTAATAGCTATTTAGCCGTGCCTGTGCCGACTCAAAACCAGCGACAGGGTTATTTAGTTTGCAGCCACGCTACTCAGTGGTTTTGGAGCGGGGAGGAAATTAAACTGTTAAAAGCTGTAGCAGATCAATTGGCGATCGCAATTACTCAATCTCACCTTTACACTCAAACCCAAGACCAAGTAAAACTGCTGAATAGTGCCTTACACGAACTAAAAAAGACTCAAACCCATTTAGTGCAGAGCGAAAAAATGTCATCCCTCGGTCAAATGGTGGCGGGGATAGCGCACGAAATCAACAACCCGGTTAACTTCATTTCGGCTAATTTGCCTCACACCACAAAATATACTAAAGATTTATTAGAATTGGTGAGTTTGTACAAACAAACATTCCCAGAAGTTCCCCCAGAAATTGCCGATTTTACCGAAGAAATCGAACTAAATTTTATTGAAGAGGATTTGCCACATATATTAAATTCTATGAAAATAGGAACCGAACGCATTCGCAGCATAGTTCTTTCTTTACGCAACTTTTCTCGCCTCGATGAATCTGACAAAAAAATGGCGGATATTCACGAAGGTATGGAGAATACCTTGCTGCTGCTCTCCAACCGTATCAAAAATGGCATTTACATAGTCAAGAGATACGGAAAAGTGCCTTCAGTTGAGTGTTATCCTTCTCAGCTAAATCAGGTGTTTATGAACTTGCTGAGCAATGCGATGGATGCTTTGAATGAGATCGATCGCCTGGATAAAATAATTACTATTTCCACGGGAGTAATTCGAGAAAATGGCGGTAAATTTCTGAAAGTGGCGATTACCGACAACGGCCCGGGCATTCCCGACAACATTCAAGATCAAGTTTTTAACCCATTTTTTACTACAAAACCAGTTGGGCAAGGGACTGGTTTGGGATTAGCAATTAGCTACAAAATTGTAGTGGACGGACACGGCGGTAGCATCAAAATTTCTCAACCTCCGGCTGGCGGGACGGAGTTTTTGATAAAAATTCCGATTAGTAACGAACAGCAAGAAGCAAGCAGGAAGAAGCAAGTTGGGCAACGGATGAGTGTCGCGGAGGCAAACTCCCATCTAAAATCTAAAATCTAAAGAGGTTCGGCAAGAAGCAGGGTACGGGAGGTAAACGCCAATCTCAAATCGAAAAATGGAAAATCTCAAATCGACTAACTGGCTGGCGTTGGCTAAAATTAAAAGAGTTGTTGTGCAAGGAGTTTTTATGGCTGTTGGTAAGGATACAATTTTCGAGCGCTTTTTGTCGCCGCTGATCCGACTGGCGATCGACGAAGAAGCAATCAAACGACTCTACGAGGGTATTGACTGGGAAACAGCGGGCGATCGCCACCGACAACCAAACCTAGTTTATCCCGAATATTACAGCAGCCAAAACTTTCACGGCATCAAAGGCGGCTACCTCAACCGCAGTGCCGCCGTTTCCTACGATCCAATCACGCAATACGTTTTGCCTCCCCACGAAACAGTCGTCAGGCAATGCTTGATTGACGCTGTGCGGGTAAAACCGCGCCGAATTGTTGATTTGGGATGCGGCACCGGTTCGACCACACTGATGCTCAAACAAGCCTTTCCTGAAGCGGAAGTTATCGGCCTGGACTTGTCGCCTTATATGCTGGTAGTCGCCGAAATGAAAGCGCAAAAAGCTGGGTTAAATATCGAGTGGTTGCACGGAAATGCTGAAAGCGTGGGTTTTGCTGACAGCAGCTTCGATTTAGTCGCAGCTTCGTTGCTGTTTCACGAAACGCCGCCTGCTGTCTCGCAGGCAATTTTGCGAGAAAGCTTCCGACTGCTGAAGGTTGGGGGACAAGTGGCAATTTTGGACGGAAATCAAAAAACTTTGCGGCAGACAGAGTGGCTGACTGATATCTTTGAAGAGCCTTATATTAAGTCTTACGCGGCTGGTAGTATTGATGCTTGGGCGGGGGCTGCGGGATTTGCTGCGGTGCAAACTCAGGAACATTGGTGGGTGCATCAGGTGACGCAGGGCGTGAAACCTCTTCTTGGAGAAGATTTCGAGCCGGTGCGTCAGGCGAAGGTGTCGAATTTGGGCGATCGCACTCCTGATTTTGATGGCGATTTACCTGGCATTCCGGCTCCCGCTTGATTTATTGTTAGTAATACCAATTTAAAAAAGTTTTGCGACAATCCTGAATCTTATATCAATTATTAAAAGTCGCAGATCCCGGTAAGGACACGGCATTGCCCAAGGCGTGTCAACTTAAGCTGCGAACGTAGTCACAGACGGCTGTTTGGCGATTAAGGCCAGATCCCCCCTTAGCTTGCCCCCTACTCCCCCTTAAGAAGGGGGGGACAAGAAGCACTCCAAGTCCCCCTTGCTTTCGGGGAATTTAGGGGGATCTGGCCTCTGCTATAAACGAGAGATACAAAAGTTTTTAGGCTTAAGTTGACACCAATGGACACGGCGCCATGTCCCTACAGATGATCGCGCATAATCTATGTGTTACCGTACTTTGAATCATTGATACAACTTCATTCTTCCCTCTTCCCTCTTCCTTCTTCCTTCTTCCTTCTTCTAATGACTCTAAAAGCAGTTTTATTTGATTTTAATGGCGTTATTATTAATGACGAGTCGATTCACGAGAACTTAATCGATCGCCTGATGCTCGATGAAAATCTCCAGCTCAAACGTGGGGAGTTTCGAGAAGTTTGTTTGGGAAGGAGCGATCGCACTTGTATTACCGAACTGCTGAAACGCCGGGGACGATATCTGACAGAAACATACCTCGATCGCTTGCTACTTGGCAAGGCCAAAGCTTATCAGGAAACAATCAATAGTTTGGAAACATTGCCCATTTATGCGGGTTTGGCAGAATTTATTGACAAAATTCGGGTTTCGGGACTAAAAATGGCGGTAGTTAGTGGGGCAATGCGATCGGATATAGAATTGGTGTTAGATCGATCGGGTTTGGCTGCAAATTTCGAGTTAATTATCGCAGGCGACGACTTGGCGGCGAGTAAACCAGAACCTGACGGCTATCTGTTGGCTGTGGAACTTCTCAACCAGAAATATCCCGGTTTTAACTTGCGGGCGATCGAGTGTTTGGCCCTAGAAGACACTTTTGCGGGGATTGAAGCGGCGAAAAAAGCGGGGATGCAGGTAGCGGGAGTGACTCACACTTACCCGTTTCACATGATCCAGCGCCAAGCTAATTGGACGGTGGACTATTTTGCTGATTTAGAATTGGATAGAGTAGCCCAACTTTGCTCGATCGCCCCGACTCCACCAGCAGCATAAAACACTTGACGTTTTTAGCAGTTACGTGCTAATGTAGGTGACTGTCTGCCGAAGTCAACGCAAATGCAGCCTGTAAGCCTTTGAGATTCGGCAATCGGGCATCTAAAATGCTAAATTGAAGGTAGTAAATCAGGGGAATTAGCTCAGTTGGTAGAGCGCTGCGATCGCACCGCAGAGGCCAGCGGTTCGAGTCCGCTATTCTCCATAAATCAGTGGACAGTTGACAGTTGACAGTTGACAGTTGCAGAGTAGGGGAATCAAACCATTTATGCTATAGGTTTTCGGCTCTATTCATTCAGGTTATTTATGTCCGCGCCGGATGTGGCTGTTGCTATATTTGTAGAAAGGGCGATCGTCATCTGCTTTTGATATTTGCCTATGAGTGTGCGATCGACCAATTACTGCCTAACTCCAAGCATTCATCAGGTATTTCTCTAAAAAAAGCCGGTTTCTAATTTCAGATCAATTGCTGAAAAGACGTATTTTGGTTTCTAAACCCGGTTTCTGCCGCAGTTGTCATCAATCCCCACAACACCTTCATTTTGTCAATCAATAATAATTTTTGTATCTAAACATACAACATTCTGCTTAAGCTAGTCTTAATATCAAGTCGCTATGTGTTATTATTCTCAATCATCGGACTGAGCTATTCAAGAGTAACAAGAAAAAATGACAAAGCGATTCGATCGGCGGAAATTTCTTTTATACGGTTCTGCTACCCTCACAACAAGTTTATTCCTCAAAGCTTGTAGAACTCCGACTCCAACAGCCACCCCAGCGGCTTCTCCAACAGCAACAGGAACTACACCAGCAGCAGTCAGT
Source organism: Lyngbya sp. CCAP 1446/10 (assembly GCF_026130175.1). Classification (GTDB taxonomy): domain Bacteria; phylum Cyanobacteriota; class Cyanobacteriia; order Cyanobacteriales; family Microcoleaceae; genus Microcoleus. Next base: position 10,017 of record NZ_JAIGNI010000031.1, on the reverse strand, counting down.
GGAAACACGATCAAAGTAGGAATTTTGCATTCGTTGAGCGGCACAATGTCAATCAGCGAAAAAAGCGTTGTCGATGCCGAACAATTAGCGATCGAAGAAATCAATAAAGCTGGCGGCGTCCTGGGAAAACAAATTCAAGCAATAGTAGAAGACGGCAACTCAGACTGGCCAACTTTTGCCGAAAAAGCCAAAAAATTGATCGATCAAGACAAAGTTGTCACCGTCTTTGGCTGCTGGACATCCGCCAGCCGCAAAGCAGTATTGCCAGTATTTGAAGAAAAAAATCATATGCTCTGGTATCCCGTACAATACGAGGGTCAAGAGTGTTCCAAGAATATCTTTTACACCGGGGCTGCCCCGAACCAACAAATCGAACCCGCAGTAGACTGGCTGCTAGAAAATAAAGGTAAAAAATTCTTTCTAGTTGGGTCTGACTACGTTTTTCCCCGCACCGCAAATACAATTATCAAAGCACAGCTAGCAGCCAAAGGTGGCGAATTAGTTGGCGAAGATTACATACCTTTGGGCGGTACAGAAGTCACGCCAATTATTACTAAAATCAAGGCAGCTTTGCCCGACGGCGGCGTGATCTTCAATTCGCTCAACGGCGACAGCAACGTCGCATTTTTCAAACAGATGCAGGGTGCAGGTTTGGGCCCGGACAAATATCCGTCCATGTCTGTCAGTATTGCAGAAGAAGAAGTAAAGGCGATCGGCGTAGAATATCTTAAAGGCCATTACGCCGCCTGGAATTACTTCATGACTGTGGACTCTCCCGCAAATACAAAGTTTGTCGCAGCATTCAAAGCAAAATACGGCAAAGACAGAGTGACAAACGACCCGATGGAAGCAGCTTACATCATGGTTTACCTGTGGAAGCAAGCCGTCGAAAAAGCAGGAACAGCCGACGATTTGGACAAAGTGCGGGCAGCAGCTTTGGGTCAAACTTTTGACGCGCCGGAGGGCAAAGTAACGCTGGAAGCTAACCACCACCTTGCTAAATTTGTGCGATTGGGCCAAGTAAGAGAAGACGGTTTGTTTGAGATTGTTTTTGCTACTCCAGAAGCAGTGAAGCCGGTGCCTTGGAATCAGTTTGTCCCCGAAACAAAAGGCTTTTCTTGTGATTGGTCAGATCCGGCAAAAGGCGGCAAATTTAAGACCAGCTAAGTAAAGCAGAATCAAGTTCGGCAACGAGCAATGTACGGGATGTAACGGATGTCAGTTTGTAGGTGCGCAATGCGCACCTTATCCCTTAGATAACTACGAACCTAAAAGGTGGCTCGTGGTGCGAAATGCGTACCTTATCTCTTACATAACTACACCAAATATTATAGAAAAATAGGAGTAAAAAAGTGCTGAGCGGCTTATTGGACGGTTTATTCAACGGCATTAGCATCGGCGCTGTTTTACTAATTGCAGCCCTGGGATTAGCGATTATTTTCGGGTTGATGGGCGTGATTAATATGGCTCACGGCGAATTGATGATGCTGGGAGCTTATACAACTTTTGTAGTGCAGAATGTTTTCAAAGGTATTGGAGGATTTGCCTTTGAAATGTATATTTTATTTGCCATTCCCCTAGCTTTTTTAGTCGCGGCACTGGTAGGATTAATTCTCGAACGCGGAGTGATTCGCTATCTTTACGGGCGGCCTCTAGAAACTCTGCTGGCGACGTGGGGCGTAAGTTTGATTTTACAGCAGTTTGTCCGCAGCGTTAGTTGGCTGCTGGTAACGGGAATAGTGGTTTTTTGTTTGTTATTTTTTGGCGGTTTGCAGGTGCTGAAACGACGCCCGGATTTCGATCGCACTCGCAGCACATTTATCGCCATAATTTTACCTCTATCTTTGGGTATTTCTTGGGCTGTCAGCGCAGTTTTAAGCGAAACTTACAAACTCGCAGTAACTCAACCTTGGTTTGGCGCTCAAAACGTTGATGTGACAGCGCCTGCATGGCTGCGCGGCGGCATCCCCTTGGGCAATTTTCAACTCCCCTACGCCAGACTTTTTATTATTGCGCTGACAGGAGTTTGTTTGGCGGGAATTTACCTATTTTTGCAAAAGTCTGTGTGGGGATTGCGGATTCGCGCTGTGACGCAAAATCGCAGCATGAGCGCTTGTTTGGGAATACCTACCGAAAAAGTAGATGCGCTGACTTTTGCTTTGGGTTCTGGGTTGGCTGGTGTTGCTGGCTGCGCGATTAGTCTGATCGGTTCGGTAGGCTCAAATACCGGACAAAATTATATTGTCGATACTTTTATGGTTGTGGTTGTGGGCGGTGTGGGCAAGATTATGGGCAGTGTAGTTGCTGCAATGGCGATCGGCACTGCAAATTACTTGATAGGTTCGGGAACCTTAGCAATAATGTTCGCTCCTGTCAAGCCTTTAGCGGACTTCTTCACATTTTTCGCCACAACCAGCATGGCAAAAGTCATGGTATTCGCCTTAATTATGGCTTTTCTGCAAGTGAAGCCAGGAGGAATTTTTCCGCAAAAAGGACGCACTGTTGAGAATTAACAACTACAGCTTCGATCGCCAAAAAAATGAAAAATACACAAAAAAAGGCACGGCTAAAAGAAGCAGCAATTGTAGGGGCGATCGCCCTAACTCTAATATTGCTCATCCCAGGAATAGTTCCTGACGCTCGTCTCAACCAATTAGGACGATTTTTAGCACTAGCAATTGCCGCCCTCGGCATAGACTTAATTTGGGGATACACAGGTTTACTCAGTCTGGGACATGGCGTGTTTTTTGCCCTAGGTGGCTACGCATTCGCCATGCACCTAAAACTGCAAATTCCCCCAAACGCCAGCACTCAATTGCCCGAATTTATGAGCCTCTACGGCGTTACTGAACTGCCTTGGTTTTGGCAACCATTTTACTCTTTTCCCTTCTCAATCATCGCAATATTCCTAATTCCAGCCATCTTAGGTGGACTTTTAGGTTACTTAGTATTCCGTAATCGAATTCGAGGCGTTTACTTTTCAATTCTCACCCAAGCAGCAACAATAGTATTTTTCAACTTTTTCAACGGTCAGCAAAAACTGATTAACGGAACCAACGGACTCACCGACTTTAAAACCCTGTTCGGAGCCACAGTCAACAGTAGAGATACTCAATATATTTTCTACATTCTCACCATACTATTTCTAGTAGCAACCTACGCCCTCTGTCGGTGGCTGACAAGCGGGCGTTTTGGGCGCTTGCTACTAGCAATTCGCGACGACGAAGTGCGCCTGCGTTTCTCCGGATACAATCCCACAGGATACAAAGTTTTAGTATTTGCAATATCCGCCGGTTTAGCCGGAATAGCAGGCGCCTTATTCACAGTACAAACCGGAATCATTTCCCCGAAAGCAATGGACATTGCATTTTCGATCGAAATGGTAATTTGGGTAGCCGTAGGAGGCCGCGCCACATTATCAGGAGCAATATTGGGAGCGCTGCTAGTCAACTTTGGCAAAAGTTTCTTGAGCGAACAATTTCCTGAAGTCTGGCTATTTTTCCAAGGCGCGCTATTTTTAATAGTCGTCACAGTCCTGCCAGATGGCTTAGTTGGATGGCTGCAAAATCACGATTTTGAACACATCCGCCGCCTGTTCAAAAAACCAAAGTACGCATCTACTTATCCCAGCCTGGAACAAGACCCCGAAGTACAGCGAGAAAAAGAAGAACTTGAACATTGAATGCTCAAAAATGATATACGTTATGCTTGCGGATTGTCCAGGAAAGATTTTGTAGTAAAATATTGAGTTATTTAATTTTAGGGACAAAGAGATGGCAGATATTATTGACTACAAAATCTACGGCGACGACTTGCAACTCATCGAAATTGAACTAGACCCCAGAGAAGGCGTCAGGGCTGAAGTGGGAGCCATGACATACATGGAAGGTGACATCCAGATGCAAACAGCCACAGGTGGTGGCATATTTCAAGGTTTCAAACGGATGCTGACAGGGGAAAGTTTTTTTATTAGCACCTTTGTCAACAGCGGAAATCGCAAGGCCCGCGTCGCTTTTGCCGCCCCCTATCCTGGGAAAATAATTCCCCTCGATTTAGGTCAACTTGGCGGCAAATTTCTGTGTCAAAAAGACTCATTTCTCTGTGCGGCAAACGGTATTGACATTGATGTAGCTTTCACCAAGCGACTCGGTGCTGGTTTCTTTGGCGGAGAAGGCTTTATTCTGCAAAAATTGCAGGGTGACGGGTTAGCTTTTGTTCATGCGGGAGGAACAATAGTTGAGAAAAATTTGGGAGTTGGCGAAGTGTTGCGAGCAGACACTGGTTGTTTGGTCGCTTTTTCGCCGACTGTAGATTACAATATTCAGTTTGTGGGCGGGTTTAGAAATGCTTTATTTGGTGGCGAAGGCTTGTTTTTGGTCAAGCTAACTGGGCCTGGTAAAGTGTATTTGCAAAGTCTGCCACTCTCGAAATTGGCTGAGCGAATTATGGCTGCAATGCCAACTGCAATACCGAGCAGTTCTAGCAGTTTTCAGTTAGAGTAAATCGGCGGTAGGGTTCGTCAGTCAGAGTTGGAGTCGGCGGTTGAAACCGCGACTACACAAACGAAGTCCGGATGGTGCGCGGACTAAAGAATAAAGTGCGCATTGCGCACCAAAAAAGTCAACCGATGATTTTCGATGGTGTTCAAAGTCAATCGGTGCGCAGTGCACACCCTACAAAATACAAATAAAATTAAGGACAAATCTATGAGTGGAAAAGTATTAGAAATAGAAAATTTGACTGTTAGCTTTGATGGTTTTAAAGCTATCAATGGTTTGAATTTTAGTATGGATGCGGGCGAACTGCGAGTTATCATTGGCCCAAATGGTGCGGGGAAAACAACTTTTCTCGATTCGATTACTGGGAAGGTGCAGCCGACAGAAGGGCGTGTGTTATTTAAGGGAAAAAATTTGCGGAAGTTGTCGGAATATCAGATTGCTCGTCTGGGTATTGGCCGCAAGTTTCAAACGCCGCGAGTTTATTTGAATTTAACGCCACGCGAAAATTTAGAGCTATCTTGTAACGGCAATAAAAATGTATTTCCAACTTTGTTTAAGCCTGCTCCTACTGCTGAAAAGCGCACGGTTGCGGGTTTGTTAGAAACAATTGGTTTGGTGGCTAAGGCTGATGTTTCGGCTGGTTTGCTTTCTCACGGGGAAAAGCAGTGGTTGGAAATTGGGATGTTGGTGGCGCAATCTCCTGATTTGTTGTTGGTGGATGAACCTGTGGCTGGTTTGACTGATGAGGAAACGGCGCTGACTGGAGATTTGCTGATTTCGTTGGCCGAAAGTCATTCGGTGTTAGTGATAGAACATGATATGGAGTTTGTGCGGCAAATTGCTCAAAAGGTGACGGTGCTGCATCAGGGTTCTGTTTTGTGTGAAGGAACGATGGATGAGGTGCAAAATGACGATCGCGTAATTGAGGTATATTTAGGAAAACCTGACAGTTGATAGTTGACAATTGTCATTAGTCATTAGTCATCAGTCATTGATCATTAGTTATTACCCATTATTAAATATATGCTGCAAGTCTCTGATTTGAATGTTTATTACGGCGAAAGTCACATTTTGCGCGGTGTCGATTTAAGCGTCAATGCGGGGCAAATGGTTTGTTTGATCGGCCGCAATGGTGTTGGCAAAACTACGATGCTAAAAACGATTATGGGGTTGCTGCAACCGCGCAGCGGCACAATTAATTTTGGCGGACAATCTATTGCTTCTAAGTTGACTCACCAGCGGGCTAAAATGGGCATTGGTTATGTGCCTCAAGGGCGCGAAATTATCCCCCGTTTGACTGTGAAAGAAAATCTTTTGTTAGGTTTGGAAGCGAAACCAACTCTGACAAAAAATCCTGAAGTTCCTGATGAGATTTTTGAGTTATTTCCGGTTTTGAAGACTATGCTCGATCGCATGGGAGGCGATTTGAGTGGGGGACAGCAGCAGCAGTTGGCGATTGCTAGGGCTTTGATGGGTGAGCCGAAATTGCTGGTTTTGGATGAACCGACGGAGGGGATTCAACCGTCTATTATTTTGGATATAGAGGCTGCGGTGCGCCGCGTGGTTGCGACTAGGGGAATTTCGGTTTTGTTGGTGGAGCAGCATTTGCATTTTGTGCGGCAAGCTGACTGGTATTATGCTATGCAAAAAGGTGGGATTGTGGCTTCTGGAAGCACTGGCGAATTGAGCGATGAGGTGGTTCAGAGATTTTTGGCTGTTTGAATCGAAGGAAGAGGGAAGAAGGAAGAAGGAAGAAGGAAGAAGGAAGAAGGAAGAGGGAAGAAGGAAGAAGGAAGAAGGAATTGGTGTCAATTTTATGTGAAACTTAACTGGTTCCAAGGTTCTGCCTGGGAACCCATATCAGCGAGGCTCTGCCTCGATTGCGAAAGAGGAAAAAGGAGGCAGAGCCTCCAGATATTCGTTACCAGGCTCTGCCTGGTAACGATTTTAAAAACCCGGTTTTTGCCTGTAGGAATTTCATTACTTTTTTCTTCTTTCTTCTTCCCTCTTCCTTCTTCCTTCTTCCTTCTTCCTTCTTCCTTCTACTGTGTTATTGCTTTTTGCTGCCGTCTGGCATTGTGGTGCCGGCCATGCTTGCTCGATCGATACTAGCGCCATCTATATTAGCATTGCGGAGGTTCGCATTTGACAGATTTGCGTCTCTGAGGTCGCAAAATCGCAAGTCTGCACCGTCTAAATTGGTTCCTGTCAAGTTGGCTTTTCGGAGGTTGGTGTTGCTGATTCTTGCTCCGATTAACTGGGCTCCGCTTAAGTCTGTGCGAGCCATATTGGTGTTGACAAAATCTGAGATCTCGAAGGTACTGCCGCTGAGGTTGGCGTCTGATAAATCTGCTCCTGTGACGATCGCATTTTTTAAGCGTATGTTAACTAATTTTATCGCTCGGAGGTCACACCGGACGCAGCTTTGGGTTAGCAACAGCGTTTCGACGTTGGCGTTAATTTGGTCAATTTGTTGCTGGGAAAATTTTTCGGCAAATTCTGGGGAGACGTAGCCGAGGTTTTTGGGATCTTCTGCTTTTGGTTGGGGTGTTGGTGTTTGGGGTGTTGGTGGTTGAGTTGTTGGTGGTTGGAGTCTTGGTGGTTCGGGTATTTGTGGTTGGATGATTGGTGGTTGAGGTGTTTCTGGTTGGGGTGTTGGTGTTTGGGCGATCGCCCTTTGTTGCAGTCCCACCTTCGGATATTGTAGAGTAGCGGCAAACATTAGCAGGGCGATCGACAATCTTGTGATTTTTTTCATAAAAACATTGCAAATAAATCATTTATATTGTATGATATTATGCGCCTTTATTGCCGTATTATATGATAATAATTACGTTATATGTGTTTGACATAAAAATATAAAATTGGTTGGTAGTGAGGATTTTAGTCCTCAGATTTTCAAGAAAACTCAAGTCCTCATTACTACCTAACATTGATTAGCAGCGGGCGCGCTACATTTCGCTAAATAGATCCAAATTCAGATAAAAGACTTCAGAACCGTCGGGTGCGCGAATTATCTTTTCTATTACCGGAGGTAGTTGCTGTTTGCGGTACAATTCGGGAATTTCGCCGAAGCTTTCTTCAGAAATTTCCAAAATCTTGGGCATATCAGGAATGGGAATTCCCAGGCGATCGCTCTTATTTAAGCTGCAAACAATCAGGTAGTTGCAGTCAGCAATGCTCCGACTGCTAGGAAATATTTTGGATAAATTAATCAAGGTAATCAGTTCTTCTTGGTGCCGCACTAAACTTTGACCGCTATTTAAAAAACCGTAGGGATTAAAGTCTTTAACCACGCGCTGCACTTTTTCTATAGAAACTGCATAATTAACGTTTCCCAGTTCAAAGGAAATAAGTTTTCGAGGAGGCGTTCTGACAGCGCCTTGTTTCTTGCTGCGAAAACGACGATTGTAATTCGTGTGAGTCATGCGATTTTAGATTGGGGGATTGGTAATTGGTAATTGGTAAATCCAAAAGCTCGAAACATTTGTATTCCTAATGACTAATGACTACTGACTACTGACTACTGACTACTGACTAATGACTACTGACTAATTATTTAATGTTTGATTAATTTGGGGATGGCTTCTAAAAGTTGGGCTTCGCTGTAAGGTTTGGTGAAATATTGATTTGCGCCTAATTCCATTGCCATTTGTCGGTGTTTTTCGCCGCTGCGGGAGGTCAGCATGGCTACAGGGATTTTAGCAAACCGCTGGGTCGATCGCATAGAGCGCAATAATTCAAATCCATCCATCCGGGGCATTTCAATATCAACAATCGCCAAACTGCAATCGAGACCATTTTGCAGCTTTTCCAGGGCATCCAAACCGTCTTTAGCCTGCACGACTCGGTAGCGGGCGCGAGTCAGCATCAGAGACAATAACTGCCGAATTGTATAGGAATCGTCCACTATCAAAATCTGGGGTGACTGACTCGAACTCGGCGCCATATGCGGCGTTGTACCCGACACAGGCGCGATCGAACTATTGGCTAAAGAAGGTTGACCCACCAAATCATCCACATCCAAAATAGTCACCACCCGCCCGTCCCCCAAAATCGTACTCCCCAAAACCCCGCGAGGCTTCGAGAGAGGCGGCGGCAGAGGTTTAACCACAATTTCCTGCTGGCCGATCAGGCGTTCCACTGCTACCGCCAGCATTCCTTCGCTAGAAGCCAAAACCAGCACGGGAATGTGATCTTGAGTCAAAGGGTCTGGGGAGGGGCCATCGGGGCCGAGAACGCTGTATTCGAGCAAATCTTGCATCCGCACCAAACGAATAAATTCATCCCGCCACCACAACATTGGTTGATTGCCGGCGGTGTGAACTTCCGAAGCTTTAACGTGCAGAATTTCCTCGACTGCATCCAGTGGAACTGCTATTTTATTGCGATCGGTCTTTACCATCAAAGCCTCAGTAATCGACAGCAACAGCGGCAGTTTGATGATAAAACTCGTACCTTTTCCCAGGCGAGAATCCACCTTCACCGTCCCGCGCACAGTCCGCAAATTTGTTCGCACCACGTCGAGTCCGACTCCCCGCCCGGAAAGATCGCTCACTTCTTCGACAGTGCTAAAACCGGGCCAAAATAGAAAATCATAGAGTTCAATAATCGAAAATTCTTGAGCTTGTTCTTCCGTCGCTAAACCTTTTTTAACAATTTTGCTGCGAATGATTTCCGGGTCAATTCCTTTGCCATCATCGGCGATAGTAATAATAGTTTGACCGCCTTGGTGACGGGCTTCTATTTCAATTTGACCGCTGGCTGGCTTGCCGATTGCTTGCCGAATTTCGGGCATTTCGATGCCGTGATCGAAAGCGTTTCTGACTAAGTGTATTAAGGGGTCGCGCAAAGCATCCAGCAAACTTTCGTCAATTTTGGTATCTCTTCCTACTAACAGCAAGTTGACATCTTTATCGTAGGTGAGGCACATATCTCGAAGCGCCCTAGGTAAGTGATCTACGGCGCGACTGAAACTCACGACTCGCAACTGCATGACGCGGCTGCGTAGCTGTTCGGTAATGCGGCGCAGTTGGTCGGTACTGCGCTCGAATTTCATTGCTAAAGTGTCTAATTTGGTGGCGGATTGTGAAATTGATTCGGCGGTTTCGATGACTTCAGATGCTGTCGAGTGGAACTCTGTATAACGATCCATCTCTAAGATATCGAAGTGATTATGGGCGATCGAGGATTTGACGTTAGCAAGCAGTGGAAATTCTGTTTCTGCTGCTGCAATTTTTCCCACCAATCCCGAATTGCCGTTTCCTCCTTTCCAGTCTGCAAAACTCAGTCTGTCGTATTCTTCCCGCAACTGGCCGCCGAATTGGTTTAAATCTACGATACTGCGGCGAATTCGCTTGACTTCGCCCCGCAATTCTGATTCTTGCAGTTCCAAATTGGTACGGTTGATGACTAATTCTCCGACTAGATTTACTAATTCTGTTAAGCGTTCTAAATCTACGCGGATTGTTGGTCTTTGCGGGTTGGGGAGAGGGGAAGAGGGGGAGAGGGGGAGAGG
>NZ_JAIGNI010000030.1 GCF_026130175.1 Lyngbya sp. CCAP 1446/10 | reverse complement strand
AGCTCTAGGGGGATTAAATTGAAAAATTTCTATTATAGCATAGATTTTTTTTGCAAGAGGTCTAGTGAAGGTAAATTTTCAATTGATGAATTTGTGAAAGTCTTAAAGATTCTTGAAAATTTTATTATTCGGCGTTTTGTTTGTAACCTTCCCACTAACTCCCTAAACAAAATGTTTCCTTCTCTATACAGTCAAATTAAACAAAAAATAGATCAAAATTTTATGGTGGGATTAAAGGAAATTCTTAGTGGCAAAAACTATCCCAAGGACGAGAAGTTTAAATCAATGTTAAAAGAAGTAGAACTTTATGGTGTTAAGAAGTCAGAAAAGGCTAGACTAATTTTAGAATCAATCGAACAATCATTCGGTCATAAAGAAGGGGTATTTTTCAATAATCTTTCAATTGAACATATTATGCCCCAAAAGCTAAATAAAGATTGGGAAAAATCTTTAGGGGAAGATTGGGAAATAACTCACGAACTTTTATTACATACGCTGGGAAATTTAACTTTAACAGGATATAATCCCGAACTTTCTAATCATCCTTTTCCCAAAAAGCGGGATATTTTACTAGAAAGTCATCTGGAATTAAATCAGTATTTTCAAGAAAAAACAACCTGGAATAGAGAAGATATTGAACAGCGATCGGAAGATTTAGCCGAAATTTGCCTGAAAATATGGCCTTACTTTGGGGAAGGAGCGGGACAAGAAAAAGTTGAGGGTATAGTTAGGGGAACAAAACCAACAGTATTGTCCGTACTTAACAAAAAACATACCGTTAAAAGCTGGCGAGATGTGTTGGAAACTACTCTGAATATTGTTGCTGATTTAGATAAAGATAAGTTTCAGGAACTTGTTCAAGATTATCCTCGTTTGGTGAATTGGAATGATCAAAATTTCAGATATTCCAGACAACTAGAAAACGGGGCATTTATTGAACTTGATTTATCTGCTGAAGATATTAATTCATTTTGTTTAAAAGTTATTGAAAGAGTCGGATTAAGTTCCGAAGATTGGCACGTTGAAACGTTTCTGCGATAATTGGTTCGCCTTGCAAGATTTTAGGGTGACGTGCGACATAACGCGAAACAGATTGTGTAGTCATCGAAGATTAACAGGACAGATCCATCTTTATTATAGCTTACGCTAAAACTCGGTAAAAGATTCAGGGCGGTGGTCATCCCAAGTACCAAAGTGCGCCCCTATCCCATCTTAAATCTCACGCGAGCGATCGCCCTTTCCTTCCAAAAGTGCGCCCCTATCCCATCCTAAATCTCACGCGGGCGATCGCCATTTCAGTCCAAAAGTGCGATCGCCTTTATGTAACTTCTATTCCCCTCACATTACTAAGCAACTGCAAGTTCATATTGCAGAACTAAAATTTCATCTGCTTTCAAAATAGCCATAGCATATTCAATCCCTTCACTATCAGCAAACTCCACTAAATACTGACATTCCTTTCCCGTATCATACACTTCAACAATAGTTCCCACAAGTCCTACTGGCAAACTAGAAACAGATTCATATTCCGGTTCCACTAGCGTTAATCGCGTATTTGAAACAGGCTGGAGAATCGCAACAGAATCCAAAAGTCTAAAGTTTTTTATCATGGTTTAAGAAAGCTGAAATCAAACGAGGGTTAGAATTAGTCGAAGTAATTTCCCAGATTGTCCGAAGCTCAATCCCCACTGTATCGGGTACAGTCCAATCAACTTTAAACTGTTGCCCAAAATCAGTAGTATTTTCTTGGACAACTTCACCTTCAATGGCTGCTTTTTGAATAAGCTTTCGCAAAACTTCTGCATTATTAGCCGTGATTCCCAAAACCGATGCAAACACTCTGGCTTTGTGCTTTCCACGAGAATGCTCTGGATTTAAGCAATAGCCGACCAGCTTTTGCAGAGAAACTTCAGCCTGATTGCCATTGGGTAGTTTCATTATAACTCCTCATCACCCCCTAATTAATCTAAATTTTTCTGGTAACGGAGACAGTGGACTGTTCCGCTTTAATTCTTTCACAATATCTCGACTTTCCCCTTGTTTGTCGCTATTGCTTGTAGTTATAATCTTCATCGTAGTCAATAGTACCGAACAATTCCAATATTTTTAGTTGCTTGTGACGTTGAATGAACTCGCGTAAAGCCGCTTCAATTAATGTATTAGGTGTTGGATGATTACTCAAATCAAGGGCTTCTTGAAGAAGAGTTTTGTCAATTTCGAGCGTAGTTACCAGGTATTTTCCTCCTGCAAGTAGGGTATGACGCAATTGTCACCGAACAATGCTGTATTTTTAGTGTAACACTCAAACCCTATCAATGGGCGAGATCCCTTTCCTTCCAAAAATGCGCCCCTATCCCATCCCAAATCTCACGCGGGCGAGATCCTTTTCATTCCAAAAATGCGCCCATATCCCATCCCAAATCTCACGCGAGCGATCGCCCCTTCTTCCAAAAGTGCGATCGCCCCTATCGAACTTCTATTCTCCTCACATTACTAAGCAACTGCTAGATCGTATTGCAAAACTCAAATCTCATCTGCTTTCAAAATAGCCATAGCATATTCAATCCCTTGAGTATCAGCAAACTCCACTAAATATTGACACTCCTTTCCCGTATCATACACTTAAACAATAGTTCCCACAAGTCCTACTGGCGAACTAGAAAGCGATTCTCTGGACGGGTAAAGCAATGATTTACCGCTTCACCTACCCGCCCCAAGCTAAAATTTACGCATTACTTATTCCTTAACTTCGCCCCACTAAACTCAGAAGCAACAATCATCGAACCAATCCCCGCATCCGTGAATATTTCTTGCAGCAAAGCATGAGGAATTCGCCCGTCAATAATGTGAGCGCCCTTCACACCCTGAGCCAAACTTCGCACACAACAATTAACCTTCGGAATCATCCCCCCAGACACAACTCCCGACTCAACTAACTGTCTCGCTTCTTGAATATCCAACTTAGCAATCAGACTCTCCGGGTTGTGATAATCCTCCAAAATTCCCGCAGTATCAGTCATCAAAATCAATTTTTCTGCTCCCAAACCAGCGGCAATTTCCCCGGCAACTGTGTCAGCATTAATGTTGTAAGATTGACCGAATTGATCCGCCGCCACGCTCGACACCACCGGAATATAACCGCTGTTCACCAAAGACTCTAAGATGTTGATTTCCACGCCGCTAACTTCACCAACAAACCCAATTCCTTCCCGGCCATCTGGACGAGCTTGAATTAGATTCGCATCCTTGCCGCATAATCCTACTGCTTTGCCGCCAGCTTGGTTGATTAACGAAACAATTTCCTTGTTTACTTTTCCCACCAAAACCATTTCTACGACTTCCATTGTCGCCGCATCAGTCACCCGCAAACCATCCTTAAATTGTGGCTCTATTCCCAACTTTTCCAGCCAAATATTAATTTCTGGGCCGCCGCCGTGAACCACAACGGGACGCATCCCCACGCAAGCTAGCAGCACAATATCCCGAACAACTTTGTCTTTGAGAGTGCTATCTTTCATCGCAGCACCGCCATATTTGACCACAATCGTGCGGCCGGCAAAGTGTTGAATGTAAGGTAGTGCTTCTGAAAGCACTTCTACTCGATTAGTGTCTGGATTCCTAACAAAATCGCTTTGTTTGAGCATGGGTAATTTACAAAAGACTAAAAACTTAATTCTAAACTTTAATGGCTAAAGCAAATATCAACAGCTACAAAAATCACTTTTTCCCTTGAATTTATCGACGATTGGCCTGATCGCCCTTTCTGAGAGCTCTCCTCATAATTATCATAGGTTTTTTTAATGATATAACTTGAAATTTTGTCTTATAACTTATAAAATTCTTGGTAAAGTCAAGAAATGTATCGTTATCCTTGATTTACTTAACCTTATATGTTAACTGCTGTCGCCCCCAATTCCGAAAACCCTCAGTACAAGCTACCATCAGAGGCTGACTCGTCCCCCCGGATGACAGTATTTTGCGATTTAGACGGGCCGATCGTCGATGTGTCCGATCGCTACTACGCCACCTATCAACAGGGATTAGCGGACACTCAAGCAGCTTATGATGCCAGGAGAATCAACCTCAACCTCCAAATCCTCAGCAAACAGCAGTTTTGGGAAATGAAACAAAACCGAGTCCCCGATACTGAAATAGCCAAAAGTTCGGGCTTATCGGGAGAAGAAATTCACGTTTTTCTCGGATGCGTGAGTCGGATTGTCAATCAGCCAGACTTGTTGCACTTAGATCGCATCCAGCCAGGAGTGCAATGGGCGATCGCACTTCTGCACTCCCGCGGCGTGCGGCTGATTTTGGTCACCCTGCGGCCGAGAAATCAAGCCGTTCAACTGTTGCAAAATTACGGTTTAGCCAGACTGTTTACGTCCATTCGCGGAACTCAGATACCCGATGCGGCCTATCACAACTATACAGCCTTAAAAACCGAATTGTTGGCTGAAGTTGCAGAAGAATTTGAGTCATCGCTGGGTTCGGCTTGGATGATCGGAGATACCGAAGCAGATATCCTCGCAGGACAAGCATTGGGAATACCAACAATTGCCGTTACGTGCGGCATTCGCAGCCACTATCAACTGCAAAAGCACCAGCCTAATTTCATTCTCAGCGACTTAATTATTGCCGTTCATCACTTATTAGGTTTGGGGCAACAAGTAATAGTAGAATGACTATATAGCCTTTCTCACTAACAGTGGGCATGGGGCATGGGGCATGGGGCATCGCCCGTATACCTCACTTTTTTGATAACCTCTATACAGTCAACAGTTAACTGTTAACAGTCAACAGTTAACTGTTAACAGTCAACAGTTAACTAATGACTAAAATTTTTCTAAACTTCTGGTCATTTCCCACAAGCGATTCAGGGGAAAATAAATCACCGGAGCCCAAAGACTACTGAGAATAGCAGAACACAAAGCCACACGCTGATGATAGCTCCAAATTTCCAGTAAAGCCCGATCGCCCATAGCGAAAAATTGTAGCCCCATCACCGTTTCCGCCACCACCGCCATCCCAAACACAATTAACGCGATTGGAACCGGATCTCTCTCAACAATATCAGCCGGAATCGACCAACTTTTCTGCAAAACAACCGTTAAGACACCTACAACAACTAGACTTACAGCGTGGGTGGGATTAGGAGCCGTCATCGCATCTTGAAGAAACCCCAAAGCGATGCCCATACTAGCAGCTCCCCAAACTGTACGTCTCCGCTTAATACTCCAAGCTACCAACCAAATTAACAGCCAGTTCGGGCCAATTCCCAGCAATTCCATTCCCGGAAACCGAGTCGGCAATATCAGTATACACAGCATCACAGAAGCAAATGTAACGCCGAAATTCAAAAATTTGCGAGATCGCCAAAACATCCGAGATAAAGGCTTCATTACGGCTTTGCTCCCCCAGACGGTGCAGAAGATTGACCCTGCGAAGCCTTTTGTTCAGATTCCTTAGAGTGTGGGTAAACCACCGCCCACTCCAGAGAATTCATCTGTGCAGAAAACTCAATAACAGCTTCGGGAGCCGGAGTTTTATTCAGATCAACCGAAACCACTTTTCCCACCGGCAAACCAGCAGGGAACAACTGACTGAAAGAAGAAGTTGAAACCAAATCTCCAGGCTTAACATTGGGAACATTATCAAAAAACTCCATCACAGCCTGATTTGGGCCTTTACCGCGCATAAAACCCATATTACGACTGCGGGTAATTCCCACACCCAATTGACTTGTAGGGTCGCTAGCTAACAGCACTAAGCTAGTATTAGGAGTAACACTGACAACCCGACCTATCAAACCGCCAGGGCCCATCACAGTAAAATCTGTTTTAATGCCATCATTACTGCCGCGCCCCAAGGTTACTTGCTGCCACCAATGGTCAGCGCTGCGCCCCACAATCGGAGCGACAATTCCTTTAGGTTTCTTAGCAGAAACGTAACCTAAAAGTTCTTTTAACTTCTGATTTTGAGTCTCTGATTCTAATAGTTGCGCTTGCAATTCTTGAGTGCGAGCCGAGATGAGTTGCTCTTGTCCAGAGCCGTTGGCTTGAAACGGACGAGACACCCAATTGTAAACTTCAAAAAGTACAGCACCTTGTGTTTGTCGAACCCCCCAAGCCGCAGTTACCGCTAAACCTAAAAGAGCAATTTGTAGACGCAGATCCCACCACCTGCGGATTGTGTGCTTTAGCATAATTTCAATCAAGTAAAATTGTTATGTCAGGATTTTAGAGTTTAGATGGCAGACCTATTTCTAAATCCAAAATCCCAAGTTTGTTAATTACAGACTGCGCGACGACTGCCCGCTGAATACCCGTTCCAACTGTTTGTTTTCCAATACCCTACCAGTTCCCAAAACCACGCAGCAAAGAGGATCGGCTGCCACATGAGTGACAATTCCTGTCTCGTGACTGATTAGAGTATCTAAACCTTTCATCAGTGCTCCGCCACCGGCCAGCATAATTCCCCTGTCAATAATATCTGCCGCTAATTCCGGGGGTGTGCGTTCCAAAGTACGTTTGACAGCTTCCACAATTACTGACAGCGGTTCCGACATACTTTCGCGAATTTCTGGGCCTTTGATTGTAACAGTTCGCGGTAGACCGGAGAGCAAGTGCAAGCCGCGCACTTCCATGATCACATCGTCATCCTCGGTCGTTGGATATGCGGAACCCACCTGAATCTTAATTTCTTCAGCAGTGCGTTCGCCGATCACCAAATTGTGAACTTTTTTCATGTATTGGACGATCGCCTCATTGAGTTCATCACCGGCTACCCGGACAGACTCACTGATCACCGTACCTTGCAAACTCAAAACCGCAACTTCCGTCGTACCCCCACCGATATCTATAATCATATTGCCAGTTGCCTCAGCCACAGGCAGTCCAGCCCCGATCGCCGCAGCGATAGGTTCATCAATTAACCGTACTTCTCTAGCACCGGCCTGAGTAGCCGCCTCAATCACAGCGCGCCTCTCGACACCAGTGACACCACTGGGGATGCCAATAATGATCCGCGGCGAAACTAAGCTTCGGCCT
Source organism: Lyngbya sp. CCAP 1446/10 (assembly GCF_026130175.1). Taxonomy (GTDB): domain Bacteria; phylum Cyanobacteriota; class Cyanobacteriia; order Cyanobacteriales; family Microcoleaceae; genus Microcoleus. Next base: position 58,876 of record NZ_JAIGNI010000030.1, on the reverse strand, counting down.
TCGTGAACTCTGCGGATAAAAGTCTTGAGCATGAGTTCGGCTGTATCGAAGTCGGCGATTACCCCGTCGCGAAGCGGGCGCAATGCTATGACATTCCCAGGCGTGCGCCCAAGCATTTTTTTAGCCTCTTCTCCAACAGCCAGCGGTATTTTTAAGTCTTGGTCGATCGCCACTACGGACGGCTCTTGCAGAACAATACCTTTGCCAGATACATAAACGAGCGTGTTAGCAGTACCGAGGTCGATACCCATATCTCTAGATAAGGAAAATCGATTGAGAAGACCCACTGATTTGTACCCCCCCAAAACTAAAATACTAATGTGTGCAATAATGTTGTTACAAAAGTGTAACCGAGGTGGATTCTATTACGTTTTTCATCCTGAGTCTAGTCGAAACGTAACATTGTCGAGCATAAGTTGAACGCTTGCCTCGCCAATCATCCACAATAAGTATGTTCTGGTAAGTGGGTGTAAAATCAGGATGAAGCCCTGATTCGCGCTGTTCCAAGTTAAGTTTGGAGGCGATCGCCCTTCAGGGAGAGTTTAACTACATCACCAATCGAGCACATTCCCGAAAAAATTTATGAGTCTTAATGTTGTGACTTTGGTCGGCCGCGTCGGTGGCGACCCGGACGTGAAGTATTTTGAGTCGGGTACAGTTAAGTGTAATTTGACGCTGGCAGTCAACCGCAGAAGCAAGAACAACGATCAGCCAGACTGGTTTAATCTGGAAATCTGGGGGAAAACAGCGCAAGTCGCTGCTGACTACGTTCGCAAAGGCGCTCTAATTGGAGTAACAGGCTCTTTGAAGTTCGATCGCTGGCAAGACCGCAATACGGGTTCAAATCGCTCGAAGCCAGTAATTAGAGTAGACCAGTTAGACTTGCTGGGTTCCAAACGGGACAATGAGTCAGGTATGTCGCAAAACAACAGCGAATTCTAGCTTTTGGGGAATTTGGGAACTAATATTTGTGAATTGGGTGGGGGCTGGTGAGTTCAGAAAAGTTAGAAATTGTTCAAACTGAGTATCAAGCGGGCCGAGTAGCTTTTGAGAGCGGTCTGTATGCTCAAGCTATCCAGAGTTTGGAAACAGCGACGGGTTTGGTCGATCGCACTTCCAGATTAGGCGGCGACGTGCAGATGTGGCTGGTGACAGCCTACGAAGCCTCTGGCGATACCGAAAGGGCGATCGAGCTTTGCCGCAAACTCACCCGCCATCCGCGCCAAGAAACCCGCCAGCAAGCCAAGCGCTTGCTGTTCATTCTCGAAGCCCCCAAACTCAGTATCCCTGATGAATGGACGGTAAAAATCCCCGATTTAGCAGCTTTAGATGAAAATCAATCAATCAGTTTTCAAGCAAATCCCAACGCTGATATCAAGTACGCCAAACCAAAGCCCGCCGTACAAGAACCTGTAGATTTGAGTCAGGTGAATACCAAAGATAATAGGTTTATCTGGGTGGCGTTAATTGCCATATTTTTGATTTTAGGTGGCTTGTTTATTAGTTATTAAGACCAACTGTTGGTTCAATCCAAAATTTAAAATCCAACATCTACAATCTACAATCCGATGACTTCACTCCCCACCAACCGCGCCAAAACACTCAAAGAAGCTTACCGCGCTTGCGATGTCAAGCCTCTAACGGGCGATGATATTGCACGATATTATGTGGATTTGTCCGCAGTACGCAACACAGTAGCGATCGACGATGTTAGCACGGATTTGGATCTTCAAGAACCGGGAGAATTTAACACAATTTTGTTTACGGGACATCGGGGATGTGGCAAAAGTACAGAATTAAAACGGATTCAGTCGCGATGGGAAAATGAATATCGGGTGATTTATATAGAATTCGATCAGGAACTAGATGTTCTTGATGCTGAATATACCGATTTATATTTGTTAGTTATCAACAAAGTAGCTGATGATTTAACTGAATTAGGATTGAAGTTTGATCAAAAACTATTACATAGTTTTGAATTGTGGTTTAAAGAAGTCACTAAAGAAACAGAAGAAAGTGTTCAACTTTCCGCTAGCATCGAAACCGAAGCAAGTGCAGGTGCAGAAATTCCGTTTATTTCTAAGTTGACTGCAAAATTAATCGGTCAAATCAAAGGTTCTAGTCAACAAAAACAAGTGATTCGCGAAACTCTTCAGCGTAATCTATCCCGCTTGCAAGCAGATATTAATCTGTTATTGAAAGATGCTTTTAAGAAGCTGAGACACAAATATCCCAACCGTTACCAAAAAGGATTTTTGCTGATTGTTGATAACTTAGACCGGATTCCTCCAAATGTTGGTAATCATTTGTTTTTTGATTACGCTCCTCAACTCCAAGAACTAGACTGTACAATCATCTATACAGTGCCGATTTCGGTAATTTATTCATATAAAAATGTTAGCAACTTGTTTAGCAATCCCAATATCGTGCCAATGGTGAATATTTATGAATTTAATCGTAGTGAGTGCGATTTAAATTACAATCAGCAAAGATTAGAGGGAGTTGCCCGTTTAATTGAACAGCGGGTTGATATTAGTGCGGTATTTGACGATCGACAACGGCTGCTAGATTTGGCAAAAGCTAGTGGCGGTCACGTCCGACAATTGATGCAGATAACTCGATCGACTTGTCGCACAGCCATTACTCGCAAACACAGTAAAGTTTTGGCTGAAGATGTCACTTACGCTTTAAATCAACAGCAATTTGATTTTGAAAGGTCTACTCCTACGCCAGAATATTATACTATATTAGCGCGAGTTTGCATCGACAAAGATATCGATAAAGAAGAAATCGGACAAAATTTATTATTCAATCTTTCTGTCTTGGAATACAACGGGAGTAGTCGGTGGAATTATGTCAACCCACTCGTAAAACAAAGTTATGCTTTCCAACAAGCCCTTAGATCAATTCAAGGAAATCCCTGAAATAGATAGACAAAGGATTGTTGAATTCAATCAAGAATCTTTTGACCAATTGCTGACATTTGTTGATATTGTTCCCGACAATGCCTTTGATTTGGGATTTATCCAAAGTAATTTTGCGAAGGATAGAGATGCGATTATTCAGGCATTGATTAACCATCCCGATTGTCAAGATATGCAGTTTGAGATTTGGGATTTTCCCGATTCTGATATGCGCTTTTTGATGGATGAAATTCTGAAGGTTTTGCCAACAGTTGAGGTTCAAGCAGACAAGAAGTTGATTTTCATTGTGCGGGGGGTGGAAAATGCGATCGGGATGACGGGAGAATATCCGCCGATGTTGGTTGATTTTAATTGGGTACGAGATGCTTATCCGGTTAAAGTACCGCATCTAATGCTGTTTTGTTTGCCAGATTATGCGATTACGCGAGTTGCTAATTTTGCGCCGGATTTCTGGGCCTGGAATTCGGGAACTTTTGTATTCAAAACTCCTGCAAATACTAGAGATGATGCGATTTCTCAAACTCTGGATGCTCGCAAAGGGATTAGCAATTGTGAGGTTCCAGAAAAGCAGGAACGGATCGATTTATTGAAAAGGTTATTGATTGAATACACTCCCTCGAATGGGCGGGAGCAAACTCACGAGGATTTGAAAACTCGCATTAGAGTTTTGAATGATCTGGCAATTGCTTATCGCAGCCGGAGTGAATACTCGACAGCAACATACTATTTGAAACAAGCGTTAGATTTGGTGAAAGATGATGAAGATTTTATATCTTTAAAGGCAAATACTTTATATCAATTAGGATGGATTCAGGACGATTGGGGAAATCCCAAAGAGGCGATCGCATTTTATCAACAATCTCTCGAAATTTACGAAAAAATTGGCGATGTTCAAGGGAAAGCTGCTACTTTGCACAATCTAGCAATAATCTATGCCAATCAAGGGGATGTAGAAAAGGCGATCGCATTTTATCAACAATCTCTCGAAATTTACGAAAAAATTGGCGATGTTCAAGGGAAAGCTGCTACTTTGCACTGTCTAGCAGGAATCTATGCGAATCAAGGGGATGTAGAAAAGGCGATCGCATTTTATCAACAATCTCTCGAACTTAAGGAAAAAATTGGTGATGTTCAAGGGAAAGCAGCTAGTTTGCACCAACTAGCAGGAATCTATGCGAATCAAGGGGATGTAGAAAAGGCGATCGCATTTTATCAACAATCTCTCGAAGTTGAGGAAAAAATTGGCAATGTTCAAGGGAAAGCTGCTAGTTTCGCAATGCTTGGACAGTTGTTAGCAGATGAGAAGGGAGATTTTGACAAAGCTTTGAATTATTTGCAGCAATCTTTAGAGATTTTACAGCATTTGCGATCGCCTGATGCCGAGATAGTGAAGGAAATTATTGCGGATGTTCAGGCGGGGGCGGGTTTATGAGATTATCGATTATGGGCAATTATTGCTGGCATCGCCCTACAAAATTTAACATCATACAAGTCCGAATCAAACAGAAATGATCTGATATCAAATCAGCTAGCATCGTCCTGTATTCATCTCTCAATACTCTTCCTCTGTGTCCTCTGCGCTCTCTGCGGTTAAATCATTCCGATGCAATTCCTCCAAATTTTGCGAAAAAACCCAGTTTCCGCCCACACCCAAAATCGCTAAAATAGAACAAAGACCAAACCAGAAAGGCGATTATTGTGAGCGATTCCACCATAGAACAGATATTGAAATTGGCAAGTCAGCGAGCTGATGCTGCTGAAGTATACTACCTATCCAGTCAAGACACGCCGATCGAATTTGAGAACAATCGCCTCAAATCCCTGCAAACCAAAGCACTGCAAGGCGTAGCACTCCGGCTGATTTACAAAGGCAAAATCGGCTTTGCTAGTTCCACAGACTTAACCCGGATAGACGACTTAGTAGATGCAGCGATTCAAACAGCCGAAATCGGCGACCCCGCAGAATTTGAACTCGCCTCCAACTTCCATCTAAAAGGCCCGGAAACCACCTACACTCCGCCCACAACCCAAGAATTAGTCGAAAACGGCAAAAACCTCATCGAGCAAGTTCACGCCTACAATCCCGATATTATGGTAGATGTAGGCTTTCACGTCCGCAGCGGCCGGGTGAAAATTGCCACGACGCGCGACGTGTATGCCGAAAGAAGCAGCCAAATAGTCAGCGGGACGATCGCAGGCAACTTGGTAGTAGGAGAAGACTTTATGCAAGCATACAGTTATGATGTCGCGCGCGATCGACCCCTGGACACCAACAGCATCCTGCAATCACTCCTCGAAAAATACCGCCTCGCCGAACATCCAGCCAGCATCACCAGCGGTTCCTACCCAGTCTTATTTACCCCCAGAGCCGCCGCCAGCACATTAGGCAGCCTCTTTGATACAATCCTTTCAGGTCAAGCAGTAGTCCAAAAAGCCTCTCCCCTAGCCGACAAAATCGGCGAAACCTTATTTGACGAACGCTTCACCTTTTTTGAAGACCCAACTTTAGGGCCTTCCGCCTGTCCCTTTGACGACGAAGGTACACCCACCACCCGCAAAACCTTGATTGACAAAGGAACCGTCACCGGATTTTACTGGGATCGCAGATGGGCCGCTCGCGCCGGTGTACAATCAACCGGTAACGGTTTTCGTGGCGGATTGTCTCGCCCAGGCCCAGATTTGACTAACTTCTGCATTTCCCCAGGAAATACCAGCACCCAAGACTTGATTGCTAGCATGGACGAAGGCCTGATAATAGAGCAAGTTTTAGGTGCCGGCCAATCCAATCAGTTAGCTGGCGAATTTTCTGTCAACTTGGACTTAGGCTATAAAGTAGAAAAAGGCAAAATTGTCGGTCGCGTCAAGAATACAATGGTGGCAGGCAGCATTTTTGAAGCCTTTAAAAATTTGGCAGATTTAAGCAGCGAAGCCGAATGGGTAGGCGGTGCAGCATATTTGCCGAGTATGCTGTTTCAACAGTTGGGTGTAGCTTCGAGGCAATCTTAAATAGTTGACAATTGACAGTTGACAGTTGACAGTTGAATGAGTTCTTCAGTCCTCTTGAGATGACTTCAGCTTTGAGGCAGGGGTTTCAACCCTTGCCGGACTATTGGTTGTACCTTAAACAGTTGACAGTTGACAGTTGACAGTTGACAGTTGACAGTTGAATGAGTTCTTCAGGTTTTTAGAAGCGGTTTAAAGGTAAAAATAGGAAAAAAGGTAAAATGAAGCAGGAAATTGTCAAGGATGGAACTGGGAAGAGGAAAAAAAAGTTTTTCTTTCTTTTACCTTTTGTCTTGTGTCTTTTAACTCTAGTGACTGGCTGTGTTCAGTACGATGTCGGAGTTAACTTTGAGAGTCAAACTCGCGGCGAAATCGTGCAGCACATTAAACTGGGGGAAAGGTTGACGAGTTTCAGCAGCGAAACCGTTCGAGATTGGTTGAAAAGCGTAGAACAGCGGGTGAGATTGCTGGATGGAAAAACTAAACGGCTTTCCGAGACAGAAGTTATGGTGACTATTCCTTTTAATAATGGAGCCGAGTTAGAAGACAAGTTCAACCAATTCTACAATCCGATCGCACAAACCAACAAATCTCGCGTCGCAAGTCCCCTAGAAACAGATTTACCCAAGTTTGAATCTCACCTGAATGTCAAGCAGAATAATTTGTTATTGGTGCTGCGCAATCGGTTGAGCTTGGAATTGGATTTGCGCTCACTTTCTCTGCTTTCCTCAAACGGCAGTCCGCTGCTGAGTCCGGGGGGACTTTTGGAGCTAGACTTTAGCTTGAACACGCCTTGGGGTGCCGAAAATATTGAAACTACTGTCGCCGGTGCGCTGGTTCCCCAAAGCTATCAGCAGGGAAAGCAGTTAGTTTGGAAGCTGAAGCCGGGGGAACTTAACTATTTGGAGGCGACATTCTGGATTCCCAGTCCCGTAGGCATTGGGGCGCTGATTATTGCCTTATTTGTAGCGGCAGGTATTGCTGTGAAATATCAAATATTGCCAGCGCTGGGAATTAGCAAAAAACCGCAAAACATCAGCCAAACCTAAAAAGGATATGTTCGCTCCAGGGCGGGTTCGCGGTTCAATAAACTCTCAAAGTTCCCATAAACCCGCCCCTAGGATATTATCGTTCATTGACCAGATTTGATATTATCAAAAAAAACTGGGAGCCTCTGCAAAAAAAGTTGACAAATGGCAAATAATTTGCATAACCGGAATTGAGAATTAGGAACAGAAAATGCGAGTATTAAACTTCTTCTTCATCTTTCTGATTTGCTTGGCTCTAGTATTATTCAGCATCGAAAATACAGAGCCGACTACCGTTCAAATTATCAGAAAATTGGGTTTAAAACCCAATTTTCTGATCAAGCAGAAGTAGAAGCTAAACCACCTTTGTTAGAAAGTGCAGATTCGACTGAGGTCAAGACTGCTGAAATGAGTACCAATTAAGTTGATATGCTCTCTCGTTTTCGGAGAGTACAAATCTAAAATATAAAATATAAAACATAAAATCGAATGGCTGTTTCCAGAGATCAAAATGGTTTAGAAACTATTTCTGAGGGGATCGCAATTTTAATTGACTTAGCAGAACGGGGAGAAATCGATCCTTGGGACGTTAAAGTCATTGAAGTGTTTGATCGATGTTTGAGCCAACTCACCAACGCCTCCGATGCCGATCAGAGTTCGGATTTCTCCGATTTGTCCCACTCCGGCCAAGCGTTTTTGTACGCTTCAATGCTGGTTTTGCTCAAAGCAGAAAGTATTGTCCTCTCAGAACCCCCGCCAAATCCCGAATTGGACGAAGCCGCCCTCGAAGACGCAGAACGAGGGCGAAATTTGCCGCAGCATCTGGAGCGGCAATTGCGCCGTCGCGGTGTAGCTCAACTGCCACAAAAACGCCCGGTGACTCTCCCAGAACTGATCGAGCAGTTGCAGTTGATGAAAGCTGCAATGGAGCAGACAGTTGCTCCCCGGCGCCGCCCGACCTCAAAAATGCGATCGCAAGCAGCCCAGGCTATATTTGAGCTGGCTCACCAAGAAAATCTCGTGGAAACGGCTAATGAACTCGATCAGTTTCTCGCCCAGCGCGGCTCAGAAATTGACGAGGGTTGGCTCGAATTGGACAAATTGCTGGAACTCTGGCATCATAACGGTTTGCATTCCTCTGTTGACCATCAGCCCCCGCTATCGACTGGGGAAGTTCCCTTGCCCAATTATGACCGCGTGGGTGTTTTTTGGGCGCTGTTGCTGCTGTCGGCTCAGTCTAAAGTAGAGTTGCTTCAAGAGGAGTTTTATCAAGACCTCAAAATCAGGGCGCTGTGAGCTTGGATGTGCATCAGATAGGCTTCCGGGGCGGGTTGACCGGTCTCTGGAACTCTTGACGGATATCCGGGCGAACCCGTCCCTAGCGCAATGTACCTGCATTCACCCTGACTTGATATTATTTCTGATTTCTGATTCCTGGTTGGTTAAATCCAGGCAAACAGGCAAATTGGGCATAAATGATTGATAGCCTGGTACGATGTCGCCTATAAACAGGTCAGGATTTTGCTGCGATCGCCATCGATGCGATCGCAACCGCTAGCATCTAATTGTTGAGTTGATATCAATTAACAGAGGGTTGAGGAAGTTAAGAATGAAAGCGATGATTCTGGCGGCAGGTAAAGGCACTCGCGTCCGTCCCATTACTCAGACAATACCCAAACCGATGATTCCCATCCTGCAAAAGCCTGTGATGGAGTTCTTGGTAGAATTGCTCCGCCAGCACGGATTTGACCAGATTATGGTCAATGTTTCCCACCTCGCAGATGTGATTGAAAACTACTTCCGTGACGGTCAAAAGTTTGGGGTACAAATTGGCTATTCTTTTGAAGGGCGAATTGAGGACGGAGAACTGATTGGAGAGGCTCTCGGTTCCGCTGGCGGCATGAGGCGAATTCAGGACTTCTCGCCGTTTTTTGACGATACTTTTGTGGTGCTGTGCGGCGATGCTTTGATTGACTTGGACTTGACTGCTGCTGTGAAGTGGCATCGGGAAAAAGGGGCGATCGCTACTATTGTGATGAAATCAGTTCCCCGCGAGCAGGTTCCTAGTTACGGAGTTGTGGTAACAGACGATTCTGGCAAAATTAAAGATTTCCAAGAAAAACCTTCTGTAGAGGAAGCTCTGAGTACCGACATTAACACTGGTATTTATATTTTTGAACCGGAAATATTCAATTACATCCCTTCGGGTGAGGAATACGATATCGGTTCGCAGTTATTCCCGGCCCTAGTAGCAGCAGGAGCGCCTTTTTACGGGATTAGCATGGACTTTGAGTGGGTGGATATCGGAAAAGTTCCTGACTATTGGCGGGCTATTCAGAGCGTGCTGTTGGGAGAAATCAAAAATGTTTCGATTCCGGGAATTGAAGTGCGCCCGGGTATTTACGCTGGTTTGAATGTAGCTGTGAACTGGGACAAAGTTGATATTACCGGGCCTGTTTACATTGGCGGGATGACGAAAATTGAAGACGGAGCAAAAATTGTCGGCCCGACAATGATCGGCCCAAATTGTTGGCTTTGCAGCGGGGCGACTGTGGAAAACAGCGTGATTTTTGAGTATTCCCGTTTGGGGCCGGAGGTGCGGTTGGTTGACAAACTGGTGTTCGGGCGCTACTGCGTTGATAAAACCGGGGCTTCGATCGATTTGCAAGCGGCGGCTCTCGATTGGCTGATTACTGACGCTCGCCAAGTTTTACCAACTGTACATGGAGAAGAGCAGCGGACGATCGCACAAATTCTCAGCGACACTGGTGGTGAATAATTGGTAATTGCTAATTGGTAATTGCTAATTGGTAAATTTCTCCTTTTGCACTCTACCTCATCCAAGGTCATTAGTCATCAGTTGTCAACTAATGACTAATGACCTTGGATGAGGTTCGCGATCGGGGACAGCACTCCTAATGACAACTGTCAACTGTCAACTGTCAACTGCCAACTGCCAACTGTCAACTGTCAACTGTCAACTGTCAACTGTCAACTGCCAACTGTCAACTGTCAACTGTCAACTGCCAACTGCCAACTGTCAACTGTCAACTGTCAACTGTCAACTGTCAACTGACTAGGACTGCAAATAAGTATATTGACTGAGACTCCGCTCGTAATTTTGCAGCAAAAGTTGGGCCTCGGAAAGAGTAATTTTATTTTGCTGCAAAGCTGCTTCTGTCTGACGGCGGATGCTTTCAACCAAACTTTCTGCATCATATTGTACGTAGCTGAGAACTTCTTTCATAGTGTCCCCTTTCACAACGTGTTCGATATGATAGCCAGAAGGCGTTAGCTGAATGTGAACTGTATTTGCATCGCCGAATAAGTTGTGAAGATTGCCCATAATTTCTTGATAAGCACCTCCCAAAAATAGCGCCAAATAGTAAGGTTCTCCGGGTTTGAGAGTATGCAGCTCCAAAACCGACTTGACATCTCGCAAATCGATAAATTGGTCAATTTTGCCGTCGCTGTCGCAGGTGAGATCAGCTAAAATTCCTCGTTGAGTCGGTTCTTCGTCGAGTCGGTTAATTGGCATAATTGGGAACAATTGGTTAATTGCCCAACTGTCTGGTACTGACTGAAAAACAGATAAGTTGATGTAATAAATGGACGCCATCACCTTTTCCAGGTCTTCCAAATCGTCCGATACGTAGTCTTTTTGCCGCGCGATTGTCTGTATTTTATCGCAGCAAGCCCAGTACAACTGTTCGGTTTTTGCCCGTTCCGCAATTCCCAAATAGCCTAAGTTAAATAAACTGATTGCTTCTTCCTTGAATTGGATAGCATCGTGATAGACTTCTTGGTAATTTTCGGGAGTGATAGATTGGTAGATTTCGTAAAGATTGCGCGGAATTTGGTGTGCGTTTTCGTCTACTGGTTCTGGTACTTCTCTGGGGACATCGCTAGTACCGAGTACGTCAAAAACTAAGACTGATTGGTGAGATGCGATCGCCCGCCCGCTTTCACTAATGATAATTGGCACCGGCAGTTTCCGCTCATCACAGGCATCTTTAACTCCCGCTACTACGTCGTTTGCGTAGTTTTGCATATTGTAGTTTTTGGAAGCGTGGAAGTTGGTTTTAGAGCCGTCGTAGTCAACGCCGAGCCCGCCACCTACGTCCAAGTAGTTCATGTTAGCTCCCAATTTCGCTAATTCTACATAGATGTGGCTGGCTTCCCGAATGGCGTCTTTGATGACGCTAATTGAGGAAATTTGAGAGCCGATGTGGAAGTGCAGTAACTGCAAACAGTCGAGCATTCCAGCTTTTTCTAGTTCCCCGACGGCGCGGATAATTTCAGGAATTGTCAAGCCAAATTTTGCCCGATCGCCCGTGGAACCTCCCCAGCGGCCAATACCTTTGGTAGTGAGTTTGGCTCGCACCCCCAAAATCGGTTTAATTCCCAATGCTTTGCTCGCTGCGATTGCGAGTTCTACTTCCTCAATTTGCTCCAGCACAATCACGGAAGTTTGCCCTAGCCGCTGAGCCAAAATTGCGGTTTCGATGTATTCGCGGTCTTTGTAACCGTTGCAAATTAACAAAGCGCCTGGGGTTTTTAAGGTCGCCAAAGCGATCATTAATTCTGGTTTTGAGCCGGCTTCTAGTCCGAAGTGATGGGGTTGACCGAAACGCACCAAGTCTTGAATTAATTGTCGGTGCTGGTTGCATTTGACTGGAAAGACACCGCGATAGACGTTTTTGTAATTGTAGCGGGCGATCGCTCTGGCAAAACAGGAATTTAGGCGATCGATCCGATCTTCCAAAATATCAGAGAATCGAATCAGCAGGGGCAAAGCCAAATTTCGCTGTTTGAGCGATTCTACCAGTTCGCACAAGTCGAGGGAACCGCCGCGATCGCCCTTGGGAGAGACTGTAACGTGACCGGCGGCATTGATCGAAAAATAGGGTTCGCCCCAACCTTGAATGCGGTATAGTTTCTCGCTATCTTCTATTGTCCAAGATTTTTGTGGCAGTTGAGAAGCGGCTACCAAAGCACTGTGCGATACAGCCAAACTCGTGACTGTTTGTGGCTGAGTCGATAGCGGATCGAGATCGGAGGAAGCAACGGTGGCAGGGGAACTCATTTTCTCGGAAACCTCGAAATGACTGGTCAAATAGATAGTTTATCGCACATATTGGGTTTCCTGATGTAATTGAAAATTCACTTTGGGGACACGATTGGGGGATTTGAGATTTTGAAACTTGGCCTGTGCCTAGAGTGTTGTCGGGCGATCGATCGCCCAACAACACTCTAACCAAAAATCACCTCCGGCGGAGCCATGTCAGCCCCCATAATCATTCCTCCGTGACTGTTAGACTTCTTCAAACCCGGTTGAGGTGTCGGGGCTTGGCTTTTCGGAGACGGTGCAACTGAGGCTGGCGGTGTCACCTGCGTTGGAGGTGCTGCATTTGCCCCCGGCACCACGGGTTGCTGCGACAGCCAACCTACACCTCCTATCGCCCCCGCCATCAAAGCGGTGTAGCCGATGTACAAATGCACTGGACGCATTTGAAAGCCTTCGTCTGACTGTGAGTTGGAAATAGACAAATATGTGCTAGAAATGTCGCTCGGAGCGGGTTTGGGCAAAGCATTCGCCATCGCGGTGCCGTCTAGCCCCAAAGCGTCGCCGAGTCTGCGGATAAAACCTCTAACGTAAATATCTTGGGGCAGTTTCTCCATTTCCCCATTTTCGATTGATTCGATGTGGTGCAGCGGGACGAGAGTTTGACTGTGGAGTTGCTGGAGGGATAGCGATCGAACTTGTCGCCCCTTGCGCAATTCTCTGCCCAACTCCTGCAAGCACTCTTCTCGCTGTTGAACTGCCATTACTGCTGCTTCTTCGTTGGTGAGTTTTTTAGGTTTCTTGGGAAAACCGAACCCTGGCAAGGATTTGGCGGGGCTGATGACAGTTGCAGTTGCAGCCGACTCGACTTGAATTTCGTCTTGGGGCGCTGGTTTGTTGTCTTCTAAAGTGTTAGACTCTCGATCGCAATTTTCATTATCGGACTCGGTGTTAGAAGGCGCTTCGACACTAGCACTGCGCCAATAGAAAACAGGAGCATCTACTGGTGGCTCTAATTCTTTAACAGAGGGTGCGGCGCCAATTGCAGTCGCCAAACTTTCTTGGGCAACTTGTATTTCCGTTTTGTTTGGTTTAGGAAACCGATCGAATGCGAGCTTAACGGCTTCTCTGCTAACTGCTCTAATTAAAATTTCGGCAGCGGAGGCTGCTTCACCCAACATCGTTTGCAAGCTAGCTAGAGCTTGGCTGTAGGTGTCGCTACAGAGGAGTTCAGCTTCTATTAGACCGAGGACAGAACGAAAACTTTCTTGAGAAATTTCAATAGTTGCGTGATCTGTCACCCCAAAATAAGCCTCGGGTTTCAGTGCCATGATGTTTATGTTGTCTTGCTAGAAGGTATCTGAGTAAGTTCTTCTAAAGCTTGGCAGTGATTCCGGATGTCAGTTGGGGGAGAGGGGGAGAGTCGCAATTACCAATTCCCAATTCCCAATTCCCAATTCCCGATTTTCTATTGCTTGTGGATGCGATCGAGCAACCAAAGAGCACCGATAATCCCGACAAAGTGGGCAACCGTGGCGTGAGTATTGGCTAGTACCACAAATATGTCTAAAGGCTGAATAAATCTGCTGAAATCGACTGCCGCACCGAACAAAGCTTGCGGCTGAGCTAAAGATTTGGCTAAAAGCGTGCCACTGATTGCCTCTGCACCGATCAGTGTCAGGAGCATTCCTGATAAGTTGCTGATCAGAGTTAACTGCACTTGTTTGATGGTGTCTGCTTTTTTGGGGCGGACTGTATTGGCGGCGGGCGATCGCAATTCTCTCGACAAGCGGGTGAAGCGGAAAGCGCGATATACGCTGTAAACCAGCACTGCCAGCCCGCAAAGGGCAAAAAATACGCCGCCGCCGGTGCCGGCACTGGTTGAACTCCCAGGGGCCGTGGCGCTGGGGATAGCGAAGGGGATGGCAAAGAGCAAAATGATCGTCGCCACCACCGCCAGCACTGACTGCACCCAGAAGCACACCCAGCCTGCTGTACGAAGGGCAAAGGCAACTCGCTGTGCGGCTACCGGAAGCTTATCGTTATCTAACTGATTAGTCATATTTTGAGCGGATATAATTGAGTGGCTTTAATTGGCAGCAGTTTTTTGAGCGGGGACGGTTGACGGTGGTTAACCCTCCTTATAATAGAAGCAGAAATGTTTAAGATTTGTAACTAACATTCGATTTCACATTTGAATAGCGTCGATCGCAAGGTATCCAAAGCAATGGCACAACTACAACCCACCGTCACTCCCAAACTGGAACAACCAAAGTTTGGCTTCAACAGCTACGCGGAACGCCTGAACGGTAGAGCCGCGATGATCGGTTTTTCCCTAACTTTAATTATCGAGTATGTCACAGGGCAGGGGTTGCTGGCCTGGTTAGGTCTCAACTAATCTTAGCAATGGCGCGGTCAGCCTCACACTCAATGCTGACCAGGCAACAGTGGGTGTCACCTCTGCTGACCGCGACACGTGCAATTGATTAGAATATTAATTAGGAACCAGCCCAACGGCTTGTCTGTCGAGAGATCTAAGTTCGCCGAAGGCAATAGTTGGCTTGTGGAGGTGTATTTGGGGCAAATATTTTGATTGGACAAGCTTGGCAATTTGACCGTGCTCCCGTACAATTCCGCACAGGCGAGAATATAAATTTAGGTTCAGCTAGTTTCAAGACTAGAAATCCCGATCGCACCGCCAACTCTAATTTTTAGAGCTTGCAAATAAATATAGAACAGAGTAAAACCAAATGAATGCTTCGTGGACGCGACTTTTGAGGTCTGCTTACCGTAAAGAGCCAATTACCAGCTTTATTGTGACGGTGGGCGTTGTCGATGCAGCGATCGGCAGTATCGGTGCCAGCGGCTCTTTATTCGCTTTTGGGCTGGGTACTGCTGGGGTGGCGATCGCCCTCCGCTGGTGGCAAATTTACCGCTCTGGAGCCGAACAACCCGCACCTGCGGCCGAATACTATCTTCCTCCTCAGTCTTCTCGACCTCAGTTGCCCACGCTCAACAACGTGTCCAAGAAAAATCCTCCTTATTAAGATTAGCGGGCAACGGCGACTCGGTGAGGTGGCGATCGCGCCAGCCTGCATCTGAGGCAATACTAAAAGATAGGATCAAAAAAGTCTTTCGATCTTCGATCTTTGAGGCTTGGTTATGAATATTAATGTTGCCGACAAACTCTACAAAATTGGCTCTGTAGCGGGTTGTAGCGGTTTATCGGTAAAAACTGTTCGTTACTATGAGGAGATGGGCTTGCTGTCTCCGGCGGTAGAGCGCTCGCCGGCTGGTTATCGCTTGTTTAGGGAAGCGGTATTCAACAGGTTGGCGTTTATTAAACGATCTCAGGCTCTCGGTTTGAGCCTTCAGGAGATTAAGGATATTTTACAGGTTCGCGATCGGGGAGAGTTGCCTTGCTCTGAAGCAAAGCAGCATCTAACGGCGAAGGTAGAGGCAATTTCCGGGCAAATTGCAGCGTTAGAAACTTTGAAAGGGGAGTTGCAAGGTATTCTGAACCGCTGGCAAGAGCAACCCTCACCCGCGAGCATTACTCGCACGATTTGTCCGAACATTCAGCGGGATTGAGCAACGGCAGGAAGATACAAAAAAAGGGAAGGAATTATCGGTTTCCTTCCCTTGCTGTTTTGGTTTGTGGTTTTGAGCCTTTAACTTTTTCCGTAGAGTTTGCTGTTGCTTTTTGAGCTGTCGAGCTCTAGCCGAGCCGCCTTTGCCTTTGGAGTTTCTGCCCTCGCTTCGAGGAGACTCCCAACTTTTTAGTCTCATGTTTTTATTTGTTAGCACTACTTCCATTATAAATTACCACAATTTTAGTGTCAAGTAGTTGGTTTAACCAATTTCAAAAATTAATGCAATATATGTACAGTACGTCGCCATCGCTCGTACTAAAAACATAGCGAAAATCTCATGACGACGCACAAGCGAAAATATTGAACTATACAATCCTCCATTTCACTTCGCTTAAACCTTGTGTGATAGCAAGATTTTTTATGGCTTGAAAATATTGTGATCAGTCCAAATATTCCCTCGGAATTGCAGCATCTGTGAAAATTGGCAGCATTTCCCAAATTTTCACCCATTCCGGCAATTCAGCTACTTTTTTGAGCTGAAGCGACATTTCTATTAAGGAAAATTCTAAATTGTGGAAATCTTGAATAAGTTCGGCTTTCAAGAAAATTTCATTTCTAGCTAAATCTGGAGCATTCGTGGCGAACGCAATGCTGTTACCAGCGTCTAAATTACATATATAAACTTGTGCGAACACAGTTTGAATCGTTTTCACCGCTGCCGCATTAAACTCTTGTTTGTGGAACAGGTGAATAGCTACAACACCCGTATTTGATAAGTGAGTTTGGCAGAGTTGGTAAAATTCTTGTGTCACCAATTGATAGGGCATATAGCCGCTGCCAAAACCAGCATCCACAATAATTATATCATTTTTTATAGTGGGATTTTGTGCGGCGAGATATTGACGACCATCTTGAATAGCTACTTTTAGTTTGTCATCGAATTGAATGCCAAAAAACTTTTGAGCAACTTCGACTACTGTGGCGTCAATCTCAGCAGATTCGACTATCGCGTCAGGGAAAGAGGAGTGAAAATATCTGGGAAGAGTGCCACCGCCAAAACCGATTATATAGATATTTTTTGGTTGATTTTTCCATAATAATGCTAGCAGCATTGATCGGGAATATGGAAAGATTAATTTGAGTGGATTGTTGAGGTCTAGAATTGATTGAGCAACACTTGTACTCAAAGTTTCTCTGTCTACCAAAACCATGAGTAAGCATGATTTGTCTTTTTTGACTGCTACAATGCTGTCGCCGGAATTTTGTTGAAATATGATGCCATCTGGCTGTTGTTGAAGCCAGTTGATTTGTTGGCAGGTAACTGCTAAACTGTTAACTTGCCGCTCGTTTGGAGCATAACTCATACTATTTTAAATTTGAGAATTACTGACGAGTATCGTGATTTGAGGCTGATATATAGTTTTATTCTTGTTGGGAAGTTGTATCAAGTATAAAATCTGAAACTTAAAATCTCAAATTTCAAATTGAATCACCTTAAACCCAATAATAGCGCGATTCCGGCGATCGCACAAACCACGCCCACAACAGCCCGGAGACTAACCTTTTCGCCCGCGAGCACGGCTAAAGGCAATATAAATAGGGGACTGGTAGAACTCAGTGCTTGAGCGATGGCTGCGGGTGCATATTTCAGCGAAGTCTGTTGCAGGCAAATTCCGAGATAGGTTCCTAAAAAAGCTGCTAAAATTATTGCACCTAATATTTTTGGCGCTTTTAATTGTTGGAAAGTGTCAAGGTTTGTGGGGTTGAGGAAGCACAGCATAACTGCCATACCGCCGCTCAAACGCAAGGCCGCTGTCCACAAGGGGTCAATATCTATTTGAGTGAAGGCGGCGCGGGATAAAACTGCTCCTCCGGCGTGGGCTGTTTGTCCTAATAAACTAATGCCTAATCCCTGCCAAAGATGTTTGGATGGTAAGGTTGTTTCGGCGGTTCTTTCGGCAATTACCCAAGCTACACCGCAGATTGTTAAAAGGATACCTGTACAAGCAATGGGCGATAGCTTTTCTTGTAAAAATATGAAGCCGAATAATGCTGTTAAAGGGGGAGATAGGGTTTCTAAAAGCAGCGCTCGTCTTGCACCTAAATATTTTAAGACAATAAACCAAGCGGTGTCTCCAATGCCAATTCCTAATGCGCCGCTGATGAGCAGCATTGCTAAAATATTGGGGTTGACTGCTGGTAAGGATTTGCCTAAAATTAGTATAGTGGCGAGGAGCATGAAAAGTGCGATCGCACCTTTGACCAAGTTTAATACGACTGCGGGGATTTGCTGTCCGACTCGCTGCCAAATTGTGGAAGATAGGGCCCAGACAAATGCAGCACCTAAAGCGGCAATTTCACCCATAAAATCTGTTGACGGTTAACGGTTGACTGTTGACTGTTGTTACCAATTGCCCACTCCCTATTCCCCATTCCCCATTCCCCATTCCCCATGCCCCATGCCATATAAATTAGGGTTCCCGGTGGCCTACCTGGAACCCTAGATTTATTAAGCTTTTTTAGCAGTGGGCGGTGAACATAAATCAATACCATCATGTCCGAATAGAGCAACGAAGCAATTCGCTTGCGGTTTGGGATGGCTTCGTTCCTTTCTTCGGACACCCAATATATATGTCTACCTACTGATTAACGTTGTGGTAATTGCGGAGGTTGCATAGGTTGAAATTGTGACCGCATATCTGTTCTTACCCAAGAAGCAAAACGATCGGGACGAACGCATTCAGCATTATCTAATTCGTCTTTGAGTTTATTGGCGAAAGATTCAAACATTTCCACTAAAGCCTGACGATCTGTTAAGCAACCTTGGAGAGCAATAAGTTGTTCCAGCGTCCAGTTATACAGTTGAGTGTCCCCTTGTTCAATGCGTAAATAGAACTGATTCTCAAACTGTGCAAGATTAGAGTAGAAGTTCTCAACTTCTGACTTAATCAAGTTCATGTCCAGGTAGAATTGTTGCTGTCTCAATTCTGCAAAAATCGTATTTTTGAGGTTCTGCGTGAAGTTTTGGTTCAGCTCCTGATTGACGAGAGTAGAGACATCATTACGGAAGTTGAGAATCTTGTTATCCAAGCTAGTATTAATGCGATTGTCAAGATCGTTGACAATATTAGTAGTCACTAACTGCACGTTGTGATTGCTAGATTGATTAACAACCGTACTGATGCGTTGATCCATGTTAGCTTCAATCTGCTGAATGACCAGATTTTTAATGTTTTGGCTTTGGTCAGCAATTTTGAGATTAACTACCGCATTAATCCGCTGATCCATGTCGTGTTGAATTTGCTGAACAATTTGAGTGTTAATATCTTGAGAGAGATTAGAAACTTTGAGGTTCACGACATTATCGATGCGTTGATCGATGTAGGTTTGCATTTGCTGAATCACCAGATTCTTCACATTCTGGGTTTGATCAGAAATCTTGATGCTCACCACATTCTCAACACGCTGATCAATATTATGTTGGAGTTGCTGAATTACCTGATTAGTGATCTCTTGAGATTGATTCGCGATTTGGACATTAACGGAGTTACTAATGCGCTGATCAATATCAGCCGACATTTGATTAATTACCTGGGTATTAATCTCTGTAGACTGATTGGCAATTTTGATGTTAACTGCATTCTCAATCCGTTGATCGAGTTCAGTTTGCATTTGCTGAACTACGAGGTTCTTAACTTCTTGAGTCTGATTAGATACTTTGAGATTAACGACGGACTCAACACGCTCATTGAGTTCGGTTTGCATTTGTTGGAGCACTAAGTTTTTAATCTCTAGGGTTTGTTCAGAGATTCTTAAATTCACCTGCTCACTAACAATGCGGGGGATTCGGGAAATAAATAAGTCGTTGAGATTTTTGTTGAAGTGCGCCGACCAATTGTGGAAATTCTGATTAAAACTAACTTCCATTTGTTGGGTAACAGTCTTCAGCATAAACTCCAGCCGTGCTACCTTCATCCCTAAGTCTTTAGCTTGAGTTTGATAGCCTTTAAGCAGCCATTTTTCCAAATTGTCCCAATAAGCTTCTTTTTTCTCGTTCGGGTCACCTGTTACTGTGATGGAAGTATTGATTTGGGCTGCCATTTGCTGCCACATTTCTTCCATCTGAGCTTGGTCAAAACTGAAGTTAGGTCCACTGCTAATAGTGATATTTTCATTACCAGAGCTAGTTGTACCACCAGAGCTAAATCCTGTACTACTAGAGCTACCACCAGAGCTAAATCCTGTACTACTAGAGCTACCACCAGAGCTAAATCCTGTACTACTAGAGCTACCACCAGAGCTAAATCCTGTACTACTAGAGCTAGTTGTACCATCACCCACTACACTAACAGTGCTTCCGCTGCTGCCCATACCAGCTTTTACTGGTAACTTTGCATATTCTTGGGCTACTTCTACATCACTGATGTTGTTGATTTCTAAAACAACTTGCCCTTCGTTATCTTCTATGTAGGTATCAAAAAAGAAGCCGGAGATGGTTGTTTTTTGTTTGACTTCAAAAATAACTTCATCTTTGAAGCCATTTAAGGAACACCAACTTTCGCTAAGTTCAATTCCTGTCAACTTGGAGATAAATTTTCCCCCTTGAATCAACAGTAAGGCCCAAGGTTCTAATTGGAAATTTTTTGCTTCTGCTCCATAAGTGGCATTGCTTTCCCGAATCTTGACGCGATAGTTTCCTGGGGCTAACTCGATAGAATTAGCATTGGCTTTTTTAAGATTTGAGAGAGAATTGCTATCAAGCGGATAGCAGTTTGTCTTGCTATCAACGGTTAAAGTTTGGGGATTCTGTTGATTGCCAGTGATTGAAACAGTGACTTGTCCTTGATTATCAGCACTATAGATATCAAAGAATAAAGCACAGACTACAGCTTTTTCTTTGATATCTAACTGCAATTTGTCGTTATTGCCGTTTAAAGTGGCCCAAGTTCCACCTGTCTCAACACCTGTCTTTGTGTTGATAAAGGTACTGCCATCAAGTCCATAAATCCAGAGAAAAACAAAAGGCTCACCGACGGTATCGGCACTATAACTGTAGCTACCACTGGTAATTTGGATGTCAAAAGTTCCTTTGTCTAATGTCAGAGACTTAGCAACATTTTGTTGCAAGTTATTCATCTGATCGGTATTGATAAGGTAACAGTTTTCTTTGGTATCAATTGTTAACAGTTTCATAGTTTCCTCACGAGTTGTAGTAGTTGTTTGTGCCGCTTGTGTAGCTTCAGTGTTAACTTTTGGAGTGATAGTTGCGATCGCTTCTGCTGCTGGTTGATAAAGTGCAATTCCTGCCCAACGACCGCTAGGCTTGGTTTGAGCCACTAATGTGCCTTTACCTGTCTGGGTATTAATGCGGATTAATTGACCGTCTTTTCCCAAGTTAAAAAATCTGCCCGTAACGCCATAAAGGACATTGCCAACAAATTCCATACTACCAATACCAGGAAATCCGGTATCACCAATCGTTTTAACTTCGCTAGTATCGAGATTGCATCTAGCAAGTAATTTCTTCTTTTGGTAACCAATTAATGTGATATATGCTATGCCATTGCTATCAAAGGCAACTTCACCACAGTTGTAGTCTTTATTAGCTATGGTAGCTACTGGTGTACCTTTTCCTGTTTTGATATCAATGGCAATCAGTTGTTTAGCTGTGCTGGCATAAAGGGTTTGACGTTGGGCATTATAAGCCAAGCCGGCTGTAGCAAAGCCCGTATCCCCAATCACAATCGTATCGCCCGTTTTGATGTCTATTTTAACGAGCTGCGTTGTGCCGCCTTCTTGCTCAATGCCATAGAGTTGTGAATCAACAAAGGCAATATCATACACTTCTGTAATGATCTCACCGATGAATGTTGCTTTACCTGTGGCTAAATCAAGAGTATACAGTTTACTTAACTGATTCGAGACACAATCTTGGATATAAACTGTGCCTGGAACGATAGCTAAATCCACAGAAGGTATATTGCTTGCCTGATTACTCATCTTTTTCTGTTTTTATTACCTAAAAAAGCAGATGAAAGTAATAGTGCGGTTGCTCACCAGTTATTTCAACTGAATTTTGGAAAATACTCGGCTAGCAACGACAGCCACCAGCAAGGGCGAGCTCAAGTGATGAGATATGCACTCGGAGCTAATGGGCTACCTAGCACACAGTTCTTTATTAATACATCACTAGCTTTTCTAGTAGTGGGCGGGGAGAGAATCGAACTCTCATACCTTTCGGTGTCAGATTTTGAGTCTGATGCGTCTACCAATTTCGCCACCCGCCCTTTTTGGTGTCACCATCATAAAACGCCGATCGATTTTTGTCAAGCAAAGATTCATAATCTTTTGAACTTGCCCAGCGATCGATCTATCTGGCGCGCAATACTGGTACAGAATGGGACAACTGAGCCGTCTGAGCTTGGTTTGAGCATTTCTCCCAGTTGAGTGCTGCTCACAGAGTTCTTTATTAAGACATCAGCATCTTTTCTAGTAATGGGCGGGGAGAGAATCGAACTCTCATACCTTTCGGTGTCAGATTTTGAGTCTGATGCGTCTACCAATTTCGCCACCCGCCCTTTTTGGTGGTGTCAGCATCATAATACACCGATCGACTTTGTGCAAGCAAAGATTCATAATCTTTTGAACTTGCCCAGCGATCGATCTCTCTGGCGCGCAATACTGGTACTGGATGAGATAATTGAGCTGTTTGAGCTTGCTTCAACATTTCCCCAAGTTCTGTACTGCTGAGGTCATCGTAAGCTCGCGCTTGAACCAAGAACGCATCTAGATTAAGTTTCGGTGCTAACGTCGGCGAACCTCCGGCCAGTTTCATCAACACCGATGCTACCACTCTGGGGTCTTGGGTGGCGAGTAAGGCTGCGCGATCGCACGTAAATTCGGCACACCGCAGCCATTCCAACATTTGCGCCTGCAAACCCTGGGCGAGTATGGTTCCCACAGGCGAAATTTGACCGGCGGCCAACACAATTAAATTAGCCAGAGTTAGGTAAACTCCGTGCTCGCACTTCAAATGTCCCAATTCATGACCGATTACTGCCTTAACTTCCTCGTCTGTGAGCAAATCAATCAGGGAAGTGTGCATCACCACAAACGGCTGTTTTCCCCGCATCGCAAAGGTGTAAGCATTGGGCATCGGATGCTGGCGGACATAAAGCTGCGGCACCTCCAAATCCAGAGTTTTGCAGGCATCCACCAGCAATTGATGCAGGTGCGGCAGTTGATTTTCGCCGACTTGGACGCTGGAAGCCAGATTTTCGAGCCTGAAAAACTGTTCACCAAGTTGTCCCAGCAACTGCCGCACCATCAAATCTAGTCCGGGCAGTTGTTTGAGAGTGTTGGTGGCTTCCAAGTCTAGCGGGTGGCGAAACTGGTCTGCTTTCAAACCGATGAGCGGTATGTTCGACATTTTAATCCTGAGTCAATGGTCAACAGTTAGCAGTCAACAGTTAACCGTCAACTGTCAACTGTCAACTGTCAACTGACTACTTAACAGTTTAAACTCGATCGCACGGGATTGACAGGAACCTCAGCATTAGCCGGGTCTGTGCCCTCCTTGACGCGCCGCAACTTAGCTCCCAATTTTTGGAGTTTCACCTCTAACTGCTCGTAGCCACGGTCTAAATGCTGCAAGCTGCTGATTGTGGTGACACCATCGGCTGCTAGTCCCGCCAGCACCAAAGCCGCCGAAGCCCGCAAATCTGTTGCGACTACTGGCGCACCAGACAACATCGGCACTCCGCGCACCACGGCGACATTGCCTTTAACCCGAATGTCGGCGCCCATGCGGTTGAGTTCTGCTACGTGGCGCAAGCGGTTCTCAAATACGGTTTCTTTGATCATGCTATCTCCTTCGCTCAGCGTCAGCAAAGCCATAAACGGAGCTTGCATATCTGTGGAGAAACCTGGGTAAGGCAGAGTTTCGATGTCTGTGGCGGTGTGAATTTTGCCTGGAACTATCCGCACAATGTCGGATTCTACAATTATTTTCGCCCCCATTGTCTGTAATTTGGCAATAATTGCCGTCAGGTGGTCGGGAATTACCGACGACAAACTGATTTCTGAGTGAGTGATGGCTCCTGCTAATAAAAATGTTCCGGCTTCGATGCGATCGGGAATAATTGCATAGTCTACCGCGTGCAGTCTCTCAACTCCCGAAATGACGATCGTATTTGTGCCTGCGCCTTGAATTTTGGCTCCCATAGCGCGGCAGAAATTCGCCAAATCGACGACTTCCGGCTCCTGGGCCGCGTTTTCAATCACCGTTTCTCCCTCAGCCAGAGTCGCCGCCATCATCAAAGTTTCAGTTGCGCCGACGCTGGGGTAGTCCAAATAAATTTTGGCTCCTTTCAAGCGACGGTTCGGCCCTTTGACGTAAGCGTGAACTGTACCGTGCTCGATGTGGACTTCGGCGCCGAGAGCTTGCAGGCCCCGAACGTGAAGCTCAACGGGCCTGGCTCCGATGGCGCAACCTCCCGGTAAAGGCACTTTGGCAAATCCCAAACGCGCTAGCAGTGGCCCGATGATGAAGAAGCTCGCCCGCAGTTGGCTGACTAATTCGTAGGGGGCTTGAGCGTCTATGAGGTTGCTGGCGTTCATATCTAAAACGTCGCCGTTCTGCTGTACTTTGACTCCTACAGCCGAGAGAATTTGCCCCATGCGGGCGACATCGACTAGGGCGGGAACGTTGCGGATGTGGCAATCGTCGGGACACAGCAGAGCTCCGGCCATGACTACTAGGGCCGAGTTTTTGGCGCCGCTGATTTTTACCTGTCCTTTCAGGGGCTGGCGACCCCAAATTTGCAATACTTGTTGGTCGCTTTCGGGTGAAGCTGGCAGGTTAGACGTGTTCTGAGCTGGTGTAATGATTTTGCCCTCCATAATATTCGCTTTGCTACTTTATACATTATTAATTTTGGTTCGATTTTACCGGAAAGTTTTTATATGTCTAGGGGTAACATTAGGAATTCTGGGAATTATATTTGCTAGCATTGAGTCTGGGTAAGCTTTTCAGGTTTAATCGCACAAATTATGTCGATCGAGTCTCATGGAGTTATTTGTATCAAAATTTACGTTCATTTGTAGCGATCGCTCGGATCACAGATATTGTACCTTTGTCAATGAACTTTTTAAGTAAAAGCCGGCTGGGTTGTTGACAAAGGTGTAAGATATCGGTTCGATCGACAATGCCGGAAATTTCATAAGTTGTCGATCGCCCCAATGCCTGTGCTACCCTGTGACAACACCCTAGAGCCAAAGCTACTCCTAGCATATGGTTCACATTAAGCGGATCGAACTAACTAACTTTAAATCTTTTGGTGGCACAACGTCCATTCCCGTGCTGCCAGGTTTTACTGTGGTTTCCGGGCCCAACGGTTCAGGGAAGTCCAACATCCTTGATGCTTTGCTGTTTTGTCTCGGACTTTCGACTTCTAAGGGAATGCGGGCTGAACGTTTGCCGGACTTGGTGAACACCGCCCAAAATAAGCGCGGTACGATTGAAGCTAGCGTGACTGCTACCTTTGCGCTGGAAGATGTGGGTGATGAATGGTTCGCCCAGGATGAAGATGAGGACGAGGATGAGGAAGAAAAGGCAGCGGATGATTTGTCTGTTGAAGCAGAAGATGTAGAAGCGGTCGAAATTCCAGAAACTCAAGACAATAAGGGACAATCATCTACTACCAATCCAAAATTGGAAGAGTTATCTGCTGAAGAAGTCGAAGAAATAGCAATTGCCACAACTCAAGACAACAACGGACAACTACTCGCTACTAATCAAAAATCGAAAATTAAAGATCAAAAACCGGACGAGTGGAGTGTGACACGCAAACTCCGAGTCACTCGTCAAGGAACTTATACGTCAACTTATTACATTAATGGCGCACCTTGCACACTCACTCAACTGCACGAACAACTTAACCGTTTGCGAATTTATCCCGAAGGTTATAACGTTGTTTTGCAAGGAGACGTTACCAGCATTATTTCGATGAATGCTAAGGAACGCCGAGAAATTATTGATGAATTGGCAGGAGTGGCTCAATTTGATCGCAAAATCTCTCTCGCAAGGCAGAAGTTGGATGAAGTTAAGGAAGTGGAAGAACGCAGCGGGATTGTCGAAAAAGAACTGATTTCTCAGCGCGATAGACTTGCTTCTGATCGCACAAAAGCCGAAAAGTATCAAAAATTGCGGGCGGAATTCCAAGAAAAGTCGCAGTGGGAAATTGTGCTCAAGTTCCGTCAGTTGCAAAAGCAAGAATGGAAACTGCGGGAACAAATCGAAACGGGCGATCGCAATTCTACCTCTCTCACCGAACAACTGCAAGCAATTAGCACCCAAATTCAAGCCTCAACTGCCGAACTTGACGCGCTGAATGCCCGCGTGAAAGCTTTGGGAGAGTCGGAATTGTTGGCTTTGCAAGCGACGATTGCGACTCAGGAAGCGGAACGGCGACAACTCCAAAATCGCAAACAGGATTTGGAAACAACTGCTGGACAAATGGCGGCAAACATAGCACAAACTGAGCAAGAAGTTCGGCAATTTCGGCAAAGTTTGGAGCAAATTGAGATTGAAATATCCTATGTTATGTCTCAAATAGGCACTTTTCAGGAACAGCGGGATGAAGCGCGGGAAAATTTAGATAAGAGTCGGGAAGTTGCAAATGCGATCGCCTCGACGGCCGAAGTTTGGGTACAGCAGCAAACGGAACTGCACCGCCAAATCGAAACAATTCAACAAACTTTGGAACCGCAGCGTACAGAACAAGCTACCATTGGCGAAAGAGTCGATCGCCTCCAGAGTCAAATTCAAGAACAAAACCAATCGCTGCAAGGATTGGAAGAGGAAATTGCAGGCAAAAAAGTTCAGCAATCTCGCCTTGGGGAAACCAAAGGCATCGCTGCTTTGCAAGTAGAATCGCTGAATCAGATTTTAATCCAAGCTGAACAAGAATTGCAACTGCAACAGGAAACTCAAACTCGTTTGTTGGAAGAACAACGGGAAAGACAGCGCAAGTTAGATAAGCTCGAAGTGCAGTTTCAAGCACTGCAAGAAGCGACTGGCACGTTTACTGCAAAAATTGTCGCGCAAAGCGGAATTGGCGGAGTTTGTGGCTTGGTGGCTCAACTGGGCAGGGTGGAGCCGCGTTTTCAGTTGGCGCTGGAAATTGCAGCGGGCGGACGGATGGGTAATATGGTGGTGGAAAATGACAGTGTGGGGGCGGCGGCGATCGAATTGTTGAAACAAAAACGGGCGGGAAGGATGACGTTTTTGCCTTTGAATAAGATTAGAGGTGGCAGGTTTTCGGTGAATGAAAATTTGCGGCGGGCGGCTGGGTTTGTGGATGCGGCGGTGAATTTGATTGATTGCGATGCGCGCTATCAGGAGATTTTTGCTTACGTTTTTGGCAGTACGGTTGTGTTTAGCAATCTCACTGATGCCCGCCGCTATTTGGGACAGTATCGGATTGTCACTTTGGATGGGGAAATTTTGGAAACCAGCGGCGCGATGACTGGGGGAAGTTCTACTAATAGGTCAACTTTACATTTTGGCACGGTTGATGCTAGTGTGGCGGCGGATGAAGCGCGGACAATTGCTTCTCTGCAAGAACGTCTTGAGGAAATTGAGCGGATTTTGGAACGGTGCAAAATTGCGATCGATCGCGCGGCTGTTGCTGTCAAAACTCGCAGCCAAGAATTGATGGAGGCGAAGCAAAATTTGCGCGAACATCAGTTGCGCTTGGAACAGTTGGAGTCGGAAATTAGGAATTTACAAGCGCAGCAGTCACAAGTGCGATCGCAAATTACGAAAAATACTCAGGAATTGACTAATTCGCAAACCCGATTGCAGTTGCTGGAAGCAGAATTGCCCGCACAGGAAACTCAATTGCAGCAGTACCGCCAAACTTTGGCGCAGTTGGAAGAGTCGAATAGTCACAGCGAATGGCAGCAAATGCAGTCTGGTTTGCGGACTCTGGAAGCGCAATTGCAGGAGCGAGAATTGGCTCACAGAAACGCCCAGCAGCGCCAAGGAGACTTGCAAAATCAATTCGGGCGTTTGGAGGAGAAAATTAAGGAAGGTAGCGAGAAATTGCAGGAATGGCAAGTGCAGCAAAATGCGGGAACTGATGCTGTAAACCGGATTGTTTCGCAGCAGTTGGAACTCGATCGCCAAATTGCGACAGCTAAGGCGGCTTTGGCCCAAATTGAGGAGAAATTGGGTGTGGAAAAGGGCGATCGCGATCGGGCGGAATCTCAACTGCGAGAGCAGCATTTGGCGAAACAACAGTTACAATGGCAGTTGCAAAAACTGCACGAAACTCAGCAGGAACGTCGCGAACAATTAGCCGCAGTTCGCACTCTCATGGAAACGCAGCGGGCGGAAATGCCCGATCCGGTGCCGTCGATTCCAGAAGATGTCGAGAAAGCTAATTTGACGGAGTTGCAGCAGGAAGTAAAGGCGATCGCCAAACGCATTCAAGCCCTAGAACCGGTGAATATGTTAGCATTGGAAGAGTACAATCGTACTCAAGAACGCCTGCAAGAATTGAGTCAAAAGTTGACGACATTGGCAGGAGAACGTACTGAACTGCTGTTGAGAATAGAAAATTTTACCACACTCAGGCGGCGCGCTTTTAAGGAAGCTTTCGATGCGGTTAATGAGAACTTCCAGACTATTTTTGCGGAACTTTCCGAAGGTGATGGCTATCTCCAGATAGATGATCAGGAAGACCCCTTCAGCAGTGGCTTGAATTTGGTCGCTCACCCGAAGGGGAAACCCGTTCAGCGGTTGGCTTCTATGTCGGGAGGCGAAAAGTCGCTGACGGCGCTGAGTTTTATTTTTGCGCTGCAACGCTACCGCCCGTCTACGTTCTACGCTTTTGATGAGGTGGATATGTTTCTGGATGGGGCAAATGTGGAGCGATTAGCTAGAATGATAAAACGACAGTCTGAACAAGCCCAGTTTATTGTTGTGAGTTTGCGGCGACCTATGATTCAATCGGCTGAGCGTACAATTGGTGTTACTCAAGCGCGGGGAGCTTATACTCAGGTCATAGGACTGAAGTTGTAGTCCCGGAGTCTCTGTTAACGATCGTGTTGAGTGATATATGTACTTAATAAATCAGGATTAAACTTAGAATGACATCCGAACAAATTTGCCAACGCTCCGATATTCTCGGCACTCAGGTCATCACCCGCGACAGAGGTAAACGCTTGGGTGTAGTCAGTCAATTGTGGGTGGACATCGATCGGCGGGAAGTTGTGGCGATCGGTCTACGTGATAATATATTTGCGGTCGCTGGACTACCGAGGTTTATGTTCCTCAGCAATGTCAGCGAAATCGGCGACGTGCTGTTGGTGGAAGATGAAAGTGCGATCGAAGATGATGTTGATGTTGAAGTCTACAGCATTTTGATTAACAGCGAAGTGATCACCGAAACCGGCGAACTTTTGGGAAGGGTGCGAGGCTTTAGGTTCGACCCCGAAGACGGTAAGTTAGTTTCTATAATTATCGCTTCCCTGGGAATCCCCCAAATCCCCGACCAAGTTCTCAGTACCTATGAGTTGGGGATTGAGGAAATTGTCAGCAGTGGCCCGAACCGCTTGATTGTGTTTGAAGGTTCCGAGGAAAGGCTGAGACAGCTTAGTGTGGGTTTGCTGGAGCGCGTCGGTTTGGGCCAAGCACCTTGGGAACGCGAAGAGGACGAGCAAGGTTATTATCCGAAACCCGTGGCTACGGGAAATCAATTGGGCCCGGGCGTGCGGATTCCTGCACCGGAAATGCGCAGCCGAGTAGCGCAGCCTGTGGTTGAGGAAGTTCCTTGGGATGAGGATTCGCAGTGGAATCGGCCACCGGTGCGCCAGCCGCAGCAGATGCGCGTGATGCAGCCTCAGCCGATCGACGATTATGATGAGTACGAAGAGGATAATTGGGGCGGCGAGGATGACGATTACGAGGACGATGAGTACGAGGCGAAGCAGTACAGCCCTGAGGTTTCTAGCCCGAAGGAGTCGGTGGTTGAGTACGAGTACGAGGATGATGTGGAGGCTGATGCTTGGGCTGACGATGAAGCGCCGAAGCCTTACAAGGCTCCTCGCGTGAATATCCCTGAGAAGACTAAGACTCCTGAGTATGAGGAAGAGGCTGGTTATTAGGAATTAATCAATTAGCTCAAACCAATATTTTGCACTCTTCTTAAGGACGGGCAAGATGCCCGTTCCACAATCAAGTTTATTTTTTGTGGAACGGGCATCTTGCCCGTTGCTGATGTCAAGAACAGGCTTTCCGGCCTGTTCCACAATAAAATTCATCTCTTGTGGAACAGGCCGGAAAGCCTGTTCCTAAACAAGTAATTGAGAATGGTGCAATATCTCAGTTTAAACCAATATTTTGTAGGCACGGGTTTTACGAATAATATTTAATTCTGGCAAACAATCGAGTGGGGTAGATTGGGGGATGCAGTAAAGGCGCTGAATCTAATTAAATTAGATCGATGAACTATAGCAATCCTAAATGATTTTCTGTAGGGACACGGCATCTTGAGTGTCCCTACAGATGGATTTTGGGGAAATCACATTTATGTTCGCGGTAGGGATAATGATTTAGGATTGCTATAGATAATACTCGCATGGCAGTTTACTATACTTTGGCTGACATTTCATCTTATGTTAATGATCCAAAAAGATTTTGCTAAAAATGTTGTTTTCAGATTAATAACTTATATAATTATCCCAATATTTATATCTGCCGGCAGTGCTGAAATTGTCTTGAGAGTTGCGGGATACAAACCCTGGCAAATAGAAAATGTCGATGTAGCAGTCGAACCAAAAGGTAACTTTTTCACCAAAGATTCGGATCTCGGCTACAAGCATTTGCCGGGAAAGTTCAAGGTCACGCTTAACGGCAATTACTCATTTAAGGCAACTCATCTCAATAATAGTTTAAGGATAACACATTCACTCAATACTTACAATCAATTGTCAAACAAGCCGGAAATATGGATATTTGGCTGTTCTTTTACCTACGGTTGGTCATTGAATGACAGCGAAACTTATGCTTGGTTGCTGCAAGAGAAATTACCTAAATATGAAATAGTAAATTTTGGCGTTAACGGCTACGGCACGCTGCACTCGTTTATTCAATTCAAAGAAGCACTGAAACAAGGAAAAAACCCAAAATAGCGGTGATTGCTTATGCGGGATTTCACGATAGGCGCAATACTTTATTGAGGGCGAGAAGCAAGCAAATGGTTGCTTGGAATAAACTCGGCATTCTCTTGCAGCCCGATGCTAGGCTGAGTGGAGAAAATAATTTTACCTACAGCATGGCTAAACTGGAATATCGCGAGTGGCCGCTGATGCGGGTTTCAGCATTGGTGAATTTGCTGGAGGTTAATTACAATCAATTTGAGGAGGGATTGTACAAGAGTCATGATGTTTCTAAGGCAATTATTAAAGAGTTTCACCGCGTGGCTGAGGCTAATAATGTTAAGTTGGTTGTGGCGGGAATTAATGCCGGTTCTGCTAAGATGTTGGATGAGTTGAGTCAGGAGGGAATTGCTACGGCTGATATTTCGGTTGATTTGAAAATACCGGGAAATAATAATTTGCCTCATGATATTCATCCCAGTGCGGTGGCGAATCGGCAATATGCGGAAAAGTTGGATGTTTTTTTGCAAGGTACTGTTTTAAAGTAAAGTTAACGAACCGCGTGTAGGCTGCGCGAAGAACGCGAAGGAAGAAAGAGGAAGTTTAGGAATTATTTGGGGTTGTTCGAGTGATGGGATTATTTGATTTTAAGTTGCGTCGCAAGTTTCTGATTGATGGGTTGTTCCTGTTTTTGCTGGTTCTGGCAACGGTTGGATTAACGTCAATTTATGTATCTAGCGAACGTACTTTTTATTGGTGGGATTACGCGGGATACAACACCGCTACAGTTAACACAGCTAATTTATTTCGAGACTCGCCGGATCAAGCATGGCGCGGAGTTATAGATTCGCTATCTAAAGAAAAAAACCTGTTAATCACGCTGCCATTAGTGCCGTTTATTCTGTTATTTGGCGAATCTCGCCTGAGTTACATTCTCAGCATTTCGCTGATTTATGTGCTGCCGTTTCGCCTGTTGTTGGGGGCAATTTCTGTACAGCTAATTCCAGTTGATCCGCGCCGGGTGTTTTGGTCAACTGTGCTGCTGAGTTTATTGATTCCGATGAGTTGGATACCGACTCTGCGGGGATATCTCGATACTGGCGGCTGTGTGTTTATAGCGTTGGCAATTTGGGTTTATTTGCAGGATGTTAAGCTGAAATTTTGGTGGAAGATGCCGTTAATTGGATTGTTTCTGGCGGCGGCGATTCTGTTGCGGAGACATTTTGCTTATAGTGCGATCGCATTTTTGGGTGCGGCTAGTTTACAGGCTTTGGTGGAGTTTTGTGTACAGTATAAAAATCCCAACTCAGTTATGAATTTTGATGGGGACGCTGCTCAAAGCCATCCCACAATTTATTTAGGATTTCTAGATAAAATTATTCAAAACAAAGCGTGGAAAAATTTGTTTGAATCTGGCGTTAAATTGGGTTTGATAGCTGCAACTAGCTTGACTGTTTTAATGTTGGTAGCGGGGGATTTTACTCGCAGTGCTCTGACAGTTAATTACGGCAATTTGTATGCTGCTTGGAGTTTACCTGTTAATGATATTTTAACTCGTTATGCGTCTTTTTACGGTTTGGGAACTTGGGTGCTGGTACTGATTGGTTTTTCGGCGGGGATTCTCACCCGAATGCTGGTTCCTAGGGCGACTATTTTTGTTTGTTTGTTTGGGGTTTTGTCGCTGGTTGAATGGTTGTTGGTGTTGCGTTACGGCTACTTGCACTATACAATTCATCTGACACCGATCGCACTTTTGGGTTTGTCAGCATTTTTCTGGACAACTTGGCTGACACTCAAGGGAAAAATCCGCTATTTGATGCTGGGCGGGGCGGCTTTTTACCTGATTGTGAATGCAGCCGTCGGGTTGATTCCTGTGAAGGTTGATTTGTCAAGACTGTTTGTGAGTAATTTTGGGCCGTTAGTGCGATCGGACTACGGCGAAGTGGTAAAATTAGTTGAGTTTCTGCGAAAATTAGCACCGGATGAAGAACCAATTTATATTGCAGGTGCTTCTAACAGCTTTAATGCTAATATACTCAGACAAGCTAATCGCAAATTAAACCCGCCGGAGGGTTGGTGGAAATTAAACACCATCGGGAGGCCGCAAATTGACTCCCGCGATACCTACCCGCTACCGGAGTTGTTACAGGCGCAATATGCGGCGGTTGCTACACCTTTTCAGCAGGTGTTACCGGGTGATGAGCAAGTTTTGCGATCGCACGAGCAAGATGTTGTTAAAGTTGTGTACGATGCTTTTACTCAAAACTGGGAAATTGCCCGCGATTTCCAATTGCTACCGGAACAGTTTAAGCTGGAAAACGGCGTAACTGTCAGCGTTTACCGGAGAATTCGTCCGACGGATACAGGCACAGCCGTTCGCACTTTATACGCGATGCAGCAGCAAATAGTCGATCGACCAGGCACACAGTTAGATTGGATTAGTTTGCAGCAGTCAGTCTACACAAGTGCTAATTATTCAGTCAGTCGAGAATCGGATAACCTATATAAAATTGTAACTCATCCCATTAAAAATAGCACGAAACTCGATACTTCTTTTCTGTATTTAGGTGCTATTTCAGACAGGGCGCAAGTTACCGGCAAACTCAGTTTACTTAACCAGCAATGTCCGGGAGTTGCCCTGCGCTTGACTTTGTGGAACAAACAAGGTAAGTTGATAGACTCTGCGAAGATGGAGTATGGTGGCAAAAGTGCGATCGATCTAAATCTATCTGTTGGGGGTAAAAATCCAGTTTATTTGCTGCTTGAAGTATTGAGTAACGACAAACAGGATTTAACAAAGCAATGTCAACTGGAGATTAACAATTTAGCTGTCGATAGGTAAGTTGAACCGCCAACAGACAAGTTTGCATCAATCATGAATTAATACGAAAACCGCAGATTGCAGGCGGATAAACACAGATGAACGCAGATATATTTTAGGATGATTTGGGAATGAGCGATCGAGGTATAATGCAGAAATATCAAAAATCTAACAAGTATTTTAATCTATCTCTCTATACTTTTGTCATCATCGGTTCCCTGATGGCAACTGGCTATATTTTCCCCATTGGTGGCAATTTTCCCGAAGTGCCACCAATTGAATTTATGCTAAATCCTGAACTGTACAAAAACGATTATTACGTTCAGGAAATGGTTAAGTTTAATCCCCGATACTACTATTATTATATCATCTATTTGTTAGCAAACTTAGGAACAAGCATTCCCCTAGCACATTTTATTTATCAATTCCTAGCCTTCGGTTCATTTATCCTAGCTTGCTACGCAATTATCAAGATTTATACTAATTCCCAACTTCCCGCAGCAGCTATGGCTTTTTTATGTATAGCCGCTTCATTTACAGATGTTGGCAATACGCTGATATTTTCCACTAAATCAGTACCGAGTACCTTCGCGATGGGTTTCGCAATCTGGGGAATTTACTTTAGTTTGCGTCAAAAATGGTTGAGAGGATATTTCTTTTTTGGACTAGCTTGTCTGCTGCAATTCTTAGTGGGTTTGCTACCGGGATTGATGATGGTTCCCGTTTTAGTGATTGAATCTGTAAGACGGCGGAAGATTAAAACGTTGATTTGGGCGATCGCGCTTTTAGGCACAATGGCAAGTATAGTATACGTACCGATGTTATTGACAGGTACTACCAGCACTCACACTATCGACAATGCCGAGTTTGTCTTCATTCACGCCCAAGTCCGCAATCCCCACCACATCCTCCCGTCAAATTGGGCTGTCGGGAATTGGTTCAACTTTATCTGTTTTATTCTTGGCGGCTTGCTTTGCATCAAAAAAACAAATTTACTCCCAAAAGAAGACAAAATAAATTTTTACGTAATTCTCGGAACCTCAATCTTTGCACTATTCCTAAATTACATATTTGTCGAAGTTTACCCCCAGGCTTTTATTGCCAAACTACAACTAGCTAGAACAGTACCTTTTGCTCAAATAATTATATTTATTGCTGTTGCTTTGACGTTAGATGAAGTTGACCCACAAAAACAAGCACCTGTTAGCTTGCTGGTACTCTCTGTAATGACTTTGCCTTTTCGAGGTGTCATTTTCTTAGGATTCGCAGTTTGGCAAAATAAAAACTACATACTCCCCAAAAGATACAATATATTGTTGTGGATTTTGGCAGCAGGAACGTTTGTATTTAGCTTAACATATCCGCTGACTGATTCATCGGAAATAATAGGCGATCGAATAATCACCCTCCCAGTCTTTTTCTCAATCCTTACTTTTCCATTCATCCTAGAAAAAACATCATTGACTACATCTATAAAACAGACTATAACTCATATTTTAGCATTGCTAACTACTGCAATTTTAGTTTTAGGAGTAGCCGGAATTCTACCCAAACCCATATTAAATGTATTTCAAACAAGAATTAATATCAATGCCGTTCCCACGGACGATTTAAGCAGATTAGCTGTGCGATTTTCGCAAGTTAGCAGCCGCGACGCACTCGTATTAATTCCACCATCAGTTACCAATTTCCAGTTTTTATCCCAAAGAGCAATTGTCGTCAACTTCAAAAACTTTCCTTTTACCGACAAAGGCATTAAACAGTGGAAAAATCGCATGGAAGCTGTTTTAGGAGTTCCCTTAAACCCACAAATGATTTGGGGAGGAAATGACTTATTCATCCGCCGTAACAGTGCGGATTTAGTCAAAGTAGCCATAAACTATCATGCCGATTATATCCTGACTCGCAGCGATTGGCATCCAAATATTGACGGAGAAATAGTAGATAGACAAGGTAAATGGATTATCTTTAAAATCAGGTAGCCGACAGACAGGGCGGGTTTTTGAGATTGTCAATTATTGGCAAATATTGTTGGTGAACCCGCCCCTACCATAGACACATCTGCGTTTATCTGTGTTTATCTCCCCGACATCTGCGGTTAAACATCAAAACCCGAATCATCAATAATTTCACAAATCTGCTTGTCCACATAATCAGCAGCCACATTCCGCGCAATCAACTCAGCCAAAATCCCTAAAGAAATCAATTGTACCGACAGAATTGTACACAAAATTCCAAAAAATAACAAAGGTCGATTACCGATAGGCCCAAAACTCATCCCCGCCAAATTGAGAAACCAAATAACAATCAAATAACCAAGCGAAATAGTGCCCACCAAGCCAAAAGACAATCCCAATCCCCCAAACAAATGACCCGGTTTGTGCAAATAGTGCGTTGTGGCTAACACCGTCAACAAATCAATAAAACCCCGCGCATAACGTTCCCAACCATAATTA
Source organism: Lyngbya sp. CCAP 1446/10 (assembly GCF_026130175.1). GTDB lineage: Bacteria > Cyanobacteriota > Cyanobacteriia > Cyanobacteriales > Microcoleaceae > Microcoleus. The sequence goes on along the minus strand of NZ_JAIGNI010000030.1, from coordinate 22,821 downwards.
GATTTTCCATATTTTCGTGGATGGTGTTCGACGACTACTTCACCAATTTTAAAACCCAAATTGTTTGCTAAAGCGGGAATGTAGCGGTGCAATTCTCCGTACAATTTAATCGACTGCAAAACTTCCCGGCGATAAGCTTTAAAACCGCAATTCATGTCGTGCATTTTTACTCCAGTCATCAAACACGCAACGGCATTAAATAGCTTGGAAGGTAAGGTTTTAGAAAGCGGGTCGTTCCGCTGTTTGCGCCAACCAGAAACTAAATCGAATCCCAATTCTAAACTATCTAAAAATTTGGGAATTTCGGCTGGGTCGTCCTGCAAATCGGCATCAAGAGTAAAGATAATTCTCCCTGCTGCATTGCGAAATCCGGCTGAAAGTGCGGCGGATTTGCCAAAGTTGCGGCGCATTTTTATGGCTTTAATGAGTTTAGGATGTTGGCTGGCTAATTCTGCAATTTCTTGCCAAGAAGCATCGCGGCTACCGTCGTCTATAAAAATAACTTCGTAACTGTCATTTCCGGTTTGGGACATGACAATTTGGATTCTTTCAAACAACATTTTGAGCGTTGCTTCTTCGTTGTGAACGGGAATTACGAAACTGAGATTTTTTGGCATGGGGCTATTCTATTTCATTGGTGTTGTTAATGATATTTTTTTTATTAACCGCAGAGGGCACAGAGGAGAATACAGGGAGGTTTTTTAGTTTGGATTGATAACTTGGGAGTTTCGCAAAGCTACCCAGCCTTGACGGTTTTTAAATGAGGCATAGGCTGTCAATAATGTATCTGTTGGTGATGTTTGAACGTATCCTTTCCAAGCTGCTAATTGATAGGCTGGGCCAAACAATTTCACTAAGTCTGGACGCGGAAATCCTGACATTGCGAAACCTCGAACGACATTTTCTTGGTTAAGAATGGCAATACATTTGACATTATTTTCGGGGTCTCCCACCCAGCCAATTACTCTGGAGGCGGCTGGTGCGAGGGTAGTTACTGTATCAAAATATCCGGGTACTCCGTCTTTTGGTGCTGAGAGTAAATTGGGATTAATTTGTGTGTCTAATGCTGCACAAAAATTGTTTTTTTTGATGTTTCGATTGAATGGTACTAAGTTGTTAGTTTTTAAAGCATCGATTAATCCGACAAAGGCCGCCGGTTTGTTGCCTACTTTGTCTTTAATTAATGTTATGTCGGTGATGCCTAATTGCAGTGACAGTGCTACTAATGGTTGATAGGTTGCTCTGCGGGCGATCGCCATTGCAGTTTCGCCACCCATCCCGTACATTAAAATCACGGCGACTGTGGCGACTGCAAACAGTGGTGTCAGCCAACGTCCTTGAATTCTCGGTGTCGGCTGAAACTCACGTACAGCAAGCACTGTGAGAACAATTGTACTCATCCAAAACAAGGCTGGGAGTGTGGCGTAGCGGGAAGCGGTGGCCTGTTCGATGCCAAATCCCGATCGACTAACTGCGGCCATTAACGCCGTTTGCAGCGCGTACAATTGGATTGACAGCCAAGGCAGCCAATTTAGGCGATCTATTTTTTTTATAAATAGCCAATAACAGACCAAACCCATTACAGCAATCAAACCAATTATACCAATAATTGACGCAATGATAATATTTTCGCTAAAAATTCCACCGAGATAAATCGGAATATATTCGAGAGCTTTGAGTGGGTTAACTTTAGTTAAAGAAGGGTGATTTGATGGTGTTTTATAAGTTAAAAAATAAATACCAATTACTGCAATCGAAGCAGTAAAATACAAATAAGTTACCCGCCGAGGAAACCGCAGCACAATCGCAGCGCCACACAATATCGGCCACAAACCCAAAGGAGTGCTGTAACTAACACAGCCTAAAATCCCAAACACAATACTACCAATTACCCAGTTATTTGGTTTCCATCCCTCGTTTTTAGGCTCTGCCTGGGAATGAATATTTAAGAGTTCCGCCTCTTTTTTATCTGACAAAAATTTCGCATAAAATTGCAAACAAAATATCGAACAAATCACAAATAAATTAGCAATTATCCAGTGAACACCGCTGAATCCCCGCATCCAATTGTGAGCCGCCGCCGGAGTAAAGCTAAAAATAGAAATGCTAAGGACAATTAAGATAAATTGCAGAGGATCGCGCCTCAATTTTAATGGCAGCAAAGCAATTAATATGTGGCATTGAATCAAAGCCAAAAACCAGGCAACTAAGCACAAGCCAATATTTGAACCTTGAGTGACAGCGATATTCAAGGCATAGATAATTGCCGGAATGAAGACAAAATGCTCGTTTGCCCGAAATATCCAATTAAAAGGATTTGTTGAAAAACCATCTACTGAATAAAAATTCCATGTCATCCACCAATAATCAAAATTAGACAAGTCTCCGGCTTGCGATATCAAGTACAAAATATATGAAGCTGGTATGAGAATGCCGAGCACTGATGCGGCAATTAAAATAGATTTTTCTTGAAGTTTCATGAATTAGTAAACACAAATAATTTTTATTCCTAGGGGCGGGTTTAGCCGAGAAACCTTGCATATAACAGATAATTTCTGAACAAAACCCGCCCTCGCCTCGCTTTTTCAATTTTTTACTTACTTACTTCATTTCTCTTGCCAGCATTTGTCTGAGCCCTTGCCGCCAGTGGGGAGGATGCGCGCCCAGAAGTGCTGATATTTTCACTGTAGAAAGAACTGAAAAAGCGGGACGTTTTGCGGGTGTCGGATATTCGGCGGTAGTGATAGGAATTACGCGCTTAATTTTGAGGGGAAAACCCAGTTTTTCTGCTTCTTCAAAAATGGCGATCGCAAAATCGTACCAACTACAAACACCGCTGTTAGTATAGTGGTAAGTTCCAAAAATTTCCGACCCTAGATTCGGGATAATTTGGGAAGTCGCAGCAGCCAAATCTGCCGTCCAAGTTGGACTGCCAATCTGATCTGCTACTACTCTAATTTCTTCTCTTTCCTTTCCCAACCTCAGCATGGTTTTGACAAAATTACCTTTGCCGCCGTTACCGTAAACCCACGCGGTTCTAATAATAATATGTCTGCTTCCCGCTTGCCGAATTGCTTCCTCACCCGCTAATTTTGACTTGCCGTAAATTCCCAGGGGATTCGTAGAATCTGTTTCGAGATAAGCAGAACCGCTGCTGCCGTCAAATACATAATCAGTGGAAAAGTGAATCAAACTTGCTCCCAATTTCTCGCATTCTTCTGCAAAGATTCCGGGTGCAATGCCGTTGACTGCGAGTGCTAATTCTGGTTCGCTTTCGGCTTTGTCTACCGCAGTGTAAGCGCCGGCATTCACGACTAAATCTGGTTGAATGTCAGCCATTGCTTGACGGATGGTTTCGGGTTGGGATAACTCGACGCGAGTGCGATCGACTGCAATAACCTCTCCCACAGATAATAAGATAGGCTGTAATTCTTGAGCTAGCTGTCCGCTGCCGCCTGCGAGTAAAATTTTCATTGTTAAAACACTTGAGCTCTTTTCAAGGTTTGTCCGGCTTTGTCTTTAGCTGATAAAATTGGTTCGGCACCATCTAGCGGCCAGGCGATCGCCAAATCTGGGTCATTCCATACAATACACCGTTCGTGTCCCGGTGCATAGTAATCTGTAGTTTTGTACAAAACCTCAGCAATGTCTGATACTACTAAAAAACCGTGAGCAAAACCCACAGGCACCCAAAATTGCCGCTTATTTTCAGCACTAATCAAACAGCCCACCCACTGTCCGAAAGTCGGCGAATTTTTTCTAATATCGACCGCCACATCATATATTTCGCCCGCCACAACCCGCAGCAATTTACCTTGAGGCTGCTGCATTTGGTAATGCAAACCGCGCAGCACATTTTTAGAAGACTTGGAATGATTGTCTTGAACGAATTCTGCCGTCACGCCTGTTTTTTCGACAAAAGCTTGGTGATTGAAACTCTCGAAAAAGAAACCGCGATCGTCTCCGAAAATTTTCGGCTCAATTATCAGAACTTCCGGTATTTCGGTAGATATAACATTCATAGTTAGCTGTGACAGTGATAAACTCATACTCAGTCTATGGTATCTTACTATGAAAACTGACACATATCTCAAAAAGTTGTACGCCAACCGCTTTGATTCCCGACAAATGCAAGCCAAGGTGGCACTCTGGAAAGTTTTGATTGACGATTTTTTGCAAAATTATGTTCCTCCCAAGTCGGCGGTTTTAGATATTGGCGGCGGTTATTGCGAGTTTATCAATCAAATTCGGGCTCAAGAAAAATGTTTAATTGACCTAAATCCTGATTCCAAATTATTTGCTGAGGCTGATGTCAAAGTGCTGAATATTGATGTGCTTAACTTAGAAGATCGTACTTTTTTTAGCGAACAGTTCGATCGCATTTTTATCTCAAACTTTTTTGAACACCTCCGCAACAAAGAGGAACTTGTAGAAATTATCTCGTTTTGCTTTGACGCGCTGAAGCCTAGCGGTTCTCTTTTGGTAATTCAGCCTAATTTTAAATACTCTTACAAGGAATACTACGATTTTATCGACCATCAATTACCGATTACGCACTTATCGCTGCAAGAGCTTTTACAAACTGTGGGGTTTAAAGTTGAGGAAATGATACCGAGATTTTTACCGTTTTCAACGAAAGGGCGGCCGGCTTCGCCGTTGCTGTTAAAGATTTACTTAAAATTGCCTTTTTTGTGGCGGTTTTTGGGCGGGCAAATGTTTGTTAAGGCGTCGAAGTTATAAGTTATAAGAGTCGGCGGTTGAAACCGCCCCTACACCAACGAAGTCCGCCTTCGCGGACTGAAGAACGTGCGATCCTCTGCGAGGGCTTCGGTAACGCAATTCTCGACTCACTACCCAATCCAATTTTCTTTAATATCTGTTAAAAACCCGGTTTCTTTGACCTTGATCTGTAAGTCCATCATCAATTCAAAAATCAATGAATTATCGCAAGCTGATACCGTTAATATTCACAGCACTAATCCCAATTCATAGTGCAATTTCCCCCTCCGTAGCCCAAAGTATCCCAACACAAAAACAAAACATCGCCCAATCCGAAACCAAAGGCAATATACCGCGTCAAGCAGCCGTACCTGCATACTGTGCGCCTGATGAATACAAACAGTTTTTTGAGAATTTTGTGAGGGGAAAAGACCGTCAAGGGACGGATATGCGATCGACTTACACAGCAAATCGCATTGAAGTGCGAAATTATGAAAATCCCAGCCAACTGCTGGAAGTGATGCGCCGCCAAGACGATGAATTTAGTATTAGCTTGCGGGATTATCGTTGGGTTATCCTTGTCCCTTCTAGTGTCGATAATAGTCCTTATACCAGGCTAAAAATTGATTTGAGGCGCGTCTCTAAAGACAGGTTTCGAGTGGATTATATCAAGGCTCAATACAAGTACACTGGAAATATCACTGGTACGGAGTCAGAAGATTTAGTCAAAACCTATGGACAACCGGGGGCTTATGTTTTTCAGCATCGTAATGGCTGCTGGAATTTGACGCAAAAATTGCGATCGACAAAGCGATAGAAAATTTCGTTTATATCTGATATGTTGCACAATAGTCAGAAACCGGGAATAGGAGCAAAAACTCAACGCCAAAACGTATATTTTTCGTGATAATTATCGGCAAAAATCAAATAATAGTTGATATTAACCTGCGAATAATAGCCTCTTCACCTTCAGAAATTCCCATCATCCAAAACCTCGACCTCAACGGCAATAATTAACACTGCCGATAATGGCGTTACACCCGAAGGGATGAAGCAGGACACGTACCGTTTCCCTACCGCAGAATAAATGGTTTTATTACCAAATTTCACCAAATATCTGCGGTGCAAAAAATCCCTACAAAATCGAACTTAAAATCACCTCATTAGCCGCAATCCAATCATAAATATCCTGCAAAGCCGCCTCCGGCCCAATCCTAGGCTGCCATCCAGTTTTCTCCATCACCCTAGAAGAATCGGTAATAAAAATCGGAATATCCCCCGCCCGTTCCTCCAAAACCGGATTAATTGCAATCGATTTACCCGCAATCTTGCGGCACAAATCAGTTGCTTCAACCAAAGAAAGACTGTTTTTAAAACCGCCACCGACGTTGAAAACTTCGCCGTCAAATTCAGCAAAATGTTCTAACTGATAATTAACTAACCTCAGCAAATCTTCAACGTGCAGCAAATCCCTAACTTGCTTCCCGCTGCCGCCAAAACCGATATAACTCAGCGACTTTTCAAAATAGTGCGCCGCCACCCACAAACCGTAAACTCCCTGATCTACTTTACCCATTTGCCAAGCACCGGTAATTAAGCCACATCGGTTAATAATTGCAGGGACGTTGTATGCTTCTCTGTATTCCTCAATCAGTAATTCGGAAGCTAATTTAGTTGCTCCGTAAAGCGAACGATGTCCTTTTAATGGGAAGTCTTCTGATATGCCCAACTCGGATATACCGGGTAATGTTTGCTCAGGGGCGATCGCAAATCTATCATCCAACTCCAACAGCTTAACAGATTTCACGCTGGCGATCGGATAAACTCGACTCGTAGACAAAAACAGCAAACTCGCACCAGTCTGTCTCGCCAACTCCAAAACATTCACAGTACCCAGTAAATTCGTCTGCAAAACGTACTGAGGCGAACTAAAACCAGCCAATACCGAAGGTTCCGCAGCGCAATCGATAATGCAATCAGGATTGAGTGCAACTGGATCTAAGTCTGCCGCCGTGCGAATATCCCCGTAAACAAACTGAATCCCGCAACTTTTCAGCCTCGGAATATTCAATTCTGAACCCCGGCGGCGCAGGTTATCCAAACAAATTATTTGCCATTCCGGGTGCAGTTTCTTTAGCCCAATTGCCAAACAACTGCCGATAAAACCCGCACCACCAACAATTAAAATTCTTTCAGGCATTAACTCAACTTTCTTAGAGGATTAATTACTGCTGTTAAATTATTGAAACATTGTGTTGAGGTATGCCTCGCATTAAAACTGAATCATCTTGTCAATGAATTTTGACAACTATTCTGGTTCAATTCCCAAAGCCCGCAACTGATTCGCTAATCTATCGGCCCGCTCGTGGGCTTGTGCAGCTTGTTCTTGGGCCTGTGCAGCTTGTTGCTGTGCTTGCAGTGCAGCTTCCTCTGGCGTAGCAACTAACTGACCATCTGGGGTAAAATAACGCAATTTCCCATCGTAAATTCCCAGATATAATTCTAGTACCTCACTCCACAATCTACCAAATTCATTGGCAAGAATAGCTTGATATTCTTGACCAATTAGACGAAAACCAGCAAATTCCAAATCTTCAGGATCGAACCAAAAGTATTCGGGCGTTCTAAACCGATTTTGATATAATATCTTTTTTTCGTTGCGATCGACTCTGGCGGTAGAACTAGATAGCAATTCGATAATTAGATCGGGATATCTCCCCTCTTCTTCCCAAACTACCCAGGAACGACGCGGACGTTTTTCGGTGTCGGCGATCAGAAAAAAATCAGGGCCGCGAAAATCCCGATTTTTCAATTGTTGCTGGCTGTAGTAAACCGTCAGATTTGCTCCAACAAAAAAGTCATTGCGTCCGCGCCATTGCCATTCCAAACAGGCAACTAATAATGCTAATTGAATATAATGTAGGGAACTTTCCATTTCTGGCTCATCACTTTCAAGTTGACTGGCATCTGGCATCAATCTTGCCATTTCTTGGGCTGTAAAAACCATGACTTAATCCTCCCAATTTAGTATTTTTTTTTTCAACCAAATTTCCCCATAGCCTCCTAATTTAAATTTTACCGCGCGATCGCACTTTTGAGCCATTTGACCATTTTTTCGTAACCATTCCGCAGGTTGCGCCCATTACCTAAGTTGCAGTCCCGATTTTGGTACGCAGTAGTATCGCCATCAAAGTATCAATGGCGGCGCTGCCAAAATCATTAGTCATCATTCCTTCGCAGTCAGCACTTCAGTCCTTGACTTTTGCAACAAATCTAATTTTAACTCATTCATCTTTCTAGTTCGGTGATAATCGCCGCGAGAGAGATGTTTTTCCAGCCAGACATACAAGACAATAAATAAATATCGGCTGCCCATCTCTTTGATTTTCAGCTTAGAAATACCAGCAGTCCGATTGTACCACCTCAGAGGAATCACCGCATAGGAAAAACCCCGGATAATTGCTTTTAAAGGCAGTTCCACAGTCAAATTAAAATGATGGCTCAAAATCGGCTGCACGCCTTCAATCACTTCTCGGCGGTAGAGTTTAAAAGCATTGGTAACGTCGTTGTAGCGCAAGCCGAAAATACTTTTGACAAACCAGTTTGCTAAGCGGTTAATTGCTAACTTGTGAATTGGATAATCAACGACAAAGCCGCCTTTGATAAATCGGGATCCGAAAACGCAGTCATATCCTTCTTGCAATTTTCGGTATCCTGCTACCAAATCTACGGGATCATCGGAAGCATCCGCCATCACAATTGCTACAGCATCGCCTTCAAATTCTGCCAATCCTCGGCGCACGGCAAATCCGAAACCGTTGGGAGGTTGATTGTTGATGTATCTAACTGTGGGGAAAGTCTCTGACAATTCCTGGCAAATGTCAACTGTTTTATCAGTGCTATTGTCATTTACAATCAAAATTTCGTGCGGAATCTCTTCTAAATCGAGCGTCTGGGCGATCGCCCGCACAGTAGCATACAAACAGCCCTCCTCATTGTGGGCTGGTATAATCACCGAAATTTTCACTTTTCATCCTCCGCGCAACTGGACAAACTGGTTGTCAACAGGATTATACACCCAAGCTTTGATATCGGTTTGGGCGATCGCCCAATCAGCACCCGACACATCAACCGCCCACCTCGCATTATTGTACAACTGCGATTTCAAAATCTTAGCAATATCCGGGCTGTCCAAATTCACATAAGCGTTAGCAAAAAAAGATTGTTTGTCACCGACAGATAGCAGTACGATATTCGGCTGTTTTTTATTCTGCGGGAAAACAGCCCAACCAGCAGCCTTGAAAGATTTTTGGCTAGTTTTAGGTTTGTCTAAATAGCCGTAAACTTTCTCGGAATTAGAAATAAACTCTACATTTTTTGCGAATTTTCTCCAACCTATGCGATCGATAATTGCAGCGCCATCTCTCACCAGCCAAGTTTTTTTGCTCAGCACTCTCAAACAGCTTTCCGGCGAATTCTTGAAAAACTCCGACGGTTCCAGATAGTTAATCAATTGCAAACAATCTTGAGCACCTTGCTTATAAAGAAGTGCCGAGCGAGTTTGGGCGATCGCCTGCTGGGAGTTAACAATAATTATACCAATTAATAGCCCTGCAAATCCCCTATAAAAAAAATTATAGTTGCGTTTTAATGCGACAGTTGTTTCTCGGACAAACAACTGTCCTAGCTGAACCAAAGCAATTAACAGTAAAATCGAATTAGTCGTATATCTCGAAGATTCGATCGCCTGAATCGCACCAAATTCCGCCCTACCAGCCGTAATAAACAGAGCCGACAAAACCGAAAACAAACCTATTGATAGCCAAGGTAAAGCCTGATATCCCCATCCCAAAGGACTTGTGGGATGGGCATCTTGCCCGTCCCCACCCCATCCCAAAGGACTTGTGGAATGGGCATCTTGCCCGTCCCCACCCCATCCCAAATCAATTGATAGAATCTTCTGCCCAAAATGCCATACAAAAAATACAAAACTTGCAAATATTACCAATCCCACAAATGCAGCAAATACAGGTAATCTAACAATTGGCGAACCCAACAAACTTAAAAAGTAATCAATCACCACCAGCGGCTTACTCAACAATGAAATAATACTTGTTTTCCGGCTCGGATGATAATCAATTGAGTAAATAGCACAAGTTGCCACAAACAGTAACATCCATGCGATCAATCTTCTTTTTTTATGTACTCGATTTCCCTCCACAGCCACCACCGCCGGAATCATCGCCAACCAAGACAGCAAGCCTTGAGCCAGGGAAAAACTAGCAATAAAGCAGAATATAGCAGCAATAGAAATTCTAATAGTAGGCAATAATTTGTGAGTTAAAACCAGCGCATAAACCGCCGCAACAAAACACAAATTTACAAAAAACCACGCTAATTGAAATCCCCAAAGCCAGTTTTCATGCTGAACTAGGGAAAATACCAAAATACAAGTTAAAATATTAGCTAAATGCCACAAATCATCCCCAACATTCTTAACCTGCATCGAGGATAACTTGTACATAGCGATAAAAGTTATCAGCGCCAAACCTATGCTGAGACACAACTGATAATTAATATTCCATTGGGAGGCAAAAACCAGCACTGCAATAATGATTTTCGGAAACACTATACGGTGATTGCTGTGCAAAGCCCAAAAATCTTGGAAATTTACATTTCCCTGTGCTATTTTTTCAAATAGGCTGGCTAATCTCCACTCGTCGTCAATGGGAACGTTAACGCTAAAATTGGCTACAAATCCGATTAACAGGAGAAGAGGAATTAGATAGAAGGTGAATAAAATATATTTTTTCATGGAAGTGCGATCGCACCAATTGCCATCACCATTTTATCTCAAACCGGCTTAAATACTCGGTACTCTAAAACTCAAGAAACCGGGTTCTTACTGAAATTGACGGTTGGGGGCGCGTATCTGGGTGAAAAACCCGGTTTCTGCTGCTCCCTACTCTGAGACTCAAGAAACCGGGTTCTTACTGAAATTGACGGTTGGGGGCGCATATCTGGGTGAAAAACCCGGTTTCTAGCTACCCCTAAATCATTACTTAACAGTCTTGAACGTATCCAGTTTGCCAGTAAATCGGTTGATAAACATCTGCAAAACAGTCCGCTTGCCGATATTGATATTAGAGCTTACGGCCATTCCCGACTGCAAGTTAACTTCTTGTTGATTTGGCTTGTCCTTGTTCAACACAAACTTTTGAGTCTTGAGCTTAATTTTGGTTTTGAAAGCGTAGTATTTCCGCAGTTCCGTAGGAGGCTCAGCATCCTTGCTAATCTCTTTCACTTCACCCTCAGCAGTACCAAACTCCATCGCCGGGAAAGCTTCAACATTTACATCAACAGGCACGCATTGGTATTTTGTCAAACCCAATTTCTCTCTATTAACTTCCTTCTCAGGACAAACGCAGCTTTTACCTTTTTCGCAGTCAATCTTTTCTCCGTCTAATTGTTTTCCGTGATACGGCTCCAATTTCTCGCGCTTTTGTCTCAAAGCATCCAATACCAGAGCCACATTGCTGTTTTCCAGGTAAACAACTGCTTCCAGACCGTTTTCGTCGTCCAAAACCTTGAGCAGCTTCTCAGTTTGCTGCGCTTCATAATAAGCTTCTTCACAGCGTGTTGGGCGTGGCTCCCCAGGCTTCACGACTGAGTTAATGATGGATTGGCAAATCGGATCTTTCGCTATATCCAACTTCGCATTCTCCTTCTTAGAAGGTTTCAAATCAAAGATTACCCCAGATACAGGAGACTTCAGAATTTGAGTATCGCGGTTTTGTTGGGCCTTTTCTAACTGAGCATTTACCTCGGACAACTTTTTCAGGTTTTCCACTTTGAAGCGGCTGAGTTGAGAATCGCTGCTGGCAATTTGTTTTTCGTTGTCAGCAATTTTGGTGTACAGTTCTCTGGCCCAGGCATCCTTGGTGTTTTTTAACTGTTCTTGGGCGCGGGCGATCGACTCCTGAATGCGCGCTTGCTCTCCTTGCTGGCGCTGTACTTCAGCGGTTATTTTTTGGATGTCACCTTGACGCGCATTAATTTCGCCTCGGCGCGTATTGATCTCACCTCGGCGGGTGTTGATTTCGCCTTTGCGGGCGTTGATTTCTCCTTCGCGCTGCTTGATTTGATCTTGCTGTTTCAGAACGTCGCTTTGGCCTCTGAAAACATCTTGTTCCTGTTTTTCTTTTTGCAGTTCAGCGATGGCTCCTTGCTCCACCAGCGGGCCGAGTCTGCCCAAAATGCCTTGATTCGACTTCAATACTTGTTGGGATTTCACTAATTGTTCGTCAGCCAAATCTCTCTGAGCCAGGGCTGATTTGACTTGCTCTTGTGAAGAAGCTAACTGCTGCTGAGAATAATTTAATTGGTTCTGAGCAAAACCAAATTGTTGCTGTGCTACCGTCATTTGATCGCCGGCGGCTTTTTCAGCATTCTCAGCTTGCTTGAGTTGTTTGTCCAACTCCTGAACTTGACCTTGGGCTGCGGCTACGCGAGACAGAAATTCCGATCGATAATTAACATACAGTCCTTGCTGAGCGGCATCAAAATTTCCGCTCGATCCCCTGTTGAGGTAAAGCTCGTCAATCAGAGCTTGCAGCACTTGATTTTGTGCAACCAGGCTCTGTCTGTCCTTGATGGTAGATTCTAGGTTAGAAGGAATAGGGCCTTGAACTTTGCCGCTTACAACATCTTCGTAAAATTTATTTTCCTTTTCCAGCGCTTCTTTAGTTTTCTGGATCGACGTTAAATCGGCACCGGGTGCGAGGGGGTTGAAAGTAAGCAGAGGCTGGTTTTTTTCTACCCGATCGCCATTTTCAACGTGAAGTCTCACCACAGCGCCCGTAGCAGGTGCTTGGATGTCTCTAGCACCATCTTTGAGTTCCAATTGGCCGACAGCGGGGACAGCTTGCTCTACGCTAGCAAAATAAGCCCAAACCACCGCAGAAGTGGTCATCAGCATAATCATCCACAAAAACAAGTGCGACCAAATCGCTGGTTTTTCGAGAATAATTGGTTGCTCAGAAAGTGTGATCGATTTCATAGCCATATGTTACTTCTCAATTACTAATTGTTAGCGATCAGTTGTGTGTTTTGAGATATCAAGTATTCGATGACTCTTGTTGTTGGAAGAGGCAATAATAACGTCCTTTAAGAGCCATTAATTCTTTATGACTTCCCTGCTCGACTACAGAGCCTTGATCCATCATAATAATTATGTCGGCGTTTTGAATTGTAGTCAGGCGGTGAGTAATGAAAAACACCGTGCGACCGGCGAAAGATTCTGCTAAGTTATTGCAAACCTGGCGTTCGGAATGGTAGTCCAGGGCGCTTGTAGCTTCGTCCAAGATTAGCAGTTTCGGGTTTTGCAAAATCGTCCGGGCGATCGCCAAACGCTGCCTTTGACCCCCAGAAAGCGACGCACCCCGTTCTCCCACGATCGTATTGTAGCCAGCGGGCAAACCCATAATAAAATCGTGAGCCACTGCTAGTTTCGCAGCTCGCACAATCTCATCCGTACTCGCATCAGGATTACTTAGAGCAATGTTTTCTTGTACCGAGCAGTTAAACAGTAAAGTATCTTGCAGCACTACCCCAAGTTGGCTGCGGAGCGAATATAACTCCACCTTAGCAATGTCGTAACCGTCAATAAAAATTCGTCCCGAAAGCGGGGCATAAAGACGCTGCAACAGCTTCATCGCCGTACTTTTACCGGAACCGCTTCCCCCCACAATTCCCACAAAACTGCCAGCGGGAAAATCCAAATTCACATTCGCCAATTGTAGAGCTCCGCTCTCCAGGAATCGGAAGGAAACCTCCTCATATGTCACCTGCCCTTGAATTGCGGGCAACGGAATATTGTTGCGGTCTTCATCGCTGGTTTCCGTCGGCGTATCGACGATATCCTTGAGCATATCGATCGACATCGAGACCTCTTGGAAACTCTGCCACACGCTCACAAAACGCAGCAGCGAACCAGTCACGTTCCCGGAAATAATTCGGAAAGCAATCAACTGACCCAAAGTAATGTCATTGCTCAGTACCAAATAAGCTCCCACCCACAACTGAGCCAAGTTACCCACCTGGTTTAAAAAGCTGCTAATGGTACCTGCCGTAGTCCCTGTGATAATTGTTTTAAAACTAGCTGTAATGTATTTAGCGTAGCGGCTCGACCACTCCCAACGGGATTTCAATTCAATATTTTGAGCCTTAACAGTTTGAATCCCGCTGACTACTTCCACTAGATAAGATTGAGAGTCAGCAAAACGCATATTTCTCTGTTTGATCAGGCGCAGCACCAGCGGATTGATCAGAATAATCATCAGCGCCAGTATCGGTACCACTGCCAAAGATACAAAGGTTAGCTTCACGCTGTAGGAGAGCATGACGGCGACGTAAACCACAGAGAATACTGCATCGAGAACAACTGTCAAAGCTGTACTCGTCATGAATTCCCGAATCTGGCCCATCATGCTGAATTTATAAACCATGTCTCCGACGCGCCGATTATCAAAGTAATTCTGGGGCAGCCGGAGCAAGTGGTCGATTACCTCTGCACTCAATTTAACGTCGATGCGGTTTGAGGTGTCTATAAACAAGAAGGTACGCAAACCGTTTAGCAGTCCTTCAAACAGGGCAACACCTAACAAAAACGCCCCCAAAATATCCAGGGTGTCAATGCTGCGCTGACCTAATACTTTATCAATAATTACTTGGCTGATTAATGGGTTTGCCAGACCGAATAGCTGCACGAAAAATGAGGCGAGCAATACCTCAAAAAACACTGTCTTGTGTTCCATCAGCGCCGGCACAAACCACCAGAAGCTGAACTGCTCTTTTTGTTCGACTTGCGGAGCTTGCAGTAGCAGGACTTCTCCTGATTCTCCCCAGATTTCTTTAAACTGAGGTACTCGCTTCCGCATCAGCCCTTTTTCGGCTGTCGCTATCACCAATTCTTGCTCGGTAATGCTGTAAATAATGGCAAAGCTATTTTCCCATTTAATCATTACCGGGGCTTTGATGCGGTTGATGGCTTCTGCGGGAACTTGCGCCAATTGGGGCGTTAGGCCGATGCTTTGGGCGATCGCACCGCAGGCTTGGATACTGATAGAACCCGCAGTTTTTAACTGATTTTCGAGAACTTTGCGGATAATATCTCGCCGAAATTTTAGGCCGAAATACTTGCTCAACATCTGGAAGCAAGCTAGGGGCGCGTCAATCTGCCCTTTGCCCCGGAAAATTGGGTATCTCGCCGCATCCTTTGGTTGGTTGTCTCCGGGTTCTGGGGGACGCTCTGGGGCGATCGTAATGTCGAGCAATTTTCCACCAGGTGGCTTCTCGCCAAAGCCTGCTATCTCTGTCTCGGCATCTAATACGCTTGATGGGTCTGGTTGAGATTCTGGGGGTTCGCGGAAGCCAATTAAGCGAGCGCCCGCGCGGCCTTCTACTTTTAACGATTTGGCTGCATTTTCCATAGAGAAGCGGCTGCCGGTGGGAAACTCGCCCAAAACGCCGCTGCTGACGAGCCAAATTCGATCGGCATCTAGCTCTTGTGCGAGATCCTGAGTTTTTTTGTTACCGCTTGGCACGTTGACAACTGTCGCGTCTTGCCAAGCGTGCATAGTCAGTTCCTTGAGATTAGAAGTACCATCGGCTTGGCGCTGCAATTCCAGACTCAACAGTTCAAATACTTCGCTCAAGGAACAGTGATCGCGAAAAGCTTCTCCAAATGTCGGCTGTTTTTCCAGTACACTCAAGAAATCTTCGGCAGGTATGACGATCGCGACGACATCCGTAGAGGCGATCGCAGTTTCGCAGGGAACACCCCTGAGCAAGCCAGCCCAGCCCACAATTTCCTTTGACTGCACCAATCGTAAACTCACGTGGCGCTGCGAGCGCTGGTCAAAGCCCAACAGCCGGGCCTGTCCTTGATAGATAATTGCCACCTGAGTCGGCATTTTTTCGCGTTCAAACAGGGGTTGCCCCGTCCGGTAGCCAAGGAGCTGGCATTTAGCCACCAAGGCCGTGAGAGCCGTCTCTGAGAGACGGTCAAAGGGAGGTGTTTGAGCTAAGAAATCCTGAATTTGGGAGAGGGAAACAGCGGAAGAAGTCATGATATTGAAGACACAGAAGAGAGGGGCTGTAGCGGGCCTATTTGCGATATTTGTTCGGCGAGCCAGCTTTCAAAGAGTTCGTTAATCAAGTGCAGCCGCATCGATTCATCGAGCTGGGCTGGCATGAACTTTTCTAGTCGAATAATTACCATCCATTCTGCCAGAGGACGCGGCGTCCAGAGTTGATTTGGCTGGCTGACTGATAAAAGTTTACTGATTGCTGGGTGAGGCTGACTCAGGGGTACTGGGCCCAACAAGCCGCCAGACTTGGATTCGGGGCCTTCCGAGAAGTCGCGTGCCACTTCGGCAAAGCTTTGTTCCCCTTCCAGGATGCGAAAGTAAAGTTCGTTTGCCAGTGCTGGGTTTTTGGTGCGCACCAGGGAATAGACTACGTGGTCTAGGCTGGCTTTGCGGGTTAAAAAATAATTATCTACTTTAGGTCTCCAAGTCTCTTGCTTGAATTTTTCGATCAGCAAGGGCCTGACGGCCATCTCTTGAAGTTCTTCTTCCGTCATATTTTGACTGCGCAGCCAAGCTTCTTTGGCTTCAGGGGCTGTCAGTTGGTGCTGTGCCAGAAAGTTCTCGACGGCGGAGTGGCCTTCTTCGTCGCTGCAACTAAAGGATGCGATCGCTTGGTCGATGATTACACCCCGTAAGAATTGGGGCATCAACTGGTAACGCTTCAGGAGCGATGGCATATCCTGAGCTTGCAGTAATTTATCGCCTATTTGAAAAAGTCCTGTCATTTTTTAATCTCCAACTGACTTGCGCTTCCCCTTTTAATTTAGGTGTGGCAGGAAAAGAGCGACAACCACTAACCCGTCGATTCCCCGATGATAGCAGAGCCTCAAGAAAGCTAGCGCTATTGCTGTCTATTTCTTGACGCTTTGCATCCTGACGGGGTTCCTTTCAAATAGTTGGCCTATCTGATGGGAGTAAGCGCGGCTGTCGAGAATTTTGGGATTTGCCAGCATTGTTTGCTGGACTCGATCCCGATAGCGCCGGCGCAGTTCTGGATTGGTTCCCAGTGCTGTACTCAGTTCTATATAAGAGTTCTCGCTGTTTGCTACCAGTTCCGGAAGTTGTAATTCTTCGAGGACTGCTGCGACGCGCGAATCGCGAGTTTCTTGCCCTTTTCTTGCCACTACAGGCAACCCCACTAACAGCGGTTCTACTAAGGAGCCGACATCGCTGTATGGATAGGAGTCTAAGTATATATCAGCCAATTCCAGACATTTTATGCAATCTGCGCGATTTGGTAGCGCCCGTATCACAACTAACTGCTTTTTGTCAATCCCAAATTCCCCGAAAGTCGATCGAATTTGGTGATAAAAAGGCACCGTCGGATAGTTTTCGGCGCGGGAGCGAAAGGGATACAAAACTAAAATAGAATTCGGTACGGCGGCAATAATTTTTGCCCAAGTTTCTCGCAATTCTGGGATAATTGTCCAAGCCCGAGCACAGGAGATGAACACTACAGATTCATCGGTGGCTCCCCAACTGCTGCGAGTCGGTTCAACTGTGGCAGGTGCTAACTCTACAGTAGGATAGCTGAAACAAACTCCCGAACCTTCTAAAGTAATTAATTGTTCGCGATACTCTGCTGCTGCGCCTGCGGGCAATGTCAAATCTCCGACAATCAAATAATCGATATTGCGGGCTGCGGTGGTGGCGGGATTTGATGCAGCGGTAGCCATTTGCGCGCGCGCCAGTCGGTGCAAGCACAGCAGCGCGGTTGGTTGAGATGTGTCGGCGATATTAGTGCAAATTAGCAGAATATCTAAATCGTGCGATCGAACTTCTTGCACTTGCTCTTGCAAATCTGCCGGCAATTGCACCAGTTGGTCAGCGCAACTTTCGCAATATTTCGCCAGTCGCTCATCTTCTACCTGGAAATAATACACGATAACTTCAAATTTGTCTCTTTCTAAATATTCAAAAGCTGGAATTGCAGCAAAAGTCTCTAATTCAGCACTAATTTTATCGAGCAAAAAGCCGACTCTAATCTTAGTTGGCTCAGGTTTTCTATCAGCAAAATCCCAGTCTATTTTAGATCCGATATTTTTTAAATGAAATTCCAGAATATCAGCTCGCTGGTTCAATACATTGAGCAAATTTGCATCGTTCAAATACAAAAATTTGAAGCTAACACTCTTGGCAATAAATGCCGCTACATAACACCAAACTTCTGCATCGGGAAAACGGGCGATATTCGCAGCAACATACTCGATTAAATCCTCGAAATATTCAGAATACTTTTCAACCTCTCCCGTTTGTTGAAAACAAGTCGGAGACTGAAATAGAAATTTCAGGAAATCATCAAAAAACCACTGGGGAATCGCTGAATTTTTATACTCTAACGGCAACTGATAAGCCTCGCAGTACAGCATCGCTGCCAGAGAATATTGAATCTGATCGGCAACTTCCCCTGCTTCAGCAAGTTTCGAGCATAACTGCTGGACAAAACTTTGTTCCGACTCGGTTAAAATTTCATGTTTGAGGTGGCTATTTAGTAGCAATTTATGAGCTTTCCCGGCTGCTTGCGAGTAAGCATTTTCTAATTTTTCTATGGGATAATTCAGCCAATATTCAGCTAGTTGTTGGCGGTGTTGGCGCATTTGCGCCAGAAGAGAATGGTTTGATGGCAATTTTTTGTACTTTTCAACCAGTGCTGACAAGTCAGATATATTAGGCTGGGTTCTCGATGCTAACTTTTGGCGGATTGTCTGTTTAATTTGTTGATTCAGGAAACTGTAATCAGGACTATTTAGTAATTTCTTGTAAAATCTGACGACATCTTTATGATTTTCCCCAGCAGCGAAGTTTTTCCAAGTTTGTTGTTCGGGATGAATCCGCAGTGACGACAGTTTTTCGTCTACAAACCCGATGTGATAATTCCCCATAATCCGCCACCACATATCTAAGTCTACATATTGAGATAATCCTGAATCAAACAATCCTATTTCTGCAAAGACTCTGGCGGCAATTAAGACGGTACTCGGTTCGCCAATTTTGTTAATGGGGTTGTTCAAGCAGTTAGTATCTGCTAGTAATTCTTTTCCAGGCTGAATTGATTTTAGATTTGACCAACTTTTATGCAAGTCTTTGATTGATTTGGAAGCTCTTCGCAAAATTGGGTGAGATTCATCTTCATCGATTGTGATAGCGCGCGGGGAGAAAACCATGCCAATTTCTGGGTTTTGTTGGGCGACGGCGACCATTTTTTCGATACATTCTGGTGCGAGTAAGTCGTCTTGAAACAGAAATTTGATGTATTCACCTTTGGCTTGCTTGATGCAGAAGTTCCAGTTTTGTGATAAGCCGTAGTTGCGGTGCAGGATGATGCTGAAGTCGGCGGATGTTTGGGATTGGAAGGTTTGGGCGATCGCAATTGTGCGGTCTGTGGAGCCGTCGTCGGATATAATCAGTTCTATGTTAGAGTACGTTTGGGCGATCGCGCTTTTGATTGTTTCTTCAATAAATGCTTCTCCGTTGTATGTCGGAATGCAAATGCTCACCAAAGGCTGCCAGCTTCGCAATTCAACTTTTGATTTAATATTGGGCTGCGATGATTGCAAGTCGGCTTGGGGAGGAGATTGTTTCGTTCCTCGCAATGACAAGGAATGTTTATACAAGTCACCCTGAATTTTTGCAGACTTTGCTTTGGCTGTTCCTGACAGAGGCAAGTTTTGAAAATTATCGGTAATCTCGGCAATATATTCGAGACGTTTTCTAATTTTACTACCTGTAAATTTCGGATTGAGTAAAGTTTGAATTTCCGCAGTAGCTACCACTCCAATTTGTTGAGCTTCTTGGTAATTATTGAAGACATATCGCATTAACTCAGCAGCGTGTTCGACATCCGGGTTAGCCCAAACATTACCTTTTTTATAAGGCCCGCAATCTTGCTCAATTGGAATTAATTTATACTTAACTAAAAAGCTATTACCGACATTCATAAATTCTGTATTTGATGAATAACCCGTGGCAATTACAGGTTTGCCGTAAAACATCGCCTCAGCCATTGTCAAGCCGAATCCTTCGCAGCGGTGCAGAGATACGTAACAATCGCAATTGTCAAGCAAACCGTTAATTTTATTCTTAGACAAATACCCGTCTAAATGTTTGATATTTGAAGACTTAGCTATGGCAGAATTTAATAATGCTAAATCTTGGAGATTTTTGTCTGAGTTGGAAGATTTGAGAACCAATAATACGCGGTCATTTTCGCCAAAAGCTGCTTTAAATGCTTGGATTGTCGCCAAAGGATTTTTGCGCTCAATGCGGCTGCAAAAGTCGAATACAAACAGGAAAATAAATTTATTTTGAGGTAAATTCAGTGCTTCTCTGCTCAGGGAAGGTGCAGGTAAAGAAATACTGGGCATGATTTTGATGACGGGAATTGGCGAGACTTGGGCAATTGCTTCGGCACAAAAATTGCTGTAAGTCCAGATTTCGTGAAAGTGGTTAAATGCTGGCTGCCATTTTGGGGGGAATGCGGAAATTTCCCAGGCCCAAAAGCCGATATTATATTTATGCTCAAAATAGCTGGAACCTCTATCTTTGATAAATGTTTCAACTTCATCGGCGTTGACTTGAATTAAATTTACTGGATGGGGATTGTCTGGGCTAAAGTTTTGATATGTGGTGTCTTTTTTACGGTGGGGACTGCGGGTAAAATTGTTGATGACGAAGGGAATATCGGCGGCTTCTGCGGCTCTGATGTTTGCTCTTACTCCTTCTCCTACGCCAAATTCGCCGTTGATGTAGCCGGCGATGTTAAGTCCTAGATTAT
Organism: Lyngbya sp. CCAP 1446/10; assembly: GCF_026130175.1. Taxonomy (GTDB): domain Bacteria; phylum Cyanobacteriota; class Cyanobacteriia; order Cyanobacteriales; family Microcoleaceae; genus Microcoleus. The sequence goes on along the minus strand of NZ_JAIGNI010000030.1, from coordinate 2,178 downwards.
AGTTCATAGTTTTTTATGTATTTAGGGCAGTGTTGTGTTTGTTTTTGAGTAATAAGCTGAATTAATTGATCGTCTCAATTGCGTTAAGCTGTTGCGTATTAAAATTGCATATTCTGGGCGGGCTAGAAGCCCACACCACAAGAGTTTAATTATTTCTTGACATAGGATTGAAATGCCGCAACAGCTTAGAGGGTTGAGACGAAGTTATCATTTTGTTCAATATTTGCTAATATATAGGAAGAATCTTTGCAGGATTGGTGAATAAGGTTTAAATGAACGGTAGATGACGCAGAGAAGCCAGAGTTAGAGAAGAGAGGGAAGAGAAAGAGTTGGTCACTGAAAATTTAGTCCTTGACAAATGTGCCGATCGCCATTGTATACTGGCATCGAAATGCTAACCTTCGGCTGGTTGTCGGTCGGCATGGCTTGTTCAGTTTGATTTTACGATAACTAATCAGGAATTTTAGGGAAAGTGATCGATCGCGTCAACCACGACCTCTTCAAGCTGCTACCGCCGGATGCTAAAGTCATTGTCGAAATTGGCTGCGGTACGGGTTCTAGGGGCGAACAGTACAAGCTGATTAATCCCCATTGTCAGTATATTGGCATTGAATGCGATCGAGAAAAAGCTAAAATTGCAGTCGATCGGCTAAACTGGGTGACGGTAGCCGATATTGAAGAAATTGCGATCGCAAGTCTCGACATCGCCCCCGGCAGCGTCGATTGCTTGATTTTTGGCGACTTGCTACCCTATCTTAAAAACCCCTGGGAGATACTACAGCAGTACAGTGCTTTGCTGAAGCCGGAGGGGCAAGTTTTCGCGACAATTCCCAACGTTCAATACTGGCGGCGTATTGTTAATCTGTTGCGGGGACATTGGGAAAATCCCGACAGCAAGATGCAGCACTGGTTTACCCTTGAAAGTATTAAATCATTATTTGCTCAAGCCGGATTGCAGGTGTACGAATTGCAAGGGCAGGGACACAAAACGGAAAATTTTGCCCAATTCCAGCAATTGCTGTATCCAATGGTGAAGGCCTTAGAGCTCAAATCCAGCGATTTTGCTACGGAAACGGGTGCTGAATATTATATCGTGCGATCGACCAAATCGACCATACCGCCCCGCAGACTACTGATCCAAACCATTATTATGGCTCCTACTGGGTGCGATCGCGTGCGAGTTTTGGAACCGGACAAATTTAGCGCCACAATTCCCGGTGTCCGCACCGTATCCGCAGTAAAAGCAGCAGAATTAATTCCTCCGTTACCTGGAGAAGAAAAAGTCTTCATCTGGCAGCGGACAATCATGCAATATCCAGGCTACATTCCCAAACTGAAAGAACTACTACAACAAGACTATTTAATAGTAGCCGAAATTGACGACAATCCCATCCGCCGTCGCGAATACGCAGACAATAATTACCTCAGCTATCGCGGCTGTCACTGCGTTCAAACTACAACAGAACCGCTAGCCAAAATTTTGCGACACTACAATCATAATGTTGCCGTATTTCCCAATCAACTAGCTTATCTACCTCCGCCGCGAATCTATCCAGCAGAACATACCGTCACAATATTTTTTGGTGCGCTCAATCGCGAAAATGATTGGCAGCCAATTATGGCAGCACTGAATAGAGTTTTAGTTGCACACAAACACCGGATTCGAGTTAAAGTTATCCACGACCGCCGATTTTTTGAATCCTTGGAAATACAGCAAAAAGAATTTGAATCATTTTGCAGTTATGAACGGTATCAAGAAATAATGTACAGTTGCGATATAGCTTTGCTGCCGCTCGTTGCCAACCCGGTTAACGAAATGAAATCAGATTTGAAATTCATTGAATGTGCGGCGCGGGGAGTTGCGGTTTTGGCAAGTCCAACTGTGTACGAACATTCGATAGTCGAAGGTGAAACCGGATTGATTTATAAACATGAAAAAGAGTTTGAAATCAAGCTAAATTCGCTGATTTCTGATACTTCTATGCGCCAAGAAATAGCCGCGAATGCTTATGAATGGGTGCGCGATAACCGCTTGTTGTGCGGACATTACGGCCAGCGGCGAGATTGGTACTTGCAAATGCGGGATGAGTTGCCGCGTTTAAATGCTGAGTTGCGCGATCGGCTGCCTGAGTTATTTAGCGACTGAATGCGGAGGGGGAGAGGGGGAGAGGGGGAGAG